>NZ_JBQFRU010000004.1:0-462455 GCF_056537585.1 Ruegeria sp. C9
CCTGAAGGTCGCAGGTTCAAATCCTGCTCCCGCAACCAACTCTAGAAAATCCCAGAGCAGCCCGTGCAGACTACAAACAGTCCACCGGATCAATTGCTTAACGTCTTCAGCTCGTCAGGCTCATAACCTGAAACTCAGAGGTTCAATTCCTACTCCCGCAAACAAAAACACCGTGCAACATCAGATGTTTACGCACCGCCCTAGGGCGGTTTTGTTCATTCTGGGACGCCCCCAAAGTAAGCAAATCCGCAAGTTCCCCAACAAGTTTAATCGCATACTTCCGTTCTTCGGGGACCTACTGGGTCTCCGACAGAAGTCTGCGGATGATCGCCATCACCTCGGCTTTTGTGGATAGATCATTCAACGCTTCTTTTCAAAGTTAACTTGATGATTGGCGATGACTGGAGGCAGCTGTTGGGACGAAAGCGGTTAAGTGTCATTCATTAAACGCTATAGGTCAAAACCAGCCAATCCGGTGCGATGTCCGCTGCAGATACTGACGTTTACTGGAACTCCAGTCTGAGAATGGCAACCTTTCAAACTGCCTATTCGAAGCGGTCTAAGTACGCTTTCGATTTGTCAAATTTTGTGTTGAAGGAACCCTTATCAAAGGTCTGAGACGGTATTGGCGCAGGTGGTAAGCCGGCAGAGACTACACTTCACACGACCAAGTTACTCGCAGCGAGTCAATGCGTTACGGAAAAATCAAGAAAACGTAGTTGAAGTAACATAATGCTTGCTGCGAATCGATGAGAGGCTTATTAACCGACCTATCGGTCACTTAATGATGTGAATTCAAATTCGGAGTAATCGACCTATGGACGCCTTTATCTGCGACGCCCAGCGCACCCCGATCGGACGATATGGTGGTGGACTAAGCCAGGTGCGCACAGATGATCTTGCCGCCCTGCCAATCGCTTCGCTTGTAGCGCGTAACCCACAGGTGGATTGGTCCAGTCTGGACGACGTGATTTATGGCGATGCGAACCAAGCCGGTGAAAGCAACCGCAATGTGGCGCGGATGGCGGCGTTGCTGGCAGGGCTGCCTGTGGATGTACCGGGAACGACAATCAATCGGCTCTGCGCGTCTGGCATGGATGCGGTGGGCATGGCTGCGCGCGCCATCAAGGCTGGGGATTATGACATGGCGATCGCGGGTGGGGTCGAAAGCATGTCGCGTGCGCCATTTGTGATGCCCAAGGCAACATCCGCCTTTACTCGTGCCAATGCCGTTTACGACACCACGATCGGCTGGCGCTTTGTGAACCCGAAAATGGAAAAGGAATTTGGTATCGACTCGATGCCCGAAACAGCGGATAACGTAGCGGAAGCTTATGGTATCAGTCGCTCCGATCAGGACGCGTTTGCCGAACGCAGCCAGGCCCGCTGGGCCGCGGCGCACCAGACCGGGGTGTTTCAGGAGGAGATCACCCCGGTCACAATCCCCCAGCGCAAAGGTGACCCGGTGGTGGTCGATACGGACGAGCATCCGCGACCGGGGACTACAGCAGAGAAACTGTCTGGCCTAAAGGGCATCAACGGTCTGGACAAGACTGTGACCGCTGGAAACGCCTCGGGTGTTAACGACGGCGCGGCGGCGATCCTGATGGCAAATGAAACTGCTGCGGCAAAGAACGACCTGACCCCGATTGCCCGTGTGGTTGGCATGTCCGTTGCTGGAGTGGAGCCGCGCGTGATGGGCATCGGCCCGGTTCCAGCCAGCCGTAAGGTGCTTGCACGGGCTGGGCTCAGCATCGATCAGATGGATGTGATAGAATTGAACGAGGCGTTTGCCTCGCAGGGCCTAGCCACGCTGCGCGAACTCGGGGTGCCTGATGATGCGCCGCATGTGAACCCAAATGGCGGGGCAATCGCCATTGGCCACCCGCTTGGAATGAGCGGTGCGCGGCTAGTGATGACTGCTGCCTATCAACTGCGCCGCACCGGAGGCCGCTACGCGCTCTGTACCATGTGTGTCGGGGTAGGGCAGGGTGCCGCACTTATTCTTGAACGTGTGTAAGGGAGGAGACCTCACATGTACGCTCAGATGATCAAAACAGCCGGAACAGGCGTGAAATCCCGCGAGGAGATGACCGAGCAGGAGCGCGCGTTTCAGGACAAGATCGACGCCGATATCAAGATCGAGCCCAAGGATTGGATGCCCGACGACTATCGCGCGACACTGATCCGTCAAATTGGCCAGCACGCACATTCTGAAATCGTAGGCCAGCTGCCCGAAGGAAACTGGATCACCCGAGCGCCAACGCTGGAGCGCAAGGCGATCCTGCTGGCCAAGGTGCAGGATGAGGCCGGGCATGGGCTGTATCTCTATTGCGCGGCAGAAACGCTGGGTGTCAGCCGGGATGAGATCACCGAGATGCTGCTGGACGGGCGCATGAAATACTCGTCGATCTTTAACTATCCGACCCTGAACTGGGCTGATATCGGCGCGGTCGGATGGCTGGTCGATGGCGCTGCGATCATGAACCAGGTTCCGCTGCAGCGGACGTCTTTCGGGCCGTATTCGCGCGCGATGATCCGCATCTGCAAGGAAGAAAGCTTTCACCAGCGCCAGGGCTATGATGCGATCCGCAAGATGGCAGAGGGTACGCCAGAACAGCGTAAGATGGCGCAGGATGCAATAAATCGACTGTGGTACCCGTCGCTGATGATGTTCGGGCCGTCGGACAAGGAAAGCGTGCATTCGGCCCAATCCATGGCGTGGAAGATCAAGATCAACACCAATGACGAGCTGCGCCAGAAATTCGTGGATCAGACCGTGCCTCAGGCCGAATATCTGGGTCTGAGCATCCCTGACCCGGACCTGAAATGGAACGAAGAACGGGGCCATTATGATTACACCGACCCGGACTGGTCCGAGTTTTTCGATGTGATCAAGGGCAACGGCCCCTGCAATGTCGACCGGCTGGCCGCGCGTAACAAGGCGTGGGACGACGGTAAATGGGTTCGCGACGGGCTGCTGGCTCATGCCCGCAAGAAACGCGCCGCAAATCTGGCTGCAGAATAAGACTGCCCTGAGGAGGATACCAAATGAACAACGAATGGCCCCTGTGGGAAATCTTCATCCGCGGACAACATGGCATTAGCCACCGCCATGTTGGGTCGTTACACGCCCCGGACGCGGAAATGGCGATCAAGAACGCGCGCGATGTCTACACGCGCCGCAACGAAGGCGTTTCGATCTGGGTGGTTGAGGCCAACAACATCTCGGCCTCATCGCCCAGCGACAAAGGTCCGCTGTACGAGCCCAGCGAAAGCAAAGTGTACCGCCATCCAACCTTCTTCGATATTCCCGAAGAAGTGGGGGCGATGTAATGAGTGTTCCGGTTTCCAATGACGCTTTGCTGCAGTTTCTGCTTCGGATGGGGGACAATACCCTGATCCTCGGCCATCGCGTCAGCGAATGGTGCGGTCATGCGCCTGTGCTGGAGGAAGACATCGCGCTGGCCAATACCGCGCTGGACCTGATCGGTCAGACTCAGATGTGGCTAGGTCTTGCGGGTGAGATCGACGGCGGAAAATCCGCCGATGATCTGGCCTTTCTGCGAGATGCCTGGGATTTCCGCAATGCGCTGCTGGTCGAAGTGCCGAACGGCGACTTCGGCCGCACGCTGATGCGTCAGTTCCTGTTCGATGCGTGGCATTCGATCATGCTGGGGCGTCTGATGACATCCTCTGACGACCGGGTCGCTGCGATTGCCGCCAAGGCCAGCAAAGAGGTCACCTACCACCTCGAACGCTCGGGCGACACGGTTGTGGGCCTCGGCGACGGGACCGAGGAAAGTCATGCCCGCATGCAAGAGGCGCTGGACTATCTCTGGCCATATGTCGGCGAGATGTTTGCCAGTGACGATGTTGATGCAGAAATGGTTGCGGCGAGGATTGCCCCGAACCCGGCAGATCTGCGCGCAGAATATGACGCTCTGATCGAGCGTGTGCTGTCCGAGGCGACACTAACCATTCCCGAAAGCCGCTTTGCCCATAAGGGCGGGCGCGATGGTCGCATGCATACCGAGCATCTAGGACATCTTCTGACACAGATGCAGTGGCTGCAGCGCGCCTATCCCGGCGCGAAGTGGTAAGGATCAATGCGGGCTTCAACGGATCAGGTTTGGGAATGGCTGGACGCTGTACCAGACCCTGAGATTCCGGTGATCTCGGTCGTCGATCTGGGCATTGTACGCGATGTGCGATGGGATGAAGACACTCTGACGGTTACCGTCACGCCGACCTATTCGGGCTGCCCGGCGACCTCGGTCATCAGCATGGATATCGAAACTGCGCTGCGTGATCATGGAATCGACGATCTGCGGATCGAGACAAGTATCGCACCGGCTTGGACCACCGATTGGCTCAGCGACAAGGGCCGTGCTCGGCTCGAGGATTACGGCATCGCCCCGCCGCAGCCTGCAGGTGGACCTGAACGCTGCCCACATTGCGGTAGCAAGGCGGTTGAAAAGGTCAGCCAGTTTGGCTCGACCCCTTGCAAGGCCCATTGGCGCTGCACCGACTGCCTGGAACCTTTTGACTATTTCAAGTGCATCTGAGGGAGGATCACCGGATGGCACGCTTTCATGATCTGGAAGTTACCGATGTTCACAAAACCATCCGCGATGCGGTGGTCGTGACGTTGAAACCTGTAAACGGTTCAGCCGAAGAATTCGACTTTACCCAAGGCCAGTACCTGACCTTCCGCCGCGATTTCGACGGGGAAGAACTGCGCCGGTCCTATTCGATCTGCGCGGGCAAGGATGAGGGCATTCTGCAGGTGGGGATCAAGCGCGTGGATGGCGGCGCATTCTCGACCTGGGCCAACTCCGATCTAAAGGTGGGCGATACGGTGCAGGCGATGCCGCCGATGGGCAGCTTTTACACCGCAATCGATCCCTCCGCCGAAAAACATTATCTGGGCTTTGCGGGTGGGTCGGGCATCACGCCGGTTCTCTCGATCCTGAAGACGACGCTCGCCCGAGAACCACATTCGCGGTTCACATTGGTTTATGCCAACAAGGGCGTGAACACGATCATGTTCCGAGAGGAGCTTGAGGACCTCAAGAACCTCTATATGGGGCGTCTGAACGTGATCCATATTCTGGAAACAGACGCGCAGGAAATCGAGCTTTTTACAGGTCTGGTCACGCAAGACAAATGTGCCGAACTTTTTGAACACTGGATCGATATTCAGAACGTCGACACGGCTTTTATCTGCGGCCCCGAGCCGATGATGCTGGGCATTGCCTCAGCCCTGCGGGCGCATGGGCTGAACGACGGGCAGATCAAGTTTGAACTCTTCGCCAGCGCTCAACCCGGTCGGGTCAAGCGCAAAGTGAGCGGGGCGGACACGGCGTCTCAGGACAACCAGACCAAAACATCAATCACCATGGACGGGGCAACGCAAACGATCACCATGCCGAAGGATCAATCGATTCTCGATGCCGCGTTGGAGAATGCGATGGACGCGCCTTACGCCTGTAAGGCCGGGGTCTGTTCAACCTGCCGCTGCCGGGTGCTTGAGGGCGAGGTCGAGATGGTCGCCAATCACGCATTGGAAGACTACGAAGTCGAGAAAGGATACGTCCTGAGCTGTCAGGCCTATCCGATGACCGACACCGTTGTCGTGGACTACGATCAGTAGACGGAGGGAATGATGGCTGAAGACATGACAATCGAGAGCTATTTGGCAGCGGGTGGTGTCCTGAGTAATCCAACCAACGTGCCTCCGCGCTATCGTGCAGAGCTCATGAAACTGATGGCGACCTTCGTGGACAGCGAACTGGCCGGCGCAGCGGGCTTTGCCGACATCATAAATCTGGGCCCGGGCATCAAGGAACGCATCGCGGCGGCCAAGATTGTGCTGGAAAAGACCGACAACGCGGATCGTGTCCTGAAAATCATGGGCGAGTTCGGAGCCAACACTGACCGCTATGCAAATCACCATCCCTGGACCACACGTCTGGATCGTGATGCGGATATCGGGGCTACGCGGTCCGAACACGACATGCGCCTTGCTGTATTCAACTATCCGATCGAAGGATGGGAAGATGCCGTGGTTATGAACCTGCTGATGAGCCTGGCGGTTGACGTCCAACTGGCTCAGTTTTCGCAGATATCCTATCAGCCTCTGGCCGAGGCCTTCCGCGAGATTTCCCCGATCGAGGCGCGCCATGGGGAGCTTGCGCTAGAGGGTGCGGGCAAGCTGATCGAACAGGGGAAGGCTGCAGAAATGCAAGCGTCGGTCGACTATTGGTGGCCCCGGGTCGCGGCAAGTTTTGGGGCGGGCACAGCCGAGAAAACCGAAACGCTCCGCAAGCTGGGGCTGCGGCAATTAAACGGGATTGAGATGAAAGATCAGTGGACAGTAAAAGCGACCGAACAGATCGAAAAGCTGGGACTTAAAGTACCCTAGCTTTCAAAGTTGGCGTTTACGGCTCAGCAACCCATACTTCACGGCCAATCCGCGAAGCGTGCGACGCTTTCGCCGATCTTTCTTCAATGACTGCTGGGCTTTAGCACCACATTTCCGATTGAACTCAAAAACGTCAATCACCCGCTCGGCGCAGCCACAGGCTTCGCCCAGACCTACTTTGGCGAAATAGAATTTATCGAAACGATCAGGGCGTT
Source organism: Ruegeria sp. C9 (assembly GCF_056537585.1). Lineage (NCBI taxonomy): Bacteria > Pseudomonadati > Pseudomonadota > Alphaproteobacteria > Rhodobacterales > Roseobacteraceae > Ruegeria > Ruegeria sp. C9. The sequence continues at coordinate 6,643 of NZ_JBQFRU010000004.1, forward strand.
GCATGGGTGACCTCCGCCCATATTGAACCTCATCCTGACCGCAGAGCCAAATCAACTCTGTGCCAACAAGGGTTCAAAGGCCATCAACACCTGATAATGTCAGATTGCTTACCAACGCGGCGTAATCGCTGCGCGCGTCGGCATCCGCCCCGGCATTCCACATGTAGAACCAGTTCAACATTCCGAAAACGGACATGGTCGTGGCCCGAAGCTTGGCCGCATCATCCTTGAAAGTTGCAGGCGAGATGCTGGCGATGATGTCACTGACGAACACCACCAGATCCCGCTGATAGCTACGCAGCAGATTCTGCTGCTCTTCGGGCAATGCGGACATGCCGCTGGTTTGCACGCGATGCTCATCATCCACGCCTTGATAGGCCAGTAGGATTTCCCGCACCACCCGTTTCAAGCGATCCGCGGGTTCCATCCCATCAAGGTCCAAGCCGCAAACCTGGTCACGCAATTGCAGCAGGTAACTGTCGAGAATATCGAACAGAATGGCGTCCTTGCTGTCGTAGTAGTGATAGATATTGGCCTTGGATATCCCGCACTCCCGCGCCAGCTGAGACATTGACGCCCGATCAAATCCTTCCTGCGCGAAGACGCGGGCGGCGCATTTTAGGATGCGAGTTCGTTTATGGTCGTGGTCTTTTGCTATCGTGCGCGCCAAATCCTGACCCTCCGTCTGTCGCTTAACTGTCCCGATTGTCAATCACACGCCGGGCCTTGCCCTGTGAGCGTTCGACCTCGCCCGGCTCGCCTATATCGATCTCGGTCGAGATGCCAACCACCTCTTTAATCCGGCGAGATAGCATCCGAGCAGCGGCGGTTTTGCTCAGCTCATCGGCTGCATCTGGCGTTGCTTCGACATGCACGCGCATCGCGTCCATCCGGCCAGCTTTATAAAGTTCGATCTGGTAGTAGGGCGCCAGACCGCCGGTTGCCAGAACCTGCTCCTCGATCTGACTGGGGAAGACGTTGACACCTCGCAGAATGATCATGTCATCCGAGCGGCCCGTGATCTTTTCCATCCGACGCATCGACCGCGCCGTGCCGGGCAAAAGCCGCGTCAGGTCACGGGTGCGATAGCGGATCATCGGAAGACCTTCTTTGGTCAGCGTGGTAAAGACCAGTTCACCAATCTCACCATCAGGCATGACCTCGCCGGTCTGCGGGTCGATGATTTCGGGGTAGAAGTGGTCTTCCCAGATCACGGGCCCGTCTTTGGTTTCGACGCACTCATTGGCGACGCCCGGTCCCATGATCTCGGACAGGCCGTAGATATCGACGGCATGCATATCGAATGCTTGTTCAACCTCGGAGCGCATCGAATCCGTCCATGGTTCAGCGCCAAAGACGCCGACAGCCAAGGAACTTTCGCGCGGATCGAGTCCAATCTTGTGATACTGCTCAAGAATGTTCAGCATATATGATGGTGTTACCATAATCCCGTCTGGTTTGAAGTCAGTGATCAGGTCGACCTGCTTGCCGGTCTGCCCACCGCTCATCGGGACGACCGTGGCCCCCAGACGTTCGATTCCATAATGCGCGCCCAGACCGCCGGTGAACAGGCCATAGCCATAGGCGTTGTGCACCATGTCGCCCCGGCGCAAACCGCTGGCACGCAATGACCGCGCCACCAGATCCGCCCAGTTGTCTATGTCGCCTTGCGTATACCCCACGACGGTTGGCTTACCCGTGGTTCCCGACGAGGCATGAACACGAATGATCTGCTCACGCGGGACTGCAAACAGACCAAAGGGATAGTTTTCCCTCAGATCGTTTTTGTAGGTAAACGGAAACCGTGCCAGATCACTGAGGGACTGAAGGTCGTCAGGATGCACACCGACCTCATCAAACCGCTGCCGGTACATAGGCACGTTGTCATAAGCATGGCGCAGCGACCATTTCAGCCGATCCAACTGTAGGTTGCGGATTTCATCAATCGAGGCGATCTCGATCGGATCAAGATCCGCCTTGTTCGGAGTAAGATCCTTCATGCCATCCCCCTCATCTCAGGTCTCGTCAAACACCGGGCCTTTGACCGCGCGGGAAAAGCCCCGAAATTCTGCGATCTTTTGTCCGGCTTGGTTGGTTATGGATACGTCATAGATGCCGCTGCGCCCTGTCAGGCTCAGTTCCGTTGCGCGGGCCGTCAGCAGATCACCGGATCGCGCGGGCGCGACGTAGCTGATCACATTGTGCTGGGCGACTGTGGACTGGTTGCGACTATTGCAGGCAAAGGCAAAGGCGCTGTCGGCCAACATGAATGTCACGCCGCCATGGCAGATCCCGTGCCCGTTGCAGTGATGGTCAGCCACCTGCAACGCCAGCGTCGCAGCGCCTTCATCCATCTCCACCAGTTCCATGCCTGCCCATTTCGAGGCATTGTCCCGCCCCCACATGGCAGCAGCGGCTTTCTGTGCGCGTTCCTTCGGCGTCATCTCATTCTCCCCGAAATACTGGCGCGCGCTTTTCCAGAAACGCAGTAACGCCCTCGGCATAGTCGACGCTTTCGCCGCAGGTTTTCATTGCGTCCGCCTCAATCTCGAGATGATCGGTCAGGGTATTCGTGGCAGCCGCCTGTATCGTCTGTTTCGTCATGCCAAGTCCCAGCGTCGGACCATTGGCGAACTGTTCCGTTAGTGCGCGCGCCTCGGTCAATAGTTCAGCGTCTGGAATTGCTTTCCAGATCAGCCCCCAATCCGCAGCCTGCTTTGCTGGCAGGGGTTGCCCAGTCAGGGCCAGCCCTTTGGCTCGGGCTTCACCCAGCAAACGTGGCAGATGCCAACTGCCGCCGGTATCAGGTATCAGGCCCACTTTGGAAAATGATTGGATAAACTTGGCGGAGTCAGCGGCAAGTACCACATCACAAGCCAGGGCTAGATTCGCACCCGCCCCGGCGGCAACGCCATTGACGGCGCAGACAACAGGTAATTCCAAGGACCTGATCAGGCGGACCAAAGGCGCGTAGAAGGTGCGAACCGTATAGCCCAAATCCGGCGGACCCTCCATCGTGGCAGGGTTTCGATCGCCCAAATCCTGCCCTGCGCAGAACCCGCGCCCCGCGCCGGTTAACAGCACCGCTCGTGCACCACCGTCACGCGCGGCCTCAAGTGCAGCGCGCAGGGCATAGTGCATCTCATCCGTGAAACTGTTCAGGCGATCAGGGCGATTGAGTGTAATTTCAACCCATTGACCCATATTCTGCGAAATAATCGTGTCGGACATGCCCGGTTCGCTTTTCATAAGTTACAACAAACTTCTTGCATAAACCGAACGGTTGGTCAATAAATTCTATAGCCGTTTGTGACTCGGCGATCGGAAATGCACTTTGGCCAGCGGGCGGAACAGCATTTCTCGTCGTTGATAGTTACAAAACGTACCATTAACACATTCACGACTTGCGATTTTGAGGAGGAGACCCGGTCATGAAATTCACCAAGCTCACCACATTGTTGGCGTCTGCAACCTTGGCGGTGTCCGGCACCATCGCTTTTGCGGCTGACTACACCCTGACAATTTCCAGCTGGGCCCCACCCACCCACGGCATCAACGCAAAGATGTGGCCCAAATTCGTCGAAATGGTAGAGGAGGCGACTGATGGGCAGGTCACCGCAGAGCTTAAGCTGGGTATCGCTCCACCGCCTGCGCAGATGGACCTGATTATGGATGGCGCGGCCGATGCCTCGATTATCTTTCACGGCTATCAACCGGGACGCTTCGTCACCACCAAGCTGATCGAACTGCCTGGTTATGAAGGCTCGGCCGAGGACGCTTCGGTTGCTTACTGGCGCGCCTACGACAAGTACTTGAAAGCTGCTGACGAGCATCGTGGTGTCAAAGTCATCGCCTTGCACACGCATGGACCCGCGCAGCTGCATTCCAGCGCGCCAGTAACCACTCTGGATGAGGTTTCGGGCCTGAAAGTACGTATCCCGGGTGGCGTTGGCGGAGACGTTGGTGCGGCGCTTGGCGCGACCGGCATTCAGGTGCCCGCTCCGAAAGTCTATGAAACACTGGCATCGAAAGCCGCCGACGGCGTGGTCATGCCACTGGAATCGCGCAAGGGTTTCAAGCTGACCGAGGTTGCGCAGAACGTCTATGAGATGCCCGGTGGCCTCTATCGTGGTTCGTTTGCATTCATCATGAACGAAGACACCTTCGCAGATCTGCCACCCGAGCTGCAGACGGCGCTGGAAGAAAACGTATTCGGTGAACCGCTGAGCCGTGAGATCGGTAAAATCTGGGATGAGATCGACGCCACTGGACGTGAGGCAACCGAGGCGGCAGAAGGCAATGCCATCAACGCTGCCACAGATGCGGATATGGAGAAGTTCTCGGCCATCGCCGAAGACATCCGCGGTAAGGTCATCGCCGAGGTTGACGCAACAGGAGTCGACGCACAGGCCGCATATGACATGATCAAATCGGAAATGTCCTCGAACTGATCCGACTGCAGGGCGGCTCTTGCGCCGCCCTGACTTACCCTGCGCGAGTTTCCCATGACCCCTATTATTCAGCTTGTGCGCCGTGCCAGCGCCCTTCCCGTGATCGTGGCCTGCATTGCACTGTTTATCCTGATGGTAATGACCTTTTGCGACGTGATCCTGCGTTCGGTCTTCAATGCGCCCATTGAGGCCGCCACCGAGCTGACGCGCATTCTGATGGCAATTCTGGTGTTTTCTGTCCTCCCGATCGTCTCCACCACCAATGGCCATATCGCGGTCGATCTGACAGACGGGTTCTTCCACCGTCTGCATCTGTCGCGTGCGCGGGACGTTGTGATCTATGTGGTCAGCGGCATCATGCTGTTCTGGCCGGTCCAGCGCGTTTGGGTCCTGGCCGAGCGAGCGCGGGATTATGGGGATGTAACCGAATATCTTTCAATCCCCACCTACCTGATCGGCTGGTTCATTACCCTGTCTGTTGCCATCACTGCACTGGTGATGATCGCCACTGGGCTGCTAAAGGCCTTCGCCCCAAATACACTGTCGGAGCCTATGTAATGACCGCAGCGCTAATCGGATTTGCGATTGTATTGATCTTGGTGCTGGTGCGCCTTCCTATCGTCTTTGCCATGGGTCTGGTCGGCACATTGGGCTTTGCCTATGAGCGTGGCGGCTCAATCTTTGATGAGCGCGGGATGAAGGCTGCCATGTCCATGGTGGGCCGACAGATCACCGACACTGCGCAGGACTATGGTCTGTCGGTTGTGCCGCTGTTCATCCTGATGGGCCTGTTCGTGAATAAGGGCGGCATGGCGCGCGAGCTTTATGCGGTGTCCAACGCCTTTCTTGGCCACATGCGCGGTGGTATTGCCATGGCAACGGTTGCGGCCTGTGGCGGATTTTCGGCTATCTGCGGATCGTCGCTGGCGACCGCCGCCACGATGTCAAAGGTCGCGATGCCGCAGATGCGGCGTTACGGCTATTCCGATGAACTCTCGACCGCCTCGATTGCCGCCGGTGGTACATTGGGCATTCTGATCCCACCATCGGTCATTCTGGTCATCTACGGGTTGCTGACCGAGACCTCGATCGGGAAACTGTTCATGGCGGGCATCATCCCTGGCATCCTCGGCATTCTGTTCTACCTCTTCGCCGTGCGCTGGACCGTCTGGCGCAACCCCGAGGCCGGCCCAGCCGGAGAGCGTGCCACATGGTCCGAACGCATCCGTGCGCTGGGTTCGGTTTGGGCGGTGCTGTTGTTGTTCTTCCTAGTGATTGGCGGGCTTTATGGAGCCTTCGATTTTGAGCCCCTAAACCTGACATTCTCACCCACCGAGGCCGCAGGTATGGGGGCCGCTGGGGCCTTTCTGATTGCACTCTTTCGTGGGGGTCTCACGGTTGGCTCGACATTCGAGGTGCTGAAAGAGACCTGCTTTACCGCGTCTGCCTTGTTCGCGGTGTTGATTGGTGCGCAGATATTCTCAAATTTCATCAATCTGGCCGGTTTGCCCGAAGCCCTGATCGCGATGGTGACCGCCTATGATGTGGCTCCGTTTGTCGTGATCCTGATGATCCTTGGTATCTACATCATTCTGGGTTGCGTCTTCGAATCTCTCTCGATGCTGTTGCTGACGGTTCCGATCTTCTTCCCGTTGGTCACGTCTCTGGGCTATGACCCAATCTGGTTTGGCATCGTCGTCGTGGTTGTCACCGAAATCTCGCTGATCACTCCACCCGTAGGCCTGAACGTCTTCATTCTGAAAGGCGTGGTGGGTGACGTCTCGACCGGCACCATATTTCGTGGCGTCACTCCGTTCTGGATCGCCGATATCTTCCGCCTCGCGCTGATCGTGCTGGTGCCCATCGTGGTGCTGTATCTGCCGCAGCAAATGGGCGCTTTGGGACACTAGTCCCACCGCATCAAACAGGAGAACACCATGTCCCTGCATCAGATTTCCAGCTTCGCCGCTGGTACTTGGGTCGCGCCTGGAGAAGGCGCACGCACCATCGCATCCGCCATCACCGGCGCACCATTTGCCAGCGCTGGCAATGCCGCGCTCGACGTACAGGCGATGCTTGACTATGCGCGCAATACCGGTGGCCCCGCGCTGCGCAAGTTAACGTTCCACGATCGTGCCCGGATGCTCAAGGCGCTGGCGCAAGAGCTTTCGGCGCATAAACAAACCCTTTACGACCTGAGTTTCGAAACCGGAGCCACGCAGAAGGACCACCTGATCGATATCGATGGTGGCATCGGCACGATGTTTGTCTTTGCCTCAAAAGGCCGGCGCGAGATGCCGGATGCGCAGGTTTATCTGGACGGCGAAATCGAGCAGTTGTCACGCAATGGCACCTTTTTGGGGCAGCATATCTGCACGCCCTTGCAAGGGGTCGCGGTTCATATCAACGCCTTCAACTTCCCGGTCTGGGGGATGCTGGAAAAGCTGGCCCCGACGCTGCTGGCTGGCGTGCCTGCAATCGTCAAGCCGGCTACCAACAGTTGCTACGTCACCGAACTGGCAGTGCGGATCATGCTGGATAGCGGCATCCTGCCTGCCGGTGCGCTACAGCTGGTCTCGGGCGGGTTGGGCGACATGCTCGATCACTTGGATTGTCAGGATGTGGTCAGCTTCACAGGCTCGGCGAACACCGCGTTGAAGCTGCGGCAGACGCCTGCGATCTTGCAGAACTCGGTCCGGTTTGTGGCCGAGCAGGACAGCTTGAACGCTTCCATCCTCGGGCCCGATGCCACGCCCGGCACGCCCGAATTTGACCTGTTCGTCAAGGAAGTCTCGCGCGAGATGACCACAAAGGCGGGCCAGAAATGCACTGCCATCCGACGCATCATCGCGCCCCAGCCGCAGGTCGACGCCATAATTGCCGCGCTGTCTGACCGATTGGCAAGGATCACCATCGGCGACCCCCGTTCCGACACCACTCGCATGGGCGCGCTGGTGTCGAACGGGCAGAAAGCCGACGTTCTGGAAAAGGCAGCTCTGATCGGGCAAGAGGCTGAACGGGTTTATGGCAACCCCGACGCGTTCGACCTGCACGGCCCTGAAACCGGCGCATTCGTTCCCCCGATGCTGTTTTACTGTGCTAACCCCGACAAAGCGCAGCGCGTGCACGATACCGAGGCCTTCGGCCCAGTTTCGACCCTCATGGGCTACCGCGATCTGGATCATGCGGTGGCACTTGCCAATCGCGGGCAGGGATCTCTGGTCACGTCGCTGATCACTCACGACACAAACGTCGCGCACAACGTAGTGATGGGGACCGCAGCCTATAACGGGCGGATTTACATCAACGACCGCGACTCGATGGCTGAATCGACCGGCCACGGATCTCCGCTGCCCCATATGGTGCATGGTGGGCCGGGCCGTGCGGGCGGCGGTGAGGAAATGGGCGGCGTGCGCGGAGTGAAACACTATATGCAGCGCACGGCCATTCAGGGCTCCCCGCGCATGCTTAGTGGTATCAGCACCAAATGGGTGCCAGGAGCGCCCGAAATCCAAGGTCCGGCACATCCGTTCACCCGTAAATTTGGTGAGTTGCAGGTCGGAGAGACGCTGCACACAGCCTCGCGAACCATCACGCTGGAGGATATCGAACACTTCGCCAATTTCACCGGCGATACCTTTTATGCGCATATGGACGAGGACGCGGCGGCGCGGAACCCGTTCTTCCCCGGTCGTGTGGCGCATGGTTATTTGTTGCTCAGCTTTGCGGCGGGCCTGTTTGTCGAGCCGAACGAGGGGCCGGTGCTGGCCAATACCGGGCTGGACGGGCTGCGGTTCATGAAGCCCGTTGTTGCTGGCGACAGCATCAAGGTGCGCCTGACGGTAAAGCAGAAAACCCCACGCAATGACGATTATGGCGAGGTTCGCTGGCACGTGTCCCTGACCAATCAAGATGACGAACCGGTCGCAGAATACGAGCTTCTGACCATGAACGCCCGCTGACCCGCTGTACTACCTGTTTTTCTTATTGGGCCTAATGGGTTAAACTGGGTCCATGACCGAAAAGACCTCGTGGTTCGAAACGGCTGTGGCCGAACTGGCGGACCCGCAAGACCAGCGGGTCTGGTCGATTATCGTCTCGCTGTTTGGTGACATGGCACAAGAGCCCGGCGCGCAAATCTCGGGCGGTGTTCTGACCCGGATAATTGAGCCGATGGGCATCAAACCCGAAGCGATCCGCGTCGCTCTGCACCGGCTGCGCAAGGACGGCTGGATTGAAAGTGACCGGATTGGACGCGTTTCGCGCCATGTCCTCTCGGAATTCGGCCGGACGCAATCCGCCGCCGTCACGCCGCGCATATATGCGCGCGGTCCTTCGCCCATTGAAAATTGGCATCTTCTGATCGCCGAGGATGGATCGGGCACACAAGTGCTTGAAGACGTGATGCTCAGCGACGACTATATCCCTATTGGGCGCAACGTAGCGATGGGTGCGGGGCCTGTGTCCGATCAGTCGGACGGTTTGCTGGCCTTGGACATCTCTCCGCACGCAGCTCCCAAATGGGTGCAGGATCGGTTGTGTCCACCCGAATTGCGCGCCTCTTGCAAGGCTCTTCTGGGCGCGGTCGAACGCGCCGCGAAGTCCCGTCCCGAAGGCTGGGCGCCAACCCCCTTGCAGAGCGCAACACTGCGCACCCTGCTGGTGCATCGGTGGCGGCGCGTCGTGCTACGCCAGCCGGACTTACCTTTGGCTTTTTATCCTGTTGATTGGGCTGGCCCTGCTTGTCGCGATAGCGTGTTCGGGCTGCTTGATTTGCTGCCACGACCGTCAGCCGATGTGTTGAGCGGAAGTGGTTGAACGCTGAGCGGTCTGTTCAACCATATTATCAGTGCGGCGCACATACCGGGTGCTGGGAGCTTTTCTGACCAAGTCATACCAATTTACACACCAATAATTAGGTTGCGGTTATCTGCCTGCCAATTCAGCCGTTCAGAAAACGCATGGTGCAATCGGGCCCCGGGCAATACCATCGCCTGAGCAAACCTACCGGAGATCCGTGATGTCGATTTTGCTAACGATTGTCTTGTTGCTGATGTCCCTTTTGCTGGGGATGCACATCTGGACTCGTCGCCTAACGCGGCAGGGCACCGAAATGGTGCCGCAACTGGGGCGGATCGTGCCCGTTCACGGTGGCAGCATTCACTATGTCGAAAAAGGCGACCCTTCCAACCCGACAATTGTCATGATCCATGGCCTATCAGGCCAATTGCAGCATTTTACGTATGCATTGGTGGATGATCTTGCTCAGGATTATCACGTTCTCGCGGTTGACCGTCCGGGCTGTGGCTATTCCACGCGCGATGCTGCCCAGTTGGCGGAATTGCCCGAACAAGCCCGCATGATCCACGAGTTTCTGGAAATAAAGAACGTCGATCAAGCCACACTGGTCGGTCATTCTCTAGGTGGCGCCGTGTCTCTTGCGATGGCACTGGATTATCCCGACAACACGGCGGCGTTGGCGCTTCTGGCCCCCTTGACGCAACAAATGCCGGAACCGCCCGCCGTTTTCAAACCACTTGAAATCCGTACCGAGTGGCTGCGCAACCTTATTGGCAATACAATCGCCGTCCCGATGGCCCGAAAAACCGCACCCCTCGTGCTGAAAGACGTCTTCGCACCCGAGCCCGCGCCCTCAGACTTCCTGAACCGTGCTGGGGGTGCCCTTGGTCTTCGCCCCTCGGCCTTTATCACCGCCTCACAGGATGTTGTTGGGGTAGAGGCCAGCATGGGTGCCCTGACTTCACGCTATAACGATCTGCGCGTGCCCGGAGGCATTCTGTTCGGGACAGAGGACCCGATCCTGTCCGCCGAGCTACACGGTGCCACAATGACGAAATTCGGCCTGACCTTTGAGGTCATGGAACACCGGGGTCACATGATACTCATCACAGAACCCGAAGTCTGCGCGCGTTTCATCCGCCAGATCGCCGAGAATTCCCGCACCCGGCTGGCAGAGCAGGACGCGCATTGAATAACGCAATAAAGAATCTCGGCAGGCACGCTTTTCCCTCTTGACCCTCCCCGGCCCCTCGCTTAAATCGCCTCTCACTCGTGGCGGAGTAGCTCAGTTGGTTAGAGCAGCGGAATCATAATCCGCGTGTCGGGGGTTCAAGTCCCTCCTCCGCTACCAAAATCCAGCATGAAATGCCTTAAAACTAAGGGGCTTTCATAAGCGACCGGGGCCAGAGCCCCATATAGACCCCCACATATTCCGCGTATGAATGGTATTCAAGGTTCCTCATAGCCGCTGTTGGTGATCTGACTTGCTTCCGAATTCGTTATCTCGTTGAGGAAGCGAGAGTTACGATGCAAATCGAACTGCGCACGTCCAAATTTGAGAAACAAGAATTGAGACTTGAGTGGGAGCATCCAAGGTGTATTGCATGTCTTGCAACTAAGGAATTGAGCGTTGCGCATCTGATACCAGATGGTCTTGGAGGAGTCCTCACGTCACGATTTCTTTGCGGGAATGTAACAGCCGATTTGATTTCTCGCTCGAAGCAGCGGCACGCCTCGCTCCAGAACTCCGTTACCTACGGGTAAAATCCCGAGACAGATGACAATAACGCAAAGTTAAGTTATTATGTCAGTATTATTGACGTAAAAATGACGGTAATCACGGTTCAATGACTCACGACGAGCCAAAGCCCAAACGCGGTCCAGACGGGAAGTTCCTGCCAGGGCACAAACCGCCAAAGTCGCCCGGTCGACCACGAGGGTCGAAGGGCATTCAGGCGCGGGCATCTAAATTGGCAGGCGAACGTCTTGAACAAATGCTTGGACGCGCCACCGAAGTTATTTCCGACGAACTGGAAGATGGTAATCCCACCATCGCGCAATGGCTCATCGACAGGGTTCGACCGCCAGGACGATCCGACTATGTGCAACTGACTGAAGACATCAGCTTTGCAACCATCGAAGACATCGTCGTTAGTTCAGAACGCATCGCCATGGCCGTTTCTCGAGGTGAAATCAGCTTGCAGGATTCCAAATGGTTGCAGGAAGCTCTGGGACGACACGTGCAGTTGAAAAGCATAGAGGAACTTTCTGTGCTTCGTGCTCAGGTTGAGAAGCTGCAACGAACCCGCAGCGGACCACAGGCTGTGAACAAAACTCTAGTGCCGAAATGGGGCCGCTTGCGTGAGACTGACAAGCATGACTAACCGAATTTGGATATGGTGTCAGATGAGTGTTCTGTCTCGCAAGCTTGAATACCAGGCGAACGAATGGAACGGAAAAATCCATGTCTGACTTTGCGGCAGTTATGGCCTCGCTGAAAGCCGCTCGAGATGCTGAAGCGAGACTGGCAGTCGCCATTCGGCATTCAGAGCAGATTGGTGCGCTTCCCCCCAAAATAATGTCCGCACTGCGAGAACTCTATGAAGCACGCCGATTGCTGTCTTCAGCCATAGCAAACTTTAAAGAACATGGCTATTAACAACGGCGACCAAAATTACTGCAGCCGACGACCATTAAGTTTATCAGTGGCTGCTTAACGCGACAAAGTCGCCATCTTTGAAGAATGCTCGAATGCCCGCTTCGAGCCCAATGCGGACTTTCGAAATGTCATCTTGCTTATGTCGAGAAGAAGGCAAAAGCAGTTTATAGGGCTACTTCTCGAACGAGCGTGCAATAGCGGCCCAGCCGAGTGCGATGTTTTCTTTTTCCGTGCACAGTATCAACGGCTGCTATCCAGCGGATTGAAGTGCTGGTTCGTCTCGTCCGCAGGGCAGTTGACCACTCAACCAGAGATCGCTTCTCATTATACCCATACAGCGACGTTCGCGGTTCGTTACCGTGCTATCAATCATCCAACGGCTGCGATATCTGGCGCTCGTTTTGTCGCTCTCCGTCGAATGCAAAGCGGACAACGCTGACCTGTTCAGCGCTTACTTCGATGCGAGGTTTCTGAAAATGATTGCACAACGCAATAACAGTGCCCGGACCTTGTACTTTACCAATCTGGAAAACGTGTCGTGACGTAGCTGGGGAGTCGGTCTGTAAACAGCCGTTTCAGCGTGGATCTTAAGACAATGCCCACTGTTGTTTTCGCGGGGCTTCCGTTCTTTGGAGAGTAGCCAATCGCTTGCCGCGTTTCGGTGATATCCCAGCGCATACCTGGGTTATCTGACATTAGGTTCAGGGCTGCGAAGGAAATATCCTTGGCATCTATTGCGGCGCGCATTCCGCCTAGAAAGTCCCGATCACTCAACCACATTTCCTGACCCCACCGGCCCATCGCCATGTGTGTGCCGGGTTGGTTGTCGTGAGTCCATTGCGTCCAGCCGATGCGCAAGCAGATGACCGAAAGTCCGTGATGCTCGGCGAAATAGGCCCCTGTCCGTTCACAGAATAACTTTGACATGCCGTAGGCGTTTACTGGCCCTGGTGGTGTCGCGCTGTTGAGCACCTCATGCGTGAACCTTTTGTCGCCGTGAACCCAGTTGGAGCTGGCAAGAACCACGCGGCTGACGCCCATGGCTGCCGCATGGTGATAGAGAGAAAGCGTTGCATCCATATTGTGTTTGATCGCGGAGGCCCAAGTGGCGGAGGGCTCTCGGTCACCAGCTAGATGCACGATAACGTCCACTCCCTTTAGCAAACTGACCCAACTGCTGTGGTCGGACAGGTCTGCGGTGTGAATGTCGGGATGATCAACGGGGCGAATGTCGATGCCAGAAACGGTGTAGTCGGGGTCGCTTTCTAGCGCGTCAAAAAGTTTGCGGCCGAGATGCCCACCAGCGCCTGTAATCAGGACATGCATGACAGGAACTCCTTGTTGTTTGTGAGCCCCAATGGCATTTGGGTTGCATCTTCATCCGTCAAGACGCGGAACGTCTGCCGAAAACTCAGCGTTTCATTTGGTGCAAGCTTGCGTGCCGGGGAGTGCCACTCCGCTTCGCAATAGGCGTAATCGGCTGAATTAAAGACCTCAAACGGATAGTCGTGTGCAAATTGATCGCCCTTTTGAGGTTCTGGTACCGAGCACATTAGCAACGGGGCATCAGCGCCGCACCGTATCAATGTACGACCGTTGGGGTTCGGTAGCCCGACCTTGAATTCCTGCTGTCTGTTGCAATCCACGACAATGCTATTGCCGTGCGTAGCTATCATCCCTTCGGAAGAGCCAAAAACAGGATAAAACGCGGGGTCTTCCAACTCGACACCGATCTTGGCAGTGGTGTTAAGCATCATGACTGACCAAATGCCGGTGAGGCGAGAGGAGGTCCCATGGTTGACCACGATGTGTTCTATTTCCCAGCTTTCCGCCGAGGTCAGCGTGATGCGGCGCGACACTGACAAGTGCGAGGTCGGGCATACTGCGCTGGTCATGTCGATACGAGTGCTGCTTCTTGAAGTGATCTGGTAAGAGCCGTTGTCCAACACGGGAAACGGAGCGCCGTTTACCCAGGATGCATCTGGGGCGATCCACGTCTTCTCTCCGCCCCAGAGCGGAAAACCAAATTGTGGAGAGCGTGTGGGCAGATCAGTAAGCCGTGTGTCATCGACATCCAAACCGTCGAGATCTGCGTTCTGAAATAGGAGGGAGCGACCTTGGAAGTTTATATCCCATAGGCGGCCCCCGATGCCGGGCAGGAGTGTCAGTTGCAGATCGTTTTGCTGCAGGTGAAGAACGCTCCATCTGTCCGACATGTACCCCCTCCTATCGGGTTCCCGGCGCGATCGAATGCGCCGGGACAATCGCTTAGGTGTGTTTGAACTGGACGACGTTTTCGGCCGTAATCGGCATAACCCCGGTCTCAACGCGCTCCGGCAAAGGGTTGATGCCAGCCGCCTTCCAATCGGGCAAGACCTTCAGCGCGTCTGTGTTCTGCCAATGCATCATGTGGAAGGCTAGAAAGATCTCAAGATAGGATTTCTGTGCCACAGCGCCGTGAATTGTGCCGTCTTCGATATAGGGAAGCATATCATCATTTCGGTCCATCGCGACGATCTTGATGTCCTTGCGTCCCGCCTCATTGACGGCAATTGCAGCGCCTTTGCCGCTGTCGCCGTCCGTGCCGCCAATTCCAACAATATCCGGGTTCGCCTGAATTGCCTGAAGGTAGGCTGTCGGCGCATAGGAAGGGTCGGCCTTATCGTTGACGACGTCGACCACTTCGATATCCGGGTATTTCTCAGCAAAGATTTGTTTGTACCCCTCGACCCGCTCCAATGTGGAGGGGGCAGGGAAAGTGCCGAGGATAACCTTGCCTTTCCCGCCAATCGCTTGCGCGAGCATTTCGCCGCCGACACGTCCTGCCTGAACGCCATTGATACCAAGGAATGTGGACCGGGGGCTGTCGGGAATATCGCCAATACAACATGTGACCGGAATGCCCGCCTCGACCGCACGTTCGACGCCGGGGGCCAGAGTGGCCGGATCACCGGGGAAGATAAGGATGCCTGCGGGACGTCTTGCGATCAGTTCATCCAATTGGCGTGCTTGTGCGGCCGTGTCGAAATCCAAGGGGCCCGTGAATGTGGCCTTGATGCCCATCAGTTCCTCAAGGTCTTCCATTGCATTTCGATAGTCCACCCAGAACGGCACCTGCGTGACGATGGACAGGAACACATACTCCTTGCCGGCCGCTTGCGCCATGGCTTCTTTGGACAGCATGGGCAGTCCGAACGCTGCGGCCAATCCAGCGGTGGTGCCCGCTGTCAGCAGCCTGCGCCGATTCACGTTCAATTCAGTCATCGTAGTCTCCCTGTTTTGGATCTTTGGTTGTTGTTGAGTTTTGGAAAGCTTCGGGATTAGCCCCGTTTGCTTCGGATCAGCATGTCCAAGGCGACCGCTGTAACGAGTACACCACCGATGACGATCATCTGCCAGTAGATCGATACAGCCAGCATCGTCATAGTGTTGTTGATCAACGCAACGAAAACGACGCCGAGGAAAGCACCAAGAATAGTACCTTCGCCGCCGCGTAGAGATGCGCCACCGATGACAGCCGCTGCCAGAACCTGAAGTTCGATACCGTTTCCTGCCGTGGGCGTGCCGCTCATCAGGCGGGAGGCCAGCAATACACCCGCCAAAGCAGCCAGAATACCGGTCAGTGCGTACAGAATGATACGTACGCGTGTGACATGGATGCCTGACAACATCGCGGCCTTTTCATTGGCGCCGATGAAATAGACCTGACGGAAAAAGCGCGTATGGCGGACGGCCAGGTCAAACAGAACGACGAGCAGAATGGTGAACAAGACGATTACCGGAAAGCCGCCTATGTCAGCTTTGCCGATCCAGGCAAATGATGCCGGCAGGCTTGAGACAGAAAAACCTTCGGTCAGGACAAGAGCGATGCCTCGCGCGATCGACATCGTGCCGAGGGTCGCGATAAGCGGATTGATCCCGAGGCCGGTCACGAGCAAACCGTTCACTACCCCGACAATTCCACCCAACACAAATCCGCATACCACAGCGAGCGGAATTGGCATGCCAGTCAAAAGCAGCATGGCTACGACGGTAGAAGACAAAGCCATAACCGATCCAACGGAAAGATCGAACCCGCCGGATGCAAGTAGGATCGCCATACCGATCACGATGATCGCGGTGGGGGCCATGCCCACGGCCACGGCTCGAAAGTTCGAGAAGCTGAGGAAATAGGGATTAACGTTGGACATCACGATGATGATGGCGGCGATCAGAACGATCAGCGTCAGTTCACGAATATCGACAAAAGCTTGTAGAACACGGCGCAGCAGCGGACGCTTCATGGGCAAGTTGGCTTGAGCGGTCATGGTCACGTCGCGACTCCTGATTGATTGGTTTGGGGTGCGTCCACAATTGGAACGGAATTTCCAGCGGCCATTTGAAGAAGCGTGGTTTCGGTTGCCTCAGCGGCTGCGATGTCTCCCATGAGGCGACCGTCGTGGACGACAAGGATGCGGGTCGAGAGAGAGACCAGTTCGGGAAAATCGGATGACACGACGAGGATGGCCATTCCCTCGGCTGCTCGACGCAAAAGTTCCGTGTGGATTTGGAATTTGGCTCCGACATCGACCCCTTTTGTGGGCTCCTCAATGATCAGAAGAGCTGGCGCGCGTTTGAGCCACTTGGCCAACATAATCTTTTGCTGATTGCCCCCTGAGAGATCACCAACAAGTTCGTTAATCCCGCTGGTTTTGACACTGAATGCGTCAATGGCTGTTTGGCTGGCTGCTTTGATCGAGCCCGAACGCATGAACCCAGCAGACGCATGATCGGAAAGACTGGCCGCGATCAGGTTGTCGCTGAGTGATTGTTCCAGAAAGAGGCCTTCAGTCTTGCGTTCCTCGGGAACAAACCCGACCCCAGCACGCATCGCCTGCCGCAAGGACGCAAAGTTAACAGGCTTGCCGTGCAGTCTGATCTCCCCGGTCGCGCCATGCATCAACCCGACAATCGATCGAACAATCTCGCTGCGGCGAGCGCCCATCAACCCTGCCATCCCTACAATCTCTCCGGTTTTAATGGAGAAAGAAATGTCTTCGAATTCATCTGGATGGGTTAATTCTTGGACATGCAAAACCTCTTCGCCGTTAACCTTACCTGACCGCGTGACATCACCGGGGTGAGCGCCGCCGATCATCTCGGCGACGACTTGTTCCTGAGAAGTTTCCGAAACCGGTAAAGTGCTGATGTGGCGCCCATCTCGCAAAACGGTAATGCGATCCGAGATCTGGAAAATCTCGGCCATATGGTGGCTGACATAGACGATGCCAATCCCTTTCTTTGTCAGGGACTTTAGGACTTCGAATAGTGCGTCTACTTCGTCGGGTGCCAATGCCGATGTCGGTTCATCCAGCAAAAGGACGCGGGAATTCAACGACAGAGCCTTGGCGATTTCAACAATCTGGCGGGAGCTGATCGGCAAGTTTTCCACGGGTGTTGAGACGTCGATATCCAGACCGAATTCCGCCAGCAACGCCTCCGCTCGGCGGCGCAGTTCGGGCCAGTCAACTACGCCGAACCGGGTGGGTACGCGGCCCGCGTAGATGTTTTCTGCAACAGAGAGCGCGCCAGCGAGGCTGAGCTCTTGGAAAACACAGCCGATGCCCAGGGATTGCGCATGCGACGGGCTTTCGACCCGCTGTTCCTTGCCGTCGCACAGGATACGCCCAGCAGAAGGTTGGTGAAGTCCATAAAACAGGCCGAGACAGGTGGATTTTCCGGCGCCGTTTTCCCCGCATAGCGCGTGAACTTCGCCGGGTCTCAATTCAAAGTCGACGCCATCCAAAACAATGTTCGTGCCGAAGCTTTTGCCAACCCGATCCAGCTGGATCAGTGGCTGTAGCCCCGGTGAGTCAGGTTTCATTGCTGGCGTCATACAAGCTTCCTCCCGCCTTTTGATTGGCATCTGATATCTCAGATGTCAACTGAAAAAGAAAAGACCGTGAGGTGCCCAAAAGAAAGGGGCGGCGCCGTTCTGGCCCGCCCCCGTCACAACGAAGCTACGTTTTTGCTAGGATGCGGTCGCTCCTTCGAGGACGATGGCGGCGCTTTTGTAGGCTTGTCTGGTGCGGTCAATATGCGCTGTGAGAAGAGATTTGATTTTGGCCATGTCACCTTCGCGAACGGCAATAGCGATTTTCGAATGCTCGTCGAAGGAGAGCTCAGTATGCTGTGGCAGCTTCGCCAAATGGGTTCGCAATGCGGCAATCTTACCGATGTAGCGTGTATAGCTGGCCGTCAGATAATCGTTACCGGCATGTTCAAAAATCAACTGATGAAATGTGGTATCCAGTGAAAGGTAGCCCTTTTCATTACCTCGCCTGCGTTCCTTTTCCATGTCCTTCACGACACGCTGCATGTCGCTGGCAAGACCTTCCGGGTTCCGCAACAACGCAAGTTCAAAGGCGGCAGTTTCGATAGCCTGTCTGAAATCGCAGATCTGAGTCACTTCCGGCTCAGACAGCGAAAAAACGCGTGCGCCTTTTTGAGGCTCGATACTGACCAACCCTTCGTCACGTAATTGAGCGAGTGCTTCGCGTACTGGCGATTTTGATACGCCCAGCTCTTCGGAGATTTTTCGCTCCGACAAAACCTGACCCATTTTCAGGGAGCCATCGATAATACTATTCCGCAAATGTTCCAGTGCGAGTTCACGCAAAGACTTGGGTCTCTCAAGCGCCATCTGAGGATATCTCCAAAAAAAGGTGTTGCCAGATGCAAGATATCTGATACACCAGATTAGGCAAGCTGGTATATCAGATATCAGAATGTATTTGGGAGATCAAAAAGTGCGCGCAGAGTTGGTCGTCGATTGTAAGAACCAGCACGGGGAAGGGATTTTCTGGAATCCCGCCGATGGTCTTGTCTGGTGGACCGATATTGAAGGCTGTGCGCTTTGGTCATTTGATCCTGCAACGTCAGACACCGCCTCTCATGAGATGCCGGAGCGCGTGTGTTGCTTCGCGCCGCGCGCGTCTGGCGGTCTGATTGTTGCTTATGCGGATCGAGTTGTCTTGTTCGATTCGCCGAATAGCGAGCAAACCCTCGTAGCACGATTCGAGCCGAACAACCCAGAAACACGGCTGAACGACGGGCGAACCGATCGCCAGGGGCGATTGATTGTCGGAGGCATGAATGAAGTTTCTGGTAACGCCGACTCGTCGGTCATCTGCGTGGATAAGGATTTGAGTGTACGGACGATTATCGAAGGAGTGTCTTGCGCCAATTCGACTTGCTTTACGTCCGACGGTGAGACGATGTTCTTCGCCGATACCCCGGATCGGGAAATCGTCGCATTTGATTACGACACCCGCAGTGGAACCGTTTCGAACCCTCGGCAGCACGCTTCTTTTAATGATGAACCTGGCTTGCCTGATGGGTCCTGTGTTGATGCCGAAGGGGGTGTCTGGAACGCCGAATGGGAAGGCCATCGCATTGTTCGAGTCGCACCTGACGGCACGATAGATCGCGTGATCGAGGTGCCTGTCTGGAAGCCCACCTGTTGCGCTTTTGGTGGCCCTGATCTCGACACGCTGTTCATCACGACCTCAAGGCTGATGAGTGACGAAGCAACTTTAACAAAAGAACCGGAATCCGGCGGCCTCTTTGCTGTGAAACCCGGCGTTCGTGGCGTGATCGACGCGCCATTCAAAGGATAACCAACGAAATTCTGGAGGAGAAAACTATGTTGAAAACGCTAATGACCACTACGCTTGCCGCAGGGTTCGCCACGCTGGCAACGGTCGCTCTGGCGGAAAATTATCCAGCGCCGGTTCCACTTGAGGACGGGGCACAAGCGCCGATCGATGCGATAGAACCCAAGAACGAAACGTTCCGGATCGCGTATATGCCGCCGGCGACCGAGTTCAACTACTACATCGCCATCGGTGAAGGCATCAAAGCGGTTGCTGCTGAGGCCGGGGTCGAAGTGTTCATGCTTGCGCCCCAGTCCGGTGCGGACATCAACGGCCAAATGGGCATGATCCAGGATGTGCTGACGCAGGACGTGGATGCGATAATCTTTGGAACACACGATGAATTTGCTGCGGCACCACTGCTGAAGCAGGCCGTCGACAAGGGCATGGCAGTTCTGATGATCAACTCGGACATTCCGAACTTCCCGACACCCATTCATGGCGTTGTCGGGTACTCTCAGCGCAACGGCACGCATGCTATCGCTGACTGGGCCATTGAGACTTATGGCGATAAACCGTTGAAGGTCGGCATTATCGAAGGGCAGCCTGGCTATCACTCAACCGAGCGTGTGGGTGGCTTCCTCGATGGTATCGAGGGCAACGAAAACTTCGACGTTGTGGTGTCTATCGACGGTAAATGGAACGTTGAGGGCGGCAACACTGCTGGTATGGACATCCTGCAGTCGAACCCCGATCTCGACATGATCTTCGCGGCGAACGACTACATGATCATCGGGGCGTCCTTTGCTGCGAAGGCACTTGGCCGCAATGACATCGTTCTTTTGGGTAACGATGGCGACACGTCCGGCCTTGAAGAAATTGCGGCTGGCAACATCACGGCAACCGTCAACACCTCACCGTTTTTGATGGGTAAGGCGGCTATGCACGCAACCATTGATGCGCTCAACGGGTCCTATCCCGGCGGCTGGATCGAAACGCCCACATCAATTGAAGACAAAGACGGTGCGATCAACGTGCTGCAAGAGCCAGAAAAGCTCTTCCCGCAGCCGTCCAAAGAGTACTGAGCTTTCTCCCCGCTTCCCGGTGGCGCGTGCGCGTGCTGCCGGGTCGCAAACCGACCGAGTTTCACTTTTGTCGAGGCAATCGCAATGACACCCGCAACGCCACTTTGGGAGTTTGTCGATATCACCAAGGCCTATCCTGGGGTACTGGCGAATGACAAGGTCAGTATCCGGCTTATGCCCGGTTCCATTCATGGGCTGCTGGGTGAAAACGGCTGTGGCAAGTCGACTATGATCAAGACACTGTCCGGCGTGCAGCAACCCGATAGCGGTCAAATCCTGCACAATGGCAAGCCGGTCACGATCAGCGACCCGCAGGCGGCACGTGAACTGGGCGTCGCAACAGTTTTTCAGGAATTCTCTATCGTGCCCACCTTGTCGGTTGGCGAAAACATCTTCCTTGGCAATATGCCTCGGTCCCGCTTTGGCGTGATCGACTGGGCCAAGGTCCACAACGAAGCCGCGCGCGTTTTGGCGGAAATGGATGTCGATGTTTCTCCCGAAACGATCACCGGCTCGCTTTCGGTAGGCGAGCAACAACTGGTCGAGATCGCGAAAGCCGTCGCGATGGACGCCCGCATGATCATCCTGGATGAGCCAACGGCGGCATTGGGTGAAGATGAAATTGAACGCCTGCACCAGTTACTGCGCAATATGCGTGAACGCGGAACCGCTATTCTCTATGTGTCGCACAGGCTGGATGAGGTTGAACGGATCGTTGATGAAGTGACGATCCTGCGCAACGGCTGTGTTGTGCGTGCAAGTGGCGAGACCAAGATCAACGTCTCTGAAATTGTCAGCGCAATGGTCGGTGAGGACATCGGTGAGCACTATCCCAAGGAGCAGAACGCGACCAAGGATGTTGTGCTGGAAGCGGCAGGTCTGGGCACCAATTCGGGCGTGAAAGATGTATCGTTCTCGTTGCACCGGGGTGAAGTTCTGGGCTTGGGTGGTGTATTGGGCAGTGGCCGCACAGAGATTGCCCGCGCCCTATTCGGGACAGATGAGCTAACCGCCGGGCAGATATCACTGAACGGCAAACCGGTTCGCTTTCGCCGGGAAATTGATGCGATCCGTGCGGGTTTGGCTCTTGTTCCAGAGAACCGAAAGTTTGACGGGTTGTTCTTCAATTTCCGCGCAAGCGGGAACGTAACCGCAGCCTCCCTCGGCGGGCTTAGTCGGTTCGGCGTGTTGAATCTCAAGGCGGAAGAGCAAGCCACCCATGACCTGATCCGCGATTTGGAAATCTCGACCCAGGCTGAGGAAAAGACGGTCAACTTCTTGTCTGGTGGTAATCAGCAGAAGATCGTGATTGCACGTTGGCTGTTCTCAGCTTCTGACATCCTGATCCTTGATGAACCGACACAAGGGATCGATATAGGCGCTAAGATCGCTGTTTACAAGCTGATTAACAGGCTCACGCGGGCGGGAAAATCGATCATTCTGATCAGTTCAGACCATGATGAGTTGCTTGCGATGAGCGATCGAATTGCCGTCGTGCAGCACGGAACGATAGTGCGCACGGTCGATGCATCCGACCTTACTCATGACGACCTTGTGCGCGCATCCGCCGACACTCCTCAATCCAAGCCTAAGGAGGCTTTCGCATGAAGCGGATCTTTGACACCCAGTTGATCGGACCATTTGCAGCAATGGTGATCGTCGCACTGATCGTGGCACTTACGACGGAACGCTTCCTGAACCCGGGTAACCTTTCAAACCTGTCCCTACAGGTAAGCATCGTGGCCTTGATCGCAATCGGGTCTACTATCGTGATCTTCGCTGCGGGCATCGATCTGAGTTCCGGGTCTATGGTGGCGTTGCTGACCATGATCCTTGCGCAGATGTTGAAATTTGTTGGCATTCCATTGGTACTGGCATTGCCACTCATTCTTCTCATGGGCGGATTGCTTGGTCTGTTCATTGGGCTGATAACAGCCTACGGGCGTATCCCGTCTTTCATCACAACATTGGCAGCGTTGATTGCCTTCAGGGGCCTTGCGCTGACCTTCAACAATGGATCGCCGATCTTTTCGCTGGATCCGGCGCTGGAGCCAATATTTTACGGCAAGCTGTTCGGCGTTCCGATGCCTTTCTTCTACCTCGTGTTCTTCTACGTCCTTGCCGCGTTCACTATGAACTTCACGAAACTCGGCCGTGAGATCTATGCCGTGGGTGGCAACCCAGCCGCTGCCGTTCTGACGGGCATCAACGTACGTAAAGTTCAGACGACGACATTTGTCATCGCAGGTTTCATGACTGCGGTTGGTGCGATCCTGATGTCAGCGCGCCTCAACTCTGGTTCACCCAACTATGGCCAGACGCTGGAACTGCAGGCCATTGCCGCTGCTGTAGTTGGCGGAGCCAGCCTTGCAGGCGGCCGCGGCAACATCCTCGCCACGCTGATGGGGGCGATGACAATCGTTATCGTCCAGAATGGTTTGAACCTGAACGCTGCGCCATCTTCGGTTCAGAACATCGTGCTGGGCCTGATCATTCTGTTGGCCGTCGGCATAGACATGTGGCGCGCGGAAATTTCGGGCTTGATGGGTCGAATGTACGGTCGCCCTTCATCGCAGCAGTCATCTAACGTTAAGAAGGAGGCCTGAGATGGATCTGGGGCTCAAAAATAAGCTGGTTCTGGTGACTGGCTCAGGTTCCGGCATCGGCAAAGCCACTGCCCGGGTCTACCTGGAAGAGGGCGCGCGGGTCATCGTGCATGGCCTGACCGAGGCGGAAGTGTCCGACTGCGTCGACGACCTATCATCTCTGGGCGACGTTGAGGGCATTGCGGCCGACCTAACCAAGACCTCAGATGCAGAATCACTAGCGGATTTTGCGCGAGCTCGCGGTGCCGTAGACGTTCTGGTGAATAATGTCGGCATCTTTTCGGTTAAGCCGTTTGAGGATCTCACGGATGACGACTGGATGCATTACTTCAACATCAATGTCCTGTCCGCCGTTCGGATGAGCCGAATTTTCCTGACTGACATGCTTGGCCGGGATAAGGGATCTATCATCAACATGGCCAGCGAAGCGGCAGTGAAACCACTACCTCAGATGGTGCACTATTCTGTCACTAAAACTGCCATGCTAGGTCTAACACGTGGCATGGCAGAATTGACAAAGGGGACAAAAGTCCGGGTTAACTCGATCCTGCCTGGTCCAACCTGGACCGAAGGTGTCGAAGCCTATTTTGACGGCCTCGCCGATCAAAAGGGTGAGCCGCTCGACGCGATCGTAGACAATTACTTCAAATCAGATGAGCCCACATCGCTCATACAACGCTTTGTCCAACCAGACGAAGTCGCCCGCATGATCGTCACGATCTCTGCAAGCACAGCCTCCAATGGTTCTGCGCATCGGATCGAAGGCGGCATCGTTCGCAATATTCTTTAACTGCTAACTGGAGGAGCCTGCTATGGCCGCTCTTACTTTCTCTCACATTGGCATCACAGTTCCCGACCTGGAAAAAGCCGTGGAGTTTTATTCCAAAGCATTCGGCCTGTACGTGCTGATGGAACCAACTGAAATCCTGCATGACGAAAGCGCCATCGGTCAGATGTGCGACGATGTGTTTGGGGAAGGTTGGGGAAGCTTCCGTATCGCGCACTTGTCAATGGGCGACGGTGTTGGCATCGAATTGTTTGAGTTCCCGAAGACCGTCGAAGAAGAACGCCCGTTTGAATATTGGCGGCGTGGCTTGTTTCATTTCTGCGTACAGGACGAGGATCTGGAAGGTCGCATCAAGGTTATCGAAGACCTGGGCGGACGCCAGCGCATGAGCCAAGTGCGCAAGTATTACCCAGGTGAAAAGCCTTATCGCATGGTCTATATGGAAGACCCGTTTGGCAACATCTTCGAGCTCTACAGCCACTCGTACGAATTGACCTATTCGGCGGGTGCTTATGACTGATCGCGCCGACTTTCCCCCCAGAACGGACAAACCCAAGGTTGTGATAACCGATTACGACTTTGGTGATGTTGCCGTTGAGACGGAAATCCTGGAAGCCGCAGGAGCCGAGGTGATCGCGCTTCAGGCCAAGCGCCAGGAAGACCTGTTTGATCTCGCGCCGCATTGCGTAGCGATGATGAACCAATATGCCCGGATCGGGAAGGAAACGATTACGCGGATGCGGAACTGCGAGGTCATCGCGCGTTATGGCGTAGGCGTAGATATCGTGGATGTCGGCACAGCAACGGAAAAAGGCATCCTCGTTACCAACGTGCAAAACTATTGCACCGAGGAAGTTGCCGATCACGCGATTGCCCTTTGGCTGACCTTGGCGCGCAAGTTGCCCGACTATGATCGGGCCACTCATGCAGGGGTCTGGCAGTGGCAAAGCGGGCAGCCGGTCTATCGGTTGCGTGGGCGGACGATGGGTGTCGTCTCGCTGGGAAAAATAGGGCAAGCCATCGTAGCGCGGGCGCAATCTTTCGGAGTTACGGTCATCGCCTACGATCCGTATTTGCCAAGAGAAGTCGCGGCAAAGATTGGGGTCGAGCTGGTGAGCAAGCCTGAATTGCTGGCAAGGTCCGACTATATCCTGATGCAGGCGCCGATGACTCCGAACACGCATCACTTTTTGTCTGATGCCGAATTCTCGGTCATGAAACCCGGTGCGATACTCGTGAACACTGGACGCGGACCAACGGTCGACAACAAAGCCCTGTTCCGGGCGCTGACCGAAGGCCATCTGGCTGCTGCAGGGCTCGACGACCCCGAAGAAGAGCCAGCCAAGCGCGCCAACTGGACGCCTGATGACAACCCGTTGTTCACACTGCCCAACGTCCTCGTAACACCACATGCCGCCTACTATTCCGAGGAATCAATACACGCAGCGCGGGTTACCGCGGCTACGCAAGTGGCCAAGGTCCTGACAGGACAAAAACCCGACTACACAGTCAATGCCGACGCATTGGCCGTATCTACCGCATAACAGGAGACAAGAATGCCAGACGTCAGCACGGACCTCAGGGTTTTCAATGATTTTGAAAGAAACCCGGAACTTCTCAAAGAATTCGACAAGGTGTTGGAGGCGTACTCTGCCGCTGCCATTTTTGCGGATGTGCAGTACCGAACAGGCGTGATGGACAGCGCCATCAAACCCGCCTTCCGCGCCAAGGTGACAGGCCAGGCCGTGACGGTTCAGCTTTCAAAAGGCGACCTGGTCGACCCATTGCGAGCGCTTGAAATGGGACAACCCGGGGACGTGATCGTTGTGGACGCGGGTGGAGATCGTCAAACGTCGGTCTGCGGCGGTTTGATGGGTGGTCTGGCCAAGAACCGTGGCATTCGCGGTATGATCGTCGATGGCACTGGGCGCGACACAGATGAGTTGGAAGACATCAACTGGCCAATCTGGACGCGCGCGATCACGCCGCGCGGAACGCACACGATGTTCTCGGAACGTAAAGAAGAACTTTCGATTAATGTGCCCATTGCCTGTGGGGGCGTCGTCGTAAACCCCGGAGATTTCATCGTAGCTGATCTTATGGGCGTCGTTGTGGTTCCACAGGAAATTGCCGAAGAAACCGTGCGCCTTGCTCAAGAGCAGGCTGACCGTGAAGAGGAAACCCGTAAATGGGTGGCCCAAGGCAAAACCGTTGAGGATCTGCTGAATGAATTCGGTCGCATCTGAGCCAGCGCTGATCGGCGTAGATTGGGGCACGTCATCGTTCCGTGCATTTCTAATCGGTGCGGAGGGCGAGGTGATCGATGGGGTCTCGTCGCCTGAAGGCATCATGCAGGTTGCGGGGCAAACCTTTGACGCGGTCCTTGATCGTCTCATCGGCCCTTGGGTCTCCAACACTAACCTGCCGATCCTGGCATCCGGCATGATAACCAGCCGCAATGGCTGGGTCGAAACGCAATATGCCGAAATGCCGCTGGGTGCTGGCGGTCTGGCGCGGGCGTTGGTCCCCCACGAAGCGGCCAACGGAGCGCGCATTCACTTTGTGACTGGTGCGTCGACAGAACATGCCGGAGGACCCGACGTAATGCGCGGCGAGGAGACCCAGATTATCGGGGCATCTTCGCTCGGTTTAAGCGAAGGTATGTTCGTGATGCCGGGAACGCACAGCAAATGGGTTCAAGTTGCGGATGGGAAGATCGTGGATTTCTCGACCTACATGACAGGTGAGATCTTTTCGGCGCTGAAAGAACACACGATCCTTGGCACCTTGATGAAAGAGGACGCCTTCAGCGAAGACGCCTTCGTGATGGGCGTCAAGGCGGGCCTCAGTGGTGAGTCGAACCTGCTGCACAGCCTGTTTCACGTTCGGACGCTTCCTCTCATGGGTAAAATCCCAAAGGTTGCCACGGCCGACTACTTGTCGGGCTTGTTGATCGGGACCGAGGTTGCTGCCGCGACCGGCGCATTAGAAGACGTCGGCACGATCACTGTTGTTGGACGAAGTGATTTGTCTGACCGATACGAAATAGCGCTTCGAACTGCTGGTTTCGACAGCCGTCGCGCGCCTGACGATATCGTTGCGAAAGGGCATTTTCTGATTGCTCGCGCTGCGGGGTTGGTTGGATGATTGACCTCACCGCAGCTCTTGCCGAGAACCCGCTAATTGCGATTTTGCGGGGGCTGGCACCAGAAAATGCGCGCCCGGTGTCTGATGTACTCTTCGATGCCGGGTTTCGGATAATCGAAGTGCCGCTCAACTCACCGGACCCGCTGGAATCGATAGGGCAGATCGCCGTGAAACATGGCGCTCAGACCATCGTCGGCGCTGGCACAGTGTTGACTGTGGATCAGGTCGCGGCGGTTGCTGATGCAGGCGGGCGTATCATCGTGTCGCCCAATATGAACCCGGACGTCGGGCGCGCGGCTGTCGCTCGGGATCTTTATTGGTGTCCAGGAGTCATGACCCCCTCCGAGGCCTTTACGGCGTTGGATATCGGAGCATCGGTCCTCAAATTCTTTCCGGCGGAAATGGTGTCGCCAGCTGCCATTTCTGCCATGCGCGCCGTATTGCCTGCAGACGCAGTCGTCGCTGCGGTAGGGGGCATAACGCCGGATACGATGGCGCCGTATCATGCCGCGGGTGTAGATGGATATGGGCTGGGATCCGCACTGTTCAAACCGAGCTATACATTGGATGATATCGGCAGGCGCGCGCGCGCCTTCAACAGTGTATTGGAGGAACTTGGATGAAACAGGCCTTTGTAACGGGCGGTACGCGAGGGATTGGTGCGGGTGTTGCACGGTCGTTGGCAGACGCAGGTTGGTCCGTCATTGCCGCATCCGCCTCCCAATCCGAATTGGATGCATTCGAGCCTCGGGACGGGTTAAAGGTGCAGCTCTTGGATGTCACCGACCAGACGTCCATCAATGATGTATTCGGCGAACTCACGGGTCTCGATGCCTTGGTGAACTGCGCAGGTATTCTTTTGCGTGGCGAAGAATATGACATCGACGTCTTCGCCAAGGTGCTCGATGTGAATCTGACTGGCACCATGCGCTGCTGTCTTGCCGCGCATCCATTGTTGGCTGAAGCGAGTGGGGCCATCGTCAACACCGCCTCTATGCTCAGTACCTTTGGTGGGCCTTTGGTTCCGGCGTATTCCGCTTCTAAGGGCGGCGTGGCACAGTTGACCAAGGCGCTCGCAGGTCGCTGGGCCGAAGACGGTATCCGGGTCAACGCCATCGCGCCGGGTTGGATTGAGACAGAGATGACCCAGGGCCTCCGGGAAGACCCTGAACGTACAGCGGGGATCATGGCGCGCACGCCAATGAAGCGCTGGGGGAAACCCGAAGAAGTCGGTGCGCTTGTGCAATGGCTTTTGAGTGAAAACGCCAGTTTTGTGACCGGATCGATCTATCCGGTCGACGGCGGCTATCTCGCTATGTGAGGAAAATCTATGAATGACGATGACACCGCCCGAATGCCATATCAATTGCCATTCCCCAAGGATGCGCAAGACGAGATCGTGATCCCGAATGCCATGAGTGAGGACGACAGACTGTGGGTTCCGCAGGCAGAGAACGTCTGGTTCCGACCGCTCTGCCTGAACCGCTCGCAAGGTTATTGGATGAACCTTCTCAAAGTACGCAAAGCTGGTGTTCTTTCGCGGCACCGCCATCCACAGCCAGTCCACGGCTTCGTCCTGAAAGGGCGCTGGCATTATCTGGAACATGATTGGGTTGCGGAAGAAGGGGGATATGTCTTTGAGCCGCCGGGTGAGACTCATACCTTGGTCGTTCCCGACGATGTCGAAGAGATGGTAACCTATTTCCAGGTCAATGGCGTGATGTGCTATGTTGATCCGTGGGGCGAGGTTACTGGCTACGAAGATGTCTTTACCAAGATTGATCTGTGCCGAAAACACTTCGCGGAAGTCGGTCTTGGAGAAGATTACGTTGAACAGTTCATCCGGTGATGCGCCGCGTTTCGCCCTCGTAGCCCATGATGCGCGAAAGGACGAAATCGTTGAATGGGTGGGTCTGCAATTGGCCCGCCTGTCCAGAGTACAAATCTTTTCGACAGGGACCACCGGCAGCCGCATTAAGCAAGCCTATCCACAACTGGATGTGTCCTGCCTGAAAAGCGGACCACTCGGAGGCGACCAACAGATCGGCGCTATGATCTGCGAAGAGAAACTGGATGCATTGATTTTCTTTGTCGACCCTCTCTCACCCATGCCACATGACGTCGACGTTAAGGCTCTGACCCGTCTCGCAACGGTATATGATCTGCCAATGGCATGTTCGCGCTCAACTGCGGATCTGATCGTCAAGGGGCTGATTGACGAGGATGAAAACGCGCCTGCGTGATACGCCACGCGCCGCAAGCGCCGATCAGCTGTTTCTCAGAAGGTGCTCTGCCAGACTGCCGAGGTTTTCGCTACCAAGCTGGCTCATGTTGGCCTCAATGTCAGCTTTCAGGATGTGAACGAGATGGTCGATCCCTCGTGCTCCGAACGCTGCAACAGCATATTGAAAGGCGCGCCCGACCATGACGAAATCTGCACCTTTCGCCAGGGCACGCATGATGTCCAATCCCCAGGCAACGCCAGAGTCGTAGATCAGTGGCACATCTATACCGACCGCCTCGCGGATGTTGGGGAGTTGGTCAATCACGGCGGGCCCGGCTTCGAATTGACGCCCGGAGTGGTTTGAGACCCAGATGCAATCCACGCCTTCGGCCACCATTTTTTGCGCGTCCTCCGGCCGCAGGACACCCTTGACGATCAGGTGGCCCTCCCATTCCTGCCGCAGTTCGCGCAGGTAGTCCCAATCTGGAATCCCACGGATCAGAGCGCCTGCATGAGTAAAGCTTTCTCGCCCACGCGCGGGGACGTAATCGTCAAAGAACCGCATACGTGGCATGATGCCCTCGCGCAGATGCGCAAGACACCAGGCGGGTCGTGACGCCATTTCTGTCAGCGTGCGCAGGTCAGCTTTTGGAGGCACGGTCAAGTTGGCGCGGCGTTGTCGTTCGCGCCGGCTTTCTTCTGGTACGTCCACCGTGATGATCAGCGTATGAAATCCCGCTGCCTTAATCCTCGGCAGCATGGCGCGACGCAGATCGCCGGAGTTCACCGGGTAATGCTGAAACCATCCGTTTTTTCCAATGTAAGGTGCCACATCCTCCGGTGAAGCAACCGCCACGCTGGACAACGAAAACGGAATATTGTGAGCAACCGCAGCCTTTGCAAGCATCCGCTCTGCTCCTGCCCACATCAGGCCGGACATACCTACCGGTGCTATCCCGAATGGCAGATCGTAAGTTCTACCCATCAATGTAGTCTGTAGGTCGGCCTTTGTTCGGCCGCATAGTACACGCGGCATAAATCCGATGGCGTCAAGTGCGTCCCGGTTGACCTTCAACCCCAGCTCCCGGCCGGTCGCGCTGTCGAGGTATTCGAAGGCAAACTTCGGAATGCGCTTTTGTGCGGTTTTCCGAAGGTCTTCTATCGACGGGTGGGAAAGGTCCAGATCCATCCGGGTCCTCTGTTCTTTGTCTAACGTTTGAAGCTCCTCAGTCGGTCACCAAAGGGATGGCAGGGCCAAGGAAATTGCGGGCACATAGGTGATGAACATCAACAAGATCAGCATGCCGACAAAGAATGGCAGGATCGCCCGGCTGAGGCTTTCGATGGAAACCTTCGAAATGGTACTGGCCACGAACAGGTTCACACCCAATGGCGGTGTGCAGAACCCAATGGCCAGGTTGACCGTCAAGATGACACCAAAAACGATCGGATCGACACCCAGCGCGGTTGCAACCGGCAGCAGGATCGGCGTCATGATGATGATCGACGAAATCGTCTCCATGAACATGCCGATCACCAACAACAGCAGATTGATCAGCAACAGGATGATGATTGGGTTGTCGGACAGGCTGGTGATCGTTGTTGCGAGCTCTGTCGGGATTCTTGCGAGCGTGATCAACCTGCCAAAGGCGGTCGCCATGATCACCAATATCAGAATGGTCCCGCTGGTCTTTGCACTGCCCGCCAAAACCTCTGGCAGGTCCTTGAGGGTGATGTCGCCATAGACGAATATGCCGATGAAAGCGGCATAGACTACGGCCACGGCACCGGCTTCGGTTGGGGTGAAGATACCGCTGTAGATGCCCCCAAGGATAATTACCGGCACCAATAGCGCCCAGATGGAAGACCGGAAGCTCTGCCAGACGCCCGGGCCAGAGAACGTAGTCGTCGATTGTTGAACAACCTCGTCCTTTCGCAGCAGAACACGAGCGACCAACATGAACATGAGGGCAAAAAGGATGCCAGGAACAACGCCTGCAAGAAACAGTTTGCCGATCGAAACCTCGGCAGTAACACCATAGATGATGAAGGGAATACTTGGCGGGATCATTACACCGATCATTCCTGAGGATGCTGTCAATGCGCCGCTGAATTTGCGCGTATAGCCGACCTTTTCCATCTCTGGGATCATGTTCGACCCGATGGCGGCTACGGTCGCAGGAGATGAGCCGGATATGGCTGCAAAAAACACACAGGCGAGCACGTTCACATAAGCCAGCCCACCCCGGATATGACCGATCAGCGCATTGGCAAATCCAACCAGTCGGCGAGACATTCCGCCGTGTTGCATCAGGTCGCCTGCCAATATGAACAGAGGGACAGCAATTAGAGGAAAGGAGTCCGCGCCTGTTACCACCGACCGTGCCAGAAGAACCATGGGTGGTGTGCCATCTACAAAGACCATCACGATCATAGTGGCCAAGCCCAGACAGATGCCAATAGGCACGCTGAAGAGCAACAGGGCAAAGAGCGTCAAGAAAAGCGTTGTTGCAAGCATGCAGGGTTCCTCACGCTTTGGTTCCTGCGATCAGACGCAGGGTTCGGAACAGATGTTGAGTGACGCGGATCGCGGACAGGCCCGCGCCAATCGGCGCCGAAGCATAAAGGATCGGAATCGGTAGCCCCAAAACGACCGAAGTCTGGCTGGCGACAAAAGGCTGTCGGATAAGCTTGATGCATTCAATTGTCAGGACGATCAGAAATCCAAGGACAAGAAGCGCGATCACAACATCCGCGTAAAGCCTTGCGCGCTCGCTTAGGACATCACGCAGGACCGTGATACGCACATGATCGCCTGTGTGGAATGCATAGCTGACACCAAGCCAGACAAACCATACAAACAGCCAAAGCGTTAGCTCTTCGCCCCATGAAAGAGAGGCATTCAGAATGTAGCGCATGAACACATTGCCAAAGATCAACAAGACAATCGCGGCCAAAAGTGCACTGGCTAAGACCTTTTCGGCATTCATATCGACCCATTTGATAACCGACACCGTTCACCTCCCCTTGAACGAAAGGGGCACCCGAACCTTAATGGCACGGGTGCCCGTATTGGCTGAGTAGTCCGAGGGTCAGCTTCCGCTCGCTGCGGAAACCGCTGCTACCCAGTCGTCATAGGCTTCGGCGCCAACCTCGTCGCGATACTGCAGACGGACGCTTTCGGTTTTGTCTGCAAAGGCTTGTCGCTGCTCGGCAGTCAGTTCCAGAATCTCGACACCAGCAGCACGGATCTGTTCCAGCTGTTCCGCATCTTCGCTTGCGACCAGTTCCGCCTGATAGTCACGTGCGGCGGCCATCGAGTCCCGCACCAGTTGCTGATGCTCCGCGGACAGCGAGTCAAAGAACGGTTTGGAGATGACGGGCATATAGACCGCAAAGACATGGCCCGTGGTCGAAAGGTATTTCTGCACCTCGTAGAAACGCTGTGATGTAATGATCGCCAGGGGGTTCTCCTGGCCGTCGATCACGCCTTGCTGGAGAGCAGAATAGACCTCACCAAAGTTCATTGGCGTCGGGTTGGCCCCGAGCGTCTCGAAAGTCGCCACATGCGCCGGAACCTTCATAGTACGCAGCTTAACACCCTCAAGATCTGCGGGGGTTGCAACCGGACGGACATTGTTGGTCACATTGCGTACACCCAATTCAAGCCAGCCAAGACCTACCAATCCCTGGTTTTCGACCCGTGCAAGCATGCCATCACCAGCATCACCATCAAGAACATCAAAGGCGATGTCCTTGGAGGAATACATGTAGGGCAGTTCAATTACTGCAAAAGCCGGATCCCAGCCCGCGAAGAAAGAGGAAGGAGGAATGGCCATTTCCAGAACGCCGGTTTGAACACCTTCGATCATTTCGCGATCAGGGCCCATCTGCGACGAAGGGAATATCTGTACGTCGATCTCACCATTCGAGCCAGCTTCGACCAGTTCTTCAAATTTCAGTAGCGCGCGATGCATATGAAACGCTTCTGCTGCGCCATGCCCAACCTTAATGACTGTTTCAGCGGATGCTGCAAAAGCAAGCCCGGCTGACATGACGACACCAAGCGCCAATGTTGATTTCTTGAACAAGGTTTCCTCCCATGGATTTATTTTTTCGATCTATTATCTGAGATATCAGATATAATATAGAAATCAAGCTTACTTGTGCTATTGTATTAGAGAGACGAAATAGGACGAAGTGAAAATGACCGAGATTTTGCAGATTAAGCGACCGGATTCTTTGAGTAAAACTGCTGAAGAGCATATACGAAAAGGCATTATCAATGGCACGTTTCAATTGGGTGAATCGTTGCCGGAAGTGAAGCTGTCAAATGCCATGGGCATCAGCAAAACTCCGATTCGCGAAGCGCTATCGGCTTTGAATCTTCAGGGGCTCGTTCAGATCTTTCCTCATCGAGGAGCGTTTGTATTCTCTCTTTCTCAAGAGGACGTGGTGCAGCTTTGCCAGTATCGGCTCATCCTAGAATCTGCAGCTTTGGAGCAGGCGCTTGAAAAGAACCCGTCGGTTCTGATCAATGAGCTGGCTACAATTGTTTCTAAGATGTCAGAAGCGCAGGAAGCGGATGAATTCGAGCAGTATTTGGAACTTGACGCCGAGTTTCACGACGCGTTTTTCAGGTCCTGCGGAAACAGTTATCTGCGGGATGGATATCAAAAAGTCAGTGATATCGTCCAAACTATGCGGACACATCTGTCCAAGCGTTCCAATCGAACGAAGAAATCTTACAAGGAACATCAAGCGA
Organism: Ruegeria sp. C9; assembly: GCF_056537585.1. Classification (NCBI taxonomy): domain Bacteria; kingdom Pseudomonadati; phylum Pseudomonadota; class Alphaproteobacteria; order Rhodobacterales; family Roseobacteraceae; genus Ruegeria; species Ruegeria sp. C9. The sequence goes on from NZ_JBQFRU010000004.1 coordinate 40,801, forward strand.
TCACATCGCTATTGGGCGAGGGTAAAGTAAAAGCAGCAACGAACACCCTCAAACGTCAAATCACTCGCGGTGAGCGTTCTTATTCCGATTTGGTTGGTCTGAAGCAAGTATAGTTGTTCTGCCATCTGGGTCTTGTCAGAAGAACTTTGCTTGAGCGGGGCAGGGCGGTTGCGTAGCTTTTGCCCATGATCAGGCCTGCCTCTTTTAAGTACTTCAAAACCAGTCCCGAGATCATCCGCCTTGCGGTGATGCTGAACATCCGGTTCCCGCTCTCGCTTCGGAATGTGAATGCTCTAAAAGATGACTAGGTGGATGCCCTTGCCCAGTTCGCTGAATATATGCGTGGAAGCCAAGGAACATATCTCGATTCAGATCCTTACTCCGACCGCCGCCAAGGCAATTATCGACCCGAACGACCAAGAAGGGAAAATCGCATGCGGTTCTGACGCCGCGCGAGGGCGCTTTTGACCGAGCTGTGCGTGGGCATGAAATCTTCGACCTCAAACGTCTGCGATGAAGCGCAAAGCTGCCATTTTCGCTAATTGCAGCGAAGGTCTGCGCCGAGCCCAACCTGTACCCTGGATTTTATTGCTGCATGCGCTTGCAGCAGTAACGACACTGCAACTGCCGAATACCTTGTGCGGCCAAGCAGCAAAAAAACTGTCATTCATGCAAATAGCAGCGATGCTCGCGGCGGCGGCTCACAGTTCGCTCAACAAAACCGTCCTTCACTTCATCCGCAACAGCTATCGCCTAGCTGAATTGGTGGACACGGGACCGTGGCATATGAACAGTAAACACAACAGTCGCCTTCCAACGGCTTCAAAACTGTTTTGCACGACTTGCATTCATAGAACCACTGGCAAGCATCCGTTGGCATTTGCTCGGTTTCACTGTGGCCGCACTTCGGGCAAATCAGGGTGCTTTCTAGGACTACAGTTTGTTTTGTCATAGTCTCACATCTGCATGATCAGGTAATCGTTAATCCATGCCTCGTTGAACACAACGACCCAACCCACGCCGGTGATTAGAGTCGTTCCTGCAAGCCACCATTTCAACGTCGGCAAGGAACCGCGCCGATAAGATACCATCCATGATATCACGACGAGCGCCGTTGACATCGTCAGCACATAGTAACTCGCTGCGGCAACCTTCCCAAAGATTGCCAACCAACTGCCACCCAGCCCCAGTAACATCATCGTCATGGGCAAAACGCAGCAAGTCGCGACGCCAAGCGCTGATAGCGATCCCAAATAGCTGAGGCTAAGGTACTTCTGCATTCTGTTTCCCTGATGGACTACGTCGCGCGGAGTTGTAGAGACAACAACCTCTCGTTTAACTTCTGTAGCCACTACAGGATCAAGACAGGAAATCTCACATGTTTGCGATTGGGGAGGCATCCCGGCAAAGCGGTGTCGGAATTGATACTATCCGCTACTACGAACGCGAAGGGATCGTGCCGAAACCAGAAAGGGCATGGAATAATCGACGCATGTACTCCGCGCACGATGTTGGACGGCTTCGTTTTCTAAGGAAGTGCCGAGACATGGGTTTTTCGCTTGCCGATGCAAAGGTGCTTCTCAACCTATCCGAAGGTGATAGCGAGGATTGCCAATCCGTTAAGGAACTGGCCGAGCTTCATATCTCCAATGTGCGTATGAAGATAATCGAACTTAAGCGATTGGAGGCCGCCCTGAATGAACTTACGGCCAACTGTAACATCGGGAACGTTTCTTGCCCGATGCTTGCGCAGATACGGACCTACTAATGGCACTTTGAGGCTCGCAGTCGCCCTATGCCAACGCAGCATGACCCAAGATTCGGGCCGCGCAGAATCTACCGTTCGTTAGAGAGGTCAACTCGTTGATTTAGCAATGTTTCAATCACTCAATGAACATTTGTGCCTTGCCGCGGTGTTCTTGAAGCACGCGGCGATTTCGGACAGTGAGCCCTACCTGTCGTGCCTGAGCAATCAATTTGCTGCATACGCATTCGGCAGGTTTTATCGGAAGCCGACCTCTGATTTCCGAACCACAGAGCAATGGTTCTGCTTATCTTTGTCCCAAATTGGGCTGGGCAGACTTAGATCTTCTGTTGCTTTCCGTTGTATCAAGGCTTGTATCGTGTGTACTCGAAGTCCATGTACACAGGGCTTACGTTTTTCTTTTTCGACCTGCTGTCTCCCAAACTCGGCGTTCAGTCTTTCGATTCAGACCGACCACGCCGAGTCGCCGCAATAATGCGGGCGGCAAGTATTAGGAGACTTCCACCATGGCAAATGGCACAGTAAAATGGTTCAACTCGACCAAAGGTTTTGGCTTTATCGAACCTGAAGATGGCAAGCGCGATGTGTTCGTGCACATCTCAGCACTTGAGCGTTCCGGCATCAGCGAATTGAAGGACGGCCAGAAGGTCACTTTTGACGTCGAAGCTGGCCGTGACGGGCGCGACAGCGCCGCCAATCTGGCACTGGCCTGACCTTTTACGGGCACCCTTATGGGGTGCCCGTTTGCACAATGGGCTGCTAAAAGCCCTTGGAGAACAAGTCAGTTGCAACAGCAGGAATTGACCCGGGCGCTCGCGCAATACCGTGTGCCCGATACGAAGCGTAGCGTTATTGAACTGACAATCACTGTCATCCCCTTTTTCGCGCTATGGGGCGCAGCGTGGTTTGCGCTATCCCTTAGTATCTGGGTCACTGTTCTATTGGCCATCCTGAACGCCGCATTTCTGGTGCGTATCTTCATCATCATGCATGATTGTGGTCACGGATCTTTCTTTAGAAGCCGCACCGTTTGCAATTGGACCGGCCGGGTTCTGGGTGTTCTCGCCCTGACACCCTATGACGTCTGGCGGCAAAGCCATGCGATTCACCATGCCTCAACCGGTAACCTTGATCGGCGTGGTATGGGTGACATTCCTACATTGACCATTGAGGAATACCTGAAACGGAATTGGTTCGGGCGTGCCGCTTACAGGTTAATCCGGAACCCCTTCTTCCTGTTCTGTATAGTACCGGTCTACACGTTCTTTTTTCAAAATCGCTTGCCCTTTGGTTTCATGCGGTCAGGCTGGCTGAATTGGGCAAGTGCTATGGGAACAAACGCCGCGATTGCAGTGGTCCTGGCTCTGATTTTTTGGACCAGAGGCCTGGATGTACTGGTTTTTGTATTCCTTCCAACCATGATCGTCGCCGCATCGATTGGTATTTGGCTATTCTATATTCAACACCAGTTTGAACACACGACTTGGGAGCGGGAAGAAGTGTGGAATCTTCAGAACGCCGCATTCTATGGAAGTTCTCACTACGCCCTGCCAGGCATCCTGCGGTGGTTCTCTGCCAATATCGGTGTGCACCATGTTCACCACCTTGCCAGCCGCATACCGTTTTATCGGCTAAACGAGGTTTTGCGTGACCATTCCGAGTTGGAAAATTGCCAGCGTATTACTCTATATGAGAGCCTTCATTGCGCACGATTGCATCTTTGGGATGAAGAAAGTCAGCGCCTGCTGACGTTTTCTCAGGCTTTGTCGAACGCCAATCCCAACAAGAGTTTAGTGTAATCTGGCGCGCACCAAAAAGGCGTCGACAGTATCACCGCCGAGGGCGCGAATGGCCTCTAGTCGGTGAAGGCCTTCAATCAGCACGAACCTCTTGTTGTCCGCGCGTATCTGAATCGGGGTCTTCTGGCCGTTCTTCAGGATATCTTCGGCCAGCGTCAGGACTTTTTGCTGATCAAGTGTTTTTGCACGCTTCACAGGTACATAGATCAGGTCGAGCGGGTATGGTTTCTTCTCCAGCATAAGCTACGTGTGCAACCTTTCGTGCATTTGTTCCGGTTCAGAGTTCTCTACAAAAGCGGGGGCTGGAACGTACGTCATAGAACCGAACGAACAGCGTCGCGCAGTTCCTGATGCATAATCCAAGTTGCTGGCTCATCGTCACTTTCGATGTGAGAAAATGCCAGGACCTGAGCGGCGCCATCATTCTGTACCGATCCGGCTTCGGGTAGGTCCAGTTCCAGATATTCTGCGATCAATAGTCCGATTTTCTTGAAAACCTTGATGGAGGCCTCGCGCGATTTGTAACCGGCTGCCTGAGACAAGTGACCAATAGTCAGACCGTCCTTGCCCGCGATAGTAAGTGCTTTGAGCATTGTGACCTGCGCAGGGGTGAGCCTGATCTGGCGCAATGCCTCTGCATATTCTCTTTCACTGGGAACGAGCGTGCCGGAGTTTCCTTCCAAACGTCGTTGACCGCTACGTTTCCTGTCTCGTTCTTCGAGAATTCCTTTTAAGGCTTCAATGGCCAACTCTGGTGTTTCACCAACTGCATCGGCAATCATTGCCTGCGTTTTAGCTGGTGGCTTGGGGAATGCGCGCGCAACGCTGTTACCGCTCAGAATGCCGGCCTTAATCAAGTACTTGCCAAACTGTTCCTCAATCACACCGGCTACGTCAGCGTTCCGCGACTTACGAACACTGCGTTCCTGAAATGCTCTTTGTTCTAGGTCGCGAATTGCCGATTTTGGGTGTCGGAGGCTAACCTGAGGGGTGCTTTTACGCATCAGAGAAACACCACCACAATTATGGCCGCAACAATCATCGCCAATGCGACAAACATCTTTATGCTGTAGGACCAGCGTTGCGCCTTTTCGGCTTTGAGTATTTTACCCAGGTTTTCGTCAATCGAGTTATGGTTCACGGATTCGTCCTTCCGGATATGTCAGGAGGTATTGGTTCCCACCAACCTATTGTCGCGGCACATTTTCGGTGCACTTATCGTTCTGTCGTGTAAACGGCCGATTGCATTCCCAACCGTCACCTCTCCGATTCAAGTGAGCATTTGAAGGGACAAGGATCGCAATGCATCTGTCCCGGTTTGCGCGATAACCTCGTTTGCATTTCCATCCAGAAAAGGTTTCAGGCGCAAGATATGCATGCTGTGGAATTGCCACCGGTTCGCAACCGCTCTCCGTTTCTCTGAGACCTCTGAGGCACACCCAACCATCCGCGCTGTTTTTGTCAGTCAGGTGGCCGTTGCTGGGGACACTAATCGCAACACAATCCAGGTCTTCCTTACGAAATCCCCAGTCACAGTGTACTTCCTGTGCGCCAAACCGGGTTTCGACGTACCCATTTTGAGGTGAAATCACCTCTTCACATTCGTCCTCGACGCGCTGGAACAGCCGGTTGCACTCCCATCGGTCTCCGGTTGATGCAAGATAGGCGTTTTCAGGAACTCTTATCTCCTCGCAGAGTTCTCCGACAATCTGAAAACCATGATTGCATTCCCAGCCGCTGCCAAAGAAGCTACCCGTCAAATATGCGTTTTCCGGTAAGTCTATTCTTTGGCACGATCCGTTCTTGTTTTCGAAACCTTCGTCACAAATCGATCCATCGGCATTGCCTGCGACTTGGGCAGGAAGCTGCGTCCCTGAGAACAACACCAAGATTGTCGGGATCAAACAAAGAATGCAGCGCGCAAACAGGATGAATGACTGATTGAAACGGAGCCTGAGACCTGATCTATCGGGCATCAAGCACGCAATTTATGAGCCATGTGTTGTTCATACGGCGCCTTCTTTCATGGTTCACGCGATGACGGGGGCTTGTCAGGTGACAGTTGCGAATGCTTGCGAGGAACGAGCTCATAGCGAAGACCCCAGCGAAACCCGTTCCTATGCTGGGGCACATGCTACAGTTATTCTGAAGGCCATTGGATCATCGAAGCCGGCAGCATCGCGGCGACGAGTAACTTTCACCAATGCACTTTTGTGGTCCTTAGCCAGAATAGAGTCAAGGAAGTTTCCCTTGTCGCAATGCAAGTACCGCCAGGGCAGGTAGTTTTTGAAACTGCCGGTGACCAAGATCCTTGGTGAACTACCGAAAGAAATTGTCTGGCCTGAGTGCGGCGAAAGAGGAGTATGTGATCAAGGCTTCCCCGTGACTATGAATGACTGGCCTGATAACATTGGCTGCAACGCAGCGATTTTCGCGCCGCTTCTGCACAAGTACTCGCGGCGTGATCAAATGGCCGCTCGGTCCCGCACCCTGTAAATTGCGCCTGAGCCGAGAAAACTGTGCTGCGAGCGTACGCAACAAGATTTTGACACTTCCGCTCAGGGCACGCTACGTCCCACTCCTGCGTAAAAGAACTAGAACCACTATGGATTGGCGACCGACAGCGCCGCTCGCCAAACTGTCTCAGATGTCTATGCGCTCTGCATTGCTTAGCGCGTCTTCCAATTCAACGCCCAGGTATCGCACGGTGCTATCGACCTTTGTGTGCCCAAGCAGAAGTTGGACCGCGCGGAGATTTCCTGTCTTGCGGTAGATCTCAGCTACTTTGGTTCGGCGAAGCGAATGCGTGCCATATCCGCTCGGTTCCAATCCGATTGCGGTCACCCAGTCTCGAACCAGCCTGCCATACTGGCGCGTCGAGATGTGTGGTCGATCATGGAATCGGCTTGGAAACATGAACCGGCTAGCAAACATTTCCGGTGATTTTACCCATACCAATACAGTTTCTCGCGTGTTTTCCGTCAGTTCGAATTGAACAGATCGCTTGGTTTTGCTCTGGATCACCGAAACACGCTCACGGACGCGATCGTCTTTGACAAGATCGGTCACAGCGAGTTTGACCAGATCGCAGCCGCGTAGCTTGCTATCAATCGCGACGTTGAACATTGTGAGATCACGCAGATTTCCAGAAAGTTCGAGCCGGGCACGGATCGCCCAGACCTGTTTTGGGAGTAGCGGTCGTTTCTGACCGATGATCCGCCCCTTGTTCCAAGCTCTGGGTTTTGGGGTGACTGCAGGTAGTTGGACTCTTGGCATATTTTGCACTCCGATCCACCCTCCGCACCCAAGCAACAGCACCGCGCTGACCACCGAATAGTACAAGCGGCGTGAATGCCTGCTGTCCGATTATGAATACTGGCATGGTTTAAGTGTGTGCATTAGGCGGCTTGAGCCCATATCACTACGCATAAGAACGGTTCGAGTCCAAACCGCGCGTACGCTTCGTCTTCAGCACCGATTAACGATCGGGTTCCACGTTAAAAGGCCCGGGTCAGCACCAATAAGATAAAATGAGATATGATCAGAAAAGCTGGTAAGACCGGCGTCAGGTTATCAGCGACGCCGAGCTAACCCGGGGCTTACTGATACGCCATTTCGCCACGCGCTCAACCCCTTGCAGCATCGACAAATCCGCTCTCCGAACCCTTCGCTCCAGAATGGCGTTCTGCAACGAAGACACGGGCGTTCTTGCGGCACGTCATTGTGGGCGCGAGCCATGATCGTATCTGCGTCGTTGTCGAAGTCTTCCATCAGTTCTTAGCCTCGATTTCTGTTTTGGTTTATACAGCGTCTGGAAAAGAAAGTTCCGAGCCCTAAGCCTTGAGATTGAAGGAGCTGCCTGGTTCAGACTGTCCGATGGGACGGCCTGTAATCCGAGGGGTTTTAATAGGACGAACTGGCATTCCTTCGTTCTCAGCAGCTTGGACAGCGAAAGCATACCGAGAACCGCTTGCGCATCCTCGCGGTATGGCTCGTTGATCTGATGATCCGTCGTCTGCCTCAGAAATGAGCGACTCAGAGTAGAGGTGCCGAAGTTGAGTCTCAGACACACCATCCGCTTCCATAATCAATTGCACCATGGGATCGGCCAAAAGCTGGTCGAGCAAGAACTGCGACAACTGCTTTGAAGACAGTTTATCCTTCGCGCGGGCTCTCTCCAAATCAGTAAGAGAAACGGTCAAGGTACGCGCCAGACCGGGGTGAGATTTCCGTGGATGCAGACAGATTAACACCGATGCTTTCCAGGCTTCTGGATCCAAATAATCTGGTGGTGCGGAAAGCTCAGTTTCTATGTCGTATTCGCCCGCCGGGAGTAATTCGTCAAAGCCAGGGAAAGTAAACGGCCTGGAAAAGACTGCGATTGTCTTGCTGATTAGTTGGTTCATTTGTGTAGTTCTCCTTTGCTGATACCGCTCGCTCGGAGATGTAAACAAGAACAAGCCACCCGCTCCCGGCAGGGTATTATCAGTTTTGAGGTTTAGGCTTTGATTTTTCGGGGACGGCGTCCTGCCCTTTCGACGTCACTTCTTTTTTTGACGCGTCCGCATCGTTTTCCTTCAGTGCGGCAGCCGCTCTGGTCGTAAGGTCTTTGAAAGACATCATTTTGATCCTTTGATTGTCCGCAACACTCACGAGCCCAGATAGGGTGTGAAAAGTGAATGCGGGTACCACCAATATAGGTATTGGTGGCCCAATTTACTACGTAAAGCCGTAGAATAAGACGGGTGGATGAAGCAGAACCGAGGCGGCGGCAACCCTGGCGCGCTACTTTCGCTTCGAATATGGGCGATCAGTGTTCGCTGCGGTGCAGTCAACCAATGCGCCATCACCATGGAAGACTTTTGCTACATCGGGTGCAGCCATGCCGCGCGAGAGCGCGCTATAGTTCAATTTCAGCTTCACCTCGCCACCAGGGCGAAGCAGACAATTGGTGTTTTCAACAACGATATGATCACTGGTGGCTCCGACGAACGTGACGCCAGCAGGGAAAATTAGACCCGCCGCATCGGTGTCCTGGAGTCCAATGGCAAGGATCGACCGAGTGTTCGAAGGACTGTCTAAAGTCACACACTGCATTGAAGGTATGGGATAATTCAATTGCAAGGGATTTGGATTTGATTTGGTCTTCGTTTCGATCACTTCCGCCCAAAGCGTAAAAACATCTGTGTAAAGCCCGTCGATCGCGTATCCCGAAACGGGATCGGTACCTAACAGGATGGCCTCACCCAGACGCAGGTTGTTGATCTTTCCGGTCGCCCCCTTGCCAAGCGCCCATGGCAAACTGGCAGAACCGCCGCCTGACACTGTTTCCGGAGCGGGTCCACTTGCAAGTTCGGTATCGACGGCAAGCGACGAAAGCAATGCCATTGCTCCTGCAGAGGGTGCCACATGACCCAGACAGGCAAAATTTGCACCAATCCCCTTCAGAGAAATCCCTTCCATTCTAAGAATTTGAGACACAGTGCGCTCAAGGTGTTCAGGCAAGATGCCTTCTCGCATATCCCCCATTTCCATCATCAGGATAATATTGTGAGTAATGTTCTTTCCCAGCGCATTCATGGCCAGGCTTGCGATAATGTCCATCTCTGTGTTGAAGCTGACATTGCAGTTATCAACAACTTGCGCGACCTGGCTCAGCATGGGTGTTCGGATCAAGGATATGGAGCACGAGATTCCAGCATTGCGCATACGCATGACATTGCTGATCCGTGCGTCCGCCAGCCCTGTCGCACCACCTTCAAGCATAGCATTCGCAATCTCAGGATGACCGCACACGGCTTTTGTCACGCCTGTCACCGTAATTCCGCGGGGTCTAAGGTGGTCGACCAGGAACCGTGTGTTGTACCGAATTTTGTCCAGATCAACGTCAATACGCAGCTTGCTCATTCAATCGTCGTAGCACGTACGGTTTGCAAGCGCGGAAAGGCAGATAGAACAATATTCACCAAGTTTTTTGGAGGACGGTTCAATGCGTCAGTGACCGGGAGATACAATTTGCGGTTATAGTCTGTGATGGCCTTTGAAATCTCAATATCATTCATTCCTTCATGGTTGATCGTCATGCCAATTACCTCTGTGTTTGCAAAAGCCTCGATCAGGGTGATTTCATCGCAAGGGTCGGGCATAGTCATGTTGGGGAAATCACATCGACGTTTTCGTTTAGGCGCGTGTTGAAGAATAACTGCATGTGGTTGACTGCCTCGCAGAATGAAGGCTGATGTGCAAAAGGCCGGATGGCTTAGCGCGCCCTGGCCCTCGATCACTATGACATCGGGGCGCTCACCTTCAGATGCTGCAACAACAGCACGCTCAAGTTCGCCACAACAAAATTGCGGCGGCACCGAATCCATCGCAACGCCATACTTGGCGCCCTGCATCAAACCTGTCTGGCCGGTGCCAACTAAAACTGTTTTGATCCCATGCGTGTTAAGTGCGTTTGTCAGGATTGTCGCGGTCGTACGCTTTCCAATTGCACAATCGGTGCCGAACACCGCGATGCGGATCGCCTGGACGTCTCCAACACTGCCATCTAACAGGCGCAGGTCGCGATTAGGCCGCGGCTTGCGAATGTCGCGTATCGTGACATCGTGAATTTTGGCAAATCCGGCGAGCTCTTTGTCGTCGCAAAGAAATTCATGCAGCCCACTGACGATGTTCATTCCGAGCGTTATCGCATCCACAACAGCTTCGCGATCTTCAAGGGACATTCTGCCGCTGGCCGGCGCCATTCCGTAAATAAACGTGTCGGGGATCGTAGCTTCATTAGCGACGGCGGCATCAAGATCATCGAAGATGGGAACCTGATTTGCGACATTATCAAGCACTTTGCCACTGTCACAACCGCCATACGTGCTGTCGATCACCGAAAGAACGCGATAGGCCTGTGAATGTCGAACGAGACCATTAGCCGTCTTGCCATCGATCTTTGCGAAGTTTCCTTCGCAATACACAATTGCAGTCGGTGTATCTGTCACAAGTGTCTTGCGGTGAAGCTCTGGAAAAACTGCTTGTTCAGGCGGCAGCTTTTGCGCATTGCTGGCAATGAACTTCCTGTCATCCGACGCAATGGGTAGGGGTTTCATATCTGTTCCTTTTGGGAGTGTGAAACGCGCCGTCCTTGGTAAGAACGGGCACAAATTGTGAAGTTTGGAAAAATGGGCTCTCTGCCTGAAACCTCAATTGTTCAGAACACACTGACCTTCTGACTGATGATAGTTTCTGTGGCATTCCCACCTATTACCGGATCGGTCGATATGGGCATTTGCCGGTAGCTCGATTGCATTGCAGCGATCACCGGACGCCTCGTAACCACGTTCGCATTTCCATCCAACTCCATGGATCGCGTCATCGTAGAAAGCATTTTCAGGCACAAACACGGCATCGCACCGTCCGTCGCGCTCAAAATACCCACGCTCGCACGTCCAGGGACGCCCGCTGGTTGATGCGTTCAGAAAAGCGTTTTCCGGCACCGCTACTGCCACGCATGCTTCTCCGTCTTTTTCGTAGCCACGGTTGCAACGCCATGCAGATCCATAAGTGCTATTCGTCAGGTAAGCATTATCCGGCACCACGATTTTCTGGCAGCTATCGTCTACTCTTGTGTATCCACGCAGGCACCGCCACCTCTCACCTGATGGATCGAGATATCCACCCTCAGGCACAATCACTTCAGTGCATGAGGTGCCGCCAACTTCAACAAAGCCATGCATACATGCCCACCCTGAGCCATAGGTTCTGTTTGTGGGGTAGGCATTTCCCGGCACGACAATGGCCACGCATTCTTCGCCTTTCAACCGATAGGACAAATCGCATTCCCAACCGTCGCCATACTTTTTGGGATGCGCGTTATCCGGGATCGAATTTGTTTCGGCCGATGCGGGACTTGATGAGATAAAGGAGCCCGCCAAACTGCTGAAGACGCCAACAAACAACGCAGCCATTAAGTGAGCGCAAAACCGGTACTGATTTTTTCGATTTGCCCTGATGCAAACGGCGTTGTCCGAATGTTGAGTGATTGAGTTACGATCCATCCAGGTTCAGCCCCTCGATACAGGCCTGCGCCAGGTCTTTGTTAGGAGTTTGGGATCCCGGCACCGTTGCCCAGCCAGCCGCCATGACGGCATCCTTCTGCTTGAAAGAAGAAGCCTCTTTGATCGTCGTTATTTTTTCGGCGCGTTGGGCGTCAGTTCTCGCCATGTCGACGCAGACCGGAACCAACGCAGCGATTACATTATCGCGGGACATGGCGTTGGCCATCTTGTCCGCGCTACCGCCGGTCATCCATCCACCCCATGAAAATCCAACGACGCCTACGAAAACCCCGCCGATCAGAGCACCGTAGATTCCGGGTTTAAGCCATTCGGGCGTGTTCATAATCTATTCCTCCTGCGGGGAAAGCGCCGCATCGCTGTCATTGTTAGATGTGGCCAAGGTCTGGTCGTGCTTAAGCGCCAGTTCAAAATCTTCTGGGTCAATTGGGCGCATTTCCGTGCGGCCTGGCTTGCTGCCTTTGCCCTGAACTGTCAGGTAGGTTCCGGTTCTGCGATATGCTTCGAAACTCAGGCCCTGTAGTAGTTCTTCTTCAACAACTACTTCATACTCGCCTGCAGGAAGTTCATCCGGGTAGCCGGACAAAGAGAACGGATTTGAAAACGTCACCAAAGAACTGGACGATCTCGTGCTCACCTTGGTCCTCCATATAGTTTGTTGGATCTTCCCCGCGCAGTCTGCCGCGGTACACGCTCGTAAGCGCTGCGGTAGTACTGGCGTTGTAATTTAGAATAATGTGCAAATGGCAGACGCGCGCTGATCGATGTTAGTCTGCGGCCAATGACCTGAGATTTTATTGGAATTTCAAATGCATTTGGTGCCCGAGGATCAGGTACTGTAAAAAATTGACTAACCTGCGTCAGTGCAACGATGTTTGGATTCCGGCAACGTGATGTGTGTTGGCGGGATATTTGCTGGCGTGTTCTTAACGAGTAATTGAGAAGCGCAGGAAATCCAGTACCGCAATCGGACTGTATTTATCTTGCGCTTCTTTTTCAGTGAAATCCCAAATCTGCCGAAGCGAATTCCGTCTCTAACAGGCAACGATCATCAAAATCCCGGCATCGCTGTAGGGGTGAACTTATTGCTTCAACAGTGGCCCGGCCTGATCCAGATAAGTGGGGTCAAAACCGGCCAACGTCACCAGTCCGTCATAATCATCAAATACCACTTGCCCGGATTGAAAAGTAACCAGCCCCTTTTCCCGCAGTTGCCGTAGGACACGATTAACATGCACGGCACTCAGTCCCAGCGTATCGGCAAGATGGTATTGTGTCAGTGGGCAGGTATATCCCATCTTGGTTGCCATCCCGACCTGAGTCAGCCTCACACCAAGTTCCAAAAGAAAATGCGCCATGCGCTCACCCGCATCTCGCCGTCCTATGTTGACCAGGTGCTCAACCACCATCGCTTCATCTCTAGAGACCGCCCAAAGGATTGCTGTCGCCAGCCGGGGCGTTTGCGCAAATGCTTCCAGGAGATCATCCACTACTACTTCAATGGCTTGGATTTCCATGATTGGTTCTATGCTGTGATCCGAGGTGTGCAATAGAACGCTTCGCAAGCCCAGAAAGTCACCCGGTATTTGGAAATCGACGATCTGACGCGACCCGTCAGTCTGGGTTTTGTAGGAACAAACCCAGCCCGAGGCCAGAATGTAGGCCGCCTGCTCTGATTGCCCTTGATGCACAAGGTCACGTCCGGCTTCAAAGGTTCTGCGACGCTTGTGCAGGCGTGCCAATACCGCAAGTTCAACCTCAGTCAGAGCGACGAAGTTTGAAAGCTTTCGGGTGAGTGGACTATTTTTGATAGTGCGCAAGTGTTCTTCCTTCATCGATGAGCAGCCCGCGAAACTATCCGACGCCAAGACTGCTTTCGATCAGTTAAGTATACAGCAATCTATGCCAGTATGGTGCAATTCATCGTGGCGCTTCCATGCTTGGACGCCTGTTAGAAAAGGACGTCTACCATGGCTGACCGGCAAGACCATTCAGGAATGGCCGCACTCTCAATTTGTGAAGCGCTTTTGCTTGCAATTAAAGATCGTGAGCTTCTGCCCGAACATGAAATTGTGGGAGTTCTGCATGACGCAGCTGCTGTCCACGAAACAGCGGTCGGCAATAACGATGAAAAGGACATGCACCAGGCCGCCGCTGTTCTGATAAACAAGATCATTGCTTCCGGCTATCGCGTTCGGCAGTAACGTTAATTTCCTGTCAGAAAAACAAGATTACGCTCGTCAAAAAAGCATAACAACAAATAGAAGCACTATTGGTGCTTCGTTCCCGATCAATTCAAACACGAAGCAAGAACCAAAGATCCAATCTCTGCAATATCTCAACTTAATGAAAAATTCCACGACCGCGAATTACTCCCTCTTCCCCGCCACCTGCATGAGCCACAACGAGAATTTGCTTACTGGCTGAAGGCCCGCATGGCCTGTCCTGCTGCACTGCCTGCGACAACGCAAACGTTGGCTTTGTTCGGCGTCTAAGTTGCTGATCCTATGTGCAGCGAAACTACAGTTTGATAGTATCGCATCATCATAGCTTTGAATGACCGGTCTGGCGACAACAGCTGCAACGCAGCGATGAATGTGCTGCTACAGCAAATCAATGCTGCGTCAGCAATTGCCGCAATCGCACAAGTCCGGTTTGTCCGCTTTGCGGCCGCTCGCCAATTTTCGGTGGAGGTCCGATTCGAGCCCAAAGCGGACTACCAGATATCCGATCTCAGTAGTTGGCTGAAGAACCAAACTGTCGTTGATGAACTATGAGATGCAGATTTCAGATCGACAGCAAGTTCACCGTAAAAACATGAAAGTCTTCACCTGAAAATCTCTACCATTCGTTCTCTAGAGTGGTAATTGAACCAACCCAAAAAAATAACGTCTGACACTACGCTGGTATCGCAACAATCCTAGCGGCGTATCAGCTGCCCAGACATACTGATTTGACCTCTCGCAAATGCAATCCGAGCATCAGTAAGGTCGGCCAGAGGAGATAGGTTTGGATTTCGACGTTCTCTCCAAAAGTCAACAGGAGAACAGTGAGCAACAGCCCGAGCGGCAGCCTCCCGCGTTCCGACTTTATGGCGTCCAAGGTGACGATTGCGAAATGAACGAGGAAAGGGATGAGAAACGCGGCAAATCCGGTCAACCCTTTGACGAACAGCAACCCGTACCAGGTGTGATGGCTGCCGATCGGCATGTATTCAACAAGATGCGCTCCGGGTCTGACCGTGCCATGCCCGAAAACCATCGCATCCGATTGCCAGCGCTCATACGCAATGCGCTGCAGCGTTTCGCGTACGCGGGTACTATCGGCGCGTGCGGATTTGAAGCTGTATAGGGCTCGGTTGCCGAACTCGACAAAGGCGGCGCCCCAAACGGCCACGGCTGTGGTGGCAGTAGACAATAACACCCATCCCAAGCTTCGGGCGACAAGTGGCAAGAGGCGGGGTGACAGCGAGCAGACCACCAATCCGACCAAGCCCATGCGGGACTTCGACATCAGGATCATCAGAACTCCGGCAGTCAAACCGATGACCTTCCAGCTGCGGTGCTTTTCTTCGAGGGCAAACAAAACCATGCTGACGCCAAGCAAGGCCGCGAATGGCGACCATGGTGCAAAGAACTGCCAACGGGGTGTGCCGCTGGCAGGGTCGATTGTGTACAGGTAGACCGAGAAATACTCGGGCCCCGGGCCGCCAACTGCTTTCAAAGGGGACGTAAACAGCAGATGCGGCAGACCGGCATAGGGGGCGACCACTAGCAACGGCAGAAGGCACAAGGTCCAAAGGCCCAGTAAGCATTGTCCTCTGACCAGAATCTCGCGCCGAATGGGCAAGACCGCCCCGGCAAGGATGAGCAACGGGATCAGTGCCCAACCTTTGGCCCATCCGATGCTCGATTTGATTGTTTTAGTGGCGCCAAGTTTCCAATCCGCGTGGCCTGCCCAAAGTGAGACTAGCATCACAAGCATGCCAACGCTCCAGACCCAGACCACGGTGGGTACAGGGCCCGTTGCACGCATATCCAAGCGGATCGCCGGGCCGAGATAAAGCGACAACCCAGCCATCGCAGCCAACATCCAACCCAGCACCGGACCGACAACATAGAGCGCTCCAAGTGCGTAGAACGGCCATGTCCAGATCAGCGTGTACCAGACGATTTTTTCGGCCGGGGTTTGAGGCGCCATATGCATCAAACAACGGCCTCTTTCTGGTCTTTTAGTAGCTTTGAAATCAGCGGGTTTCGGATCCATGCCAGTACCAAACCCATCAATAGCATGAGGCTTGCAGCGATCCCGGCAGCGATCGAGATCTTCTTGTTCGGTGAAGAAGGGTGGGTCGGCAGAGACGGGTTTTCCAGCACTTGGATCAAAGGATAAGAGGCGTAGACATCGGTCTTTTTTGACTCGGATCGTGCGATGGCAGAGGCGAACACGGCTTCTGCCACAGCGAAATCTCTCTGCCGGTCCTCCAATTCAGCGGCGATGGGTGCGAGCTCTGACAAGTGCAGAGTTTCCAGTTGGACTTGCGCGCGCAGTGTCGCGACATGTTCTTCCAGTCCGGCACGCAAGGCATCTTCGCGTACCAACTCACTGAGCAACTGCGCCCGTTGTCCTTCCGGCGCACGATCCAGTCCACCGAGCTGCTCGACCGCGAGACCAGTCACCTGCGACGCGCGTTGTAACGCAACCGAACGCGCCGCTTCGTAGTCGATTTGGGCATTCACATAGATCGGGTGGCGCGATCCGTAGGTCGCGTCGGCTTGCGCCAGCTTTGCAGCCCCCACCGACACGTCCTCAAGCAACGATAGGTATTGCGCATCAGCATAGAGTTTCAGCGTTGCCGCCGCTGCGTCAGGGGGCAGATTCAACGCGACTTGAAGCGCGGCGACACGTTCCGATTGGCGTGCCAGCTCGCTCTCCTGCTTTCGCAGTTCCTGCTTTGCGCGGTCATTAGCGGCGACCTGTTCTTGGTATTGCGCAACTGATATCAGACCGCTTTGCGACTGCAGCTGTTTGATCTCGGCCCGCGTGGCCTGAATTGCGCGCGTGTAGTCTTCGATCGCGCCCGTATTGCTGGCCTCGCGGGTGGCAATTTCATCGGCGCGCAGGGCGTCAATTTCGGCGAAAAAAGCCGCCACTAGGGCGTCACCATATTGCTGAGCGTCAGCCGGAGAGGCCGCCTGAAGCTCGATATGTATAAGGCTGGTTTGATCGACCAGTTGTACCCGCGGCTTGCCAAACGCATCACGGTTAGTCTCTACCGCCTTGGCTGCCGCATCAAGGATGCGATCGGCCGACAACAAACGTTTATACGTCTCGGTCGGGCTTATCGACCCGTTGGCAAAGGCAGAATTCGCATATGAGGATGCCTGACCGATATTGGCCAGATTGACCGATGCGGAAGCGCCAGATCCTGGCAGGATCAATGATGCGTTAGAAGTGTATTTGACAGGCGCGGTCGCCAAATAGCCGCTGATGGGGGCCCAGATGCAACTCGCCCCAAGAAGGTATAATGCCATGTAACGGGGCAGGCGGCCTAGATCGCTAAGGCGCCCACCCTTTAAGATGCGCCGCCACCCCAGCGTTCTAAAATTGGATCGGGAAATGCGCACCCAATGCAGAAATTGCATGTCGCGCGTGGATTCAGTGGAGTTTGAAATCTGTTGCGGCATGGAATAACCCTTTCGTACAAGGGTGATACACCGCGTCTGACTTCTGATCATTCGCTCAGCAGGCTAGGAGTCGAGGGGATTGGGAGCGCCTCCTATCCGTTCGGATAAAGACGCCTAGAACAACCCAGCCTCGCGCGCGGCCAAGGCGGCCTGCGTTCGATTGCTGACACCAACTTTGCGGTACAAAGTCTTCATATGCAGTTTGATCGTCGGCTCTGATAGGTCCAGATCACGGGCGATTTCCTTGTTGGATTTGCCTTCAGTCAGTCCCTTGAGCACTTGCCGCTCTCGCTCTGTGAGTTTCTTAGCCATGGGATGGGAGTCTTCGGGCTGCTCTGCGTTCATGAAACCAGCAGGAAGGTATTGTTCTCCCATCGCCATAAAACGGATCGCGTTCACCAGGGATTTGGCCGGAAGAGTTTTGGGGACGAAACCGGCCGCGCCAAGTTCCAGCGCGCGTTGCGCCAGATCGCGCGAGGTGTCGCCGGTAAACAAGGCCACATGCTGGGCACCGTCCAAAGCGATGCAGGTTTCAAGTCCGGCCAACCCGTTCATGCCGGGCATGTTCAGGTCCAGAAGGACCAGATCAAAGGCTCCGTCGTTCTCAATCAGAGTTTTCGCGGCTGGGAAATCCGGCGCGGTCTCAACCTCGATCCCGCCTGCGGCATCTATAAAGGCAACGAGCGTGTCCAAAATAAGCTCGTGGTCGTCAGCAATAAGAACTTTCATCTCAAATCTCCGTCTGCCCCCAACCACACCCAAATGCGTTAATAAATCATTGAACCCATGGCATGAAGCCTTCCTGACGGACAGGTGAATATCCAATCGGATAGTTCAGCGAACCGTTTTCACCACGCTATGTGCTGCGGGGTCGTTTGAATAGACCTATTCTCCGATTGCTCTCCGGATGCTCGCCTATCGGTTGCAGGATCACATTGGCAGTCTGAAGCCACAGATTGTCATCGTTGATCGGAGAGTTCCATGCAGTTCCTTTCAGTCCAAGATATGTGCATAGGCGCGCAGCCAACACCCATACCACCTCTGAAAAAGACCGAGATTTTGGGCTTGCCAATTGTGAATGCCCAATCCGGACAGGTGATCTCAAAACTGCTAGATGGGACGCGCCGGACGGTATTTTTCCTGAACGCACATTGCGCAAACATACGGGCCCGTAACCATACCTATCGAGCAGCATTGGCCCGGGCAGATATGATCCTTCCGGACGGAATTGGGGTAGAGGTCGCGGCAAAGTTGCAAGGCGTCCAGTTGGCCGAGAACCTGAACGGTACGGACTTTGTGCCCAAACTGCTGAAACGCGCGGCGCGTCTTGGCCAGTCAGTCTACCTGTTGGGGGGACGTCCCGGAACAGCTCAGGCAGCGGCGGCCCGGTTGCAGCATATGATCCCCGATTTGGCCGTGGCTGGTACGCGCGATGGTTATGAAGGTGCCGCGCGGGTTGATGAGGTGATCGACGATATCAACCAGTCCGGCGCCGACATCCTGTTGGTCGCGATGGGTGTTCCGCTGCAGGAGTTGTGGATTACCCAGAACCGCCACCGGCTAGACCCTCGCATCGCGCTGGGCGTGGGTGCTTTGTTTGATTTCCTGGCTGGCAACGTGCGCCGGGCCCCGCGCATCGTTCGGCGCGCCCGGATGGAATGGGCATGGCGGCTGGCGATGGAGCCGCGTCGCATGGCCCGCAGATACCTATTGGGCAATTTCGAATTCCTCGGGCGTGCCGTGCACAATTCTGTTCCCAAGGTCTCAGCATGTCGCCTGCTGGACCTCACTTTGGCGGTGGTCGCGCTGTCTCTTCTGGCCCTGCCCATGGCCGCAATCGCCGCATTGGTGCGATTGGACAGTCGCGGCCCCGCCTTTTTTCGGCAGACACGTATCGGTCGAAACGGTGTGCCCTTCACGATGTACAAGTTCCGCTCGATGACGCAGTACGCCGAAGCCCAGCGTGCGGACCTGCTCGCCCATTCGGATCGTGAAGGCGTGTGCTTCAAAGCCAAAAATGACCCGCGTATCACCTGTGTCGGGAAAGTTCTGCGCCGGTGCTCGCTGGATGAACTGCCGCAAATCTTCAACGTGCTGAAAGGGGATATGTCGCTGGTCGGACCGCGCCCGGCTTTGCCCGAAGAGGTTGCCGCATATCCTGACCAAGCGCTGGAGCGCCTGCAGGTTCGTCCCGGTATCACTGGCCTGTGGCAGGTTTCTGGCCGCGCGGGCATCGGCTTCGACCGCATGATCGAACTGGATACGGCCTATGTCCGCTCCCGCTCGCCCTTTCTGAACCTCTTCCTCATCGCATTGACCGCACGTGCCGTCGTGTCGGGCAGAGGCGCTTACTGATCAATCCTAGGAGCATTGAAATGACACGTATTCGCAAAGCTGTTTTCCCGGTCGCAGGTCTGGGCACAAGGTTTCTGCCGGCCACCAAATCGGTGACCAAGGAAATGCTGCCGTTGATCGACCGCCCCTTGATCCAATATGCAGTGGACGAGGCCCGCGCCGCCGGGATTGTTGAATTCATCTTTATCACGTCAACCGGCCAATCCGCGCTGGAGACGTATTTTGGGCGGAACCCGGGGCTGGAGCGCAAACTGAAGGATGGCGGCAAAACCACCCTGCTGAACCGTTTGCGCCGCACGAATCTTGAGGATGAGGCATACAGTTTTATCCAACAAGACAGCCCACGCGGACTGGGCCACGCAGTCTCTCTGGCACGTGACATTGTCGGTGATGAACCCTTCGCGGTGATCCTGCCGGATGATGTGATCCACGCGCAGCGCCCGGTCCTGGCGCAAATGGTCCAGAACTTTGAAGGCAGACACATGATCGCGACCGAAGAGGTTCCATCCGACCGGATCAGTGCCTATGGCGTGGTCGATATCGAGCACAGGACAGGGCAGGTACAGTATCTGAAAGGGTTGGTCGAAAAACCCTCCGCCGATGAGGCGCCGTCCGAGTTTGGCATCGTCGGGCGATATCTGCTGCAACCTTCGATATTCGATCAACTGAACGGATTGGCACCCGGCGCGGGAAACGAAACCCAACTGACCGATGCGATCGCGGCGGATATCGAAAGGACTGGTTGCCACGGCTTCGCCTTTCAAGGAGAGCGCTTCGATTGCGGATCGGTCGCCGGATATCTTGAGGCAACCACGGTCTTTGCGTTGGAACGTGCCGAACTGCGTGACGGTTTCAAATCCATGTTGCGTCAGCGCATGAACCTGCTGACTGCAGCCGCATGAGACCTGCGCACCTATCCGTTCGGATAGGCGCGTATCCCCATGCCCATCTGTCGCTGTGGACCACTTTCTGGTTTCTTAAGGCCAAAGAAATGGAGACTAAGATGCGTCTGGTTTTTGCGATCCTCACAGCGGTGTTCACTTTTTGCCTGACGTCTGTGAAAGCCGAAGATTTGGCGACCCCGACAGGAGAGGTCGTGCTGACCATTTCGGGCAATAACGCACAGACCGGGCCCGACGGGGCGGCGCAGTTCGATATGGAAATGTTGAAGGCGATGCCGCAGCGAAGTTTTGAAACATCGACGATCTGGACTGAAGGCGAGACCAGCTTTCTTGGCGTGCCCTTGTATGCCTTGCTGGAACAGATCGGAGCAGAGGGCGCGACGATCCGGGCAACGGCGATCAATGACTACGCGGTTGAGATTCCAGTGGCGTCAATCTCGGCGCAGGACCCGATTGTCGCCTATGAGATGGACGGTGTGGCGATGTCCCGGCGACAGAAGGGTCCGCTTTGGATCGTATATCCCTATGACAGTGATACCAAGTACCAGACAGAGGTGATTTACTCTCGCAGTATTTGGCAACTCGACAGGTTGGAAATCGTTAAATAGCGTGGGGTTACAATTCGGTATGAAGTGGGCGATACGGGCCAGACATTGACAAGAAATTTCCAAAACCACTCGAGGCGCCGGTGGGCTTTCGGGCTCATCGGCATCGCCGTTCTGGGTGCCCTTGCTTTGGTCGTGTTGCTGTCCGTCAAGGTGATATCCGATCTGCGCGACCGGCAGTCAGCCCGGACAGACAACGTGCAATGGACGCTGACGCAGGTCGAGGTCGAGTTCCTGTTCTACCTCAACGCGCTAGAGGCGGGTGTATCGGATGCAGAGACAAGCACCGAAAACCTGGACCTTATCCGCCGCCGTTTCGATCTTTTTTACAGCCGTATCGACATTCTGGGCACCTCGCGTCTGTTTGAAACGCTGAGAAGTGACGCGAAATTCGCTGAACCTCTGAACGAAGTCGCCGCTTATCTGGAGGGCTCGGTGCCTTCAATCGACGCTGGGGATCCTGGGCTCATTGCGGGGCTGCCGGATCTCTATGACGGCGCGCAGGGGATCGCTCCAAAGGTGCGAGAGCTTTCGGTCTCGGCGATCTCGTACTTTGCAAGTCAGTCGGATCAGCGCCGTGAAGAAACCGCGCTCAGTCTGTTTCAACTTGCCGTTTTGTCCGGTGGCTTGTTTCTGACGCTGACTGCGGTCAGCGCGTATCTCTTGGTGGTGAACCGCAAAGCTGATCGGCGGGGGCAGGCGATTCAGCAGGCAAACCAACGCATGAATACGATCCTGTCGACCTCATTGGATGCCGTGATCGTGGTAAACGCCGCCGGCACAGTGCTGGAGTTCAACGCGGCTGCACAAGCGATTTTCGGGTATTCCGAGGCAGAGGCCAAAGGGCATTCGATCGGAGAATTGATTGTGCCTTCGCATCTACGCGCGGCGCACAATGAAGGCATGGAGCGGATGCAGAGCGGAGGCGACCGCCACGTCGTCGGCAAGGGCCGCGTCCAGCTTGAGGCGATGCGCAAGAATGGTGAGGTTTTTCCTGTCGAACTTGCGTTGCAATCCGCCCAAGCCGGGGACGAGGAAATCGTCATCGGTTTCGTCCGTGATATCTCACAAAGCGTTGCGGATCAGAAAGAGCTTGTCTCGGCCCGCGACCGTGCCCTTGCCGGGGAAAAGGCCAAGTCGGATTTTCTGACGGTTATGAGTCATGAGATCAGAACCCCGTTGAACGGGTTGCTGGGCAACCTCACCCTTCTCAAGAATACACGCACGACCAAACAGCAGTCTCAGTTTGTCCGCAACATGGAGATCTCGGGCCAGGTTCTGCAAAACCATGTGGATGCGGTGCTGGATATTGCTCGGTTCGAGGCCGGCAAGCTGTCAGTCGCGCACGAGCCAACCGACCTGAACGCGATGCTGCAGGACCTAGTGGATGGTCAAAGCGGCAATGCGGCCTCGCGCGGCAACTCAATCTCTTGGCAATGGGTGGGCGGAGCCTATCCGCATGTCGCGACTGATGCGCAAAGGTTGCGGCAAATTCTGCTGAACCTTGTGGGCAATGCGATCAAGTTTACCGAAAATGGCCGTGTGTCGATTGAGGTCGAAAGATGTGAACCGGCAGATCAGAGTAAGGCACATGTCTACGAAGTGCGTGTTATCGACACCGGGGTTGGCATCGCCGCGGATGAGATCGACGCCATTTTTGATGACTTCTACACCAGCGACCCCTCTATCGGCCGCACGGTCGGAGGGACGGGGCTTGGCCTGGGGATTGCCCGCCGGTTCGCACAGGCTATGGGGGGCGAGGTCGGGGCGGACAGCACATTGGGCGACGGCAGTGTTTTCTGGCTGAGGGTGCCGTTGCAGCCGTCAGCACGCGACGAACTGTTGGAAGCTGCCAAGATCAATACCGAGACCGTTCGCCCTCTGAACTTGTTGGTGGTCGAAGACAACGAGATCAACCTCGAGGTCATATGCAACATGTTGGCGCTGGACGGACATCGCGTCACGACAGCGGAAAATGGGCAGGTCGGCGTCGACAAGGCCAATAGTCAGAGGTTCGACGCGATCCTGATGGATATCAGCATGCCGGTGATGGATGGACCAACCGCTGCACGCCACATTCGCAATGGCCAGGGGCAGTCGACAGATGTGCCGATTATCGCGGTGTCGGCCAATGTCCTGTCAGACGCGGTCGAAACCTTTCGTGCCGCTGGCATGACAGCTTTCATTGGCAAACCAATCTCGATTGATGCCTTGCGCAAGGCGCTTTCGGTGGTCACCCGAGCCGAGGGACAGATTTCGGAGAATGCGCAGCCTGATCCGTTGGCTGAGTTAAGAGACAGCCTCGGGCCCGAAGTCTTTGGCCGTCTGCATGCCAAGTTCATTGTCGAAGGGGATGAGTTCATTGAACAGCTCGAAACCGGAGCCATTGACCAGACAGATTTGAACCGAATCGCTCAGGCCTGTCACAAACTGGCTGGGAGTGCAGCGACCTTCAGCGCGGATGAGTTTCGAGAGGCGTTAGTTGCGGTAGAGACTGCGGCCAAGGAACACAAAGACATCACTGACAAACTCGCTGCAGTCTCCGCCGCTTGGGAACGGGCGAAAGTATCGCCCGCTCGGGATTGATTCACGGGGCGAGCAGTGCCGCTGCGCCGACGATGCCAACCGCGCGCGCGACTTCGGTCAAGCCGGTTACCTTGCTGTCGTAGCAGGCGATCGCATCACCCGGCAAAACATAGGGGTCATAGTCATCCCGATCCCCACGACGCAGCAGCTTTTCTATATTGCGTTCAATGACGATCGAGTTCCCGGTCATCGGGTTGCGGGTGAACAGGACAGCGCTCCGATTGGCGTTGGTCGTCTTGGCCCCACCAACGCAATTGGTATCGACTACGGCCTGCAAGTAGCGCGTGCCATAAGGAACCTCACGCACGTCGCGTCCGATGGCCGACTCTGCGTTACCTGTGGCAGGTTGCGTAAGGTTGGACATATAAAGCGTCACGCCGGGCGGGCTGATCGGGCTGGGGCGCATCAGATCGTCTTGAAAACACCCTCGGCTGTTGACCACGATCTGATCCCCGGTCAGCAGCATGATGTCGGTCGGGTCCGAGCCTTCGAACACGCCGCGTAGGTCCATCCGGTAGATCGTGCCTTGCCGGTGCAGTTCGACCGCTGACAGATCCGCATCCGGGCGCACACCTCCGGCGGCGCGAATGGCGACTGACAGGTTGCGCGCCTCCGTCGAGGCACCCAGCACGCCTTGACGCCCTCGATCCAGCGCGTCGCCGGGGATGCCTCCGATCTCGACCGAATGGGGTTCAAACACTGCGCCTTTCACGCCGACAGTGACCGAGGCGAAATCGCTGATGCGCGCCGTGACGCGCGGGGTGTTGTCGTAGAACTGCGCTGCCACCAGAACGCGCGCGACATCCCGCTCCACCTGCTCGGTTGTTCTGCCCTGCGCGCGCACGGGCGGCAGGTAGGGCAGCTTCAGGTCGCCATCGCGGGACACAACATAGGTGTCGCTAAGAAGCTCATCCCCGTCGATGGTGATCTGCACCATGTCATTGCGCGAAAGCTTCTCGCCCAGCAATGGGCTAAGCGCGGGCTGTGACCATTTGGCAGAGGCGTTTGCGCCCTGATCCCCAGTTTGAGGCATGCAGGCGCGCCCATTCATATGCTCCGCTTGCAGCAAGGGCGCATTTGCCCGGCGCCGCGAGGGGGCACGGTACTGCGCCTGATAACTGTCGCCCTTTGCGACGGGTTCGATGTTGCGCGGGGTCTTCATGCTGCTGCAACCCGACAGGGCAATCGCACTGACGGCCCCTAATACCAAAACTTTGAAATGTCGTGTCATTTTGTACTCTCCTGAACTGCATCCACAGCTACAGCAGTGTCTTGATGTGCGTCAGACCGGCATCGGGATTGGCGTTCATCCCATTCGGATAGGTCGCTCGCCGGATGGTTCGTCTGGCTGTCCTCCCGCGTCTGGGACAGGGATGTCGCGGCCAATTAGAACTGATCCCAACACTGTTTTTGGACATTTGGCGACATGACCCAACGATTGGCACATTCCGGTTTCTTGCGGCACTTGCTGGCTTATGCGGCGTCCGAAGTGGCGGCCAAAGCCTCGCGTCTTGTGGTCGTCGTCGTCGTGGCCCGCAGCCTCAGCCCCGAGGCAATCGGTCTGGCTGCTGCTGCCCTAGCGGCGGGGGATATCCTCAAGGCGCTGACCGAAAACGGTGTGGGGCAGAGGATCATCCAAGCTCCGCAGGCCGAGTTGGAACAACGCTGCAACACCGCGCATCGTATTTTCTGGGTCTGGTGCGGGGCGCTGTTTGTGCTGCAACTGGCTATCGCTGCGTTTCTCTACTCGATGGGGCACGAGTCGTTGGCGCTGTTGCTGGCCATACTGGCAGGAGAGTACCTGTTCATGCCCGCTGGCCTGGTGCAGGCCGCGCTTGCGATGCGTGAGGGCAAGCTGCAACAGACCGCCGCCATTGCCGGAGGGCAGGTGGTTGGTGCGAATATCATGGCGGGGTTATTGGCGTTGCTCTGGGCCTCGCCGCTGGCTTTGGTGTTGCCCCGATTGCTGGCTGCTCCGATCTGGTTGGTCCTGATGCGCCACCTGCGTCCCTGGACATCTGACACCAAACAAGGGTTTACCGCCCTTCGCCCCTTTGTTGGGTTCGGCTGGGCCGTTCTGGGGGTCGAGATCGTCAAAGTTCTGCGTATGCAGGCCGACAAGCTTGTCGTCGGCGCGATGCTGGGGGCTGAGAGCCTTGGCATCTACTTCATGGCTTTCAACGCTGGGCTCGGCTTGGCGACATCGTTTACGCAGGCCTTTTCAGTCGTTCTTTTCCCACATCTCTGCGCAGCCCCGGACAAAACCAAGGCGTTGCGTCACGGGCTCGGCACGTCCCTCCTGGTGCTGAGCCCGCTGGTTTTGCTGCAAGCCGCCCTTGCACCGGTCTATGTGCCGCTGCTGCTGGGGGCCGAGTGGCAACAGATTTCACCGGTGGTTTCGGTCTTGTGCCTTGCCGCATTGCCCAGCGTCATCTGGTCCGCAGTGGCCGGCTGGCTGCGGTCCGAAAACCGCGCGATCACCGAACTGCGGGTCAGCGCGGTCTTGGCTTTCGCACTGATCCTCAACACCGCGATCATGGCCCCATTCGGGCTGATGCCAGTGGCGATCGGATACCTTCTGACCAGTGCTGCGCTGATGCTGACGGCCTCTTGGGTGCTGTTGCCTCGGGATCATAAAACAACAGAAAGGCTCGGCTTCCAATGACCCGCTTTACCATCATCGTACCGTTTCACACCGATGCGGATACAATTGCCGACACGCTGACCAGCATTCGCGCGCAAAGCTTCAAGGATTGGGAGGCGATCTGCGTTGGCGACCGTCCCTCAAGCGCCTGCTTGTCCATCGTACTAGATCACATCGCGCAAGACCCCCGTATCCGGGTCGCTAGCAGCCCCTTCGATGGCCCAAGTGCCGCCCGCAACTATGGGGCCGAGCTGGCCAAGGGAGACATACTAGCGTTCTGCGACGCGGATGATCTGTGGCACAAGGACAAGCTGGCGCAGCTAGACGAAGCCTTCCAACCCGCCTCGACGGATGCAGTTTTTGGGCAAATTCGGTTCTTCGCCGATCAGCCCGGAGATTCTCAGACACTCTCGACCGTTCCTGACGCACTCCTGACCATTCCGGACCTGTTGGCTGAGAACCCGGTCTGCACCATGTCCAACCTTTCGATCCGCCGTGAGGTCTTCAACGCGGTCGGCGGGTTGGACACGAGAACGGTACACAACGAAGACCTAGAACTGCTGATCCGCCTCGCAGGCGAAGGGTTCACCATCAAAGGGGTTGATCAGTTTCAGGTCTGGTATCGCACCAGCGCCGGGGGCTTGTCCGCGGACTTGAACGCAATGCGCGCTGGGCGGGCCTACGCGGTCAAATCAGCCGCATCATATGGCGTGTCCCCGTCGCGGTCGTCCGAGGCCGTCTATCTGCGCTATCTCGCCCGCCGGGCGTTGCGGTTGGGGCATCAGGGTCAGGCGCTGTCTTACACACGCAACGGCCTGGGCCTGCATGCGCGCAGTTTCCTGCTGCCCCTGCGCCGAGGACTGCCTACCGCCGCAGGGGCCGCGCTGGCCCCGATCCTGCCGCAAGCGATCAAACGCGCGTTGTTTTCATGAGAATTCTGAAGGAGATCACCATGCCCACAGCATCCATCGTCGTACCCGCCTACAACGCCGAAGCAACCTTGGCCGAAACGCTCGCCTCACTGCTGGCGCAAACCTATGAAGATTTCGAAATCATCATCGTCGACGATGGATCGCAAAACGCGACCGCCGAGATTGCCCGCGCGCACCAAGGCGACCCGCGCGTCCAACTTGTCCAGCAAGCCAACCGTGGGCTGGCGGGGGCCAGAAATACCGGCATCGCTGCCGCGCGTGGTGCATTCGTCGGCTTTTGCGACGCCGACGATCTGTGGATGCCCGAAAAGCTGGCGGCTCATATTCACCATCTCAAGGCCGAACCGGATGTGGGGGTTAGCTACTCCGGCAGTGCCTTGATCGACGAGGCGGGGTGCATGATGGGGATCAAACAAGTACCCCGCCTGAAGAATGTGACCGCAGCACATGTTCTGAACCGCAACCCGATCGGCAACGGATCGGCGGCCGTTATTCGAAAGACGGTGCTGGAGGCTTTGGCATACCGCCCGAGTTTTGAGACCGAGCGGGATTGGGTCTTTGATGAGACCTTCAGGCAGTCCGAAGATATCGAATGCTGGATGCGGCTGATGTTGAAGACCGATTGGCAGATCGAAGGTGTTCCGGGGCTGCTGACCCACTACCGGATCAATGCAGGCGGGCTTTCGGCGGCTTTGGATCGCCAGTTAGAGGCTTGGGAGCGGATGGTTGCGAAGCTGCGCCCGCTGAACCCTGAATTCTTCGCCCGGCACGAACCCTCGGCTCGCGCCTATCAGCTGCGCTATCTGGCGCGCCGAGCGATCACCAACCTCGACCGGGACACAGCTTGGGAGTTGTTTACGCGAAGCGTCCAGGAAAGCCTCCGCCCGGTGTTGGAGGAACCTATGAAATCGTTCAGCACTTACGCCGCAGCCCTTGCGTTGAAAACGTTTGGACCCGGCCCGATCACCCGGGTGGCACAAATGAAATCCAAACTGCAATCGATCTGAAAGAGGCGTCATCATGGAACAGAAAAAGATCCTCCACTTGGTAGACGACACCACAGCGGGCGGCGTGATGCGGATGCTCGACCATCTCTTGGCGCAATCAGATCTGTCCGGCGCGGTCGAGCAAAAAGTGTTGAAGGTCAAACGGACCGCGTTTTCTTGGGGCAAACTGAATGCGGATGTCATCATGTCCCACGTCGTACCAAGCTGGAGAAGCCTGCCCGCGTTCTCGGCCCTTCGCGCAATGCATCTGGACACTCGACTGGTCCATGTCGAACACAGCTACACCCGGGCATTCACCACTCTGAATGTCCCACAAAAACGTCGGTTTTTTGCGATGCTGCGAGTGATCTATTCCTTCTTTGATCAGGTGGTCGCGGTCAGCCACGCGCAGTCGGACTGGATGAAGGAACGACGCCTGGCTACTTCGGAAAAACTGGCTGTCATTCCTCCGACCGTTGATCTTGAGCAGTTGTCGCGCAACACTATGCCTCCCAAGTCAAAGACCACAATTGGTGCCATCGGGCGTTTGGAACAGCAGAAAGGGTTCGACATCCTGATCCAGGGTTTTCGGTCAACCCGAACGCCGGAGGCGCGCTTGTTGATCTTTGGCGAAGGCAGTCAGCGTTCATACCTTGAGGCGTTGGCAGAGGGTGACCCGCGCATTGAATTTAGGGGTCATGCCAAAGATCCAGCAGAGGCTTATCAAGCCGTCGATATCATTGCGATTCCCTCGCGTTGGGAAGCTTATGGACTTGTGCTGGACGAAGCGCTTGCCGCGAAGCGCAATGTGATCGCCAGTAAAGTTGATGGGTTACGTGACCGTGAAGGAGATACGAGAGTTTCATTCTGCAACCTTGACCCTTATGATTGGCGACTTGCGATCAATAATTTTCTGCTTTCCAACACTATTGAGAAAAGCAGCTGAATCAAAATTTGACACTGGATCTTTTGCGTTTTTGCCGAGCCATTCGCTGCAAAATCAATTGTGATTTCAAAGAAATTGCCTGAGTCCAGCTTCGCGTTTTGTGCGCGAGCCTACTTAGCGCAGTACATTTTGGTGCCCTCTTTGGACTGCGAGCGGTCATTGCCTTGTCCTAAGTGGATGGCAGCTATGTCCGCATTGCAGACATTGGGCGTTATTAACTGAATGTCCGCATCGAGCCCGTTTTGACCGATGCCGCGCGATGCTCCAAGGACAGCAATGCGCAGAAACCGGACTTTGCAAAGTTCGGCGGACAGGCCCAATGCGAGCAAGCGTGGTGTATAGATCCGAGACGTGAAAAATATCGTCGACGTAGCTGCCAGCTTCGTTTGCCGAAGGCCAGCGAATGAATGCGTCAATGCAATACTGCGACGCTATTTTGGTAGACCCGCTTTTAGCATTGCATCCGCCCAGAACTTACGCAGTTCTTCAGTCTGGTAGGCGGTATTGGCAGTGTAGTTTTGAACCGAAAATTGCGGATCGATTGAAAGAACCGAGTCTACTGCTTTTTTGGCATTTTCAGTGTCACCAAAATCCGCGTGAATAGCCGCCAAACGCACTTGGCACAACAAGCTGTCAGGCAGGCGGGTTTCCAGGTGCCGGTAAACTGTTCTTGCTTGCTCCAGCTGACCTAACCCGCGATAAGCATCCCCCAATTGGCTAAAATACCAGTCCGGGCTGTAGGGCGACAGCCGAATGGCTTTTCGCATGCTGTTCAGGCTTTCCTCAAATTCGCCACAACTATTATACGCAATTGCCAGCATAGCATGAGAAAGCGAGACACTGGGTTGCCGTTCGATAGCTTTTTTGCAGAAGGCTTTGGCTTCATCAAAACGAGATTGGTGTGTGAAAATATACCCTTTCAGCGCATAGACATCAGCCGGGGCATTTTTTATCGCTAACAATTCGTCGCAGATAGACTGGGCCTCGTCAGTTGACGCCTTCGGATCTTGATGAAACCCAAGGCGGGCACCGACTTGCAACGCCCAGCCGAGGCCAGTTCTGAAGGACGAATACCCAGGGTCAAGTTCGATTGCCTGCCGAAATAGTTGAATAGCGGCGAGGTTCCCTTCTCTTGTAAACTTGTATTGTTCACTGAGGCCTCGCATCATAACTTCCCACGCCTCAAGGTTGGGTGCTTGTTCTGCCCATAGTCTGAGTTCGTGCCCGTGCGTTAGACTAACTGCCAATGAGACGGATATTTCACGTGTGATTTCATCCTGAACTGCAAAAACATCTTCAATCTGACGGTCATAACGGTCGGCCCACAAATGTGAGCCGGTTTGGCATTCAATAAGTTGACCAGTGATGCGAACGCGCTGCCCGACCTTTCGAACACTACCTTCAAGGACGAAACGAACACCCAATTCCCTTCCGACCTGTCTTACGTCGACGGACATTCCTTTGTAGGTAAAGGACGAATTGCGCGCCATCACGATGAGGCCATTTACTTGCGATAAGGCGGTGATGATGTCTTCGGTAATCCCGTCCGCGAAGTATTCCTGTTCTGGATCGCCTGACATATTTTGAAATGGCAGGACAGCGATTGAAGGTTGGTCTGGCAACTCTAACCGCTCGCCTGTCAGAACTTCGTAAAACTCAGGTGATAGGCGCGCCGGATCGAGATCGATGCTGTAGGCGCCGGTCTTGTGTTCAATGTTTTTGAGGTCTTGCTCCCCCAGATCCTTGAAACTTCCGGAGACCTTTCCTTTGATTTGACGGTATACATCCTCGGAAACGCAGACGCCTCCAGGTTCCGCGATTGCTTCCAATCTTGCGGCCACGTTGACGCCTTCCCCAAAAATATCGGAGCCTTCGGAAATCACATCTCCCAAATGGATCCCGATCCGCAATTGAATGCGTTGTTCGTCTGGGACGTCCGATTCCCGTCCAATCATGGCGCGTTGAATGGCAACAGCACATTCTGCTGCATCGACCACACTGATGAATTCGGCCAACAGACCATCGCCCATTAGCTTGACTATTCGCCCCTTGAATTCGCGTATTTGGGGTTGAACCAAATCAGAAAGTAAAGTGTTTAGGCGTTGTAGCGTTTTTTCTTCATCGCGTCCCATTAGGCGTGAAAAGCCGACGACATCGGCTGCCAATATCGCCGCAAGTTTTCGCTTCACCGTCAGCCCTCCGCGAAAATCACGTTAGATGTAATACTCGTCGAGGTCTACATTCTTGCCCCATTGAGCGTTTGCTAACCAATCGCGAAGATCCTTGTCGAAATATCGCCACCAAGGCTTAGAGCTGCCTGAATTAAGCTGTCGTAACCTAAGATCAAAGTCTGCTTTGGGCTGACTGCGGTCGTTTGGAACAATTCTGCGGATGTCTGCAAAGTCCGCAAGGCAGACGTAGGTCCTGTTCAAACCAACGTCTGGTTCCAGCATAAGCAGTCAGTGGGACGTCAAACCAGACGTTCGAACGCTGAAGAATAGAGGTGCAGAAGTCGGCATAGAAACACTGCAGCCAATAAGTGGGCAATCTGTTATCAGCAATATCTCTGTGTAAGCAGATTGCATGGTTCACTGGCTGGAAACTCTTCATTTCCAATTCAATATCTTTTCGGCCAAAGCCTCATACGCCTCGGGATCGCCGTCCTCGCTTCGAGATAACTGGGCCATACGCAGGGACAACTGTTGTCGTCTTACGTGTCCTTCGGTCCCTCTTCCGCCTTGGCAAGCCCGGCGTGCGCAGTACACCTGATCAGCATCCTGCAACGCGGCAATCTCACTCGGTTTCACGGTCAAAACCCCTTGGTCCGGGATGTCCGCCTTGAACGTTTACCCTTATACATGCGCGTGTATTTATCCCCTTCACGCATTAGATTTTGGGACAACCCGGACAAGACGGACGAAATACCGCCTACGACTGCATCACCAGGCTGATTATCAACCCAAAGGCTAGTCATCGTCTCTATCCTCCTCGTCAGCGAACTCCCGATATTCGGCCAATTGGTCTTGCGTGGGGGCTTTCCCCTCCTTCCAAGAGATACCTGCGACGGCTCGTTCGCGCCGTTTATTGGTGCTTCCGTCTTTCATTTCACGTTCATGAACCGGCCTCGACTTGCGTGTGGCCCCCTCCAACATGTCGTGAACGGAGGAGATCATTCGGCTCTTTTCCCACTTCGAAATGCCTATGGCGTCGATCCAGTTCCGGAAGACATAGTAGAGATCGTCCACGGGGATATATCCGTTTGGATCCATCTCAATAAAGTCGTCCAGAAACGTCTTGATCGGTGCCATCTTGGCGCGTGACTTGCTTCGTAGGACGCGGTGCGTTTGGGTCAGTTTAAAGTGACCTCGGGCCTGCAGTTGCAGATATCCACGCGCGGCCCAAGCGAGCCATATGTCCGCCTCCAATTTCAGGTTCTTTTTCACGGATGGGTCTTCGCGCCCAAAGAACGAGCCGCTGGTCTTCAGGTAAATCATGCGATCCGCAAGGACGCCGTCATTATCCCGGAATCCCGCGAGCGAATTTGACAGGATGAAGAACCGGACCATCAGGTGCACGCCACGGAGAAATGTGCGCCCTTTCCTGTTGATGTCGCGCGGGTCTCCCCCGGAGATTGCCAGAAGGGTTTCTGCCAGTGCGCCAAAATTCGTGTGTCGGTCGATCCGCGCGTCGGTGAGAGTGGCCATGCGCATGTTGTTCAGGCCTTCCAGAGCAAAGTCACCTTCCAGCGACTTGGTGGAAGGCGCACACGCAGCTGAGCCGAGCAGGAACTTGAGCATGTTGTTAATGGAGCCTTTGCCACTGCGCTTAAGGCCAATGATCTGGAATATCTTTTCTTGCTCGTTGTCGCCGAACAGAATGTACCCGACAATTTCCTGCAGGAGGTCGGTTTGGTCAGGGTCTTCCTCGAACAATTGCGCAAAGAATGCGGCTGATTTGCTGTTGTTCCACGCTTCTTCCCAAACATCGTCATCATCCATCCAGTCCGGATTGAAGTTTGCGTTCAGTTGCCTGGTGTTGAAGAAGCGAGGCGTATTTTCGATGATCTCGTTGGTTTCGATGTTCACGAGGCCGTTGAGGCAGGCGTAGACGTCCTCTGGTCCGTCTTGGAATATCCACGCCATGTCGGTGCCGTGGTAGCGGACTAGCCCCGATAGGGCGCAGTAGATTTCATTGACCAGTGGTGTGTTGGGTTTGACGGATACGCGGGAAACAGACCCATCTCGGTTGCGGTTCACTCTTGTCGAGTTGCTGAGGAGCCGGTGGACCTCATGGAAGATTTCGTCCTTGCCTTTCTGCACCTCTTCAACTGCGGTCCATAGGCCGCTACGGTAGCGCCAGAACTCCCCCTGCCAGTGGCGCAAGATAGGGATGCCTCCCCGTTTATAGAACTCATCCAGTATGCGAATGGCGACCTCCCGGTACTCCTTGATGTCCTCGAACCGGAGACCGCGATTATCTTCTCGACCGCCATCGAGCGCGTGCAATTGTTGGTTCACTCCAACTCTCCTTTGATCCAGTCCCGTGCCTGTTCTTGCTCGGAGTTGGTGAGAGATATGAAGGAACGCTGGAACCGTGCCCATCGCTCATCGTCGGTCAGTGGCTTCTTTTCTGCCCGTTCATCCTGCCTTGCCTTGGCCCGATCCTGCTTGACCCGGATTGTGTCGATTTGGCCGAGAGCCCAGTTTGTAGTTTTGAGGATGTCCGGACCTTCCAACCCGGCATTGATCAGGAGGCGGATGATCTCTGCATCGCCCCAACCATCATCGCACAGCAGCCAGATGACCGAATTCAGATGCCCGGCCCGAACGTCTTTGCTGGTGGCCCCGCGCGCTGCCTTTACGTGCCGCATAAGGACCGGATCGGTCGCGCCTCTGGGGACGCCTTTGCGTGCGGCCTTGTTGGCCTCTTTACGCTCGCGTAGTGCCGCGTCATCCAGACACTCTACATCCGGCCCGCCGTTCTCTCTGACCCACTGCAGGAACACATTCGTGTTCCGCATGTACTCGACGCCTGAGCAGCGGTGGAAGCAATGGAACGAGCGGTAGGGGTCAGTGCTCATGGGTGGCCGGTAGCCAGTGCCCACGACAATCCCGTTCGTATGTTCGTGATGCCACGGGCAGATCATGTCGATCCAGCCGTCCTCGCCGCGGTCCCCCAGAATGAGCCCCTGATGGTCCAGCCATTCGAGGACAGGATCGTCGCCCATATTGAACGGGGCCGCATCGTCCTGTGTCAGTGGCGTATGACCTGTGTTTTTGGTCATCTCCTTCGCCGCCTTCAGGTCGAGCTTGAGGCCTATGATTAATTCATCGGGGGTGAAGTGCTTGCCGGTCCATTTGACCAGCATGGCATTGTGCTTCTTTCCAGGCGGGCAGGAGCCGGGGAGCCTGACAAGGCGGGCCGGGTTCTGACCGAAGGCGTCGTTGAATTTCACGAGCCGGGTGGCTGCCAATATCAATTGGGCTTTGCGGTAATCGCGCAAAGGTGCATCAAGGATATAGCCCCACTGCTGAGAACCAGGCTTGGTCTCGACAATGAAACTTGGCTCCAAATCGGGTACGCCGATCTTAATACCTTGCTTCTGCTCGCCAATATCGTCCAGGACCAGAGCCGCCATACCTTTCCATGTGTCCTTCGTCCGTTTGAATTTACTAAGGCCTGTTTTTTTGAACTCCTTAGGATCGCGCGGTTGGTGGAGGCCAACGCCGTAGTGAGTGTGGAAATCCTGCGCTGTGTACTTTGGCCACGCATAAGCCGGGAAGCTGATTGTTCCGTCAGCCTTGGTATGTACCGTTGCAATACACCCTGTTTCACCCTCTTGGGCGGCGTGGAAAATGGCGGATAGGAATCCGGCATGATTGGAAGGCCTACTCACTCCGCAGCCCCCCATTTTTTTGGCTCTGTGAAGTCGGCCCTGAGGAAGACCTGTTCCAAAAAACACAACGCTTCTCACAGTCTTGCGACAAGACGCCGTGCGATAAGACAATTGCGTTTCCAATGCCTTGCTGGCCCTCTTTCCGGGTCATGGTTCTGATCCGGTTGCGGCCATTGCCACCGCAGCTGCAATGGTTTTGGTGTCCGATTTCATAGGCGGCAGCCCCAAGTCCACTTCACGCCAATTCAGACCCGCAGCGACGGCACGAACATGCAGCGCGTGCCAGTGGTACTGGCGACCCAGCTTTACCGGCGGTGGCGCGGTTCCTTCATCCACCAGCTTCATCCACTTGTCCGGAGACATAGGAAAGAAGCCCTTCTGATCGTTGTGGCTGGATAGTTCGCGCAGCGACACCATGCCCGTATGTGGAAATTGATCTGGTGGGATGGGCATCACAGGGCGTTTGGTGCCATTGCGCAATGCCGCATCCTTAGTTGTCTTGGATTTGGTCTTCACGGACTGATCCCTCTCTTCCGGGGATCAAGGTCATAAAAAAACGGACCCCGACCCCTGATGGTCGAAGCCCGCTCCGCGCAGCGAACATGCTCTATAGCTTTGCCTTAAGCCGTATGCCCGTAGGCGGTCATAACAGACCCGTTCGATACAGCCCTAACCAGCGAGCGCGGTACATGATCAATACGCTAGACTGAGCCAGATTTCAGAGCAACAACATTTTCGTCTTGCATACGCAGACGATCAAGCCAGCCGCACCATGTCGCCATCATCTGGCGGCGCTCGTCCAACAGCTTGGTCCTGTCATAGCTCCTACCGTGTGCTTCCTTTGACCGATGGCTTAGTTGTGCTTCCACCCATTCGCTGCTGAATTTCAGGTCCTCAACACCCATCGTTCGGATGCAGGCCCGAAACCCATGGGCGCTCATAATGCCCTTATAGCCCAGCGTGTGGATCATCTTGGACGGCAACACGTTGGACATTGGCTTGTTGCCCTCGGAGGCAAACACGTAGTCGCGATTGCCGTTGATGATCCGCATCTCCTGCAGCAACATCGCCATCTGATCGGTGATCGGAACTGCTAGCACAGCACCGATCTTACTGACCGGGTTGAACCAGACACGCTTATCCATATCGAGATCAGACCAGCGCATGTGCCGCACCTCGATGGGTCGTTGCGCTGTCATAGACAACATCTTCAACAGAGGCACGGCCATACTGTCGTGCGGCCAAGCGTAGAGGTCACGCAGGAACTCGCCCATCCGGTGCGGATCGAGGATCGCATCGCGGTGTTTCGGAGCGGGCGTGTCCTCCATCACGCTGACCATTTTCTTAGTATCGATCAGATGGGGCGTCAGTTCATTAACAGCGGCAAAGGCCAAGACCTGACCGATCATGCCGACAACGCGCTTGGCCGTGTCGATACGGGCGCGATCATCCTCGGCGCTTTTGCGGTCCATTATGGCGTTGGCGACCTGCATAATGTCGAGGGGCTGGATATCCTTGGCCCGCATCGCACCCATCACCGGGTAGACGTCCTTTTCCATCCTATGAACGAACCGGTCGCGATGGCCGTCGCTCCACTTGGTGCGCTTGCTGATGAAAGCCTTTGCAATGGTCTCGAATAGATCATTGGCCACCAACTGCTCACGCACCTTTTCGCGAGCTTCCTCGCGGACCGGGTCCTTGCCGTCTTGAAGGATACTTCTCTGCTCCAAAGCGCGCTCACGTGCCTCTTTCAAGGTTGTCGCAGGGTACGTGCCCAGCGTCATTTCCTTGGCTTTGCCGTGTACGCGATAGCGCAGAACCCACGTCTTGCTTCCCTTCGGGTGGACGATCAGTGTCAGGCCGTTCCCGTCGGCCATCTTGATCTTCTTCGCGCCCGGTTTGGCTGCTTTTATCTTCGGGTCTGTCAATTTACTCATGTGCATACTCCATCATCACCGGCCC
The DNA here is from genome assembly GCF_056537585.1 of Ruegeria sp. C9. Classification (NCBI taxonomy): domain Bacteria; kingdom Pseudomonadati; phylum Pseudomonadota; class Alphaproteobacteria; order Rhodobacterales; family Roseobacteraceae; genus Ruegeria; species Ruegeria sp. C9. Next base: position 77,935 of record NZ_JBQFRU010000004.1, read on the forward strand.
CACATTGACCCCCACAAATGGAGGTGATGCAGCACCCAAGTTTCCTTGGGGCTCCGGCAACCATGGATCAGAAAAACCCTGTAACAAAAAGCTGTTACGTATGCTTCAGGTCTTACACACGAGAAATCGGATAGGCTCCTCCGCTACCAGAACTTCCCAAACAAGTGCTAAGGCCCTGTTAGCTGCGTTTCCATTTGGATCGCGCCCTCGGGTTCCGTGCGAGTTCAGACCAAGCACTGCAGATCTTTACGCTTCGTTGGTCTGAGGTCGCGAAGCAAGTTCTACCGCAACGTAAAAGGTTGGTTCCGGGCATGAACCGCGTGATTATGGTACTAAATCCGAGAAAATCAAATAAACCGAACGATCGGTCGAAAATATAGTTGAATACGAACGCAGACCGGGCCAGTCTTTGATCGCGCCGTGTCCGGGGATTCCCCGATTTACTACTGGCATCGCATTTCGTCTGAGGAGGCACGATCATATGACCCAAGTCATCGGGTATGAGAAAGTGGGCGATATCGCCGTTTTGTCGGCTGAGAACCCACCCGTTAACGCGCTGGGCGTGGATGTGCGCCGGGGTTTGTTGTCGGCGATCGAACGCGCCGAAACAGAGGGCGCGCGCGCGGTTTTGATCTATGGTGAGGGGCGGACTTATTTCGCAGGCGCAGATATTCGCGAGTTTGGCAAGCCGCCACAGGATCCGTGGCTGCCCGCACTCTGTGATCGGATTGAGGCGTCGCCCTTGCTGGTGGTTTCTGCGTTGCATGGAACCGCGCTTGGTGGTGGGCTTGAGGTTGCTTTATCCTGTCATTATCGCGTTGCCGTGCCGTCTGCGAAGGTGGGGTTGCCCGAGGTTAATCTTGGTATCATTCCTGGCGCTGGCGGCACCCAGCGCTTGCCGCGTGTTGCCGGAGTCGAGGCTGCATTGGACATGATCACGACGGGGCGGCACGTCCGAGCTCCAGAAGCGCTTGAGATGGGTGTGCTGGACAGAGTTCAGGATGGTGATCCGCGCGAGATCGGCCTGGCCTATGTCAGAGAGCTGCTTGCAACTGATGCAGCTCGGCGCCCTGTTTGCGATATGGCCCGGCCCGCCCCAATCGATTTTGATGCGGCCTATAACGCGGTGCTGAAGAAGGCCCGGGGCCAATTGTCGCCTGCGATAGCAGTGCGGGCAATACAAGCCAGTTGCGAGGCCGAGGATTTTGCATCCGGTTTGGCTCGCGAACGGGAATTGTTCATGGACCTGATGGGCTCGGATCAGCGCAAAGGGTTAATCCACGCATTCTTTGCGGAACGTGCGGTTGCAAAATTGCCCGAGTTGAATGGGGTCGAGCCGCGGGACCTGCAACAGGTCGGCGTCATCGGCGGCGGCACGATGGGCGCTGGGATTGCCACCTCAGTTCTGCTGGCGGGGCTTCCTGTCGTGCTGCTTGAGATGTCACACGAGGCAGCGCGGTCCGCTAAAGATCGTATCGCGGCAAATCTGGCTGGCGCCGTGAGGCGTGGAAAGCTGAGCCAGGACAAACATGATGATATTCTGCAGAACCGGCTGACCCTGGCCACGGACTATGACGCACTGAGTGGCGTCGATCTGGTGATCGAAGCCGTGTTCGAGGACATGGCAGTGAAGAAAAAGGTTTTTGCGCAACTGGATGCGGTCTGCAAAAGCGGTGCGGTATTGGCGACCAATACCTCATACCTTGATATCAACGAAATTGCCGGATCGACCGAAAGGTCACGGGATGTCATCGGTCTGCATTTCTTCTCCCCAGCACATGTGATGAAACTGCTTGAGATCGTGGTGGCGGATCACACCGCGCCCGAAGTTGTGGCAACGGGTTTCGCGTTGGGCAAGAGGTTGGGCAAGGTGGCCGTTCGGGCAGGCGTGTGCGACGGGTTCATAGGTAATCGGATTTTGGGCACATATCGGAACTGTGCTGATCACATGGTGCTGGATGGGGCGAGCCCATTCCAGATCGATGCTGCGCTGACCGGGTTTGGATTTGCGATGGGCCCCTATGCAGTGTCAGACTTGGCCGGATTGGACATTAGCTGGGCGGCGCGCAAGCGGAAACGGGCGGCAGGCCAGGATCCACGCGTTCGCGACAGTTTCTATGCCGACAAGCTGTGCGAGGCCGGACATTTCGGCCAAAAAACCGGCAAGGGCTATTACATATATGAAAATGGCAAGCGGGGTGGAGAGCCGAACCCCGAGCTGACATCATTAATCGAAGCCGAGCGTGCGGCCCAGAACATAACTCCACGCGCGTTTACGGATGAGGAGATCATACGTCGCTATATGGTCGCGATGGTGAATGAGGCGGCGAAGGTGGTAGGCGACGGCATCGCGCGTAGACCGCTGGATGTGGACGTTACGCTGCTCTATGGCTACGGTTTTCCGCGCTACTGGGGTGGGCCGCTGAAATGGGCAGATTTGCAGGGTTTGCCGGGCGTATTCAACGATATTCGCAAGTGGGCTGAAGAAGATGCCTTTTTCTGGCAACCTGCACCCCTGCTTGAACAACTGGTGGCCGAGAACCGCTGCTTTGATGATCTCAACAAAGATGCCTGAAGTCTCGGGGCAAAGGCTCCCGCGCCTGCGCAACATTGGCTGCGCCAATATTGCTAGCCGCCTTGGGCCCGGCATCGCGCAAAGCGCGATGCCGGGCCCAACAGGAGGAGGCGTTTCGTAAGAAACGTCGACGACTGGCGGGAGGGTTTGTTGTTAACCCAGTGCACCTTCGGCAGCAGTCCGCACAGCGCGAATATTGTCGCCATAGACCGACAGGTTTGAAACTGACCCGCCTTTAAAAACTGCTGATCCGGCGACCAACACGTCAGCGCCTGCAGCGGCCACCAGAGGCGCTGTTTTAGGATCAACGCCGCCATCGATTTCGATATGCACAGGACGGTCACCGATCATCTCGCGCAGGCGCCTAACCTTTGCGGTCATGTCGATGAATTTTTGACCCCCGAAGCCGGGGTTGACGGTCATGACGCACACCAGATCAGTCAGGTCCAACAGATGTTCGACGGCCTCGGCAGGCGTCCCGGGATTCAACGCGATTCCTGCTTTCATTCCAGCAGCGCGTATCGCCTGCAGCGTGCGGTGCGAATGCGGCCCCGCCTCGACATGCGCGGTCAGCACATCAGCCCCGGCATCGGCATAGGCTTGAATATAAGGATCGACCGGAGTGATCATCAAATGCACATCCATGACGGTCTTAACATGTGGACGAAACGCTTTGACCGCTGGGGGACCAAAAGTGAGGTTTGGGACAAAGTGGCCGTCCATCACGTCTACATGAACCCAATCCGCCCCTTGCGCTTCGATGGCCTGAATCTCCTGTCCGAAATTTGCGAAATCGGCTGACAGGATCGAGGGAGCGATCTTGATGGAACGGTCAAAGCTCATGACTGGCCTCATGTGGGTGTGCTGTTGCGGTGGCGTATACCTTCGACTCGCGTCAATGCATAGGCCTGACTGCGGTGAATCTGATCGATAAATTCAACATATAAACCCGCCAGATCAAAGCCTGCTCAGGCGCGATAGAAAAGATATCGATCGGGCGCGATGGTCGTGGGGCCTTCAATCTGCGCAAAACCCGCCAACGGTTGCCCTGAAATCAACAACCCACCGGGTCGCATGACCTGTTTGATCAGAGGGCTGAGGCGTGCCGCTTCCGCAACATCTTCGGACTTGATCCCGCGGCCGAAATCGTAGTGCGCCAGCGCGATTGTTTGGCCTGCGTCCGCCAGTTTACGCAACATCGGCTCGGCCTCTCCCTGCAGGAAATCCTGTGCCGGTGGCGTGCAGTCGGGATGACACTGCAAGACGCGATCCATCACCCATATACGCCGAGAGGGCAGGATCTCACGCAGATGATCATAGGTACGTCCGTTACCTAGCCCCAGGTCCAGAACGTCCCCTTCCATGGTGCCGATCTGTGCGGCGGCCCAGTTCAGCCCATCGCGTTGCGCCGTCAGGCGGCGCAGCATGGAATCCAGTCGGCTCATTCGGGCTCTCCTTGCGGTTTAGTTGCGTGGTGCGGTCCAGGGTGTGCCCGGTCCATCAAGCAGCCTGTGCAACAGATCCTGTGTAAACGTCCAGATGTCCTGATCATGGACCAGATGATGCGTCAACACCCCAAATGCTTCGGCATTGTCTGCGCGACCGGTGCGTCGGTCATGCAGCAGCTCAACTGTCTGTGCGATCAGTCTGTCAGGGTCGATTAAACCGCGCGTCCCGCGCCAGTCGATTGGATCGAGATGTGTGTTTATCTGCGCGAGGCCAGGCGCCGCGAGCGGTATCTTCCGGGGGGTCGCCGTCGACAGTATCCGATAGCCCAGCCCGTGAAGCTGCATGGCGACTTTGGAGTCGATCCGATTCCACGGGGGCACAAACATCGGACGCAAGTTGTCACCGAACAAACCTCGCAGCCGGGACAATCCAGCCTCGGCATCTGCAACTACCGCTTCAAGGGGCCGGTGCAGGCGAAATTCGGCTTTCTTCTCGTCTGCAGGCGCGTGGTTCTGATGCGCCCAGCCATGCACAACCGGGATCAAAACAGACTGATCTGACACATACTCTGCAAGTACCGTCTGCGCCTCACGCGGGATTACCGCCAGATGGACTGGCAGGCCGAGCTCGTCTGACATGGCCGATAGCTTTTCTATCTGTGGTGTCACTGCAACTGCATCGTCATCACGCCACCACAAGGGCAGGGTCAATCCTGCATCCTGCCAGCGCCGCAACTCTGACTGCAAGGGGCGCCAATCAGGCCTCATCGGCTGGCCTCGTACAAGCTCACTGCAATATCCACTGACCGGCGCGCGCCATCAAACCCTTCGGTCATCGGGGGGCGTTCAACACTCGAAATGACATGCTCCAGCGCATTGGCCAGCGAGCCGGCGGTCAGGTCAGAACTGTTAAGCACCTCGATCCCGTTCAACTGAGACAGAGATCGCGCGCGCAAAGATTGCTCAACCTCTTTGCCATCATCGAAGGGGATCAGAACCGCCGGGGTACCGCTTTGCAGCAGGTCCATGGCGGTGTTGTAACCGCACATGCTGACCGAGGCGGCGGCAAGCGGCAGCATTTGGCGAAAATCAGGGCGGACGGTTTCAAGAAGAACCGATGAACCCTCGGCCATTTGCGAAAGCTCGGCGATCCGCGCATTGGCATCCTGCCCGCCCACCAACAGGCGCCAGTGCCTGTTGGGCATCTTTCGGGCGGCCTCGATGGCCGCTTGAAAGATCGGCTGGCCGACCGACCCGCCACCCGCGCTGACCAATATCTCGCCCTGGCCTATGCCATCCGGATGACTTGGCGCAGCACTTGGGGCCACGAAACCGGTGTAATGCAGGCGCGATGCCAGTTGATCCGAGACAGGCCAACTGACTTCAAGTTCGGTGATCTTGGGGTCGGAATGGACCAGAACGCCGTCGTAAAACTCTGCGATAACCTCATCCGTTTGGGTTACCTTTGCGGGCTTCGATGGCGGCGCAAGAATGTCACGGATCGAACCAAGGATGACGGGTGGCCGAGGTAGGTCTCGTGCGGCTTTCAATGCAGATTTGAACTCCGCGGCCAAAGAGCGCCGCCCGAACGGATAAAGCTCGGTGATCAGAACCTGCGGCCCGAAGCTGCTTACCGCCTGCGTCAGGGCGTTTGTGCGCGCAGCGAAGTAGACCAAGTCGGCCACAGCGCCATTCTGATCAAGCAGGCGGGTGAAATCGGTGCCATCAGACCGCAGCGGCGGTAAATTCAGTAATGATAATCCACGTATGCCAAGCTGAGGCGCAGGCATGCCACCCGAGACCACAAACACCTCGTGGTCCTGTTCGGCGAACGCGCGCCCCAATGTAAGGGCCCGGCTAAGGTGTCCGGTCCCTAACAGATGGGTAACAACGATCATCACCTTCATGGTCAAACCTCACGCGCAATCAATCGAACCGGTTCGGGTTCAGGCCGCATTTCGTCCAGGTTTACGATAAACAGTCTGTTGCGCTTGATCTTAAACGGCGCGGGGCCGGCAAAATTCCAGCCCCAGGCCTTGGCCAATATTACCCTCATGATTCCGATGTGGCAGACTGCAAGATTGTCTCCCTGCAACTCGGTCAACCATGGATTAAGCCTTGCCCATAATTCAGCCGGGCTTTCACCGCCCGGTGGTCGATAATCCCAGCCCCAGTCTTCGATGTGGCGATAACCGCTGTCGGGGATTTCGATCAGTTCGGCACCGCGCTGTCCCTCCCAATCGCCCCAATTCATCTCGGTCAGCGCCTGAGATGTTTTGGGCGCTTTATCCGATACCAACTGCGCTGTTTCAGACGCGCGGCTTAGCGGGCTGGACCAGATTGATGCTGCGTTCCACGGCGATGGCAGGCAATACCCCGCAAGTTCAGCCCGCGCGTCGGTATCCAACGGGATGTCGCTGCGCCCCTGAATGCGACCCGCGCGATTCCAATCCGTGTGTCCATGGCGCAGAAGGGCGAGACGGGTCATCAACTTTTCTCCAACAAGGGGCGCACAGTGGTCCAGAACCGCTCGGTGGCGGATGGCATCAGATGGCGGTGCGCGACATAGGCGCGGGCACGATTGCCCTCAGACTGGCTCAGGTCGGGATGGTCCAGAAACCTCTGTATACGCGCGGCCAACCCTTTGGCACCCGATCCGGTATCGGGATGATCGGAAGGTATCAGCACATCACGAACACCGGGGCGATCGTGTGCTGCGACGGGAACGCCGCAGGCCTGAGCCTCCAGATAGACCATTCCATAGGCTTCATTGACGCCGGGCCAAACGAACAAGGAGGCCTGGCGGTACCGGGCCTGCAACGCGTCCCGATCCAGCTGACCCAGAAACCGGACACGAGGTCCGAACCGCGCCATCAGCGCCTCGACTTCCAATCGGGCCGGGCCATCGCCTACCACGTCCAACGCCCAATCCCCTGTCAGATGTTCCAGCGTGTCGGCCAGAATGGTGTACGAGGCCAGCTTGTCCCCCGACCGCATCATTCCCACAGTCAGCATCGGCCCATCACGGGTCGAAACAGGGGGTAATTCCGTGATGGGAAGAAACGGAGGCAGCTCGACGAGCGCCTGCGTACCGAACCTTTCCCGTTCTAACGTAATCAGATCGTTGGCAGTGTGGTAAAAAATCACCTGCGCAGAATCGCACGCGTCGTGCGCCGCTTGCGCAAAATCAGCCCATGGGCCTGCAAGCCGGCTGGTAGCGCGGGTACTTTCCAGCTGCACATACGGGATGTCTCTTGCGCGGCTCACGGCCGGGCCGAGCAGGTCGGGGGCCTTGTAGTAGTTGTGATAAGTCACCCACAGGTTCGTGTCAGGTGGCAGTTCCTCAGCCAGTCGTGCAGCCTCGGCAGTTGCCTTGCGGTGTAATTCGTCCTGAAGCGCGCGGTCGCCTGCTTTGTCGTAAATCCGCAAATGCGAGGCCAAGTCGACAATGTCTCCCTCAGCGCCGAGGGCCTGCATCAGGTTGCGGGCCATTTCGCGATCACCCGAGGGCTTGGGACTGTCGGGGGACTTCATCGGTGCATAGAAAGCCACCCGCGCCATCAGGGTCCGTCCGCGCACAAGGCGCTGAGCCGCTCGGACAAGCGACGTATGCCCGGGTCCATCCGGAAGTCGGCGATCAACCGGTTATACGCGGCCTCAGCCATCTCGGCCGTTCTGGTCGGGTTCCTGGCGAGATCCGCAATAGCCGAGGCAAGAGAGGTCGGGTCATCTGCTGACAACTGACCGTGAACACCGGAATCAATGAACTCCGGGATGGCTGACACCGGCGTTGACAGGATCGGGAGGCGCTGGGACGCGGCTTCCATCAAAACATTGGGTAAACCATCGCGGTCGCCGTCGGCAGCAATTCTGCTGGGCAGGACAAACAGATCAGAGCGGCGCATCTCGGCAATGACTTCCGGTTGATCGCAAGCCCCCATCCACGTGATCTGATCGGAAATCCCTGCGGCATCGGCTTGTGCGCTCAACTCATCGCCCAGATTTCCGCCGCCGATATGGGTCCAATGCCAATTCAGCGATCTGGGGAGTAGCGCGAAAGCTTGGAGAAGCCGGTCAAAGCCCTTCTTTTCGACAAGACGCCCGACCGACAGCATGTGAAAGGGTGCATCCTCTGCACGCGAACACTGCTGGGGAGGTGCAGGAAACCGCGAAAGGTCCAGCCCATGATAAATCAGTTCTACCCGCGCAGGATCATCAGCCAGTTCGCGCAGATGTGCGGCACCAATGGCGGTACAGGTTGCCCCGAAGATGGCGCCGTGAGAGGCCAGTTGCAGCTTTTCCCGTTTTTCCCAGTCTGGTGAGGTCCAGATATCTTTGGCATGCGCCGAAAAACTCCAGGGCAGGCCGCGCATGATAGACGCATAGCGGGCGACCGAAGACGGAGTGTGCATGAAATGCGCATACAGCGCCTGCGTTTGATCGGGCAGCTCAGCGGCCAATACGCAGGCCTGACCAAACCGGCGAATTCGGTTGTGAGTCGGGTCTCGGCGAAGGTCTTGCCGCCAGACCTGGTAAGCTTGCGCGTATCCGGGCAGACGAGCTGCAATGTCTCGCGCAGTCGCCAGCCGCTCAGGCTCTTCATAAAGGTATTCCGGCAGGTAATGCACCTGCCCCTTGAAGCGATCGTGCAGAGGATGGCGCTTGGTATCGGTCGGGTGGCGCAACGACCAGATATCGAAGCTGTGCCCTGCCTCCTGCAAGGCCACCAATTCTTGCGCGATGAACGTCTCGGACAGGCGCGGCCAGCCTTTGACCAGCACCGCCAGCTTGGGGGGTTCGCGCGTCATCCGGTGGCGCGCTCTTGTTCCGCGCCTAGCAGCGCGTTTATGCGATGAGTGACGTAGCTTAGCCCGTCCAACAACCCTGCGCGAATGGCCTGCGAAGGCAGCGGCTGATGGGGCAAGGCGCGGATCGCGCGGATCATTGCATCCGCCGTCAGACCGTCACGGTTTTCATCCAGCATGCGTACCAGACCCAGATCCTCGGCGCGCGAGGCACGAATCCATTGCTCCAGCCGCGGCGTCGTGCGCGGAACAATGACGGCGCGTTTGTCGAAGGACAAAACCTCGCAGAAGGTATTGTACCCGCCCATGCAGACCACACCGGCAGCGCCCGCGAACAGCGTTTCGATCTGCGATTCAAAGCCAACGGCGGTCACACGGCCATTTAGGGCGGCGACACGGGTTTCAAAATCTTCGCGTAGTTCGCCTGACAGGAAGGGCCCATAGACCAGCACAGCGCGGGGTGACAGATCTGGGTCTTTTTCATATGCGGACAGCACCAAATTGACCATCGCCTTGCCATCCCCGCCACCACCAGGGGTGATCAGGATATACGGTTGTTCTGGTGGCTCACCAACCGGCCCAAGATCGCGACGTAGATACCCTGTCCAATGAATGCGCTGTTGCGTCGCCGGGCTGAGGGGAAGGCCTTGTGTAGGATCGTAGACCGATCGCAACCCATATACCCAGATCTCATCATAGAATCGTTCAGTCGCCGTGATCGCGTCCTTACGCTCCCATTCGGCGGCCAGTACTTCGGGCTCATCCAGAACGTCGCGCAGGCCCAGAACCAATTTGGTTGAGCAGGAGTTTTCAAGATACTCAAGCGTCGGCAGCAGCTCACCGCGAAAACCGGTAGGCTCTTTGTCGACGATCAGCACATCGGGGTCGAACTGTTCGACAGATGTCTGGATCAGGCTTGCGCGCAACTCGGTCACATCATCGATGCCCATGCCGATGGTCTGCGAAGCATACGAGCCGTCGGCGCGTTTGGTGACCCCGGGTAGACGGACATGGTCAACCCGACGCGGAAAAGTAAACCGTCCGGCAATGGGTGAACCGGTCAATATGAGGGCCGAAGCGCGTTGATCGGCTTGTGTTATGGCCGCAGCCAGCGCGCGTGACCGGCGCAGGTGACCCAGGCCGAACGTGTCGTGACTATATAGCAGGATGCGCGGTGCGCGGCCGTGATTTTCGTTTTTGATCCCTAGGCTCATGCCTTCGCCTGTTTCGGTTCCGGTGCAACTCCGCGCGTCTGCACCTGATTATCGTAATTCTGCCAGACCTTCTTGCCAAAGGCACAGATTCCGCCGTCCAAATGCGCCAAACATTGCGAATTGGCAACAGCATAATGCCACCGCCGGCAACAGGCGCACCTTGCGATATGCAGGCCGATGGTTCTTCATGCACAAGCCAATTCGGAGGCTGGACGCCTCAGGTGGTCATATTCAATTTTTGTTGTCTTGGAAACACTTTATCCCATCCATTGCGTCAGGAACACGGGCTCTCACGATGTTGACACCGCGTGTGCGGATGATTTGAACAGCCTTCTGAGGTTCTATAGTCTTGGACGCAGCTACGAATTGGATGCGATATACGATGAAAACGAATGTTCTGGCCGGGCTGATTTTGGTGATTTGGGCGGCAATGCTGGCCAGTGCAACCGACGCGGTTGCGCAAACTTCGCTTATTCCGGGATACCCAATAGGATCAAGCGAGGAAACCGGTTCTTCAAGCTCTGCCGCTGACAGCGATCTGGCGGCGGCCATTCGATCCGCTTCCGAGGCGGGCGCAAGCGTAATCGTAATCGACAGCGCCGGGCAGGTTGTATCGGCAGCGGGCAATAGCGCCGACGCGACGCCAGAGGCAGATAGCATTGATCACATGGCTGAGGGTTCTCAGCTGATGAAGGCGCAAGAGCGGTTCTCAAAGTTCCGGGATTCCGTACGCTCGCGGATGGAGGCGCTGCCCTATTCGGTCTTTGAGGTCCAATACATCCTCAGACAGACCAGTCCGGACGGGCGGATCCAGACCTATGTCGAGGTGTTGGTCCTGAACGTGTTGTTCCTTTTGCTGGGGCGATGGTTGTCGATCGAAATCTACGGCAAGCGCATCGCGAAGCGTTTGGTGGTTGCGCGCATCAAGGAAAACCCGGTTGGCTATCGTGAAAAGATGCCTTTCCTTGTGTATCGTTTCGTGATGGGCATTGGCGGAACGATCTTTGCCATGCTCATGGCGCTGATCGTTGGCTATCTGTTCTTTGGTGAAGCGGAAGACATATCAATCCAGTTTACCGTTACGGCAATCTTTACCGCATTTTTCCTTTCGCGCACTGTCTCGGACTTGTGGCGGATGGTTCTGTCGCCTTACCTCAGCCAGTATCGCTTGCCGCCTTTTTCAGACCGGGACGCCAAGCGCCTGTATGTTTGGGCGTCAGCACTGGCGACCTATGACATCTCGGTTGTTCTGTTCTCGACATGGGTCGCGGATTTTGGGCTGAACTATAACGTCTATGCCATGGTCTATGGTAGCCTGACGCTGATCGGGGCGCTGGGCAACATACTGATGATCCTGTTCAATGCACGCGCGATCTCGAACGCTATTCGTGGCGGGCGTGCTCCGGATCAGGTGTCTTGGATACTGAAGTTCATCTCTTTCGCCTGGGCGCCGGTTCTGGTGCTTTATATGGTGTTCAGCTGGTTCAAACTGGCCGTTGATCTGGTGCTCGAGGTTCAGGATTCGATCCCGATCGTGGCCAGCAGCTATGCCATCTTTATGTCCGTCGTAGTGGCCTACGGCGCGATGAACTATCTGCTTGAAAGGTATTTTGATCGCAATCGCAGAATTGAGGTGATGAATGCCGACGCAGAAGCGGCTGAGCAGATCGAGGATGAGCTGGTGGCTGATACGCCGCAGGCCGAAAAGCGCAAACACGCCATTCTGACGTACGAAGACCTTGCCCGTCGTGTGGCAGGCATTCTGGCCTTTGTGGTGGGTCTCTATGCGCTGGTAGTGATCTGGAACCCGCAGGCCAATTGGTCGGATGACTTGCCTATCGAGCGGGCGCTGGATGTGATGGTGATCCTGTTTATGGGTTACATTCTGTTTCACTTCTTCCGCGTCTGGATCGATAGCAAGATCGCGGAAGAGACGGATGACGGCGGTGCTGAAGCCGAGCTGGGCGACGAAGGAGGCGAAGGCGGGCAGAGCCGTCTTGCAACTTTGTTGCCTCTGTTCCGCGGGGCCATTCTGGCTGTGGTCGTTGTGACCATCGCGCTGATTGTATTGATGGAACTGGGGATCAATGTCAGCCCGCTGTTTGCCGGTGCAGGTGTTGTGGGTCTGGCCGTTGGTTTCGGGTCGCAAACCTTGGTCCGCGACATCTTCTCGGGTGCGTTCTTCCTGATGGATGATGCTTTCCGAAAGGGTGAATACATCGACATTGGTGATGTGAAAGGGACGGTCGAAAAGATATCGGTCCGGTCCTTCCAACTGCGCCACCACCTTGGCGCGCTCAACACGATCCCATTTGGAGAGATCAAGGTTCTGACAAACTATTCCCGCGACTGGGTAATCATGAAGCTGCCGTTGCGGGTGACCTATGACACCGATGTCGAAAAGGTGCGGAAGCTGATCAAGAAGCTGGGTCAGGAGCTGCTGAGCGATCCGGTGATTGGTGACAACTTCATCCAGCCGCTGAAATCGCAGGGTGTGATCGAAATGCAGGATTCTGCGATGATTATCCGGGTCAAGTTTATGACCAAGCCGGGCGATCAGTGGCTGGTGCGTAAGAAAGTCTATCAGGATATTCGTGAGCTGTTTGCCCGTGAAGGCATCCGGTTTGCGCATCGGGAAGTCACCGTGCGACTGGCGGATGACAAAGAGGCCGAGGACCTGACTCCCAAACAACGCGAGGCTGTCACAGGGGCCGTTCAGGCCGCGATTGACGAAGACTATCTGGACGATATCGGCCCCGGCGATGGTGATGATCGCTAGGAGGGCTCCCGCCCCTTTGGTTTGCGTCTCTGGCGAGACATCAACCAAAGCGTTGGGCCGGGCCGCGCGTCTCGCGCGGGGGCAGCTTTAAGCGGTAAGTGACGTCCAAGTGGGCTGCGAAGTTCCCAGTTTGGACGCAGGCAAAGCCCAGTGCATCTTTGCGGATCCAACGGTTAGCGCCGGCTTCAATCGATAGCCGGGCCCCCACCCGGAAGGTTCGAGCGCATCCGCATAATCGACAGGCAGCGCCTCGGTAATTTCGTCACCGGGCTCGCTCTTGGCGAGGGTGGCCAGCAATTCGGCGGTGCGCGCCAGCGAGAGCCTGGCATCCATAACAGCGTGTCCAGATGCGGCTTCGGCGAGCGCCGAGAGCAGGGCGGCTGCCATCAAGTAACCAGTTGCGTGATCCAGTGCCTGAACAGGCAACGGAGTTGGCTTGTCGGCCCCCGCCCAACCCATCCCTGCATGTGCGATTCCGGAACTCATCTGTACAAGGCTGTCAAAACCGCGGCGCGCTGCCCAAGGTCCTTGCCAGCCATAGGCGTCTAGCGTGACCTCAACCCTGTTGGGGGCGAGCTGATCCCGCGTGTTTTTACCCAGGCCGAGTGCGTCCAAAGCGCCGGGCCGATACCCGTGGACAAATATGTCCGCTTGGGCCAGCAGCTCTTGCAGTTTTCCTTTTCCATCGGGTGATTTTAGGTTCAGATAGGCGCAATGCTTGCCGAGAGAGATGTCAGGAATGACGCCAGGTTCATCCCAGCCGGGTGGATCGATCCTCAGGACCTCGGCGCCGAATCCCGCGAGTGTTCGTGTTGAGACGGGCCCGGCCAGAATGCGGGTCAGATCGAGCACACGCAGCCCAGCAAGAGGTCGCGCGGCAGTCGCCTGAGGCCGATCACGTAGCTGAATATTGCGTGGCCCCTGCCATCCGATCAACGGCTCGCGGGCCAATATGCGTCCTTGCGGATGGTCATGCCACTCAGAGCGGCTGCGCATTGCGGCAGCGACGCCGCCCTCGGCGACAATCGCGGCTTCCAGTTCAGAGATGCTCCAATCCCGAACCGCGCGCGATACCAGCGCACGGTCCGGCGCGACTTGCAAAACACTAAGGGCGGCGGCGCGATGACTGGGCAGGTTGGTGTGCAGCCTGATCCACCCATCAGAGGCCTGATAGTCATCAGCAATCGCGTCCCAAAGGCTGGGCATATCCCACCCTTCGGGTTTGAAGGAAAAGCCATACCACAAGGAGGCCAGTCGATGATCTACGGCCACCTCCAGAGGTGTAGGCGCCAGGTTCAAGGCTGTCACAAGGCGCGACAGCTCCTGCCCGACTGCCGCAAAACTGGCCGTCGCCAGTTCCGAGACCGCAAAGGCGCTGGGCCGCGCACCCGCCCCGTTGACTCTGTAGGTGTCAGTTGAGGGGAGGGCGGACAGCAAGCTCATTGCTGATAGGGGTCAAGACTGTCGCGCAACCCGTCGCCAAGGAAGTTGAAGGCCAGCACCACGACGATGATCGGTAGCATCGGGATCGCGGTCCATGGATAGATTTCGATTGAGGCGAGGTTCTGCGCGTCGTTCAACATCACGCCCCAACTGACCGCCGGGGCCCGCAGTCCAAGGCCAAGGAAGCTGAGGGCGGTTTCGCCCAGGATCATCGCAGGAATTGATAGCGTGGCCGAGGCAATCAAATGTGACATGAAATTGGGTAGCAGGTGCTTTCGGATCACACGACCGGAACTTGCGCCCATCATCTCGGCCGCACGTACGTATTCCTCTTCTCTGAGAGACAGGAATTTTGCGCGGACAGATCGGGCAAGGCCTGGCCAATCGAGAATACCGAGGATGATCGAGATGATGAAGAATACCGCAACCGGGCTCCAATTTGATGGCACCGCGGCGGATAAGGCCAGCCAAAGGGGAAGTTCCGGCAGCGAGCGCAGGATTTCGATCACACGGTTGATGGTCCAGTCGATGCGCCCTCCGAAATACCCGGCCATTGATCCGAACAGGATTCCAAGGAAGAAGGATACCGAAATGCCGATCAGGCCCACTGTCAGCGACAGTTGCGCGCCATATAGGATGCGGCTGAATACATCGCGGCCCAGACGGTCCGAGCCCCACAGAAACAGCGTGGCCCCTTCGGGCGCGCAAAACAGGTGCGTATCGGATTTTATCAGGCCTGCGAGTTTGTATTCTGAACCTTCGCAGAAGAACCGGATTGGGCGCGGGTCTTCCGTGTCAGCGACGAATTTCCACTGGAAAGTTTCAAGGTCCGCCTCTGCAACTATTGGATAAACGTAGGGGCCGATGAACTTCCCCTCATGAAACCAGTTGACCGACTGGGGTGGAGCATACAGGTGCTCTCCGTTCCGGTCATTGGGGCCGTAGGGGGCGATAAAGCCCGCAAAAGGCAGCATCAAGTAACAGAGCAGCAAGAAGAGGCCAGAAATCAGACCCAGCTTGTGGGTCCTGAACTTGCGCCAGACCAGCACCCAATTAGGGGCATCGAGATCTGCGCGCTCAAGCTGCTGAATAGAGGCCTGCGGGTCAAATGGTGCGTCGTCGACATAGCGACCATCGGGTTTGTCGGTCATGCTTCGCGCCCCTCGTAACGAATGCGCGGATCAAGCATGACCAGCAGGATATCGGAAATCATGGTGCCGATCAGCGTCAGCAGAGCCACGAACATAAGAATGAAGGCCGACAGGAACTGGTCCTGCGTTTTCAAGGCAGTCAGCAGGGTCGGGCCGATTGTTTGCAGACCCAGAACCACCGAGACCAAAACCGACCCGGAAACCATCGAGGGCAGCAGGTTTCCAATGTCGGCGACAAACGGGTTGAAGGCCACGCGCAATGGGTATTTCGTCAGCATCCGCGATGGGGACATGCCCTTGGCGATTGCTGTTTCGACATAAGGTTTCCCTAGTTCATCCAGCATATTGGCGCGCAGGCGCTGCATCATGGCCGAAGCACCCGAGGTTCCGATGACGAAGGTCGGAACGATCAGGTGGACAAGGATGGATTTCAACTTGTCCCAGCTCATCGGTTGTCCCTCAAAGGAAGGGTCCATTAGTCCGCCGATGGGCAGGTTGAAATAGCGATGGCCATAGTAGAACAGGATCAGCGCCAACAGGAAGTTCGGGGTCGCAAGACCCAGATAGCCTACAAAGGCCGAGGTATAGTCGATCCACGTCCGTGATCTGGCCGCAGCGATGACCCCCAATGGTAGAGCAACGGCATAGACGAATAGAATGGCAGCCAGATTGACCACAACCGTCAACCACAGCGTATCGCCCACGATCTCGCGCACGGGGCGGTCAAATTCGAAGGACCAGCCATAATTGCCCTGTAACAAGCCTTCGAACCCATGCGGTCCGGGCCAGAAGCCCATCCAGATCAGGTACTGCTCGGGCAACGACCGGTCCAATGAGTATTCCTTGCGCAGAAACTCGGCCTTGGCGACACCGGCGGACTGTCCCGAAGCCTGCAGTTCGGCGATCTGGTTGCTGAGATAATCGCCGGGGGGCAGGTTGATGATCACGAAAATCAGAACCGACACCACCAGCAATGTCAGCAGCATCGTGAAAAAGCGATACACCGCGTAGCGCAGCATGACCATTTAGCTGCTCCTGAATTAGTCGGCGAAGAAGAACTCGTCGGGACGGTGAATGCCGAAGTGTGCGCCGGGTTCCCATGCCCACATGGCCTGCTCAGGCACATTGCGCAGGCGGTTCGACACGACAATAGGCTGCGGTGCGCCGTTCAGGATGCCGATCGCATAAAGCTGGTCGGCGTGAATTTTCAGCATCTCAGACCAGACTGCGCCGCGTTCTTCATCCGTGGAGGCGATTTCCCAATCGTGGGCAAGCTTCATGAGAAGTTCGGCCTCGGGCATGTCTGGTGGTTCGCCCGACCCTCCATTTGTCTGATAGTATTGGCCCCATTTAGGCCATGCCAGAAAGACCTGATCGGTCGGGGCGAGATAAGCCGGCGATGTGTGGCTTTGCGGAATGCCGTCATCCCAGCCGAACCAGACCGACGCCATTGTATTGCCCGAGAAGACCCGGTTGCGCAGAATGTCTCGATCCAATGGTCGCATGACCAGTTCGACACCTATCTCACGCCAGGTATCCGTGACGATCTGCAGGGCGTTTTCAACCTCTTGCCGCTCACCGGCGGTTTCGATGATCAGCTCCATCGGACGCCCGTCGGGCAACAGTCGGATACCATCTTTGTCACGCTCGGTCAGCCCAGCCTCATCAAGCAGAGCATTCGCCTTGTCGACGTCATACTGTGCCCAAGCCTGCGCATTCGCTTCGTCGTAGAAGGGCGATGCGGGCAGAACCGACATAGCGCCGGGTTGGGCCAGCTTGAAATAGAGCGCCTGATTGATCGTCTTGCGATCAATGGCGAGCGACAGTGCCCTGCGTACACGTACATCGCGCAGAACCTCGCGCCACGCATCGTCAGTGTAATTCAAATTGGGATAAATCGCGATCTGCGACGCGACGCCTGTTTTCCACAAAAGCGTCTTGTATCCACCTTCAGCCTCGCCCTTTTTCAAGATCGAGGCATCGCGGAATGCCAATCCGCGACCTTGCAAGTCGGTTTCACCCGCATTTGCTTTGGCCGCGACCAAACCCGGTGCGACGATTTCCATTTCGACTACGTCGATATAGGGCAGCTGAACCCCATTTGAATCCACCCGATGGTAATAAGGGTTACGGACAAAGTTGTGCCGGATTTTCTTGCCCGAACTTGCGTTGAGCCATGGCTGCAACGTCGGCAGTTCATGATTGTCGTACTTATACAGATTGTCCAACTTGTTATGCAGCGCCGCCCAGCTTTTTACCCGCGCATCTTCGACCTTGAATGCCAGTTCTTCGGGGTCTGCAAACTTCTCGTGATACTGCTTAAGGAACTCAGACGGTCGATAGATAAAGGGCGGCCGCGCCTGAGCAAGTGATTGCAGGAAATTCGGGTTGGGGTCATCCCATTCGAATACAACTGTTGTTTCGTCGGGGAAGGTGACGGTGGGTGTTTTGCCTTCAACCAGCAGGAAATCTGGTGGGCCTGAAGGGCTGAGCAATTCGTTGTTGGCCACATCCTCCCACCAATACCGGAAGTCTTCGGATGTGAACGCGGATCCGTTTGACCATTTGTGGCCGGGTCGCAGGTTCAAAGTAAATTTGCGATTGTCTTCGTTTTCGAAAGAAGCCAGCAAATCCGGGACGATGTTGTAATCCTGATCGAAGCCCACAAGCCTTGCGTAGCCATAGACCACCATTTGCCGAATATCTTTGGACCGGGTGACCATCGTGCGCAGTGTACCGCCGGGTACGCCGAATTCGCGACCTTTGGCGGCTAAGTCTACGATCAGTGGATCTTGCGGAATACGTTCAGCAACCGGTGGCAGGTCACCGCTTTCAACCTCGGTTTGCCAGAACGCGTTTTCCTGAAGATTAGACGGAATTTCTGCCACAGCGGGCAGCATTCCTGCGATGGCCAGCGACGCGGCCAGAATCAATCGGTGAGTGGTCTTAAACATGGCAACGTACCTTATGGCCGGGCTCCAACTCTACCAAAGAAGGTATCACGGAGTCGGAAAATCGAAAGGCGTCATCCCAACTGTCGGGAGAACCGGCACCTAACGCAACCAGTTTCAGATCAATCGGGCGATTGATATCTGGTTCCGGCTGGGCGGCAATCAGTGCCTTGGTATAGGGATGACGTGGATTGTAGAACAGAGTTTCGGGTGGGGCTTGTTCCACCACAAGACCCCGGCGCATGACGGCGACCTCGTCGGCAATGCGTGCGACGACGGCCAGATCATGCGAGATGAAGAGATAAGACAGGTTCAGACTGTCCTGCAGTTCTTCGAGCAGGGTCAAAATTTGCTCTTGAACGGATACATCCAGCGCCGAGGTTGGCTCGTCACAAACAATCAACGCCGGGTCCAGCATCATCGCGCGGGCGATAGATAGGCGCTGTCGTTGTCCACCAGAAAACGCATGCGGATAGCGTTTGAGCATATCGGCATTCAGCCCGACCCGCTGCAACATCGCGGCCGCTTTGTCGCGCTGCTCTGCCACGGTGCCGAGGCGGTGTATCTCCAACGGCTCGGTCATGGCATCCTGAATGCGCATACGGGGGCTAAGAGAGCTATAGGGATCCTGAAACACCATTTGCGCCTTGCGCTGAAACGCGGTGCGTTCGGTCCGTGTCATACTGTGAACCGTTATCGGTTCGGAATCCCTTGTTGTTCTGAACAGAACTTCGCCGCCCGGGTCGGGCAGTTCAGCGCCCAGAGCGATTCTGGCGGCGGTTGTTTTGCCAGACCCGCTTTCGCCAACGATTGCAAGCGTCTTGCCGCGCGCCAGCTTCATATCTACGCCCCGGCAGGCATGGATCAGTTTGTCGGCTTTCCAACCTTTGCTCGATCGCATCGTGTAGGTCTTTGAGACCCCGGTCATCTGCAGAATTAGGTCCTCGTCGGGCATCGGTATGCCGACGGCATCCTGATCGGGTATCTCAGGCGCAGCGTCGAACAGCTGCTGCGTATAGGGGTGCGCCGGATCGTTCAGAATTGGTGCTGCCGGGCCAGCTTCCATCACGCGGCCTTTGTGCATGACGACCACCCGCTCGGCCATGTTAGCAACTACACCCAGGTCATGGGTGACAAGGATCAGCGCCATACCGGTCTCGCGCTGCAGCTCTTTGATCAGCCCAAGAACCTGCGCTTGGGTGGTAACATCCAGCGCTGTGGTTGGCTCGTCCGCGATGAGCAATTCAGGCTTGGACACCATCGCCATGGCAATCATGGCGCGCTGGCGCATGCCGCCGGACAGCTCGAACGGATAGCTGTCGTAGGCGCGGGCAGGGTCGGGGAAACCAACCCTCTCAAACTGGGTCAGAACTTCTTTGCGGGCCTGTGCATCGGATGCGCCGCGATGCAACCAAAGAACTTCGCTGACCTGATTTCCGATTTTATGAAGCGGTGACAGAGATCGCATCGGTTCCTGAAAAATCATAGAAACCCGATTGCCGCGAATACCACGCATCTGTCTTTCACTCAGTTCGATCAGATTAGCGGTGCCTTTGGAATCGTTCAGCGTGATCGTTCCGCTACGGATCTGGGCGGTACGCGGCAGAATACGCAGTGCAGCGCGACAGGAAATCGTTTTGCCCGAACCGGATTCTCCAACCAATGCAAGTGTCTGCCCGGGTTCGACCTCGAAGCTGACATCTTGGACAACGGATGGACCCGTGCCAAAGCCGATGCTGAGATCCCGAACGGACAACAACGCACTCATGCGGGTTTTCCACCCGTCTGGCCGCTAGAAAACATCGGCTTTGTGAACTCCCTGTCTTTTTTGAGCAGTTTCGCGCGGTTGGGGCGGCGTAGTCAAACACCTTCTTCACCCGAATTGTCGCGGAATCGTGAAACTCGGGCCGTATGGCTACACAAAGTCTTGAGTTTTTGCCATCAAAGGCGCAATCGCCCCCCGACTGGTGTCGAATGATTTTGAAAGAGGTGCCCCGTGTCCGAGCAACAAAGCCGATTGGATCTGTTCATTGACCGAATGGTCTCGCAACGTGCTTGTCTGGACTTTGCCATCGCGCAGACCACGGGGCAGCCTGGTCCGGTTTTTGAGCTGGGATTGGGAAATGGGCGCACATATCACCACATGATTAAGCACATTCTGGACCGTCCTGTTTATGTTTTTGAACGGGCCGTTGCGTCTCATCCCGATTCGACACCGCCCGATGATCTGGTGATTCTCGGTGATGTGCGCGAAACATTGCCTGCTTCGGTCACGCGATTTGGCGCGTCAGCCAGTCTGATCCATGCCGATCTTGGGGGACACAACCGGCAAAAGAATGATGCTTTTGCCCGCCTCGTCTCACCTTTGATCGAACCGCTTCTGGCGCGGGACGGACTGATGGTTTCCAGCGATCGTATGTATTTCGAAACACTGACCGAGGTGCCGCTGCCAGAAGGGGCGGTCGACGGGCGCTGTTTCATCTATCGGCGTTGATCTGCCGTAGGGTCACTGTGTGATCCGACTCGCGCTGTAGTACCGGGCCGGTCTAACGTCTGAGGCGTGAAGCTTTGGAGGGGACCGTCAAAAATGCTTTTCTACGATTGCTCGACCGCGCCAAGCCCGCGCCGTGCCCGGATGTTTATCGCGGAAAAGGGGCTGAAGATTGACACCCGCGATATCTCAATCGCCAAGGGTGAACAGCTTAGCGATGCTTTCCGGGCTGTGAACCCTGGTGCAACGATCCCTGTTCTTGTCACGGATGAAGGCACCACGCTGACCGAAAATCTTGGCATCGCCGCCTATCTCGAAGCGCGCTTTCCGGAACCTGCCTTGATGGGGCATACGCCGGATGAAAAAGGCGAAATTCTGATGTGGAATGCCATCGCCGAACAGCAATGTGGCGCACCAATCGCGGAAACTTTGCGCAACACCCATCCTTCGTTCAGAGACCGCGCGATTACCGGGCCTGCAAACCACGCCCAAATCCCTGAACTAGCGCAGCGGGGGGCTGAGCGGGTGCGCGCCTTCTTCGATTTGCTAGAAGCCCGTCTGCAAGTCAGCGGTTTCGTTGCGGGTGATATGTTCTCTCTGGCCGACATCACCACATTTGTGTTTGTCGATTTCGCACGTGTCATCAAGATGCGTATCCCAGAAGAGAACACGGCCACACGCGCCTGGTTTGATGCCGTTCAGACACGCCCGAGCGCCCGGCTTTAAGCTGATCCGGGTGCTGTCCCTCGAACTGTACAGAAATGTCTAGACAGAAGTGAACAGTGCCTCTAGCGTCCTCTGCGAGTCATGCAGGGGAGCGCAGGATGAAATCTCAGTATCGTGTCGTAGTCATCGGTGGCGGCGTTGTCGGCGCCTCGGTTCTGTACCATCTCGCCAAGTTTGGCTGGTCAGATGTGGTCATGCTGGAAAGGCGGCGTTTGGCCTCGGGGTCTTCGTGGCACGCGGCGGGCGGTATCCATGCGTTGAACGCCGATCCGAACATGGCATCACTTCAGGCCTACACGATCGATCTGCTGAGCGAGATCGAAAAAGAATCGGGCCAAAATATCGGCCTGCACATGACCGGTGGACTGACGCTGGCAGGCACACCCGAACGGTGGGAGTGGCTGCAGGCCAACTACCGCATTTTCCAGTCAATCGGCATCGACGACTGTGAGCTGTTGTCGCCAGAGGAGGCGCAGAAACGCTGCCCGATCATGTCCACCGACCGCGTGCTGGGCGCAATGTGGGCGGATCGCGAAGGTTACGTCGACACCACCGGTACGGTTCAGGCTTATGCAACAGCGGCCAAGAAACGCGGCGCGGAATACTACGAAGAAACCAAGGTCGAAAGCCTGACGCAGACTGCGGATGGTTGGGAAGTTGTGACCGACAAAGGCACTATCACTTGTGAACATGTGGTCAACGCCGCTGGCCTCTGGGCCAAACAGGTGGGGCGCATGGCCGGCGTGGAGCTGCCGGTTTCGCCGCTGAAACACCACTATCTGATCACCGATACGGTGCCTGAGGTGGCCGAGGCGGATTTCGAGATGCCGATGACGGTTGATCTTGAAGGCTTCACCTATATGCGACAGGACCAGAAGGGCGTTCTGGTGGGCATCTACGAGGTCGATCACGAGCACTGGGCTATGGACGGTGCGCCGTGGAATTACGGTGAAGAATTGTTCCAGGAGCAGCTCGACCGGATCGAGAACGAGCTGACGCTGGGCTTTGAACGGTACCCGTCGATCCAGAATGTTGGCATCAAAACATGGGTGAACGGAGCGTTTACCTTCTCGCCCGATGGCAACCCGCTGGTCGGTCCGGTCCCAGGCAAGCGCGGTTATTGGTCAGCTTGTGCGGTGATGGCCGGATTCCTTCAGGGTGGCGGCGTTGGTAAGACGCTGGCCGAATGGATGATCCATGGCGAGCCTGAGGCCGACGCATGGCCTATGGACGTGGCGCGCTATGGCGATTTCGCTCAGAACAAACGCTACATCCGCGAAACAACCGGTCAGTTCTATTCTCGTCGTTTCGTGATGACTTACCCGAACGAGCAACTGCCCGCAGGTCGCCCGCTGAAGATGGCCCCAGCCCATGATGCAATGACCGAGGCGGGGTGCAAATGGGGCGTCAGTTGGGATCTGGAAGTACCGCTTTACTTTGCGCCCAAGGGCTTTGAAGAGACGCCGACGCTGAAACGCTCGAATGCGCACGACATCGTGTCTGAGGAGTGCAAAACCATCCGCGAAGGCGTGGGACTACTGGATATCTCGGGCTTTTCGCGCTTCGAGGTCACTGGTCCAAATGCCGAGGCTTGGCTGGACAGGATCATGGCGTCGAAACTGCCTGCACCGGGGCTTGCCAAACTGGCTCCGATGCTGGGTGAAAACGGTCGCCTCAAGGGTGATCTGACCGTGCTGAACTGGGGCGACGGGACCTGGTGGATCATGGGCAGCTACTATCTGCGCGCATGGCATATGCGCTGGTTCGATGATCACATGATGGACGGTGTGAACATCCGCGATCTGGGCGAGGAATATTGCGGCTTTGCCGTGGTTGGGCCGAAATCGCAGGCTGTGGTCGAGAAACTGGCAGAACAAGATATCTCGGGCCTGAAATTCATGGGCTGCGGCGACTTTGATATCGGTCTGGTGCGTGCCCGTGTGGCGCGTATGTCTGTGACGGGCGAAAAAGGGTATGAGATAAACTGCCGCTATGGCGACCACATCAAACTGCGCCTGATGCTGCTTGAGGCCGGGGCCGGGGACGGTATCCGCGAATGCGGATTCAACGCGATGCTGTCGACGCGGCTTGAGAAGAGCTTTGGTATCTGGTCTGCAGAATTCACTCAGCTTTACACGCCAGGCATGACCGGAATGGACCGCTGGATCGACTGGAACAAGGATTTCGTTGGCAAAGAGGCTGCGCTGGCTGAACGCGATGGCAACGGTCCGGCGCAAGTTCAAGTGACGCTTGAGGTTGATGCGCTGGACGCAGATGCCAGTGGGTATGAACCGATCTGGGCTGGGGATGAGCGCGTTGGATTTGTGACTTCGGGTGGCTATGGCCACTACACGGGCAAGTCGCTGGCCATGGCTTTGGTCAACCGCGACAAGGCTGAACCGGGCACCGAGTTGTCGGTGCATGTGGTCGGTGTCGAACGCCCGGCCCGCGTGATTGCGCCGTCGCCCCATGATCCGCTGGGCAAAGCGATGCGAGGTTGAGCATGTCGGACTTGGGTCAAAGACGCCGACGGCGCGGGCGCGGGACCGATGCCGCCCCGCAATCTAGTCGCGAGGTGAATTATCGCCAGTTGCGCAATCCGTTTCCACAGATGGAAGTGTTCCCGACGGATCAGATTGCAGATATGCACGACACCGCATTGCGCACCCTGGAAGAGTTGGGCGTGAAAGTTCTGTTGCCCGAAGCGCGGCGGATCTACGCGCAGGGTGGTGCCCGCGTGGATGAAGACAACGAAATGGTCTTCATCGGGCGGGATATGGTTGAGGCTGCGGTGGCCTCAGCTCCGAAATCCATCGGCTGCCGGGCGGGCGCGCGGCACCGGGATTTCACTTTGGAGCTGGGCTCTTTGGTGTTCCAACCCGGCGCTGGCGCTCCAAACGCGACCGATCTGGAACGCGGTCGGCGGCCAGCGAGTGGGCAGGATTATCTGGAGTTCCTAAAGCTCACTCATCACTTTGATGTCTTCCAGATGATCTCGCCGCAGGTCGAACCGCAGGACGTGCCAACCAATGTGCGGCACTATTTCACCACACAAGCGCAGATGGAATTGACGGATAAGTTCCCGTTCTTCTTCTCGCGGGGCACGCCGCAAGTGATGGACTGCTTCGAGATGCTCTCGACGGCGCGAGGTCTGTCTGACAAGGAGTTCCGCGCTAACGCCCATTGTTACACGATTATCAACACCAACAGTCCGCGGACGCTGGATATTCCGATGGCGCAGGGGCTGATCGATTTTGCGCGCCATGGGCAGATGTCGATCATCACACCCTTTACCCTGATGGGCGCAATGGCTCCGATCACGGTGGCTGGGGCCATCACGCTGTCCCATGCCGAGGCACTTGCGGCCTTGACGCTGACCCAGCTTACCAACCCCGGTGCGCCGGTGTGCTATGGGACCTTTACCAGCAATGTCGACATGAAATCAGGGGCGCCTGCATTCGGGACACCCTCGCATTTTCAGGCGTCTTTGGCGGCGGGCCAGTTGGCCCGGTATCTGGGCCTGCCCTGGCGGTCTGCGGCGGGGTCTGCGGCAAATATCAACGACGTTCAGGCCGCCAATGAAAACCAGTTCGGCCTGTGGGGCTGCCTGATGGCCGGGGCTACGGTGATCATTCATTCGGCCGGATGGCTCGAAGGTGGCCTGACCGTATCTTTCGAGAAGATGATCTGCGATGCCGAAGTGTTGAACATGGTGGCCGAGCTTTGTGCAGGGGCACAGGCCAATGGTGCAGAGATCGGGTTTGATACTGCGCTGAGCGAGGTTGAACCCAGCGGACATTTCTTCGCCACGAGCCAGACAATGGAGCGCTATAATACCGCATTTTATGAGCCGCACCTGCATGATTACGCAAATTTTGGCACCTGGACCGAGCGTGGCGCGATCGACGCCAACCATCGCGCGACCGGTGTATGGAAGGAAATCCTGGCAAATTTCAAAGCACCGGCATCAGATACGGATCGCCTTGGTGCGTTGAAGGATTTCATAGCGCGCCGTACAGAAGAGGGCGGCGCACCGCCGGAGAGTTGAATGAGCACCAAACCCATCCTGCACAGGGACGATCCCGAAGCTGAGCCACTGATTGGTAACGTCAAGGTCACGCGCGATGATTGGCTGAACGTGGCCATGGACGTCCTGATTTCGGACGGGGTCGAGCAGGTGAAAGTCATGAACCTTGCCGAGCGGATGGCGGTTTCGCGCTCATCATTCTACTGGTACTTCAAGTCGCGGCAGGAATTACTAGATGCGCTGCTGGCGCGGTGGCAGGCGACAAATACCGCGGCCTTGATCGCTCAATCCGAATTGCCTGCTGAAACGATCACGGCTGCGGTGTGCAATGTTCAGCGCTGCGTTGTGAATACCGAACTATTTGATACGGCGCTTGATTTTGCTGTGCGGGATTGGGCACGAAGATCGGGAAAGGTGCGGCGTATGCTGGACCAGTCCGATGCCCGTCGCCTGGCCGCGCTGCGCGCGATGTTCATCCGGTTCAACTATGATGAGACCGAGGCAGAGACGCGGGCGCGGGTGCTATATTATATGCAGATCGGATATGATCTGGCGCAGTTAAACGAACCATTGGCGATCAGGCTGTCGATGGTTCCACACTACCTTTATGTTTTTACAGGGGTCGAACCGCGACCCGAGGAAATCACCGAATTCAGCGCATATGCGAAACGTTTCTGGGAAGGGGCAGGACATGAACCAACCTGACGCAATCATCATTGGCACCGGTGTGATCGGAGCCGCCATCGCGTTCGAGATGTCCAAGGCCGGTTGGAAAACTCTGTCGTTGGATCGCAATGCGCAGGTTGGGCATGGCTCGACCGCAGGCTCTTGCGCGATAATTCGGATGCATTATTCGACCCTCGATGGAACCGCGTTCGCTTGGGAAGGCTATCACTATTGGCGTGATTGGGCGAACTATCTGGGCTTGCCCGACACAGCCGATTTGGCGCAGTTTCGTGAGACCGGTTGTTTGGTCGTCAAGAGCGAGGCCAATGGGTTTCTTGAGAAACATAAGAAGTACAGCGCCGAACTGGATTGTCCGTTTGAAGAATGGACACCTGAGCGGATTACCGAACGTCTGCCGATCTATTTTCTGGACAGCTTTGCCCCGGCGCGGCGCATGGATGATCCGGAGTTCGGCCAACCGAACGGAGATCGGATTCAGGGCGCAGTGTTCTGGCCGAAAGCAGGTTATGTGACCGATCCGGCGTTGTCGGCGCAAAACCTGATGGATGCCGCCAAGCTGCATGGTGCCGAAGTGCGAACGGGCGCAGACGTGGGCGAAATCCTGTCGCAGCAGGGGCGCGTCGCAGGTGTCAGACTTGCCTCTGGTGAAGAAATCCACGCCAAAGTGGTGGTGAATGTTGCCGGTCCCGGGTCAGCGCTTGTCAACGAAATGGCCGGGGTTCTGGGCGACATGACAATTCGGACCCGCCCGCTGCGGCAGGAGGTGGTGCATGTACCCGCGCCCGAAGGATTTGATTTCGAAACGCAAGGAACAATTGTCTCGGATAGTGATATCGCGCTGTATTGCCGTCCAGAACATGGCAATCATATTCTGATCGGTTCCGAGGATCCGGCATGTGATCCGCATCAATGGTGCGAAGATGATGTAAGCTATAACCACGATTTTACGGATCAATGGACCACGCAGGCCATGCGTTATGCCCAGCGGGTCCCGAGCTTGGGGATACCCTCCAGAACCCGTGGGGTGGTGGATTTGTATGATGCCTCGACTGACTGGATTCCGATCTATGACAAGTCCAGCCTGCCGGGGTTTTACATGGCCTGCGGCACCAGCGGTAACCAATACAAGAACGCGCCGATTGCGGGCAAAATGATGGCTGCGCTGATCGACTACGTCGAAGGCGGTGCGGATCATGACGACAAGCCGATGCAGTTTGAACTGCCTTACATTGGACGCACAATCGACACCGGTTTTTATTCCCGCAAGCGACCGGTCAATACCGATAGCAGTTTCTCGGTGCTTGGTTAACGCGCCATCGCGCGCGCGTTCTCATAGCTTTCTTCCCGTACTGGACCGAAACCGCGTATCTGGTCCGCAGCTGACAGCACGTCCAGCCACTCGGCCTCGGAATGGGCGGAGGGGTTTGTCAGATACATGTCCAACAGCGATTGGTACCAGTTTAGGATATCTCGATGCAGTCGCGCTTCGGAGTGATAGCCGAAGGGGTTCAGGACCGAGCCGCGCAAACCACGTAGATGGGACAGTCCCCGCAGAACCGGGCGCATCCATGGGCCCAGTGCAAACTTGATGGGGCGGCCCCGTTCGTCCTTGCGCCAGCTCAGCATTGGCGGGGCGAAATGGTAACTGGTTTTGAAATCTCCCTCGAATTGTTGCTTCAGTTCGTTGTCGAAGTTTTGGGACGTTTGCAGCCGGGCTACTTCGAACTCGTCCTTATAGGCCATGAAGCGGAACAGGTTACGGGCTACGGATTCTAGAATATCGTCGGATATTTTCGGGTTCGACGCGCGGATTGCTTCAATCTGTTGCGCATAGCGATCCGCATATGCGGCATCCTGATAATCTGTCAAAAACGCCACCCGACGCGCAATCACCTGATCCAAGGTGCCGTTTGCCTCTTCGGGTAGTGCCAGCCCGTGAATGCGGTCGGGGTCAGCCGCCAGACAACGCCCAAGAGCAAAGGCCAGCCGGTTTTTTTCGACGGCAACACCGTTCAGCAAGATGGCCAGAGCCAATGCAAGATGCGACACCGGAACCAGCTCGTTTTGCCATGCATAACCCAGCAAAATGACGTTGGCGAAGACGGAATCCCCCAGTAGCGCCTCAGCTATTGCATTTGCGTCAAGGCTGGCGAGATTGTCCACCCCAACCACATCTGCGATCGCCTGTTCCCGCTTATCGACCCGCAATTGGGCATCGCGACGCAGGACAAGATCGCCGGTGGGCATCTCAGCCCTGTTCAGCACAACGCGTGTCCCGCGGGCATAATGAGCTGAGGCTTTGGGGGCCGAACTCACCACCACATCACAGCCAATCACCGCATCCGCAGCGCCTTGATCTATGCGTACTTGGTTAAGCGCATCCGGAGCTGCGCCAAGGCGGATGTAACTGAGTACCGTGCCGAATTTCTGCGCAAATCCGGTGAAATCCAGGACCGAGGCACCTTTGCCTTCCAGGTGCGCGGCCATAGTGATCAGGGCCCCAACCGTGACAACCCCAGTGCCACCCACGCCTGTCACAAGCAGATCAAACGGTGTGTCCAAAGACGGAAGCTTTGGGTCTGGCAGGTCTGCCTCAAGCGCGTCGAGGTCCAGATCTATGGCCCGCTTTCGCCGGGTTGCGCCTGCAACGGTCACGAAACTTGGGCAGAATCCGTTCAGGCACGAAAAATCCTTGTTGCACGAACTTAAGTTGATCTTGCGCTTGCGCCCCAGCGGGGTTTCTCGCGGCTCAACGCTCAGGCAATTCGATGCGACCGAACAATCGCCGCAACCTTCGCAGACAAGATCATTGATCCAGACGAACGTTGAGGGGTCCTCCATTGTCCCACGCTTGCGGCGGCGGCGTTTCTCGGTGGCGCAGGTCTGTTCATAGATCAGGACCGTAACACCGGGAATGTCGCGCAGTTCGCGTTGCAGGCTGTCCATCTTTGCCCGGTCGTGGAATGTGGTGCCAGCCGGGAAATCGGATCGGTGAAACTTGGCAATGTTGTCCGAGACCAGCGCGATCCGCGCAACGCCTTCAGCCCGGCAGGTTTGGGCAATGCCTGCAACGCTGACAGGTCCATCCACTGGTTGCCCTCCGGTCATTGCGACCGCATCATTGTAGAGTATTTTATACGTGATATTTGTCCCGGCCGCGACCGCCTGACGGATTGCGAGCGAACCCGAATGGTACCACGTTCCTTCGCCAAGGTTCTGGAAGATATGCTTGCCGCCATTGAATTGTGAGGCCACCACATGGGGTACGCCTTCGCCTCCCATCTGTGCATAGCCGACCGTCTCGCGATCCATCCAAGATGCCATTACATGACAACCAATGCCGCTGGCAGCGGTAGAGCCTTCTGGAACTTTGGTTGATGTATTGTGCGGGCAGCCCGAGCAGAAATAGGGTGTCCGTGTTGCGCCCGGGACGTTGATCACGGGCGGTTCTGTCTCAGTCAGTGCACGCGCTTTGGCAGGCAGGTTTTCTTCAGGGAAGAACGTGTTAAGTCGGGCGGCAACAATAGGGGCCAGCATCAAAGGGCTGAGTTCCCCGGTCCATGGGATCAGCGGTTCGCCATGGCTGTCATATTTACCTACCATCTTATGGGGTTTGTCGCCGGGCCAGTCATAGAAGTATTCTTTGAACTGGCTTTCGATGATGCCGCGCTTTTCCTCGACGACCAGAACCTCGGCCTTGCCTTTCACAAAGCGCAACGCGTTGCGACGGGCCAGCGGCCAGACCATGCCAACCTTGTAGATGTCGATCCCCAAGCGGCGGCAAGCGGCTTCATCAAGGTCCAGCAAACGCAGCGCCTCCATCAGATCGAGGTGCCCCTTGCCGGTGGTCACGAAGCCGAACTTCGCGTTGTCGATGTCATAAATACGCTGGTCGATGGGGTTTTCTTCGGCAAAGGCCCGAACGGCGCGCAACTTGTGTTGGATGCGGGTCTCGATCTCGGGCGAGGGCAAATCGGCGGTGCGGACGTGCAAGCCGCGTTCGGGCAAGTCGATCTGCGGCAGGGAAAAGCTGCGATCCGGGTGCAGATCGACGGACCGTGCGCTTTCGACCGTTTCCGAGACCGCCTTGAACCCGACCCAGGTGCCTGAGAAACGGGACAGAGCGAACCCGTACTCGCCGAATTCCAAATATTCCTCGACCGAGGCTGGGTTCAATGTCGGCATGAACCACGACATGAAGGCCACATCCGACTGATGCGGCATCGAAGAACTGACGCAACCATGATCATCGCCTGCCACGACTAGCACGCCACCTTTTGGCGCAGACCCATATGCGTTTCCATGTTTCAATGCATCGCCTGATCGGTCGACACCGGGGCCTTTACCGTACCACATCGAAAAGATGCCCTCGACCTCGCAATGCGGGTCCAAAATGGCCTGTTGCGCTCCAAGAACCGCCGTTGCGCCGAGGTCTTCGTTCACGGCGGGCATGAACGTGATGCGATCCGTCTTCAGCCGGTCCTTTGCGCGCCATAGCTCAAGATCCAGCCCGCCCAGTGGCGATCCGCGATAGCCCGAGACAAACCCCGCCGTGTTCAGCCCGGCCTGACGGTCGCGTCGGGCCTGGTCCATCATAATCCGCGCCAAGGCTTGCGTGCCTGTTAGAAAAACCCGGCCCTGCGTCAGGGTATAGCGGTCTTCAAGCCGATAGGTGCGGGGGGAGGGTTCGTGGTGGCTCATTGCTGCGCGTCCATGGGTTTTTGTCTTTGGTGTTCGGTTATTTTAACCCCCCGCAGGTGAATTTCTGTTTCAGAGTTTGTGCGAGTTCTGCAAATTATGATAGAATTCACCAGATTTAGTTAAAATTACGGATTAATCTTCCTAAGATGGCCATACTTGATGATCGGGACCGCCGCATTCTGACGCTGCTTCAATATGACAGCCGGGTTTCAAACGCCGAATTGGCAGATGCTGTCGGCATGTCAGCCTCAGCCCTGTGGCGCAGGGTGCGCGCGCTGGAAGAGGCTGGGGTGATCGAACGGTACGGCGCTTTGGTGAACCCTGCCGAGATGGGGTTGACGTTCGAAGCAATCGTGCATGTTCACCTGACTCGGCATGACCCGGACAAGATTGTCGACTTCATCCGGGCCGTCGAGATCAGCCCCGAAGTGCAGGAATGCTACGCCACGACTGGTCAGGCCGATTATCATCTGCGTGTCTTGTGCAGGAATCTGTCTGCTTACAACACGTTTCTGGAAGATTTCTTGTTTCGATTGCCCGCCGTCGCCAGCGCGCAAACGAATGTCGTGCTGCGGACGATCAAGCGGAACCGACCGGTGGTACCCTGAAGCTTAAGCCGCGAAAGCCACCCAAGCCCAGGCCATGCCAATATAAGTAAGGTTGTGAAACAACTGATCCAGACCAGCGGCACGCCAAAAAGCGGCCTGATTGGGTTGCAACTGTTTGCGGTCAGAATAGTTGGCTTTGGCAAAGTCGATGTGAAAATGCACGATCCATTCCAACGCAGCGATGATCAGTATGAATTCAATCGGGGCGCGAAAGAGCGCGAAAATCACGACCGAACCCACAACATGCACAGCAGCATGTTGCGCGCGCCCCATGTGGAAATACGTGCCTCGCCCGGAAAGCATCTTGGGCGTCTGTAAATAATAGTCGGCGAACATGTGTTTGATCTGAAGCAGGCACAGCAACAGAAACACAGCGCCAAAGCTGGCAGGCAAATGAATCCTCCCGATATCGTCCTGAATCAGGAGATTAGGGGGTAAACGCGAAACGCGCAAATGAACTTGTTCACACAACGCAAATTAGGCGCAAATCGGAAATTCATTTGCTTCCGAGGATACGATTGCGGTAAATTCGGCCCGTTGTATTCACGCCAAAATCAGTGATTTGAGCGGCGGATCGTTAGTAGGGGCGGGTTCAATAGAACGATCGATCTTTCAGTTCATCTGGAAATACTCGAAGCGCGACCAGTTGATTTTGCTGGCCGTGACGTCGACCTTGTTTCCTTTGCTTTACCTGACGTTGGAGCTGCCCAAGCGCATCATCAATGACGCAATCGGCGCGACAAGTCAGATTGTCGATGTCTGGGGTTATAGCCTGACGCAGACCACTTTTCTGATGATCCTGTGCTTTGCCTTTCTGGCTGCGGTGCTGGCGCACGGGCTCATGAAGATGCGTATCAACACCATGAAGGGTGTACTGAGCGAGCGTATGCTGCGTCGCTTTCGCTATCAGTTGATCAACCGCGCGCTTCGCTTCCCACAACCATATTTTGAGCGGGTCAGTCAGGGCGAAATGGTCTCGATGATAACCGCTGAAAGCGAACCGATGGGTGGGCTGATGGGGGATGCGATCAGTCAGCCCGTGCTGCAAGCCGGACAAATGATCACGATCCTGTCCTTTCTGTTCCTCCAAAGCGTTTGGTTCGGACTGGCTGCGGTGGCGTTGATCCCGCTGCAGGCCTGGCTGATCCCGCGATTGCAACGCCAGATCAATCTTCTGAACAAGAAGCGCATTCAAGAGGTCCGCGTTTTGGCTGCCCAGATCGGCGAGAACGCCGCTGGGGCCTCGACCCTGCGGGCCAATGGCGGTTGGCGATATCGAAGGGCGATGATCTCGGACCAACTGGGACGGCTGTTCGCCATCCGCTTTGAGATCTATCAGAAGAAATTCTTTATGAAGTTCATCAACAACTTCATATCGCAGCTGACGCCATTCATGTTCTACCTTGTCGGTGGCCTGCTGGTATTGCAGGGATCTGTTTCGCTGGGTGCTCTGGTGGCTGCGCTGGCGGCTTACAAAGACTTGAGCTCACCCTGGAAAGAACTGCTGACCTATTATAATCAAACGCAGGACATGTCGCTGCGATGGGATGTTGTGATTGATCGTTTCGCACCGGATGGAATGATTGATGAGGCCCTGTTTGACGGAGAGCCAGCGGATCGTCCGCATCTGAATGGCGATATAGTACTGAATCAGGTCTCGGTTCGTGATATCGACGGCAATCAGGTTTTGGATGATCTGGACCTGACGTTCCCAGCAGGTAGAACGGTCGGCATTTCGGCCACTAGCGAGGAAGATCGCCATGCGCTGACCGAGTTGCTGACCCGCGAGATACTGCCAACCTCTGGCCGTATTGAAATCGGTGGCATCAATATGGCTGGCCTGCATCAAAGCGTTGTTGCCCAACGAATAGGTCTAGCAACCTCGCGCCCCATAATGTTTCAGGGCACGTTGGGTGAAAATGTGATGATGCCGATGCGGTCACATCCATTGTCCAAGTCCACCGAGGATCCGGATTTCCCCGAGACGCTGAGGGCAGGTAACAGTGCTGATCCATTCCATGTCGAATGGCTAGACCCAGGATCGGCAGGCTTTGACGATACAGCACGGCTGCGCGATTGGTGGCTGAAACTAATCGATGGCATGGGCTCGGGCGCGGCGTTGTTTCAGCGCGGTGCCGAGCAGGTGTTTGATGCAAATGAGCGCCCGGAACTGGCAGCAAAGCTGGTCGAATTGCGCCCTCGGGTTCAGAAGGCGGTGCGCGAGGCCGGGCTTGACCAGCAGGCGCTGATTTTCGATCGGTGCGCTTATAACTCTGCGCTGCCCGTTGCTGAAAACCTGTTGTTTGCCACCCCCTGCGTTCCAGTGACGCGACAATTGCTGGCACAGCAGACCGTGTTTCTGGGCCAGTTGCGCGAGTTGGGGTTGGATGAAACCCTGATCAGCCTGACACGCGACGTAATTGAGATGCTGCGTCAGATCTTTGGGCTGGATGGAACCGATCATCCTTTGTTTCGCAAGCTGGGGCTTGAGGCCCAGACCTACGAGGCCGCGGTTGAATTGGTCGAGCAAACCCGGAAGGAAGGCGCAAACGGGCTGGATGACGAACAATTGGCTAGCTTGCTTTCGGTGCCATTTGTGATCTCGGCCGAGCAGATTGGCCCGGCGTTTTCGGATGAGCTGAAGAACCGCATTCTTGAGCTTCGCCACAGCCACTCGGCCAAATTGCTGGAACCGTTGCACGATGTATTCGTCCCGTTGGATGAGGATGCCTTTGCACCCGGTTTGACGGTCATGGAAAACGCACTGTTTGGCAAGGTCAGCCAGATCGGCGGTGCGCGGACCGACGAGGCGCGCAAACTGATCGTCGATGTTCTGGCCGAGAACGGGGCGCGACCGATGGTGGTGGAACTGATCTATGATGTTCCGGTCTCGATTGGCGGCCAGAACTTGCCTGCGGTATTTGCCGAACCGCTGGCCTTTACCCGCGCTGCGATCAAAAAGCCAGATATTCTGATCTTGGAAACCGCGCTTGCCAGCTATGATATGGAGACACAGGTCGCAGTTTATAAAAATCTGCGTGAATTGCTGCCCGAAACTACTGTAATCTATCTAAATGATGCGTTCGAAAATCCAGATGTTTTCGACATGTATGTTGAAATCCGTCAGGGCCGGGCCGTGACGGGTGAAGGCCCAACCGACGTCGACGGCGACGGTGCGGCTTCTGCCGATCTGGTACGCAAATTGCGTGCGCTTGAGCAGACCCCGTTGTTCTCTGGGCTCGACCGTCGCCAGCTTCGACTGCTGGCCTTTGGTGCGCGCTGGTTCGAAGCGAAACCTGGCCAGGTGGTGTTTCTGAAGGATGATCAGCCAACCGATGGCGCCTATGTCATCCTTGAGGGCGAGGCAGGATTGTACCTGCCGCGTTCGGGCGAGGCCGATCAACTGATCACAACGGTTGGTGCGGGCGCGTTGGTGGGAGAGCTGGGGTTGATCCGAAAAGAGCCTCGGGCGTTGAGCATGGTGGCTGAAACGGAACTGTCCTGCCTACGGATCGGTGAGGAGGAATTTCTGGCGGTCGTCGAGAACGATGCAGCCACAGCCTTTAAACTGTTGCAGGTCATCGCGGGGTATGTCTCGAACTGATCGGCTTGCTCGCCTGTCGATTTTTACCCTTCGGTTGCGGGTGCACCGCCTTGAAACGCATTCCCATTTGCATAGTCACATGGGGTTTCCTGCATCTGTAGGTGCAGCCCGTCACCTTTGTAGGGATGGGCTCGGGCAAGGCCTTCATCGACCTCGATACCAAGGCCGGGCTCGGTCGGAGGAGTGACGAACCCCTTCTCGACGCGGATGCTTCCCTTTATCAGTTGATCGTGGAATGGGGTCTCGATGCTTTCAAGCAGCAGCAGGTTCGGGATCGACGCCGCCAGATGAATATTCGCCGCCCACTCGATCGGTCCCGCATACAGATGGGGTGCCATCTGGGCGTTGAAAACCTCGGCCATCGCGGCGACTTTCTTCATCTCCCAGATACCACCAGCGCGTCCCAACGCAGGCTGAAGGATTTCGGCGGCCTCGGCGCGCAGGACCGCGCCAAATTCCGCTTTGGTTGTCATCCGTTCACCGGTCGCGACAGGGATACGGACAGTGCGCGCCACACGGGCCATATCCTCGATCATGTCGGGGGGTGTGGGTTCTTCGAACCACAGTGGCGAAAAGGGTTCCAGCGCTTGGCCCAGACGTATAGCTCCGGCTGTGTTGAACTGACCATGAGTGCCGAACAGCAGATCGGCCTTGTCTCCAACTGCCTCACGGATCGCTTTGCAAAACGCTATCGACATTGAGATATCGGACATAGCGGGCATGTGCCCACCGCGGATCGTATAAGGCCCGGCGGGATCAAACTTGACGGCGGTATAGCCGCGCCGGACCATTTCAGCAGCACTTTCTCCGGCCTGCTCAGGTGAAGTCCAGAAGTCCGTCAGGTTATGCTGAGGAAGTGGGTAGAGATAGGTGTACGCCCGGATACGGTCGTTCATCCGCCCACCCAGTAGCGCATAGACTGGACGATCACGATCCTTGCCCAAAATGTCCCAGCAGGCAATTTCGAGCCCTGAGAACGCACCCATGACGGTCAGGTCTGGTCGCTGAGTGAAGCCGCTGGAATAGGCGCGGCGGAACATCAACTCGATATTCTCGGGGTTTTCGCCCTGCATGTGCCGTTCGAATACATCGCGAATGACATGGGTCATGGCTTCGGGACCAACCGAGGACGCGTAGCATTCCCCCCAACCGATCACGCCCGTATCCGTGGTGACCTTGACCAAAATCCAATAGCGCCCACCCCAACCCGGTGCCGGAGGCGCGGTGACAATGACATCGAGATCTTGCAGTTTCATCGGGTGTTCCTTTTGCGGGGTTCAGTCGCGATCAAACAAGATTACATTGCGTTTGGCCGCACCGGACTTGGTGTCTTCGATGGCCTCATTGATCTGTGACAGTGTCCAGCGACCCGAGATCAACTCGTCCAGTTTCAGCCGCCCCTGTTCATACAGATCGATCATCCAGGGGATGTCTCGCTGGATCACTACATCGCCCATTTTTGAGCCCACCATGCCCTGGCCAAGCGCGGCCAGCACGACGGGTTCGTAACTGGACATGTCACCAGAATGGGGCATCCCGATCATGAT
The DNA here is from genome assembly GCF_056537585.1 of Ruegeria sp. C9. NCBI lineage: Bacteria > Pseudomonadati > Pseudomonadota > Alphaproteobacteria > Rhodobacterales > Roseobacteraceae > Ruegeria > Ruegeria sp. C9. Next base: position 114,692 of record NZ_JBQFRU010000004.1, read on the forward strand.
CGCCTTACCGCCCCGACCAAGATAACGCGGGGCCTGATCATAGGCGGGGATTGCACCAACAGTAATCAAGACGGCGTCTGCGCCACGTCCGCCCAGCGCCTTGTAGGCGGCTTTCCACGGCTCTTTCTGGCTGGCCAAAACACCATGGGTCGCGCCGAACTCCATTGCGATATCCAGCTTATCCTGTGTCATATCGACCGCAACGATACGGCGAGCTCCGGCAATACGTGCGCCTTGGATTGCGTTCAAGCCGACGCCCCCGGCGCCGATGACAACCACGTCCTGCCCGGGGCGAAGCTGGGCGGCGTTGACTGCTGCACCAACACCGGTGATCACCCCGCAGGACAGCAGGCTGGCAAGGTCCTTGGGCAGCGTTTCGGGAATGCGGACGATTTGTCGGTGGCTGACAACTACCTTTTCGGCAAAGGCCCCGCATGCCATGGCCTGTTCCAGCGCATCACCGTCGGCAGTCTGCAGCGGACCTTTCACCGTGTCATAAGGTGTTTCACAAATGGTGGGCATGCCACCGGCACAGGACGGGCAGGACCCGCAGGCGCGGATCAAGGTTACCACAACGGGATCACCAAGTTTGAAATCCCCTGCGCCTTCGCCAACAGCAGAAACGATGCCAGCCGCTTCGTGCCCGTAAACCGCGGGCAAGTGGCCGCCCCATGCGCCGCTTGCAAAGGAAATGTCCGAATGGCAAATCGCCACTGCATCCAGCGTGACCTCGACCTCGCCCATGCCGGGTGGTGCGATCAGGATGTCTTCGATGACCAGAGGTTCGCCGAAGGCCCGGCATACGGCTGCTTTGATGGTTTGCATGTGTTTTCCCGCTCCCTAACGGGATCACGGTGACCCGTCCCGGCGGGACCTGCAAGGTGGAAACCGTCACGGATGTGTCGTTGTTCTGCCAAAGTGGGGTAGACGCAAAAGAATCCACCTATTGATAAGCATTGTGTGGGTCATCGGTTCAGTGTGCGACAACCAAACAGATCGGCGCACGGCGTATCGGGGTCGGGACATCGACGGTGGCTGGCTACATTCGTTGCGAGATCTGGTGCATCAAACCGGCAAGATGCTCAGGATGCGAAAAAAACGGCGAGTGAGAGCTGTCTATCGTGAGGTGCATATCAGGGTCCGCACAACCCGCCATCTCGGCCTGATATTCGGTTGGAACGATTCGGTCATCGGTAGTTCTGATGTACCCTTTTGGAACGCGCGCGAAGTTATCGCCGACGTCTAGGGGGGTAGTCTGCGGTGCGATCGCCTGGGGGCACAGGCGCGCGAATGCATAGGCAACCACCTCGCGCGCGCAGTCGTGATAAAGCAGGTCGTGCACCTGATCCGGTACCACCGAATACGACAACCTGTCGCCGGATACTTCGACGGCATTTCCGATCAGTTGGCGTGGGGCTCGTTTGCGCATTTCGACCATAGATAGCCCGGATTTCGGAACATAGGCACTTAGATAAATCACACCTCGCATGGCGTTCGGGTCGGTCTCGGCAGCCGCACTTACGGGATATCCACCCCACGAGTGCCCTAAGATGATGGTCTTTGGTGTCGAAGCCTTCAGCACGGCATCTCTGCACGTTCCAAGGGTGACATCGCGGATAGGCGTCGGGTCCGAGCCGTGGCTTGGCATATCGATGGCGCGGGCGGTATGTCCGAATGTGGTCAATTCCGGGATCAGATCGCGCCAGCACCAGGCACCGTGCCAAGAGCCATGTACAAGCAAGAAATCTGCCAACAATCCCTCCTTCAAATATGTCCGATCTCGGTCAGAAAATCACCAATCAATTGGGCAAAGTCCTGAGGGCGCTCGACGCAGGGCAGGTGGCCTGCCTTTCGGATCAGCGCAAAGCGTGAACCAGGGATCAGATCGACCGTTTCGCGCACCAGATCGGGCGGGGTTGAGCCGTCTTCGCTGCCCGCAATCCCCAAGGTCGGCAGGCGCAATCCGCTGGTTGGCGTATAGAAATCGGTGCCCGAGATTGCAGCGCAACAGCCCAGATAGCCATCGACCGGTTGTCGGACCATCATGTTGCGCCAAAGCGTCATCTCGGCGCTGGCCCGAAATGATTTCGAGAACCACCGATCCATAGTGGCATCCGCCAGTGCCTCGATCCCGCCTTTACGGACAGCATCCATACGCTGCTGCCACATCTTGGGAGTGCCGATCTTGGCGGCCGTATTCGACAGCACCAGCGCGCGGATCTGATCCATACGCTTGACCGCCAGACCCTGCGCAATCATGCCACCGACGGACAGACCCACGAATAAGCAATCCTTGACCTCTAGATAATCCAGCAATTGCTCGGCGTCGCGCACCAGATTTCCCATGGAATAGGGCGCTGAGGGTGCTGTTGACAATCCGTGCCCGCGTTTGTCGTACCTAATGATGCGCAGGCCTTTGGGCAGTAGCGGCAATATCGGGTCCCACAGCCGCATATCCGTACCCAGTGAATTAGCAAACACGATAGGGGCGCCAGCGGCGTCGCCATCGATTCGGTAGTGTATCCGAACATCTTTGAGGTCAGCGATATGCATGTTTAGCGTCCCCGTCTGCTCAGGGTGTCGGTTAAAACGACTACGACCGGATTTTGCACCGGCTGTAAGCGATTGTCAGGTAAGGAATTCCAACGCCCGTTCAAAGATCTGCGGATCCACGTTGCCGCCCGAGGCGACTACGATCACCGCATTTCCATCAATCTGATCCTTGCGAAACAGGGCAGAGGCCAGCGAAACCGCTCCTCCGGGTTCCAGCACGATCTTCAGACGCAGAAACGCAAGGGCCATGGCGCGTAGGGATTCCTGTTCAGATACCGACAGACCAGGGCCGCAAAGCCGCTGCAGGATGGGAAAGGTAATCTGCCCCGGCTGTGGCGTCAGGATTGCGTCGCAGATGTTTCCCGAAGTAGCGTCGTTGCTTTGGATCGTCCCGCTTGCCAGCGAGCGTTTCACGTCTTCGAACCCTTCAGGCTCGCATGGACGAGGGCGCAGACCGGGCGCGTGACGCTCTAACGCCAGCGCGATACCAGATGTCAGCCCGCCGCCGCCACAGCAGATCAAAACGTCACCTTCGGTCACGCCCAGCGCCCGTGCCTGACGTGCCAGCTCCAGTCCCGTTGTTCCCTGGCCAGCGATCACTTGCGGTTCGTCATAAGGCCGGATCAAGGTCAAACCGCGCTCGGCAGCCAATGCCTCGCCGATGTCTTCGCGGCTTTCGCTGGCGCGATCATAAAGGACGACCTCACCGCCCAGCGCGCGGGTGTTTTCAATCTTCAGCTTCGGCGCATCCGAGGGCATGACGATGACGGACGAGATTCCATGTTGAGCCGCTGCATAGGCAACACCCTGTGCGTGATTGCCCGAGGAGTAGGCGATGACGCCCCGGTTGCGCGCCGCCTCATCCAGTGCCGAAATAGCTGACCACGCGCCGCGAAATTTGAAGCTGCCGGTGTGTTGCAGGCATTCGGGTTTGATCAGAACGCGGCGACCCGCGATTTCATCCAGGAAAGGCGACGACAGAAGCGGCGTCTCGCGCACGTGACCTTTCAGCCGCTCGGCGGCGGCTTCGATCATGTCTATGTTGCTCATTTGGCGTCCAGTATTTTGCGGATCAGGTCTAGGGATTGAGGCTCGTTCAGGAACGGGACATGTCCTCGGTCCGGCACTTCGGTCGAGATCAATTCGGGGTGGTGTGCGTGCATCTTCTGCACCGTGGCTTTGCTCAACAAGTCGGAATTTGCGCCGCGGATCACACCGGTGGGGATCGTACGCAGGGCGTCGAACAAAGGCCACAGGTCCGGTGCCGGGGTGATGGCGGCCTGCTCGATCAGCGCTTGTCGCAATGCGGGGTCATAGCGCAACTCCAGTCCGGTTCCGGTCTGGATGTATTGATGTTCTACCTGCTGTTTCCAGACGTCCTGAGCAACGCCGGGGAACTGAGGTGCCATCATCGCGTGCAGGACCTGCGCAGCCTCATCATAGGATTGTGAAATTGGGGGGTTGCCGACATAGTCCATAATCTTGGCAATGCCACCGGGTTCGATCACCGGGCCAACGTCGTTCAGGATAACACCTGCCAGCCGGTCAGGATGGCTGGCGGCCAAGGCCATGGCGATCAGCCCCCCCCGTGACGTGCCCAACAGGGTCACCTTCTCCAAACCCAGCTGATCCAGAAGTTCGACCGCATCCTGTCCTTCGCGCAGGATGTTGTAATTCATGTAGTTCGCATCAAAATCGGACTTGCCGCGCCCGCGATAATCCATCGCAATCATACGAAGATCACTCATATGTGGCGCAAGAAATGAAAAGTCGCGGCAGTTGCGCGTCAAGCCAGCCAAGCAAAGCAGAGGATGGCCCGTGCCGGTATCTTCATAGTACAGGCGTTTGCCGTCCGAGGTGGTGAAATATGCCATCAAAGCCCTGCCAATTGAGGGATCGTCGTCAGGTCTGGCAGCACATGTGCAGGTTTCCACGGCAGACGGTCCATTGGTTCGCCAGCGCGGTTGACCCAAGCTGTGACAAATCCATAGCCACTGGCCCCGGCAGCGTCCCACCCGTTTGAGCTGACGAACAGCACTTCATCGCGCGCGCAGCCGAAGCGGTTCTGCACCAGATCGTATACGCTGGCATGGGGTTTGAAGACCCCCACGCTTTCGACCGACAGAACATCATCCAGCACATCACCGATCGCGGCAGACTGCACCGCCCCGTTCAGCATCGGGGGTGAACCGTTGGACAGGATGGCGGTCTGCAACCCACCGGCCTTCAGCGCCTTCAGCATATCGGGGACCTCGGGATAGGCCTGCAACTCCCAATACAAATCGAGCAGACGCTGCCGAAGGGTGTTATCCCCCTGAAGGCCAACCGCTTCCAAGGCCCAATCCAGCCCATCTTGCGTGACATCCCAAAAGTCACAATGCGCATCAGCGACAGCACGCAACCAAGTATATTGCAGTTGCTTTAAACGCCAGTGATTGGCCAACTCGGGCCATTTATCAGCCAACGTTTCGAACTCCGGTTCCGCTGCGGCCTGCCTTGCGGCGGCGGCCACGTCAAACAGAGTGCCATAAGCGTCGAATACACACGTGGTGATAGCCATCCGATCCTCCCCTGATCGGGCGCAGGTAATCACAACCGGTTCCGGGGTTAAAGAGGGCAGGGTTTACAATGCTGTGTCAGCCTCTAGGCTGCGCCGTTCATTTCTTTTCAGGCCGGAGGCCATCATGACCGCAATCAAACAAGGCGACACGGTTCGCATCCACTACACCGGAACTCTGCTGGACGGCAAAGTCTTCGACAGTTCCGAGGGGCGCGATCCGTTGGAGTTTGCGGTTGGTTCCGGGCAGATCATACCCGGTCTGGACGCTGCCCTGCCGGGCATGGAGATTGGCGAGAAAAAGCGTGTGGAGATCGATTGCGTTGACGCCTATGGCCCGATCAATCCGGGCATGCGGCAGCAGATCCCGCGTGAAGGCATCCCGGATGACATTCCGCTTGAACCCGGCACGCAGTTACAGATGCAAACTCCTGACGGTCAGGCATTGCCAGTGACTGTCGTCGAGGTAGATGAGGCGACAGTGACCTTGGATGCAAATCATCCACTAGCGGGGCAAGATCTGGTCTTCGATATCGAAATCGTTTCGATCAACTGATGCTGATTGGATCAAAGGCCCGGGATATGTGACAACAACGGCTCAATCGCATCGCGCACGGGCGGTTGGGTTAGAAACACAAAGGCAATCAGCAGCGATGTGAGGATCAGCAGCAAAAGACGCGCACGTCCGCTTCCTGATTTGCGTTTCAAAGCTGGCGAGCGCGCGTTGCTCGCAAGGATCTGTTCAAGTTTGCTCATATCGTAATCCCTGCGGGGCAAAGATGTTCAAATCTTGGCACCCGCAGGGAAAGATATAGTCACATGGCCTCTGGCTGGGGCATGCCCAGAATATGATACCCGCCATCGACGCGGATGATCTCACCCGAAGTATAGCTGCCGGCGTCGGACGCAAGATACACGGCGGTGCCTCCGACGGCCTCCAGCGTGGCATTCGAACGCATAGGTGCGTTCTGGTCGCAGAACTTGTAGGTCTTGCGTGCACCACCAATAGCCGCACCTGCCAATGTTTTCATCGGGCCGGGCGAGATGGCGTTCACGCGAATACCCTCGGGGCCCAGATCGTTCGCCAGATAGCGCGTCGCCGATTCCAGCGCAGCCTTGGCGACGCCCATGACATTGTAGTTTGGTACAACCTTGTTCGATCCTTGATAGGTCAGGGTCAACAATGTGCCGCCATTGTCCTTCATCAGCGGATAGGCGCGACGGGCAACTTCGATGAACGAATAGGCCGACACATCCAGCGAGTGTTTGAAGTTTGCCCGCGTGGTGTTCAAGAATCGACCGGTCAGTTCGGACTTGTCCGAATAAGCGATAGCGTGGACAACAAAATCTATTGTTGGCCAGCGGGCGGACAACTCGCCAAACGCGCGATCCAGTGAATCATCATCGGTCACATCCGCATCGACCATGAAGTCGCTGCCCAAGCTTTGGGCCAGCGGTTCAAGCCGTTTGCCAAACGCCTCGCCCTGATAGGTGAAAGCCAGCTCAGCGCCCGCTTCGTGCATGGCTTTGGCGATGCCCCACGCGATAGAGCGGTCATTAGCCACGCCCATGATCAGGCCGCGTTTACCCTTGAGAATATCCGACATCTTGTTCACCCGTTATACTTCGACAGAACCATGGATCCGTTGGTGCCGCCAAAGCCGAAGCTATTGGTCATCACGCTGTCCAAGCCTGCGTTTTCAACCACTTGAGTTGCAATTTCACCGGGCAGGATGCCGTCGGCAAGTGTGTCGACATTGATCGACGGAGTAATGAAATCATGTTCCAGCATGAGCAGGCAGAAGATCGCCTCAAGCGCCCCCGCTGCGCCTTGCGCGTGACCGGTCATCGATTTTGTCGATGAAATCGGAGGCACACTGCCTTCACCAAAGATACGGCGTACGGCTTCGACTTCTCCGACGTCGCCCACTGGGGTCGAGGTGCCGTGGGCATTGATATAGCCGACCTTGCGGCCTTCGGGCACGGTCGACAGCGCCAGACGCATCGCGCGCTCGCCGCCTTCGCCGGATGGTGCCACCATGTCGTGCCCATCAGATGTCGCGGCATAGCCGGTTACTTCGGCATAGATTTTCGCACCGCGCGCCAGCGCATGCTCGAGGTCTTCCAGAACCACGATGCCGCCACCGCCGGAAATCACAAATCCGTCGCGGTTCTGATCGAATGCGCGCGAGGCTTTATCAGGTGTGTCGTTGTACTTGGACGACATCGCACCCATCGCGTCGAACAGGCAGGACAGGGTCCAGTCCAACTCTTCTCCTCCACCTGCGAACATCACATCCTGCTTTCCCAGCATGATCTGTTCAGCCGCATTGCCGATGCAGTGCAGCGAGGTCGAGCAGGCCGAGGTGATCGAGTAGTTGATACCTTTGATTTTGAACGCGGTCGCCAAGTTCGCAGAAATCGTCGAACACATGCACTTTGGCACTGCAAACGGGCCGATCCGTTTGGTTGCGCCGGTTTTCAGCACGGTTTGGTGCGCGGTCAACATCGCGCTGGTCGATGGTCCACCCGAACCGGCCACCAGACCTGTGCGCGGATTGACCACCTGATCTTCGGTCAGCCCGGCGTCCGCGATGGCCTGATTCATCGCGATATGGGCATAGGCAGCACCCGGACCCATGAACCGCAGGGTCCGCTTGTCCACGTGATCGGCCACATCGATTTTCAGCGAACCGGCGATCTGGCTGCGAAAGCCATGCTCGACCATCTGTTCGCTTGCTACGATGCCGGATTTGCCTGCTTTGAGCGAGGCGAGCACCTCTTCGGCATTGTTCCCGATCGAGGACACAACCCCCAGACCGGTGACGACTACTCGACGCATGTGCGTACTCCTTATTGCGGCCGGTCAGGCTCAGGCGTCTGACAGAACGACCTTCATATCCTTGACGTCGTATATCAATTCGCCATCGGCTTCGACGATGCCATCTGCCACACCCATGGTCAGGCGGCGCGTCTGGATCGCCTTTTTGAAATCAATCTTATAGGTCAGCATCTTCCGGTCCGGGCGCACCATGCCGGTCAACTTGACCTCTCCGACGCCAACGGCCATGCCACGTCCTTGCCAGCCGCGCCAGCCGAGGTTGAAGCCGGTCAGTTGCCACAAACCGTCCAGGCCCAGACAGCCGGGCATGATCGGATTGCCAGGGAAATGGCAGTCAAAGAACCAAAGCTCAGGTGTGATATCGAATTCGGCCAGCACATGACCCTTGCCATGCGCTCCACTGTCGCCGGAAATCTCGGTAATGCGGTCCATCATCAACATCGGCGGAGCCGGCAACTGCGCGTTGCCAGGGCCAAATAGTTCGCCGCGGGCGCATTTCAGCAGATCGTCCTTGTCAAAACTGCTCGGGAATTGGGCCATTCTGCCGCCTCTCCTGCCTGGGTCCGTTTATTACATCTGGCCTCGTCTATCACCCGTATGCAAGGTCCTGCAAGACCAGCACTCCATATCTTGTTGTGACTACAATATTCTTTGCGAATGAATTTCATTTGAAATTGCAGGCAGGGCGCACTTATATTAGGGGCAGCAAAACACAGGTATCGGATTCATGACACCTCAGAGCCGTGAGATCGCTGCAAATTGGTTGGTTGACGCAGGTTTGCGCCCCACGCGCCAAAGGGTTGCTTTGGCCGAATTGCTTGTGGGCGACGGTCTGCATCGTCATGTGACAGCGGAAAGCCTGTTTGAATCCGCAAAAGCCAAAGGTGACGCGGTTTCGCTGGCGACCGTATACAACACATTGCGGGCGTTTTGCGATGCCGGGGTGCTTCAAGAGATCACTGTTGACGGGTCCAAAAGCTATTTCGACACCAACACGCATGACCATCCGCATTTCTATTGGGAAGACGAAAGCCGTCTGAGCGATGCACCATCCGACCAATTGGTGATCCAACAATTGCCGGAAGCTCCTGAAGGCGTCGAAATCGCATCGGTCGATGTGGTGATCCGCCTGCGGAAGAAGTAACCTCTAATCCTTACATAACAACGTAACCAACGCATGCTCAGCCTGCATGATCATTGGATCTGTCGGCCCCGTGCCATGCCGTGCCAATACAACAGATTCGGTTGCATCTGGATCGGTGATCGGCAGGCTTATCACGCGGACCTGATCATAACTGAAGCCGTTTTTAGGGCTGGTATAGCTTATCCCGATGCCTTCCCCATGAGCGGCCAGACTGCGCGAAAGCTCCAATGATTCCGCTCGGTGCGAGATTGTGGGGTTCAGACCTTTGCGTCTGAAAAGCGCGAGTACATGCTGTGCAGACAAACCCTCTTTAGACAGAATCAGTGTATATGACGCTAGCTCGGTCAGGGTTAGCTGCTTGGCCGCCGCCAGTGTATGATCAGGTGAAAGCAGTGCGTGTGGGGTGCTGTCGAACAACTTCTTGCAGGAAAAACCGGCATCCATGCCGAGGTCATAGGTGAGTGCAAAATCGTATCTGCCATCGATCAGGCCGGAAATCAGGCCTTCGAACGTCTCAACCCCGTGTGTCAGGACGACGTCGGGCAAAGCTTCTTGCAGGCGGTGCAGAGATTGGGCCAGAAGAAAGGGTGCCAGATCGACAAAGCATCCCAGGCGCAATCGGCGCTCGCCGGTTATCGGCTGCTTTGACTGTTCCAAAAGCGCAGCTCGCTTCAACAAGGCCTCGGCCTCTTCGATGAATTTGCGGCCCTGCGGGGTCAGCGCCATCGCGGCACCCCGTCTTCGGGCAAACAGTGGATATCCCAAACGTGATTCGACCCGGGTCAGCGCATTGGACAAGGCAGGTTGCGAGACATTTAGGCGTTGTGCCGCAGCAGACAGGCTGCCATGCCGGCCGATGGCGCAAACATATTCGTACTGGCGCAGAGTGAGGTATAACATAGAGTTAATACCTAATTTGAAAGATATGATTTGAACAGATGTCTTATTCATGCGCAGATCGGGCGACAAATCTAAGGAGACCGCGATGACTCACCCTCTTGTTTCTCAGGCCATGATCGACAACTTCCAGACGGACGGCGTTGTGTTGGTCAAAGGCCTGTTCGCCGATCATATTGAAACCCTACGGGCCGGGGTTGCCGCGAATATGGCCGAGCCGGGTCCTTATGCTTCGGAGAATAGGAAAGATGGCGAAACCGGCCGTTTTTTTGACGACTATTGCAACTGGTCCCGTATCCCGCAGTTTCGTGAAGTGATCGAAAAATCTCCTGCTGCTGAAGTAGCGGCCGACCTCATGCAGTCGCAATCTGTGCAGATGTTCCATGACCATGTTCTGGTGAAGGAACCCGGAACCTCGATGGCAACGCCGTGGCATCAGGATGGGCCATACTATTTTGTGGATGGTCAACAGAATATCAGCTTCTGGTCACCGTTGGATCCGGTGAAACAAGCGACCTTGCGCTGCGTTGCCGGTTCGCACCGCTGGGAAAAAGAAGTGCTACCTACCCGCTGGGTCTCGGAAGAAGGTTTCTTCCCTGACGAGGGCCAGTACATGCCGATTCCGGACCCAGATGCCGAAGGGATGAAGATTGTAGAATTTGAAATGGAGCCCGGTGACGCAGTGGCCTTCAACTATCGCACGCTACACGGGGCCCGAGGCAATACTTCCGATAGCCGACGCAGGGCATTTTCGCTGCGATTGGTTGGTGATGATGCACGTTATGTCGAGCGTCCAGGCCGGACTTCGCCGCCATTTCCGGGACATGAAATGGTGCCGGGGCAGCGGCTGCGCGAGGACTGGTTCCCAGTTCTGTTACAGCGTTAGAACCTAGAACCACTGGCCCGATTCGATCAGGCCCAGATCCAGCAATTGGCGCGAGTCCCACTCGAACGGAGTTGAATGGTTCCAGCAGAAGTTGGAGATATCAAACGTCGATCCGGCGTTCGTCTTCAATGCTTTGGCCGCCCGGAACGAACAGATCGCGGCGGTCAGGTTGTTGTGCCATGGGCAGGCGTAGGTGTTGTATTCCGGCTCATTGAAAGTGTGATCAGGCAGAAGTTTCAGATCGGGTTTTGCTTTGAACAGCGAAATCCGATCGATCCGGCGTCGTTCATACGGGATATGATCTTCGAACCGCCAGCGCAGACCACCGGACATATCCAGTTGCCGCTCTAGCGGCTTGCCAGATGCGTCATGCCGCGTGTGGGCGTAGTATCCAGTCTTGTCCAGCATTGCGTGATCGGGGGCCACTCCGTTTGGATAGGCCGTCAGATCATTCGCATACAGATCGATCACATGGGTCAGCATGGCCTGGCGCCGTTCTTCAGAATGGAAGGCCAGCAACTCTCCGACCGAGCGGGTCTCGCAGAAAGGGTAGAACAGATATTCAGAGTTGTAGCAGTAGTATACCCACGTGCCTTGAGCCGCCTGAATGATCCGATTGACGGCCTCAAATACGACGGTTCTCGGCGCACAGGTCATCGTCACTCGATGAACCTTTTCCTCCAGCGCTTCATCCAGCGTGAATTCCTGGGGCAGGAATGTGATCACGGATTTGAACCCCAGCTTCAAATGATGGTGCAGCGTCCCTTCTAGCTCGACATTATCTTCGGCAAATATCAGTGCCACGGGTCCCTTGCTCAGGATCGACCGATCGGATTTCAGAAGGTGATCAAGGGATTCGTACTGCATCATTGGTTTCGTTGCCGCCTTGCTGGAAATTCCCGCCAAATTCGGGTAATTGCGCCAGCATTGCAAGCGGCGTTCGATACGTATAGACGACGCCGACCCAGCGACTGCAAAGGCCAACCCATGTCTGAACCGAAAAAGCTGTTTATCAAGACCTATGGCTGTCAGATGAACGTCTATGACAGCGAACGCATGGCCGAAGCGCTGGGCGGACAGGGCTATGTCGAGACCAAATCGCCCGATGATGCGGATATGATCCTGCTCAATACCTGCCACATACGAGAAAAGGCAGCTGAGAAAGTCTATTCCGAACTGGGCCGTTTCAAGGGCCTCAAGGCGGAAAAACCGGACCTTAAAATCGGTGTCGCAGGTTGCGTCGCTCAGGCCGAAGGCGAGGAAATCATCCGCCGCCAGCCGCTTGTCGATCTGGTGGTGGGGCCGCAAAGCTATCATCGCCTGCCCGAGATGGAGGCGAAGACGCGCGCGGGTGAAAAGGCGCTGGATACCGAGTTCCCCGAAGAAGACAAATTCGAAAAGCTCAAGAACCGCCCCAAGGCCAAGCGCGGACCGACGGCATTTCTGACCGTGCAGGAGGGGTGTGACAAGTTCTGTGCCTTCTGCGTTGTGCCCTATACACGCGGGGCCGAGGTCAGCCGCCCGGCAGATCGCATCCTGCGTGAGGCGCGCGATCTGGTTGAACGCGGTGTGCGTGAGATCACGCTGCTGGGGCAGAACGTCAATGCCTATCACGGGGCTGGACCGGACGGAGACATGACCCTTGCTGGTCTGATCTGGGAATTGAACAAGGTCGACGGGCTAGAGCGCATACGCTTTACCACCTCGCACCCGAACGACATGGATGATGCGCTGATCGAAGCGCATGGCACCTGTGAGAAGTTGATGCCATATCTGCATTTGCCGGTGCAGTCGGGGTCGGACAAAATTCTAAAGCGGATGAACCGCAGCCATACGGCTGAAAGCTATCTGCGATTGATCGAGCGTATCCGAGAAGCGCGCCCCGATATTCTGATGTCCGGCGATTTCATCGTGGGCTTCCCGGAAGAGACGGAAGAGGATTTTCAGGCCACTCTGGATTTGGTCGAAGAGGTCAAATACGGCTATGCCTATTCCTTCAAATACTCGACGCGACCCGGCACACCTGCAGCAGAACGGCCACAGGTCGAGGCCGAAGTGGCGGATGCACGCCTGCAGCGCTTGCAAGGGTTGATCACGCGCCACCAGCGCGAGATTCAGGACTCGATGATCGGAAAGACAGTTAATGTCCTGTTTGAAAAGCCTGGGCGGCAACCGGGCCAGATGGTTGGAAAATCCGAGTATCTGCATGCGGTTCACGTCGCGGACGCTGATATCGCGAGCGGCGACTTACGTAAGGTAAGGATAAAATCGTCTGGCGCGAACTCGCTGGGTGGTGAGTTGGTCTGATCCCTTGTGGCTTGCCCGCAAAGGGTTTTCGCCTTGAAATTTAACCCTTGATTTATGGCTTGGAACTATGTTCCGAGGAAGGCTAGATTTTTCTGGGCCGAATTTTGGGTGTCGACAAACGCACCGACCCCGCCTGACGGCCCGCCTTTGCGGAGGGTACGAGTAGTGAGCTGGATACGTTTTCCGAGTGTAAACCTTTCCCGTGTTTTGTCGGCGACTGTCGTGTTGCTATCTTGCGCTGCCCCGACTTTGGCCGGCGATGTCGTCGGGGAAGTCACTGAGCCCGACGTAATCTCGTCTCAGCGTTTCGCGCGCGACGTCAATGCGTTCTATCTGGGGGTCAGCGCCGGACATGCCTCGGGCGGTTCGGACGAGTTTGGCCTGCGCGTGAACGACGGAGACACGTTTGCTGCGGGCGACCTTAAGCCAAGCGGAAATTTCGCAGGTTTTCGCGGTGGCTGGCGCGGTATTCTGCCAGCCAGAGGTGGGCGCGACTATGTGTATGGCCTGGAAGTCGGTTATGACTTTGGCACGCTCGATGACAGCACGTCCTCCCGGTCCGGTGGGGCAGAGGTCAGTGGCAGGTCCGCGATATCGGATGTATTGTCCATCCGCCTGCGGAACGGGCTGACGAACCGCAGCGGCAGTGTCCTCTATTTCGTGACTGTGGGTTATGTCCGCGGCGATATCACCACGTCAGGTTCACTAACTGATGCAAGCGGGACAAGCCGATTTGAGAGCGAGGACCGCCGACAAGGTTTCTCGGCCAGCTTGGGCGCTGAACACAAACTGAACGAAAATTGGTCGATCACCGGCGAGATCGAGTATCTGCAGTTCGAATCAAAAACGGTCGAACTGGGTCCGTCATTCTCGACCAAATCGACGCCAAGCTATCGCGGACTACGGATCGGGTTGAATTATACATTCTGATACCCGTGCGATTGGCGTTCATAGATGGCTGTTTCAGCGTTCATCGGCGCATTTGTCATGCGGTGTGCAAATTTTGAAACTGCCGCTTGCGTCTACCTCTACAGTTTGTCTACGCTCAAGATGAAACGCCAAGACAGGAGAACGGATTGGCCATCGGTGCCCTGACCCCACCGCAAGATGACATGCCCCAGCGTGAGGCGCTTGTTGAATTCCCCGACAACAGATTATTGATCGATTTATGCGGTGAATATGACCGCAACCTGACCGATATCGAACAGAAGCTCTCGGTGCAGATTGTGCGACGCGGCAATCAGCTTGTCGTGCTGGGTGACGAGGATTCGCAAAAGCAGGCGATTGAGGTTCTACAGGCCCTCTATACACGGCTCGAAGGTGGGCGTGATGTGGAAGCCGCAGATGTCGACCGCGAGTTGCGCATGGGCAATTCCGAGGTCGGAACTGGCACGCGCGATGGTGACCAGCTTGAGATGTTCAAGGGTGGCACGGTCGAGATCAAGACACGCAAAAAACTGGTCGAGCCGCGCACCGACGCCCAGAAGGCCTATGTGCAGTCGCTGTTCAACAACGAACTGGCCTTTGGCATTGGTCCCGCGGGCACCGGCAAAACCTATCTGGCCGTTGCGGTCGGGGTGTCAATGTTCATTGGCGGGCACGTTGACCGCATCATTCTCAGCCGTCCGGCGGTCGAGGCCGGTGAAAAGCTCGGTTACCTGCCCGGTGACATGAAGGATAAGGTCGATCCCTACATGCAGCCGCTTTATGACGCGCTGAATGATTTCCTGCCCGGAAAACAACTTGCCAAGCTGATCGAAGAAAAGCGGATCGAGATTGCTCCGCTTGCCTTCATGCGCGGTCGTACGCTGGCAAATGCATTTGTGGTGCTGGACGAGGCGCAGAATGCCACAACGATGCAGATGAAGATGTTCCTGACCCGGCTTGGTGAAGGTAGTCGGATGGTTATCACCGGCGACCGGTCTCAGGTTGACCTGCCGCGCGGTGTGCAATCGGGTCTCAAGGATGCCGAACGGTTGCTGAAAACGATCCCGAATATCAGCTTCAACTATTTCACCTCGAAAGATGTCGTCCGCCATCCGCTTGTCGCCGCCATTATCGAGGCGTATGAGGCCGATGCGGGGCGCGAAACCGGATAACTTTCAAGGCGCCGATTGAAGCTGGGCTCGGAGCCAAAGGTATGAATCTGGAAATCACGCTTGAGGATGATCGCTGGCGCGGGCTGGAGCCTTTGGCCACGCGCGCAATTGCTGCTGTTCTGGAGTATTGCGATCTTGAGGCGGATCAATGCGAAATCAGCTTGCTGGGCTGCGATGATACACGGATCGCTGAATTGAATGCTGAATTTCGTGAAAAATCCACGCCGACCAACGTCCTCAGCTGGCCTGCCGAAGAACTGGCCCCAGATCGGACGGGAGACACTCCGCCGGCTCCGCAATCTGACTTTACTGGCGAAATCGTGCTGGGCGACATTGCGATCTCTTATGACACCTGCGCGCGCGAAGCAGCTGAAGCCGGCAAAAGCACCGACGATCACGTGACGCATCTGATCGTTCACGGTACACTACATTTGCTGGGGTATGATCACATTCGTGACCTCGACGCCACTTTGATGGAAAGGGTCGAGGTCGAGATACTTGGCAAACTGGGTATAGATGACCCATATAATGTATGACATGGGCACCTTTGCCCGATCATTTGGAACAGGATAATGGGCGAAACAGACGGCAGTTCTAGGGCGGCGCATGGCGCGCATTCTCAGAACAGCAGCAATGACAGCGACGAAAGAGGCGGGCTTTTTTCTCGACTCATCGACGTATTTTCTTCTCAGGGCGAAGAGACCAGCCAGCTAAACGGGGCAGAGGTCGTCAGCGCTCAGCCAAGGGGCATGATCAACCTGCGCAGAATGCGGGTCGAAGATGTTGCGATCCCAACAGCCGAAATCGTATCGGTCCCCTCGACAACCCTGAAAGACGAACTTGTCCAGATTTTCCGCGACAGCGGCTTGTCACGCATTCCGGTTTACGATGGCACTTTGGATACGCCCTTGGGGTTTGTGCATCTCAGGGACTTTGCGCTGACCCATGGCTTTAACGGCAACTCCTCCAAGTTCGATCTGAGGTCGATGCTGCGGACATTGCTGTTCGTGCCACCATCGATGCCAATTGGCGTTTTGCTGACCAAGATGCAGACAGAACGTCGCCATATGGCTCTGGTGATCGATGAATACGGTGGAGTCGATGGTTTGCTGACTATCGAAGATCTGATTGAACAGGTTGTCGGAGAAATCGCCGACGAACATGATGCCGACGAAGATCAGCTATGGATACAAGAGAAACCCGGCTGCTACGTGGTTCAGGCGCGCGTACCACTTGAAGAGTTCGAGGCCGAGATTGGCCGCTCTCTGACCAGCCACGAAGATGTAGACGAAGAAGAGATCGACACATTGGGCGGTTTGGTCTTCATGCTCTCGGGGCGGGTTCCGGCGCGTGGTGAGGTTGTATGCCACCCCGAAGGTCCCGAGTTCGAGGTCATTGACGCAGACCCGCGCCGCATAAAACGGTTGCGTGTCATGCTGCCGGATATTGTTGCATGAACCCTGCCGAGGGGTGGCCCTTTTGGCTGCGATTGGTGCTGGCGGCGCTGTTGGGTGTCGCAGCGGCCAGTGGTCAGGCACCATTGGGATATTGGCCAATAAGCTTGCTGTCGCTGGTGCTGATAGCGCCGTTGTATCTGAGCACTGAGACAAATCGTCGAGCGGGTTTGCTGGGTTGGGTCTTCGCAACGGGCTATTTTGCGCACGCATTAAGCTGGATAATCGAGCCGTTTCTGGTTGATGTCCAACGCCATGCGTGGATGGCCCCTTTTGCTCTGATCTTTTTGTCAGGCGGGTTGGCCTTGTTCTGGGCGTTGGCCTTCGGAGTTTCGAAACGCATCGGTGGAGCGCCCGTCTTGCAGGTGGCTTTGCTGTCTGTAACGCTGGCGCTGGTCGAGTTTGCGCGTGGCTACATTCTGACCGGATTTCCTTGGGCAGGCATCGCGCAGATTTGGGTGGATACGCCATTTGCCCAGACTCTGTCACTTGTCGGCCCCTATGGTTTGGGGGCGCTGACACTGCTTGCCACAGTGCCATTGGGCGCAGCCTTGTTCAGCAACGGGACCCGAAGCGGCATCGTTGTACCGATCGCGTTGACCGCAGGCTGTGCGGTATTGGCTTTGATCTATGCAGCGAACCGACCTCCTGTCATGCCCTCTGGTCATATCGTGCGGCTGATTCAACCCAATGCACCCCAGGACCAGAAATGGGATACTGCCTATGCGTCAGTGTTTTTCGCACGCCAACTTGAATTCACAGCGGCCGAGCCCCGCCCGGACCTAATCGTCTGGCCGGAAACCTCGGTCCCGGCATGGTTGGGCAGCGCGCAGCCCTATCTTTCAGCAATTGGCGAAGCGGCACAGGGCACCCCCGTAGTCCTGGGCATTCAGCGTGCCGATGGGCAGCAGATCTATAACTCGATGATCTATCTAAATGAGGAGGGTCAGCAAGACGGGCTATACGATAAACATCACCTGGTGCCCTTTGGGGAATATGTGCCATTTGGTGAAGTGATGGCACGGTTCGGCGTCTACGGGATGGCCGCAACCACAGGGAATGGCTTTAGCGCGGGACCGGGTGCCGCATTGATGGATGTAGGCGTGCTTGGCAAGGCGCTGCCGCTGATCTGCTACGAGGCGGTATTCACGCAGGATATTTTATCCGCGCCGGATCGTGCGGATTTTCTTTTGCAGATTACAAACGACGCTTGGTTCGGAACGCGTTCCGGCCCGTATCAGCACCTCGCCCAGGCGCAGATGCGTGCAATCGAACAAGGCCTACCGATGTTGCGCTCGGCCAATACCGGAGTTTCGGCAATGATTGACCCATTGGGGCGGATCACCGAGGCGCTGGCGCTTGGGCAGGCGGGGTTTATCGACGCCAAATTGCCGCGCCCTCAAACCCCGACCGTTTATTCTCGAATTGGTGATAGTCCGGTTTTAGTAGCTCTATTGGTGCTATTCGCGCTGCTATGGCGACACACCCTGCGCGTAAACGACCAAATTCCGATTGACCCTGTCAAACGCTAAGCGTATTCGGTCGCACGCCTGTCACAACGGCTTCCTGACGTGGTGGGGTAAACTTAATGGAGCACATTCATGTCCCGACAGAATTATACATTTACTTCGGAGTCCGTTTCCGAAGGGCACCCGGATAAGGTCTGCGATCGTATTTCTGATGCAGTATTAGACGCATTCCTGCGCGAAGAACCCGAGGCCCGCGTGGCCTGTGAAACATTTGCCACTACCGATCGTGTGGTTATTGGCGGAGAAGTGGGTCTGTCGGATCAGGACAAGTTGCATGATTATATGGCGCATATCGACGATATCGCGCGGGCATGTATCAAAGATATCGGCTACGAGCAGGACAAGTTTCACCACGAAACCGTCGAAGTGACCAACCTGTTGCACGAGCAGTCGGCTCATATCGCGCAAGGCGTGGATGCTGCCGATAACAAAGACGAAGGTGCAGGCGATCAGGGCATCATGTTCGGCTATGCCACGACCGAGACGCCAGCGCTTATGCCTGCGCCGATCCAATACTCGCACGCTATCCTTCGCCGACTCGCTGAAGTTCGCAAAAATGGTAGTGAACCCGCCCTTGGCCCGGATGCAAAATCACAGTTGTCTGTTATCTATCGCGACGGCACGCCAGTCGGTGTCAGCTCAATCGTGCTGTCGACGCAGCACATGGATGCGGCGCTGACCTCGGGTGATATTCGCGCCATTGTCGAGCCCTATATCCGTGAAACCCTTCCTGACGGCTGGCTGACCGCCGAAACCGAATGGCACGTGAATCCCACCGGCAAGTTCGTCATCGGTGGTCCGGATGGTGATGCGGGTCTGACCGGTCGCAAGATAATCGTCGACACTTATGGCGGTGCAGCACCTCACGGTGGTGGCGCATTCTCGGGCAAAGATCCAACCAAGGTGGACCGCTCGGCGGCTTATGCGGCGCGTTATCTGGCCAAGAATGTCGTTGCTGCAGGGATGGCAGAGCGCTGCACCATTCAGTTGAGCTATGCGATTGGGGTGTCAAAGCCGCTATCGATCTATGCCGACACGCACGGAACTGGCCAGATTGCCGATGCGGTGATCGAAAAAGCAGTTGGGCAGGTGATGGACCTGACTCCGCGCGGAATTCGCCAAAATCTGCAACTCAACAAGCCGATTTATCAGAGGACCGCTGCTTATGGCCACTTTGGTCGTGAACCCGATGCGGACGGCGGATTTAGCTGGGAGCGCACCGATCTGGTAGACGCGCTGAAACAGGCGGTCTGATCAACAATTAGAAAAACGCGCCGGTTTCGGCGCGTTTTTTTGCAAGTCGGCGACCACTTGCAACAATTTCAGCCCCGCAGTAAGGGCTGCGCCATGAGTACAAAGACCCCACAACGCCCGCGCAGAAATTTTTATGGCCGCTTTAAGGGCAAAACCCTGAAGCCCAGTCAAAAGACTTATCTCTCGGAAGACCTTGCTGCCTTGTCCCCCGGTCCGGTGGATTGGGACAGCAACCCTGAACGCAAGCCGCTCGATCTCGATGGTCTATTTGGCGGTAAACCTGTCTGGCTTGAGGTCGGCTTTGGCGGCGGCGAGCATCTGGTGCATCAGGCGCAGCAAAACCCGGATATCGGTATCATCGGGGCTGAACCTTATATCAACGGCGTTGCAATGCTGTTGGGTAAAATCCGGCAGGCGGGTGTCGAAAACCTTGCCGTATACCCCGGTGATGCGCGGGATCTGTTTGACGTTCTGCCCGAGGCCAGCATATCGCGCGCCTTTCTGCTCTATCCCGATCCCTGGCCTAAGACCCGGCATCACCGACGCCGGTTTGTGACACCCGAACATCTGGAGCCTTTGGCACGCGCGTTAAAGCCGGGCGCAATTTTTCGCGTTGCAACAGACATCCCTGACTATGTGCGCCAAACGCTGGAAGAGGTGCCGCGGGCGGGCTTCGAATGGCTGGCCGAGCGCCCCGCCGACTGGCGTGAGCCGTGGGATGACTGGATTTCCACGCGCTACGAACAGAAGGCGCTGCGCGAAGGCCGTACACCCCATTACCTGACCTTCTGCCGCAAAGACTGATTGTCGCTGGACCAACCGGCCCCAATTCGCTAATCGGCCTGAGGACTGATAGCGAAAACAGGAGCCCCCATGTCCGGACACGGCACGCCCATCCCGATGACGTCGCAGCCTTGCGGCCCGCTGACCGGCACGGCAGAAGTGCCCGGCGACAAGTCGATCTCGCACCGATCGCTGATCCTGGGGGCAATGGCCGTTGGCGAAACCAAGATATCGGGCCTGCTGGAAGGCGAAGACGTTTTGGACACCGCGAAGGCTATGCGCGCTTTTGGGGCCGAAGTAACGGATCATGGCGGTGGCGAATGGTCGGTTCACGGTGTCGGCGTTGGTGGCTTTGCCGAACCCGATCAGGTGATCGATTGTGGCAATTCGGGCACTGGTGTGCGCCTGATCATGGGGGCGATGGCCACTTCTCCGATCACGGCGACATTCACCGGAGATGCCAGCCTGAACAAACGTCCGATGGCCCGGGTCACCGATCCGCTCGCTCTGTTTGGCACGCAATCTGTCGGCCGCGACGGTGGACGTCTGCCGATGACCATTGTCGGCGCTGCGGACCCCACCCCGGTGCGCTATGAGGTGCCTGTGCCGTCGGCGCAGGTGAAATCCGCCGTTCTGCTGGCAGGGCTGAACGCCCCCGGCCAGACCGTCGTAATCGAGAAAGAGGCCACCCGCGATCATTCCGAACGGATGCTTGCGGGCTTTGGTGCCGAAATCACGGTCGAGGACAAGGATGAGGGGCGCGTCATCACGCTGACTGGTCGGCCCGAGTTGAAGCCGCAGGTCATTGCTGTGCCGCGCGACCCGTCCAGTGCGGCCTTCCCGGTCTGTGCCGCGCTCATCACTCCCGGCTCGGATGTGTTGGTCCCCGGTATCGGCCTGAACCCGACACGTGCGGGCCTGTTCACCACGCTGCGCGAAATGGGTGCCGATCTGACTTACGAAAACGAGCGCGAAGAAGGGGGTGAGCCGGTTGCCGATCTACGCGCAAAATACTCGCCCAACATGAAGGGGATCAACGTCCCGCCCGAACGCGCGGCATCGATGATCGATGAATACCCAGTGCTGTCTGTCGTGGCTGCAAATGCGATGGGTACAACAATGATGGGCGGCGTGAAAGAGCTGCGCGTCAAGGAAAGCGATCGGATTGACGCGATGGCCCGTGGCCTGCGCGCCAACGGTGTGATCGTGGACGAGGGCGATGAATGGTGGTCAGTCGACGGCCTGGGCATCGGCGGCGTGCCCGGTGGCGGGACCTGCGAGAGTTTTCTGGATCACCGCATTGCCATGTCGTTCATGGTCATGGGGATGGGTGCTAAAAAGGCGGTTTCGGTGGATGACGGCGGACCGATCGCAACGTCGTTCCCGATTTTTGAGCCTTTGATGTCCGCGCTCGGTGCCAAGGTCGAGCGTACATGAGATTCACCGTAGCTATCGACGGCCCTGCGGCGGCGGGCAAGGGGACGATTTCCAAGGGCGTTGCCGCGCATTTCGGGTTTGCGCATCTGGATACCGGTCTTCTCTATCGCGCAGTGGGGCGTCGTATGCTGCAAGGTGAAGAACCGATTGCAGCGGCTGGGTCTCTGACAGCAGAAGAATTGCAGCAGGGCGATCTGCGTACGGCTGAGATCGCACAGGCGGCCTCGAAAGTTGCGGTCATTCCTGAAGTCCGAAGCGCACTCGTCGATTTTCAGCGGGCGTTTGCACGTCGCGCCGGAGGCGCCGTGCTGGACGGGCGCGATATTGGAACCGTGATTTGCCCAAACGCTGAGGTCAAACTGTTTGTCACCGCCAGTCCCGAAGTCCGGGCGGAACGGCGATATCTTGAGCTTTCGGCCAAAGGTTCGGACGTGTCACGCGAACAGGTGCTCGCGGATGTCAAAGAGCGTGACGCACGTGACGCGGGTCGCAGCACCGCACCGATGAAACCTGCAGATGACGCCGTGCAGCTTGATACGTCAAACCTGAGCATTGAGGCCGCGCTGGCACGGGCGCTCGAAACAATTGAACAGAACCTGCCCGCAGCCTGAAGTGGATGCGGACAGGTGTCCGTTAACTACAATTCACCAACTGCGATGCTCTTGATGTTGGTCCACTGGTCATCTGCGGTTTTAGCGGCGCCGGTGACGTCTTTCAGGAAAGCAGCGCGGGTATCAGCATTCAGGAACAGATACAGCTTGCCGTCTGCGATCAGGTACTGATCCGGGTCGCCGTCGAACTTTTTGCCAACAGACACCCCGAACGAACAATAGCCACCGTGCTGGGGCAAGTAGGCCGCCGGATTCGCCTCGAACGCTTCAAGGTTTTCCGCGCTGGTGAAGTAATAGGATGCGCCGTCATAAGTCGCCGAATGATTGGCGAAGCCTTCGACCGGATTGCCATTGTTGACAAGCGCGACCAGATCGACGCCATGGGCTGCCAGGGGTGCACCTGCCGCCGACAGGCCTTTGGAGACGTTGATTTCGTCTGCGGCAAAAGCCGGAGCTGCCAGGGCCAGAGTTGCGGCTAATGCAGTAAGTGCGAGCGATTTCATAGTGGGGGTCCTTTCCCTTTTTGGTTCAAGGCTCGGGTCCGCCCCAAGCCGATGTAACTAAGTTAGAAAAGGTTCTTCGGACGGGTAATCGCAGATAGGTCATGATACTTTGCAGATCGTTCAAAGATCAGGGCGTTTTGCAAAAACTGTTCACATAGCTTTGTTTGGCCACCTGTCCGATGGCCGCCTAAGCTTGTTGGACAACCGTAGGAGTGGCCCATGATCAGACTAGCCCTGTTTTTGTTCTTCCTTGCAGGTAGCGTAGCTGCGCAGCAATCAGACGCGCCGGTGCCCGAGGCCGAACCTCCGATGACTTACGAGCGTCTGGGAAAAATCATCTTTGCGCTAGATCCCGAGGCGCAACCGATCGGGCCGGGGTTTGAGTTGACGATATCTGATGTGACGGTGCTGGTTGTCACCGATACCAATGCTGACCGCATGCGGGCGATGGTCGCGATCGGCAGTGCTGCGGATTTGTCGCCAGCCGATTTGCAACGGATGATGCAGGCAAATTTCGACAGCACGCTGGATGCGCGCTATGCGATCGCAAATGGCACCTTATGGGCTGCGTTCATTCACCCGCTTTCGCTGTTGCAAAGGGATCAGTTGATCTCGGGTCTGGCCCAGACTGTGAATATCGCCAACACCTATGGCACATTGTACACCGGTGGTGCGGCGGAATTCGGAGGGGGCGACAGCCATGATCTGCAGCGTGAGCTGATCGAAGAACTTCTGAAGAAGGGTGAGGAAATCTGACACTTGTCCAAAGTAGGCGCATAGCCTGAATTCTGATGACGAATGTGCCTGCGACCATGGGTGTCATAGGCTCTAGCTGGATGCTTGAAAGCTGTTATAGTCTTCCCACAGCTAAATAAGGGAAAGCTGCTGTTAAATCCCCATCACTCAAAAAAAGGGGAGGCAGCTACAAAATCCCAAGCCAACAGGGACAAAAAATATGAATAATCGTTTGCGTAAGATCACCATCGTGGGTGGTGGTACGGCGGGTTGGATGACTGCGCTGATCCTGGACATGGTGTTCTCCCGCACGTCAGCACCCAAGGATCGCCCACGCATTTGCTTGATCGAAAGCCCCAACATCTCGACTGTGGGTGTCGGTGAAGCGACGGTGCCGCGTATGCCGGTCACGCTCCGTCAGGCGGGCATATCAGAGCGGGATTTCTTCCGCGAAACCAACGCATCGTTCAAGTTGGGAGTTAAGTTCTGCAATTGGAACAACGATGCCAAGGGCAATCGGATCGACTACGTAAACCCGTTTGCCCATGGTCAATTGCTGGAGGGGTTGGAGGCTGCCGAGTATTTTCTGCGTTTTGGTAACGGGGATCGGGATTTCACGCAGTCAATCTCACCGCATGATGATCTGGCCCGGTTGTGCAAGGGTGCGCGTCCTTTGGGTGCACCTGAATTCGAGCAGCGGTTTGGCTATGCTTATCATCTGGATGCCGTGAAGTTTGCGGGCATGCTGACAAAGGTCTGCGCCAAGCGCGGCGTAGAGCATATTCAAGACGAAGTGCAATCGGTCGAATTGGACGAGCAGGGCAATGTCAGTCACCTGATGTTAGAGCGCAAGGGCCGTCACGATATCGAGATGGTCATCGATTGTACCGGCTTCCGGGGGTTGATCATCAATCAAGCGCTGGGCGAGCCGTTCATGGACTATTCGGACTATCTGCCCAACGACCGCGCCATGGCCTTGCAGATCGAGCACCCTAACCCCGAAAAGATCGAAAGCGTTACACGCTCGACCGCGCTTGGTGCGGGTTGGACGTGGCGTGTGCCGCTCTACAATCGTGTAGGTACGGGATATGTGTATTCATCCGCGCATCGGACCGATGATCAGGCGGCGGACGAATATCTTGAGTGGTTGGGCCACAGCGGCAAGGGGCTGACACCGCGCGTGATCCCCATGCGTGTTGGTCGTGTACGCAATGCCTGGGTTAAGAACTGCTTGGCGATCGGTTTGTCTGGTGGATTTATCGAACCGCTTGAAAGTACCGCGATCCACATGATCGATCACGCGATCCGCTGGTTTGCCGAGCATCTGCCGACCCGCGATATCGAGCCCGTGCTGCGCAACCGATATAACCGGCAGATGAACAAGCTTTATGACGAGGTACTGGATTTTATCTGCCTGCACTACCGGTTGGGTAACCGCACCGATGATCAATATTGGATCGACGCCCGCACCGAGATGAAGATTCCGGATCGGTTGGCCGAGAACCTTGAGCTGTGGCAGCATCGTCTGCCGATGGAACACGATATCGAGTTTGCGACGCTGTTCAATTTCCGCGTCTATCAGACGGTTCTTCTGGGCAAACAGGTGTATGATACGGGCTATGGCGAAGGTATCCGTGATCGTCTGCGACCGCTGAAGAAACCGATTTGGTTCCAGTGGTGGAAGGGGGCAAAAATGGACCTTGCGCAGATCCTCAAGACCATGCCGGATCACAAAACCCTGCTGCGAGATATCCGGGGCGAGTTGGAGAAGCCTGCCTTTGGCAAGGCGGCAATGGGGCAGCCGACTGTCGCAATGCCGGGCGCGAAACCGGCACCCGTGGTGATCGAGAACATGCCAAACCTCGCTGAGATTCAAAGCGGCAAGAAGGATCTGCAACTGTTCTAGCGCCGCATGGTATCATTCGGCAGAACTAACAAAGAAGGCCGGGGATCGGATCGCGTTTGCTTCGATGCCCGGACCTGATGTTCGGATTTTGTGGGATTGGCCAGTGTTTAAGGGCTTTGCTCTTGCACATGACACGGAATCCGCCTATACGCGCGCTGTCTGAACAAGGGCGGTTAACGTCCGGATGACGTATCTGAGCAGGGCCGGGTTACCTCGGCCCTTTGTGTTTGTTAGCTCGGGCGCGTTCTGGATCACGCATTCAGGCATCATGAAACAAGACCGGCGGAGACAACCGCTCGGCCAGCAAAAACGTTATGTAAAGGAAAACAACGCCAAATGGCTAACGCATCCATGGAGGAATTCGAAGCCCTCCTGAATGAAAGCTTCGAAATGGACACACCCGAAGAGGGTTCTGTTGTCAAAGGCAAGGTTCTGGCGATCGAAGCCGGCCAAGCCATCATCGACGTAGGCTACAAAATGGAAGGCCGCGTTGATCTGAAAGAATTCGCAAATCCCGGCGAAGCCCCTGAAATCGCTGTTGGTGACGAGGTCGAAGTATACCTGCGCGCCGCAGAAAACGCCCGTGGCGAAGCCGTCATCTCGCGCGAGATGGCCCGCCGTGAAGAGGCATGGGACCGTCTGGAAAAAGCATATGCCGACGACCAGCGCGTCGAAGGTGCAATCTTTGGTCGCGTCAAAGGTGGCTTCACCGTCGATCTGGGTGGCGCAGTTGCGTTCCTGCCTGGCTCGCAGGTTGACGTTCGCCCCGTGCGCGACGCTGGCCCGCTGATGGGTCTGAAGCAACCGTTCCAGATTCTGAAAATGGACCGCCGCCGTGGCAATATCGTTGTTTCGCGTCGCGCTATCCTGGAAGAATCGCGTGCCGAACAGCGTGCCGAAGTCATCGGCAACCTGTCCGAAGGTCAGACCGTCGAGGGTGTCGTCAAGAACATCACCGAATACGGTGCATTCGTTGATCTGGGCGGCGTTGACGGCCTGCTGCACGTCACCGACATGGCATGGCGCCGTGTGAACCACCCGTCCGAGATCCTGACGATCGGCGAAACCATCAAGGTTCAGGTCATCAAAATCAACAAAGAGACCCACCGCATCAGCCTGGGCATGAAGCAGCTGCAGGAAGATCCGTGGGATCTGGTTGCTGCGAAATACCCGTTGGGCTCGGTCCATCAGGGTCGCGTCACCAATATCACCGACTACGGCGCGTTCGTCGAGCTGGAAGCCGGTGTCGAAGGTCTGGTGCACGTGTCCGAGATGTCCTGGACCAAGAAAAACGTCCACCCCGGCAAGATCGTTTCGACCAGCCAGGAAGTCGACGTCATGGTTCTGGAAATCGACGGCGCCAAGCGTCGCGTATCTCTGGGCCTGAAGCAGACCCAGCGCAACCCATGGGAAGTGTTTGCAGAAACGCACCCCGAGGGCACCGAGGTCGAAGGCGAAGTCAAGAACATCACCGAATTCGGTCTGTTCATTGGCCTCGAAGGCGACATCGACGGCATGGTTCACCTGTCCGACCTGTCCTGGGACGAGCGTGGCGAAGATGCGATCCAGAACTACCGCAAAGGCGACATGGTTTCGGCCGTCGTCTCGGAAGTTGACGTTGAGAAAGAGCGTATCTCGCTGTCGATCAAAGCCCTGGGCGGTGACAAGTTCGCCGAAGCCGTGGGCGGCGTGAAGCGTGGTTCGGTCATCACCGTCGAAGTGACCGCGATCGAAGATGGCGGCATCGAGGTCGAGTACGAAGGCATGAAGTCGTTCATCCGTCGTTCGGACCTGTCGCGTGACCGTGCTGAGCAGCGCCCCGAGCGTTTCTCGGTCGGCGACAAGGTCGACGTCCGCGTCACCAACGTCGACAGCAAGACCCGCCGTCTGGGCCTGTCGATCAAGGCACGCGAGATCGCCGAAGAGAAAGAGGCCGTGGAACAGTACGGTTCTTCCGACTCGGGCGCGTCGCTGGGCGATATCCTGGGTGCAGCACTGAAGTCGGGCGACTAAGTCCGGGACGTATCCCAAACATGAAATTCGGCCTCGCACCATGGTGCGGGGCCGTTTTTGTTGCGAATCAATATCTTCCAAATAGTCGGCTTAATTTGCCTATCGTTCGCGCATGAAGTGTGGAAATCAGGCCAACGGGCAAAAATTCGCGTGAGATTGTCGCAAAATGCCGCCTTTGCTGGCAGAGTATCCGTTCCCCCGATCCGGGTTTTTTCCTATACTGTCAGAACTATAGGCTTGTCACATCGTCCGCCTGGGAGGGTATTGCGTATGATCCGTTCAGAATTGATTCAGAAAATTGCCGACGAAAACCCGCATCTCTATCAACGCGACGTCGAGCGGATCGTGAATACCGTTTTTGAAGAAGTAACCGACGCCATGGCACGCGGCGACCGTGTCGAGCTGCGCGGTTTCGGCGCGTTTTCGGTGAAAAAGCGTGACGCACGTGTCGGCCGCAATCCTCGCACCGGTGAGACTGTGCAGGTTGAAGAAAAATGTGTTCCATTTTTCAAAACTGGCAAGTTGCTAAGGGACCGTTTGAACGGTAAAGCCTAGCCTCATGATGCGCTACATTCGTTATGCTTTTTTGGCTGCATTGGGGATCGTTCTGGTCTCGGTTTCGCTGGCCAATCGCCAAATTGTTGAACTTAAGCTTATGCCGGATGCTTTGTCCGAGTTGCTGGGGTTCAACCTGTCAACCTCCTTGCCGCTGTTTCTGGTCGTGCTGGGTGGGGTTGTTGCCGGCCTGGTCATCGGCTTCCTGTGGGAATGGCTGCGCGAGCATAAGCACCGCAAGGATGTGACCGTGAAGCAAGGCGAAGTGCGCAAGCTTGAGCGTGAAGTTAAGAAGCTCAAGAAAAAGCAGAATGAAGGTCAGGATGATGTGCTGGCCATTCTGGATGAGGCAAGCTGAGGCCCTACGATGCCCGCTGATATCCGAGTTAAAATCTGCGGCCTGACCGCCCCTGACCACGTGCGCGCTGCTTTGGATGCAGGCGCGGGTTATGTTGGCTTTGTGTTTTTCCCCAAATCCCCGCGGCATGTTGAGCCCCAGACAGCTGCGACATTGGCACAGGAGGTGCCTGCGGGCGTCGCCAAGGTGGCGCTGACAGTTAACGCGACGGACGAGGATTTGGACCACATTCTTTCGATCGTGCCTCTGGATATGTTGCAACTGCATGGCAAAGAAAGTCCTGAGCGTGTGCAGCAAGTGCGAGACCACTTCGGCCTGCCAGTAATGAAGGCCATTGGTGTGGCCGAGGCCGAAGACCTCGCGGCCATCGATCTCTATTCAGATGTGGCGGATCAGCTGTTGATCGACGCAAAGCCACCGCGAAACGCGGAGCTGCCTGGTGGTAACGGTTTGTCTTTTGATTGGCGCCTGCTGGCAGGTCGTAAATACTGGCGTAGGCCATGGATGCTGGCCGGAGGTCTGACCCCCGACAATGTCGCAGTAGCGGTGCGAATGACCGGCGCACAGCAGGTGGATGTCTCATCCGGCGTCGAAAGCTCTCCGGGTGTCAAGGATGCCGGGCTGATCCGCGCCTTTATCGACGCGGCAAGTTGATCTGATCTGCACGAACCTGCGTATCTCCTCAAAATGGGGGAGAGCATGCTGGCAGTGATCGGCGGAGTTTCACTTAAACGATGGTATCACGGGCCCGAGTTCTTCTGGCGCGCTCATCAGTCCTTGCGGCAGGCACGCGGTGACGCGCTGTGCCTGCATGCCGAGGTATTTGTGCGTCAAGGCTGTTATTTTTCATACACAGTCTGGCATGATGTCGAAGCTATGCTGACATTCGCACATTCCGGCCCTCATCGCCGTGTAGTACGCGCGTCGACCCGTCTGGCCGATATCAATGTGTTCTGTCAATTTCCCTGCATTGCTGTTCCAAGTCGAGTTCAGGCACTTCAGGTGTGGGAACAGCGCGCTCAGGCGGCAGAATGATACGTTTTGCGATGGCAAATCACTCCGTCACCTCCTATGAACATCGGGTACGACGAGGGAGACTTCCATGGCCAACGATCTTTTTAATTCCTTCATGTCCGGCCCCGATGAACAAGGCCGCTTTGGCATCTTCGGCGGGCGCTTTGTCAGCGAAACGCTGATGCCGCTGATACTGTCACTGGAAGAGGAATATGACAAAGCCAAGGATGACCCCACATTTTGGGCCGAGATGGACGATCTGTGGGCAAACTACGTGGGCCGCCCTTCGCCGCTCTACTACGCGGAACGCCTGACCGAACATCTGGGCGGCGCAAAGATTTACTTGAAGCGTGACGAACTGAACCACACCGGCGCGCATAAGATCAACAATGTGCTGGGCCAGATCATTCTGGCGCGGCGCATGGGAAAGACCCGGATCATCGCCGAGACCGGGGCAGGGCAGCACGGCGTGGCCACAGCCACCGTCTGCGCCAAGTTCGGCCTGAAGTGCATTGTCTACATGGGTGCCCATGACGTTCAGCGCCAGGCCCCGAACGTGTTCCGTATGCGCCTGCTGGGAGCCGAAGTGATCCCGGTGACATCCGGCAGGGGTACGCTGAAAGATGCGATGAATGACGCACTGCGCGACTGGGTGACCAATGTGCGCGATACCTTTTATTGCATCGGCACCGTTGCTGGCCCGCATCCTTACCCGGCGATGGTACGCGACTTCCAGTCGATCATCGGCAAGGAAGCCAAGGAACAGATGCAAAAGGCCGAGGGCCGTTTGCCCGACACCATCATCGCCGCCATCGGAGGTGGTTCGAATGCGATGGGCCTGTTCTACCCGTTCCTCGACGACAAGGATGTGAATATCATCGGTGTTGAAGCGGGCGGCAAGGGCGTGAACGAGAAGATGGAGCATTGCGCCTCATTGACCGGAGGTCGTCCGGGCGTGCTGCACGGCAACCGCACTTATCTGCTGCAGGATGATGACGGGCAGATTCTCGAAGGCTATTCGATCTCGGCCGGTCTGGACTATCCTGGCATTGGCCCCGAGCATTCCTGGCTGCACGACATCGGTCGCGCCAACTATGTCTCGATCACGGATAAAGAAGCGCTTGAAGCGTTCCAGTTGTGCTGCGCCACCGAAGGTATCATCCCTGCGCTGGAGCCCTGCCATGCGCTGGCGCATGTTATGAAAATCGCGCCGGAATTGCCCAAGGACCACCTGATCTGCATGAATATGTGTGGCCGGGGGGATAAGGATGTGCAGACCGTCGCACGGTACCTGAACTTTGATATGTCGGATACCGAAGGTCGCGCAGCGGACTGATCAGGCCCAACAGGCTTTGCGCCTTTGAGGAACTGTGCCAGTTTGCATTGCATGTGCAGTGTTTCCTCAAAGGCCGGACCCGACCGACTTGACCAGAAATACGATCAGGCCGCCCCGGGCTGGGCAGACAAGATGCGTCTGCTGGGGTATTTCGATGCCTATCTGGGTTTTCTATCCTCGGACCCGCAGGTCGAATTGGGCCGTAACGCACTGGATATCGGGTGCGGTACGGGAGCCTTTGCCGAAGCACGCGCCGTGATCCGGCGCGAAGGGCATGTGACGCTTTTGGAACCTTCGGCCCGAATGCTGCAACTGGCAGGGTCAGCGTTGCAACGGCGCGGTGGAAACGCCGAGACTGTCCAATCGCGCTTGGAAGAGTTCCATCCGGCATCCCGTTTTGACTGCCTGTTGGCTGCGCATGTTCTGGAGCATTGCGTTGATCCGACAGAAGCTTTGCGCCGCATGCGCGATCTGGCTGAACCGGGTGCAACGCTTTGGTTGGTTGTCAGCAAGCCACATTGGTGTAATGTGATCATCTGGTTCCAATGGCGGCACCGAACCTATCGACCGGATATTGTGGCGGAGATGCTCGCGCGTTCGGGCTGGGATCTGCAGGCCGAGCATGGCTTTCCAACCGGGCCGCCGTCGCGCACGTCTCGCGGATATCGGGCGATCGCCATCTAGTGCTCGTCTTCAGCGCGCTGCATTTTTAGAATATGGAGAGGTACGATATCCAGCGCCCTCTGGTGCGTGGCTTCAAGGTGCACCTTGGGCGCGCATCCCTCGTCATGGGCTTGCAAAAAGCGCCCCGCACACAAGCACCAGCGATCACCAGGCTTGAGCCCAGGAAAATCGAATTCAGGCCGGGGTGTGCTCAGGTCATTTCCGACATATTTCGAATATGCCAGAAACTCTGCCGTCATCACGGCGCAGACCGTATGGCTTCCCTGATCCTCGGGGCAGGTGTTGCAGGCGCCGTCGCGAAAGAAACCGGTTAATGGTTTGCGCGAGCAAGGCGCGAGCACGCCGCCCAGAACATTGATGCTGTCTTGCTTCTGCATGATGGTATCTTACAGGCTTCGCGCAATTTTGCGGAACATTTCTATGTTCTGCTCACCGACACCGGGATCGCGGAACTTTCGGTCTGCGCCCGTCGTGACAATCAGAACACCACGTGGCTGGTCGAAGTAAATGTACTGCCCATACACGCCCCGCGCCATGAATTCACCTTCATGGGCACCGATCGGAATCCACCATTGATAGCCATACCCTATCTTGCCCGGTTCGGTCGGTGCGCTTGGCCAAGTAGCGGCGTCGATCCAATCCGCGGGTACAATCTGCAGTCCATCGCGTTCGCCATCCTGCAAAATCAACTGCCCGAACCGGGCAAAATCGCGCGTTGTGAAGTTGAGACCACCCAGAACAAATGCAACGCCTGCTCCATCGGTGATGTAGTAGCCTTCTCGCTCCAATCCCAGCGGTGTGATCACTTTCTCGGTCAGTAACTCTGCAACGCTGCGTCCTGTTGCCCCCCGGATGACCATTCCGATCACATGAGTATCGATCGACACATATTGCCATGTTTCACCCGGCGCGACGAAACTGTCCTTCAACGAAGCCGCGAAGTCGTCCAACTCACCTCCCAGCGCCACGACGCGGCCCATGCGATTGATGTCGGAATTATAGTCCAGATAATCCTCGTCAAAGGTCACGCCGCTGGCCATGTTCAACACGTTGCGGATCGTGGCGGTCTCATAGGCGCTGCCCTTGAGGTCAGGTGCGTATTGCACAACCGGATCGTCGAGCGAGTTGATCGCGCCTTCATCCAGCAAAATACCGAACAAGGCAGACAGATAGCTTTTAGCAATTGACCACGAGATCCTGCGATCATCCGGCCCGGTGTCCAGATAGTATTCTTCGAAACGAATTTCTCCGTCCTGCATCACCAACAGGGATGTTACCGAGCGATCTTCGATCCACTGT
Source organism: Ruegeria sp. C9 (assembly GCF_056537585.1). Lineage (NCBI taxonomy): Bacteria > Pseudomonadati > Pseudomonadota > Alphaproteobacteria > Rhodobacterales > Roseobacteraceae > Ruegeria > Ruegeria sp. C9. The sequence continues at coordinate 147,448 of NZ_JBQFRU010000004.1, forward strand.
TCTGTTCCATCGGGAAGATCGAAGCCAGGCCCATACGGCAGCTCCCAGGTCGGGCCATCGCCACGCGGCAGAGTGACCGTCAGAAAGGCTTCGTCCATATGCGAAAAGTTGTGGACGATCTTTTCTTCTGAAAACAGCGAATTCACCGCCATCAGGCGCTGGATTTCCTCGCGTTTCCAAAATCCGACAACCGCCGCTGCCAATGCCAAGGTCAACAGGATACGCAGCAGCCATCTGAGCGCTGTTTTCATTCGACACCTCCCTTTGCCTCTGACATTGGACTTTGGCCTGAGGCTTTGCGCAAGCGCAACGTTGCGGAATGATTATCTGAATTTATCCAGCAGCTTTTGCATGGCCGAACGCTCATCGGGCGCTGAAACGGCTTCGGCGGCAGCTTTGGGGGGCGTTTCAGGTTTAGTGGGCTGCTTCGATGATCTGGGTGGAGCAGTGCGCAGGGCAACGGCATTCATGAATTTCCCGCTTTCGTCATCGGCAAGATAGGTGGCACCGTCCGAGACGCCGCGCAGCACGTCATCCAGCCAGTCCGCATCCGCCTTTGCAAAGTCGCTTAGAACATAAGGCGAGACCATTTCTTTGCGGCCCGGATGACCGATACCCAGCCGCACGCGATCATAGGCCGGGCTGATATGGTCGTGGATCGACCGCAACCCGTTATGGCCTGCGTGGCCACCGCCTGCCTTAACGCGCACTTTACCGGGTGCCAAGTCCAGCTCATCATGAAAGACGGTCACGTCCGTCGAGTCGAGCTTGTAGAAGCGCATTGCCTCTCCCACCGATTGGCCTGAGCGGTTCATGAAGGTTTGCGGCTTGACCAGCAGCACTTTTTGGCCGCCTAGACGTCCTTCGGCAATTTCAGCCTGGAACTTGGACTTCCACGGACCAAAGTTGTGATCTTCGGCAATTCGCTCCAACGCCATGAAGCCGATATTGTGCCGGTTGCGAGCGTATTTTGATCCCGGATTTCCCAAACCGACAAACAGTTTCATCGCTTTGTCCCTTACAGTCTCGCGTCGTTATCTCATTGCATGGATCAGGGGATGTTTTCCAGCCCCGTACACGCAAAAGAAAACGGGGCCCCAGATGGCGCCCCGTTTCAAATCTGGATTTGATCCGGATTTATTCTTCTTCCTGGCCGATGACTTCAACTTCATCTGCAGCCACTTCTTCCTCATCACCCTCTTCGTCGTCGCTGGTCGACAGACCGGTGGGGGCCGAGACGTTGGCGATCACGAAGTCACGATCGATGGTGGGCTTGGTGCCTTCGGGCAGCACAACCGAAGAGATGGTGACAACGTCGTTGATTTCCATGCCGGTCAGATCAACGGTGATCTTCTCAGGAATGTCACCAGCGGTGCAGAGCAGTTCAACCTCGGGGCGGACAACGGTCAGAACGCCACCCTTTTTGATGCCGGGGGCTTCTTCTTCGTTGATGAATTCAACGGGGATGAACAGTGCGATCTTGGTGGTCCGACGCAGGCGCATCAGGTCCAGGTGGGTCGGCAGGTCTTTGACAACATCACGCTGGACATCGCGGCAGATGACGCGCACGTCTTCGTGACCTTCGACTTTCAGGTTCCACAGGGTCGACTTGAACCGGCCTGCTTTCAGGCGCTTGAACAGTACGTTGAACGGGATCTGGATCGGCAGCGGCTCTTTATCGCCACCAAAAACAATGCCCGGAACCATGCCATCGCGGCGTGCTTGACGAGCGGCGCCCTTGCCTGTCCCCGTCCGTTCCAGAGCTACGAGATCAGGAATCTCTCCAGCCATGATAATTCTCCAATGTTAGGGCGGGCATCCTCCAAGGCTGTATGCCCGCGTGAAGCCGCGTCCTTAGCTTGATTCAGTTGGTTTGGAAAGGGCTTTTTGTAGCCCGAGAAATTTTGCGAGGCTCTGCCTCGCGCTCCGAGGTATTTACGGCCAGATGAAGGACGGATCCTCTGCTTCATCTGGCTGCAAGTACCTTGAACGAGACGCTCAATGGGCGGCCATGCGGCGTCTCCATCTACGTGGGAGGCGTAGGATCAAGCCTGCCAGCGACCGCCAAAGTCTTCGGGGACTAGAAGATTGTGGCGCCCAAGATCGGCTACGTTACGTTCACCGCAAAGTGCCATCGTTGTATCGAGCTCTTTCTGGATCACTTCCAATGCCGTTGTCACGCCTTTCTGACCCATTGCACCTAGCCCATAGACAAAGGCGCGACCAATAAAGGTGCCTTTGGCCCCAAGCGCCAGAGCTTTCAGCACGTCTTGCCCTGAACGGATGCCGCTATCCAGATGCACTTCGACATCACTGCCGACGGCATCCATGATCTCGGGCAGAACCCGGATCGAACTGAGCGCGCCATCCAGCTGCCGTCCACCATGGTTTGAGACAACAATTGCATCTGCGCCCAGCTTGGCAGCCATTTTGGCATCCTCGGCATCGAGTATGCCCTTAAGGATCACCTTGCCGCCCCATTGTTCCATCAGCTTCTCGACTTTGCCCCAGTCGAGGCTGGGATCGAATTGCTCGGCGGTCCATGTGCCGAGCGAGCGTGTATCTGTGATGCTATCGACATGACCGACGATATTCCCGAATTCTCGGCGCTTGGCACCTAGCATCTCGATGCCCCAGGCCCATTTCGTCATCAGGTTGGCGATGGTTTTGGGGGTCAGCTTTGGCGGCGCAGATAGGCCATTTTTCAGGTCCTTGTGTCGTTGGCCAAGGATTTGCAGATCAAGCGTAATGACAAGGGCCGAGCATTTCGCATCCTTCGCGCGCTGGATAAGTCGCCCGACATAGTCCTGATCTTTCATGGTGTAGAGCTGAAACCAGAAAGGGGCCGAAGTGTTTTCAGCGACATCTTCGATCGAATTGATCGACATGGTCGACAGTGTGAAGGGTACACCAAAGGCTTCGGCGGCTTTGGCCGCTTTGATCTCGCCATCCGCGTGTTGCATTCCTGTCAGGCCTACCGGAGCCAATGCAACGGGCATGGATACATCCTGCCCGATCATCTGCGATGCGGTCGAGCGCCCTGTCATGTCTACGGCGACCCGTTGGCGCAGGCGGATATCTTCGAAATCCGACGTGTTCTCGCGGAAGGTTTGTTCGGTCCAGCTGCCGCTTTCTGCATAGTCAAAAAACATGCGCGGAACGCGACGCTCATAGATCCGTTTGAGGTCTTCGATATTGGTAATGACTGGCATTGATCAGGTTCTCGCAGGATTGGTTAAGTTTCTTTACCAATTATTTTGAAACACTGCAATGCCCGCTTGCTGCGGTTGGTTGCCGCGTGGTCAAAACAAAAAAACACCGCAGTAGGCGGCGCGCTTGCTGCGGTGAAGAACCATCTGAAAATGGAAAGAAATTGTTAGGCGGAGTGCGCGCCATCTGACAGTGTTTTGACAAAATCCAGAACCTCGGTCACCGGTTTTCCGGAACCGATCTGGCTGACAATGGCAGATCCAACTACCGCGCCATCGGATACACTCGCGATGTTGCGAGACTTTTCTGGCGTATTGATGCCGAAACCGACGATCACGGGCAAATCAGTTGCAGCTTTGATCCGAGCGACCTCGGGCCCAACATCGGTTGCCTGCGCTTCAGCAGCACCGGTTATGCCGGTAATCGATACATAATACACAAATCCGGATGTGTTTTGCAGTACGCGAGGCAAGCGTTGGTCATCGGTCGTCGGCGTCGCCAAGCGGATGAAGTTCAGCCCTGCAGCTTGCGCGGGCAGACAAAGCTCTTCGTCCTCTTCGGGGGGCAGGTCGACGACGATCAGCCCGTCGATCCCCGCTGATTTTGCATCTGCCAGAAATTTCTCGACACCTCGGCTGTAGATCGGATTGTAATATCCCATCAGCACGATCGGTGTGGTGTCATCGGATTCACGAAAGGCGCGGGCCAAATCCAGAGTGCGTTGCAATGTCATTCCACCATCCAACGCCCGTTGGCCAGCAGCCTGAATGGTCGGGCCATCGGCCATCGGATCGGTAAAGGGCAGGCCCAACTCGATGACGTCGACACCTGCGCCGGGCAAACCCTTCACGACCTCCAGCGATGTGTCGTAGTCGGGATCCCCGGCCATGACATAAGCTACAAATGCCTTTTTGCCCTGTTCCTTCAGGGCGGCGAATTTGGCGTCGATACGGGTCATCGGAAATCCTTGCACTCGGGTTTGGACCTGATGTGCAGAAACTTTCGCTGAAAATCAATCCCGCTTGGTGGGCTTCCGATCAGAAGGCGTAATGGTATCTCAGCAAAAGTGCGTTTACGCCTGGGTTGTCTTCCTGCGTGCTGGCGTTGGATATATGAGTGATAGCGGCAGACAGTTTGTTGCCGCTTTCCAGCGTATAGCCAAGGCCCAGTAAGCTACGTATCTGAAAACTGCCGCCCAGATCATTCAGTTCGTTGGATTCACTATAGTATCCCGGCATGACACTGCCCTCGATGAACCAACGGTCCGCAAAAGTGTAAAGCCCGATCAGGCCCGCGCCAACATGCGTGTCACCGTCGGTATCAACAGACAGGGCCGCACCCCAGGTGGCGCTGAAACGGGTCGCTTCGTAGAAAGAGCGATGCTGGTATTCCAGCGAAACAATCGCCTGATCTTCGCTCTCAGCGCTGGAATAATCTGCGTAGCCTGCTCCGAAAATGATGGATTGGGCTTGTGCTGCAGTAGCGGCTGTCAGCGCAAAAGCCAGAATAACAAGGGATTTCATTTTTACCTACTATGTCCGTCGTTCGTTGGTATTGGTTTTATTGAGGAATGTAGGTGCATGTTTTCAATGGACGCAAGAACACAAATCGATGTCGATTTTGTGATGTGGCAGAATAGACTCGCGGCAGTGTTCAGGCACTTTGCCTTGCGCATTGCACCGGACCTGCCTAGAAGCGGCGCTCGAATGGTATCAGGAGGCCGTCATGGGCTTTAAAATGGGAATCGTGGGTTTGCCGAATGTTGGCAAGTCGACTCTCTTCAACGCACTGACCAAAACTGCGGCAGCTCAGGCGGCGAATTTCCCGTTCTGCACCATCGAACCCAATGTGGGGGATGTCGCCGTTCCTGATGACCGGCTGGATAAACTGGCGGCGATTGCGTCCTCGAAACAGATCATCCCGACGCGCATGACCTTTGTGGATATCGCTGGTCTGGTGAAGGGCGCTTCGAAAGGCGAGGGGCTGGGCAACCAGTTTCTGGCAAACATTCGCGAGACCGACGCGATTGCCCATGTGCTGCGTTGTTTCGAAGATGGTGACGTGACCCATGTGGATGGCCGCGTTGATCCGGTGGCCGATGCCGATACGATCGAGACCGAGCTGATGCTGGCCGATCTGGAAAGCATCGAAAAGCGTCGCGCCAATCTGGTGCGCAAGCTGAAGGGCAATGACAAAGAAGCGCAACAGCAGGACCGCCTGCTGGCCGAGGCGCAGGAGATGCTGGGAAACGGCAAGCCAGCGCGTCTGGTTGAAGTGTCTGATGAAGACGCCAAGGCATGGAAAATGCTGCAACTTCTGACCACCAAGCCGGTGCTTTATGTCTGCAACGTGTCCGAAGAAGAGGCCGCCGAAGGCAACGAGTACTCTGCCAAAGTCGCTGAGATGGCTGCCGCGCAAGGTAATGCTCATGTCATTATCAGTGCCAAGATCGAGGAGGAGATCAGCCTTCTGGAAGACGACGAGGCACAGATGTTCTTAGAGGAAATGGGTCTGGAAGAGCCCGGCCTCGACCGTCTGATCCGCGCGGGCTACGACTTGCTTAAGCTGGAAACCTATTTCACCGTCGGCCCGAAAGAGGCCCGGGCCTGGACCATCCGCACCGGCACCGCCGCACCACAGGCCGCAGGTGTCATCCACGGAGACTTTGAGAAGGGCTTCATCCGCGCCGAGACTATCGCCTATAACGACTACATCGCTGCCAATGGCGAACAAGGTGCCAAAGAGGCGGGTAAGATGCGGGCCGAAGGGAAGGGCTACATCGTCAAGGATGGCGATGTGATGCACTTTTTGTTCAACACCTGAGAAGCCACCAAAGCAGCCACTGCTCAGCTTATAACCTCGGATTTTCTGCGAAGAATGGGCCGATATCGGGTTGCTCGTGCGTGAATGCCATTGTCCACTTCATGTTGTGGTGGGCTACGTAGATATCCGCGCCAAAAGATGTGAAATCTGGATATGTTTCTGAGACGCAGCGATACGACCATTTGATATCTTCATCAAAGATAACATACGCGGCAGGCCACTGGTTCTTATAGGCATTTAAAGCGTCATCGCCCGCCCGCGCGATTTGAAACCCGTAACTGAAACCATGCCAGCGAATGCGATTGTGAATCCAGGAACCGGTTGATTTCTTTACGTTCCCGGCGAATGTCTGATGCCAGCATTGAACAACCTCACGACCTTCTTTGGAATTGAGAGGATCAAAATCGACGCATTCACGCACTAAGAAGTCCTCAATTTGGTTTCTCGTAGGGTTCATGGAATAATTTGGCTCTATGTTGTTTTTAAACCGGCATATCGCGCGTTAAGGCGAAGTGTCAAAACCGTTCAGGTGGCAAGATGCGATCCTGTTAGTTTCATTTGGGCTGAAACAGCAGTTCGGCAGGCTCAACCACCCGAGTATTGCATGTATCTGAAGCGCTGATCCTGTGGCAGCCAACAAATTGACGATGCTCGCATCCCGCACATTTCTCTCGTGCAGAAATGTGGTTAGTTTGGATTTTGACCTGATACTTGAGACAGCTCTAGATGATCGAAATCCGCGACCTGCAATTGCTCAGCGCATTGGCGCGGCATCGTCATTTCGCCAAGGCAGCTGAGGAATGCGGGATTTCACAGCCTGCGTTCTCGATGCGAATCCGAAACCTGGAGGATCGGCTGGGTGTCTCCATTGTTCGCCGCGCAAACCGATTTCAGGGGCTGACTGAAGAGGGCGAGATGATTGTCCAGCGCGCGCGGCGCATTCTCGACGACACCAAGGCTTTGGAACAACAGGTGCTCGCTGCAAAGGGTGAGATCACCGGAACGCTTATTTTGGGTGTGATCCCTACAGCGATTGCCTTCACCGGGCGTCTTACGAAGCGGTTGCGCGATGCGCATCCACGTATCGTGACCCGGATTGAAACAATGTCTGCAACGGCCATTCAGCACCGGTTGGACGAAGGAAGTTTGGATGCTGGCATCACTTATGGCGACAGTATCGGTACCGATCTACGGCAAGTGCAGCGCTTGTACGAAGAAACCTATGTCCTATTGGTTCCCTCGCATATGACCGATGAGACAGGCCCGATCCCATGGGCCCGCGTGGCCGAGTTTCCCCTGAGCCTGCTGGAACCACAGATGCAGAACCGGCGGATTCTGGATCGGATATTCGCCGAACAGGGCTTGCACCCGGATATTGTGGCCGAGACCAGCGGATTCACTGCCTCGATGGTCATGGCGCGCGAGGGGCTAGCGGCCACCGTGATTCCACGCGTGCTGGTGCGGGCGCTGGGCGACCTGAAGGACACAAGGGTGCTGTCCCTGATCGAACCCGTGGTGAGCAAGCCGATTTGTCTGGCCACGCTCACTCGTGACCCGGAATTGCCCACGGTCGCGGCCTTACGCACAGTGATGGCGTCTTTGCGGTGATAAACTGTCGTTATCGTGCGATTGAAATATGCGATTTGACGATATGCTAGTCTGATGAGACACGGGGCCTCAATCGGAGGGCATCATGGCACCATTAGACACCAAGCCATCAGGCGCGCCAAAGGGCGTCTGGAAGTCAGGTAAAGGCAAGGGGCGGCACACGCCCAAAGGCCGTCAATTCTCGGACGAGGCACAAGCAGAAATTGCACGTCTGCTGGGCGACCGCCCGCGACGTCGCGATCTGCTGATTGAATTTCTGCATTTGATTCAGGACGCACACGGCCATATCAGCGCCGACCACATCGCCGCTCTGGCGGTTGAGATGCGGATCGGGCAGGCTGAGATTTACGAAACCGCAACCTTCTATGCCCATTTCGATGTAGTGAAAGAGGGTGAAACGCCTCCTCCGGCGTTGACGATCCGTGTGTGCGATTCGCTGTCCTGCGAAATGGCAGGTGCCCAGCAGCTGCAAAAAGCGCTGGAAGACGGTTTGGATGCCTCGCAGGTCCGCGTTGTCCGTGCGCCCTGCATGGGACGCTGCGACACCGCTCCAGTGCTGGAGATCGGTCACAACCACATCGACCACGCGACCCCCGAAAAAGTGCGGGCCGCTATTGTTGCCGATGACACCCATGCGCACCTGCCCGACTACGAAACCTTCGCGGCCTATGAGGCCGAAGGTGGCTACGCCAAGCTGAAAGAGCTGCGCGAGGGCGGCGATTGGGAGAAGGTGCAGGAAGACGTACTGTCCTCGGGCCTGCGTGGTCTGGGCGGCGCTGGCTTCCCGTCGGGCAAGAAATGGGGCTTTGTTCGCATGAATGAAGGCCCGCGTTATCTGGCTGTCAACGGCGATGAGGGCGAGCCCGGCACATTCAAGGACCGCTACTATCTTGAGCGCACGCCGCATGTCTTCCTCGAAGGGATGCTGATCGCCGCTTGGGCCGTCGAGGCAGAGACCTGCTTTATCTATATGCGCGACGAATACCCGGCAGTTCTGGAAATCCTGCGTCGTGAGATTACCGCGCTCGAACAAGCCGGGATCGTCGAAGAAGGCTATATCGACCTGCGCCGTGGTGCTGGCGCTTACATCTGCGGCGAAGAATCCGCGATGATCGAGTCGATCGAAGGCAAAAAAGGCCTGCCGCGTCATCGTCCTCCGTTCGTGGCGCAGGTTGGGGTCTTTAACCGTCCGACCTTGGTGCACAATGTCGAGACGCTCTATTGGGTGACCAAAGTTTGCCGTGAAGGGCCTGAATGCCTTAACAGCACCGAAAAGAACGGTCGCAAGGGTTTGCGTAGCTATTCGGTCTCGGGTCGTGTCGCAAAGCCGGGCGTTTACCTTCTGCCCGCTGGCTCGACCATTCTGGACGTGATCGAGGCTGCCGGAGGCATGGCCGGGGGCCAGACCTTCAAGGCTTATCAGCCGGGTGGTCCATCCTCGGGTCTGTTGCCTGCATCGATGGATGACATCCCGCTGGATTTCGACACGTTGCAACCGCATGGCACCTTCATCGGGTCCGCTGCGGTTGTGGTTCTGTCCGATCAGGACACCGCACGCGATGCGGCACTGAACATGCTGCGCTTCTTCGAAGACGAAAGCTGCGGCCAGTGCACGCCCTGCCGTGCAGGCTGCGAAAAGGCGGTCAAGCTGATGCAAGCCGACAAATGGGATCAGGAACTGCTGGAAGACCTGTGTCAGGTCATGGGCGATGCCTCGATCTGCGGTCTGGGGCAGGCGGCCCCGAACCCGATCCGCCTGGTCATGAAACATTTCGCTGACGAAATCTGAGGGAGACAGCCATGCTTGATGCAAGCCCAAACAAGACCGTCACCTTCAACCTGAATGGCGAAGATGTCACCGTGCCCGAAGGCTGGACCATCTGGGAAGCCGCAAAGGGGCAGGGGTTCACTATCCCTCACCTGTGTCACAAGCCGCAACCCGGTTACAAACCCGACGGCAATTGCCGTGCCTGCATGGTCGAGGTAGAAGGCGAGCGCACGCTGGTCGCCTCGTGCATCCGTCCGGCAGCCGACGGCATGGTGGTTAAGACCGACAGCGACCGGGCCGAGAAATCGCGCGCGATGGTCATGGAGCTGTTGGTCGCGGATCAGCCTGAGGAAGCGCACGACACCTCCAGCCACTTCTGGGATATGGCCAAGCTGAACCATGTCAGCGACAGCCGTTTCCCGGCGAAAGAGGCCGAGAAAATCCCGCTGTTGGATGACAGCCACGTTGCGATGCGCGTCAATCTGGACGCTTGCATCAACTGCAACCTCTGCGTCCGGGCCTGCCGCGACGTGCAGGTCAACGACGTGATTGGTATGGCCGGTCGTGGCCACACAGCGCAGGTGGTGTTCGACCAGAACGACCCGATGGGTGCTTCGACCTGTGTGGCTTGTGGTGAATGCGTGCAGGCCTGCCCGACCGGTGCTTTGATGCCAGCAACCGTACTGGATGACCAGCAGCGAGGCGACAGCAAGGACTACGACTCGGAAACGGAAAGCGTCTGCCCGTTCTGCGGCGTGGGCTGTAAGGTTTCGCTCAAGGTCAAAGACGGTAAGGTGAAGTATGTCGAGGGCATCAACGGCCCTGCAAACGAAGGTCGTCTGTGCGTCAAAGGCCGCTTTGGCTTTGACTACATTCACCATCCGCATCGCCTGACCAAGCCGCTGATCCGTCGCGAGGATGCTCCAGCCAAGGGATTGAACGTCGATCCCGGCAACCTGGATACCCATTTCCGTGAAGCAACGTGGGAAGAGGCGATGGATTTGGCCGCGACCAAGCTGATGGACTTGCGCGACAAAGACCCGCGCAGCGTTGCAGGCTTCGGCTCGGCCAAGTGCACCAACGAAGAAGCCTATCTGTTCCAGAAGTTCATCCGTCAGGGCTTCCGCCACAACAACGTCGACCACTGCACCCGTCTGTGCCACGCGTCATCTGTTGCGGCCCTGATTGAGAATGTGGGCTCGGGTGCTGTGACCGCGACCTTCAACGAGATCGAAAACGCGGATGTGGCGATCATCATCGGGGCCAACCCGATTGAAAACCACCCTGTCGCTGCGACCTACTTCAAGCAGTTCACCAAACGTGGTGGCAAGCTGATAGTTATGGACCCGCGCGGCGTTGGGATGCGCAAGTTTGCTGATGAGATGCTTCAATTCCGTCCGGGTGCGGATGTCTCGATGCTGAACGCGATCATGAACGTGATCGTGGAAGAAGAGCTCTATGACAGCCAGTACATCCACCGCTGGACCGAAAACTGGGAAGCCGAAAAAGAACACCTGCGCCAGTTCACGCCTGAGGCTATGTCGCCGATCTGTGGCATCGAACCGGATCAACTGCGCCGAGTGGCGCGCACCTTTGCGCAAGCCAAGGCCGGTCTGATTTTCTGGGGTATGGGTGTCAGCCAGCACATCCATGGCACCGACAACTCGCGCTGCTTGATCTCGTTGGCTCTGATGACCGGCAATGTTGGTAAACCCGGTGCAGGTCTTCACCCTCTGCGCGGGCAGAACAACGTGCAAGGTGCCTCAGACGCGGGCCTGATCCCGATGTTCCTGCCGGACTATCAGTCCGTTACCGACGACGGCATTCGGGCCAAGTTCACCAACGTCTGGAATGACGACCGCGACTTCTCGAACGAGAAGGGGCTGACCGTCACCGAGATCATCGATCAGGCTTATGCGGGCAACATCAAGGGTATGTACATCCAGGGGGAAAACCCCGCCATGTCCGACCCCGATGTGAATCACGCGCGCGACGCACTGGCCAAGCTGGAACTGATGATCGTGCAGGATATCTTCCTGACCGAAACGGCGAACTATGCCGACATCATTCTGCCCGCCTCAGCGCTCTATGAGAAGAACGGCACCGTGTCGAACACCAACCGTCAGGTACAGCGTGTGCGGCCCGCCGTGACCCCTCCGGGTGAGGCGCGCGAGGATTGGAAGATCACCGTTGAGCTGGCGCGGCGGATCGGTTTGAACTGGGATTATTCCGATGTTTCTCAGGTCTTTGCTGAGATGAAGCTGACGATGAATTCGCTCGACAACATCACGTGGGAACGGCTTGAGACGGAGACGATCACTTACCCGTCACTGTCCGAGACAGACCCAGGTCAGGCGATTGTGTTCGGCGATGGTTTCCCACGTGCGGATGGTCGCGCCCGGTTCACGCCAGCCAGTGTCATCCCACCGGATGAGGCCCCGGATGATGAATACCCGATGATCGCCACTACAGGCCGCCAGCTGGAGCATTGGCATACCGGGTCGATGACGCGCCGGTCCAACGTTCTGGATGCCGTGGAACCTGAAGCGAACTGCTCGATGAACCCGCGTACATTGAAACTGATGGGGATTGAGCCGGGCGATATGATTCGTCTGACTACTCGCCGCGGTTCGATTGAAATCATGGTGCGGGCCGACCGGGCGATTGCCGAAGATATGGTGTTCATCCCGTTCGCTTATGTCGAGGCGGCGGCGAATATCCTGACCAACTCGGCCATCGATCCTTATGGCAAGATCCCCGAGTTCAAGTTCTCGGCAATTCGCGTCGAAAAGATCGCAGACGCCGTCGCGGCGGAATAGTCTTCAATCAACTGAAAAAAAAAGGCGGCCCTTTGGGGTCGCCTTTTTTTTCAGTAGTCGCGTTCGAAAAAGATACCCAAACCCGTCTCGCCCCGGCCATCCACCGTGCCGCGAACCGTGAAGCTGTCGGTGACGTCGAGGTTCAAGTTCACCTCGGTGTCACCTTCGGTATTGACGGTGAAATCGGTGTAGAGATTGTCGCTTAGATATGCGCCCGCACCAAGGCTGCCCCCACCGCCCTCAGTCGCGCCAAGGTCGATAGTGTCCAGGCCCGTGGCCTCGCGCACCCCTTTGGTAGTATCCCCTCCGGCGCCGCTGAGTTGGGCCAATGAGGCTGCCATCTGCGCAATGACAAACGGTGACAGTTCTGAGAACCGGTTGCCGAACAAGAGCATTGCAAGCGCTTCCTCGGTCGGGCGTTCAGGATCTGAGAAAACGTCGACCTCGGGTGAGTCCAGCGGCCCGGCGATCTCGATCGTTGCGGTGCCGTCCGAGGTGCTGGAGGACGATTCAAACTCGATATATGGCGTCAGGTCACCCTGCAGAGTGACCACACCCTTAGTCAGCGCAAGGCGGCGACCAAGGATATCGATATTACCGCGGATAAGCTCAATCTGGCCTGACGGCACAACAGAAGTTGTAGTTCCACCAATTTGTATGCGACCGCCCAGTTCCGCGTTCACGCCGCGTCCTCGGACAAAAACTGCCTTGGGTGCAAGCAATCCGATGTCGAGCGACATGCGCGAGTTGCTTTTAGTCTCATCCTCGGTTTCCACCAGATTGGCGCGTTCCCGCGTTACGAAACCGGCACGGCTTTCGTTCAGGTGTTGGATCGTCGGAATTGGTGCTGCGCCAACTGCTCCTGCGGCGGCTGCAAGATTGATGTTGGTTTCGCCAAAGTTTATCTGCCCGGCCAGCGAACTGTTACCGGCCAATGCCCCGGTCAGGGCGATCTGACCGTTCAATGTGGTCTCATAGAGCAGCTTGTCTGTCAGCACGAGATTGTTGAGCGCTGTGGTTATCTGGGCGTTGAAGGGTGGCGTCAGATCAATCGGGCCGTTGACGGTAAACCCTCCGCCCGCTCGTAACCCACCCTGCAGTGCAATCGTGGCGCGGCTTTGCGCGATGTTTACGGAACCCCCGATGCCAGTGATTGTCTGTCCCACATCGGGCAAGGCCATCGACGCGCCGGATGTTGAAATCGTTCCGCTAAGCGCATCCAGCGCAGGTGCCCCTTTCAAGGCCAGATCGAACCGGGCAGTACCGGCCAGATTGTTGGGAGAGATAAATGCATTGGCGATACCGATGTTGACACCGCCCTGCATCTTCAGGTCCGCTTCGCCGCTGGTTTCGTTAAAGGTCCCGGCAACCGTTGTATTGATATCGGCGGGGCCATTAGCCTTTGCGTCGATGGTCCACATCCCGGCGTCGCGGCGGGCGGTACCACTGGCGGCGACGGTTCCGGGGAAATCGGGCACAAAACGTTCGACCCGATTCAGGCGGGCGTCAAAATTTAGATCCGCGGTGCCACCGGTTTCTACGGTTCCGGTTAAATTGGCGTACGAGCTATCTGGTCCCTGCAGGCGCGCATTGCCTTCCAAACCGGACCCTGTCGGGGCGACGTTGCCATCCAGCGTGAGCGGCCCGGACAATGTCGAGGATAGACGGCCGATGTCGTCCAGCATGGCCGAGAAATCGAGGCCACCGGCCTCCCGATCCAATCGGCCCGATGCATCTGCTGTCAGCGCGGTTCCGTTCAGACTGAAAGTGCGGATGTTCAGCCCCTGATCATCGTTGGCGGCATCCACGTTCAGCGTGGTTCGTCCCTGTACCAACGCATCTACGGCTTGGATACCCGTGGCAAGGTCGTCTGCGCTCAGGCTGCCTTTGATATCAAAGGCCTTGCTGCTTTGCGCGGCCCGACCGGTGACGTCGGCATCAATCGACCCGGCCAGATCAAGCCCGGCGAGGCCGGAGAACAAAGACAGGTCGGGGGCGTTCAGCTTGGCGCTTCCATCCACCGCGATGTTTCCGGTGGGGTCATCGATGGTTGCGCCCACCTCGGCAGTAAGAGCAGCACTTTTGATCGTGGCGTTTCGAATAACGATTTGGTTGCCCGAATGCGCACCGTCCAGATTGATTGATGTCCGGCCTTTCAACAGCGGGTCGAACTCGCTCATCCCGGTTTCGATATTTGTTCCGATCACGCTGGCTTGGCCGTCGAATTCCAACGTCTGTACGGTGCCTTTGCCATCCAGCCGGGCCTGTAATGCGCCCGCCAGATCACGCTGTGCGATGCCTGAGAACACCGCCAGATCGGGGGCGTTCACGCTGGCCTGACCGTCAATTGTCAGATTGCCATTTGGCGTCGTGACCGTGCCGCTGGCCTGCGCTGTCAGAGCGTCGCCATTCACGGTGAAATCGCGAATTGTTACCCCTTCGGTGTCGCGTTTGGCATCCAGAACGATTTCGGTTTCACCCGTGATCATTGGATCAATATCGTCACGCCCGGTCACCAGATCACGCCCATTCACCGTGACCTTGCCGTCAAAGCTGCGTTCCAGTGGCGAGCCCTTGCCAGCCACCTGTATCGAAGCTTTGCCACCAAGTTGAAGCTGAGCCAGGTCCGAGAAACGCGACAGGTCGGTTGCCTGCAGCAGCGCCGTACCATCAACCTGCAACCCGGTCGCAAGCCCGCTGATCAACGCATCAGCGTCTAGGGTATAGTCGCTGCCGACCAGTTCGACCCCGGACAATTGCAATGTCTGGTCGCTGCCGTACTCGAACTGTCCATCCAGTGTGATCTGATTTCCGACGGCGGCATTCAGTGCGGCATCTGTCAGATCAATGCCATCCAGCACAGCCTGCAGATCGCCATCGACCGACAGCCCGCTGGATTGATCTAGCGTGCCTTGCCCGCTGATCCGTGCATGATCGAGGTTCAGGTTGGGGGTTTCAATCTTGTTGGTCGTCAGGCTCAGGTCCCAGAGATTGCCATTCTCGGTATTGTACAAGGCCGAAATCTGAGCCGCGCCGATTGACGTATCGCCGCCGCTGACGGGCAGAACGACCTTGTCACCTTCCGGCGGCGTGATACGACCTTGCAGGGCGACCAGTTTCAGAACACCACCCGAAGCAAGGCTGAGTTCGCTTTTGAGGTCCAGCGCTTCCGAGGTAATCTCGATATCCGATATATCCAGCGCCCCGTCAGAATGGGTGCGCCCATCTACAAACAGCCGTGTGTCGGTACCGAAGAACGTGTCCATCTCTTCGGCCAGAAACGGCGTCAGGTCGCCTCCGACATCGGCAGTAAACGCGATTCCATCGGAAGCGTTGCCACTCTCTTCGGCTGTGCGCAGTCGTACCTGACCGGAGACGCGAAGCTGCTGATCGCTGCTTAGACCGATATCAGCATTAAAATCCGTTATCGGCCCCGAGCCTTTTGCAGTCAGCTCAAGCGGCGGGGCATCGGGGATGGATAGGGCCGTCGCGATCAGCCCGCCTGAGGCTTCGGCTACGGTCAAGTCCAGATCGATCTGGCGGCTGTCGTTCTGAAAGCCTGCTTTCAGATCAATCGTGTCCCCGGCGCGGTCCAGTCGGTCGATATCCAGCGTAGTATCCAGTGTTCCATCAGCCAGCGATAGGTTGCCGTTCACGGCAAGCTCGGCAGCGACGCCGATCAGCGGCTCACCTAAAGACAGGTCATCGACGCGCAGCTCTCCGATTTCGATCGAAACCGGAAGCTCAGGTAGTTGGAAGGGTTGGGTTTCGGCTGAAGGGGGCGGTGCGTCCTTAGTTGTTGTACCGGGGGCGCGGGCGATATCGATTTCCTGCGCCGATAGTGTGTTGACCGAGAACCGACCGCGCAGCAGTGCCAATCGGTTCCAGTCCAATTCAGCGTTTTTAATGGTGAGCCAGACGCCGTCGTCATCGGCGACTGTGATTTCTTGAATCGTCGCACGCGAACTCAGAGCTCCTTCAAGGCCGATCACCCGCACATTCTGATCATCACCAGACAGGGTATCTTGCAGAAACTGCTCGATCATGCTGCCGCCCTCGTCCTGAGCGGTCGCCGCGATGGGAACGGTGATCGCTGCTGAACTTAGCAACAGGGGATATACAACGCGACGCATCAAAAGGCTTGCCCGATCCCGAGGTAGAATTGCAGCCCGTCACCCGTATCGCCCTGAACCGGCACCGCAAGGTCAAAGCGCAAGGGCCCGAAGCCGCCCAGATCATAACGGATTCCAAGGCCCGCGCCAGAATGCTCTTCCGCGCCGCCGCCGATGAATGAGGACGTGTCGACCACACCGTAGTCATAAAACCCAACCAACGAGATTGCGTCAGTGACTTTGCCTCGGACCTCGGCTGAGAGCCCCAGAAAGGATTTGCCACCGGCGACACCATCTCCGACGGGGATACCTAGGCTTTCAAATGGCTGACCCCGTACTGTACCGGCACCACCCGAGAAGAACAGGAAATCTGGAGTCACACCATCTGCCGGAGGTCCGAGGACCGATCCCAACTGCACCCGGCCTGCCAACACCAGCCGACCGGCGGTGCCCAGATCGTTATAGGCGCGACCGTCAAAGAACATTCTCAGGCCGGTATCCGACCCGGAGAACCCGACAAAGGGCATGACTTGCGAGTCTAGATAATAACCGCGCGTAGCACTGACTTTGCTGTCGCGTTCATCCCACTCTGACCGGAACGGAAGAATGAAGTATCGAAACTTGCGCCCATCGCCATAGGCGTCATCCGCGTCCGACCATTGGAAACCTGCCGAGGCTTCGGCGTAGAGGCGGTCAGAGAATGTGCGGCGTGCACCATAGGCAAGCGAGGCGACGGTGACGTTGTAGTTTTCGGTATTGCGCCGTTCCAGCAGGGCGCTCCAGAATGTATTGTCGTCAGGGCCCAGACGATCAGGTTGATCCAGCCGCAGACCAATGCGTCCATCGATATCCTCGGCACCGCCGATATTGCGGATTGCCGCCTCGAACCGCAGCCTTTCGGCTCGCCGGAAAACGTTTCGATGGGTCCACGTAGCTGTAAGATCAACCCCGTCGCGCGAGGCAATCTCGGCCCCAAAGGTCAGGCGGCGCGGTGGCAGGTCTTCAAACGTCGCGTCGAAATCAAGCGTGCCATCCGGGTTGGGTTCTTCATGTTCCTTGAGCGAAACCGTAGCGAATGTGCCGGTGCGCCGCAGGCGGGTGCCAACCTTTTGGACCTGTTCAGGCGAATAAACCTCACCCGACGGGAAGCCTGCGACTTTCTCGATCGACCGATGGCGGACATTTGTATCGCCCTGAATGATCATTTTGCCGAACCGCAACCTTGGCCCCGGAGCCAGATCAATTGTCGCGTCCAGCCGTGCCTGCGCATGGCGCGCTATTACTTTCTGATCTTCCACTTCCGCCTTGGCATGGCCTGTATCGCGCCAGCCCTGCACCCCGGCCGAAGCCGCCTGTTGGATCGCTCCGGTGGTCGCGGTCTTACCCGTGGCGAACTCTTCGGGCAGTTCCGTGCCCGGTGCCAGCGGTTGCACGACAGCCGTTCCGAACTTGAACTTCCGTCCCGGTGTGACAAGGATAGTCGCCCGTTTGAATTGGGCTGGAACGTTCAGCGAATTGATTTTGGCGGCTTCCTGCCCGTCAAGCTTGATGCTGACGACGGGGCTGAAATAGCCTTCGTCGTACATGATCTGAACGATGGTGCGGTAGTCGGACAAAGCTGCCGACAGTATTTCCAGTGACGTATCAAGACCACGCGATTCCGAGGTGAAGATGGATGAAGTCTCTTCCAAGCGGTCGACCAGATCTTCAGATGCACCAGGGGCGGATAGGGTCGTTTCTAGCGCGGTAGCAAGATTGGGGGACAAGGCCACAAACGCACCAAAAAGCCAGCCTCTCAGATCGCTGCGCGGTCTGCTCCCTGTCATTGTCTGGCTCCAACTGCCCCAAGTCGAAATCGCTATGGCCGCGAAACAAAACGAATGCGGCGTGTTGAATTCATTTAGAGCATCTGACGGCGCTTAGGGGAAGAACTAAACAAAGTTCAGGTGTTTTTATTGGCAAACTCGTGTGCCAATCCGCTACAGACCGGCATTTCGGAACCAGCGAACAATCGCATCCCGGTCTTCAGGTTCCATATAGGTCACGTTCGCGGGAGGCATGGCATGTGTGACGCCGGATTGCAGATAAATCTGCTGCGCGTTCTGAGCAATGTCAGCTTTTGTTTCCAGCAGGACACCTTTGGGTGCCCACAGGATGCCTTCCCAGACAGGCTCGCGCGCGTGGCACATAGAACAGCGACCCAGAACTATGTCCTGTGCTTCTTCAAAGCCATCCGCTGATGCGAATTTCTGTTCGTAGGGAGTTAGTTGCCGTGCTTCGGCCTCTTCCAACGGGTCGTTCATCGAAGCAGTCGACAACCACATGATGGTCATGAACAGCAAAGCCGTTACCAACCAGGTCCAGGTTGGGTTTCCAGCGCGCGCATGGCGGGTGTTGAAATAGTGCCGGATCGTGACACCCATCAGGAAGACCAGCGCGGCGATGATCCAATTGTACTCGGTCGCAAAAGCCAGCGGATAGTGGTTCGACAACATCAGAAACACGACCGGCAATGTCAGATAGTTGTTGTGGGTCGAACGCAGCTTGGCGATCTTGCCGAATTTCGGATCAGGTGTGCGCCCGTTCTTTAGATCGTCCACCACAATGCGCTGGTTTGGCATGATGATGAAAAACACATTTGCGGTCATGATTGTGGCCGTGAAGGCCCCCAGATGCAGCATCATCGCGCGACCGGTGAATATCTGGTTATAACCCCAGCCCATAATCACCAGCAGCACGAACAGAAGAACCATCAGCAATGTCGGACGCTCGCCCAATCCCGACTTGCAGAGAAAATCGTAGACCAGCCAACCGACAGTCAGCGAGGCAGCCGAGATCAATATGCCCTGCCATAGCGCCAGATCCGCCTTTTGGGCATCGATCAGATAGAGCTCTCCGCCTACCCAGTAGACGATCATCAGTAGCGCGGCACCGCTGAGCCATGTGGCATAGCTTTCCCATTTAAACCAGGTCAGGTGGTCGGGCATACGCTCCGGAGCGACGAGATATTTCTGGATGTGATAGAATCCTCCGCCATGGACTTGCCATTCCTCGCCGTCCGCCGGTCCGGGGATATCGCGGTTCAAACCAAGATCCAGCGCGATGAAGTAGAAGGATGATCCGATCCAGGCAATCGCGGTGATAACGTGCAACCAGCGCACGCCAAAACCAATCCAATCCCAGAACACGGCGAAGTCGTACATGCTTATGTCTCCGATTGCGTTGCGCCACACTAGGCAAACGGGCTTTTCTTCGGTATTCCCGTATATTGTCAAACTGTATCAAAAAAAACGATAAGATGTCCTATCTCGACAACATTCGAACCTTTGTCCGGGTCTATGACTTGGGCAGCATGTCAGCCGCCGGGCGGGATATGAGAATTTCACCTGCGGTGACGTCGGCGCGAATTTCGCAGTTGGAGGATCATCTGGGAGTGCGCCTGTTTCAGCGCACAACCCGGAACCTGACACCAACGGAACAGGGACGGGCGTTCTACCCCGGCGCGGTTGCGGTTCTGGATGCAGTTGATGAGGCAGAGGCCCAAGTCACGCATCTGACCGAAGCCCCCCGCGGGTCTCTGTTTGTTGCTGCGCCCTTGGGCGTCGGGCGCCGGTTATTGGCGCCTCATGTGCCTGATTTTCTGTCAGAATACCCTGAGATTGATGTGCGTCTAAGACTGACAGACCGCTCGGTTGATCTGACCACTGAAGGCTTGGATCTGGCTTTTTTCATCGGTCAGCCCGAAGACAGTACATTGCGCATTCGCAAGATTGCGGATTGCCAGCGTGTGCTATGCGCGGCCCCTGATTACGTGAGCCGATGTGGGATGCCCGAAGCTGGATCCGATCTGATTTCAGGCAAGCATGAATGCTTGAACCTGCGCTTCCCCGGCGCGGCAGAGTTTCAGTGGATGCTGGAAACACCCGATGGCCCGAAACGATTTGCTGTCTCGGGCAGGTATGAATGTGACGATGGTGATGTTTTGACCGATTGGGCGCTGTCTGGGCAAGGTATTGCCATGAAACCCGTTTTTGAGGTGTCAGAGCATTTGAAGGCGGGGAGGCTGATCCCGGTGGCGATGAAGACGCCTCCGGTTCCCGTGCAAATGGCCTGCCTTTATACGCATCGCCGCCATCAGGACCCGAAGGCGCGGCTGTTTATGGATTTCATGATTGACCGGATCGGCAAAGTGGTTCGAAGCGCCGAAGTCTAGGGCTAGCTGCCCCGGTAAGTCGAATAGCCGTAGGGGGACAACAGCAGCGGAACGTGGTAGTGCGCGTCCGCATCGGACATGCCAAAGCGGATCGGCACCTGATCCAGAAACAGAGGATCATCGCCATCCTGACCCGTCGCGCGCAGGTAATCTCCGGCGAAGAATATCAGCTCATAAGTGCCGGTTTTAAAGTCGTCCTGCGGTAAGATCGGGCTATTGGTTCGGCCATCCGCGTTGGTTTCCATCTCGACCAGTTTACGGTGCGAGTTCCCTGACACTTTGTAGAGCGCGATTTTCAACCCCTCAGCGGGGCAGCCGCGCGCCGTGTCGAGAACGTGGGTTGTCAGATAGCCAGCCAAGGGTCTCTCCTATGTGTTTCTTTTGGTGTGCCACAGTCTGGGCCAAACCGCAAAATGGTTGAAATGCCGAAAGAAGTGGAAACAGTGTTCGGATTGATTTGATAATCAATAGACCGTTTCTGCGGTAAAGCTGTCAAAACACCTAATCGGACTGGAAGACCCTATGCAGCCGCCTCGTTACCCCCGCGATATGATCGGATACGGAGCCAACCCACCTGACGCCGCATGGCCCGGCGGGGCGAAACTGGCTGTGCAGATTGTGTTGAACTACGAAGAAGGCGGCGAGAACTGTGTTCTGCACGGGGACGCTGCGTCCGAGGCGTTCTTGTCCGAGATCGTTGGGGCGGCGCAGTGGCCGGGCCAGCGTCATTGGAACATGGAATCGATCTATGAATATGGCTCGCGGTCGGGGTTCTGGCGCCTGCATCGCTTGATGAAAGACCTACCGATCACCGTTTATGGTGTGGCTACCGCGTTAGCGCGTTCGCCAGATCAGGTTGCGGCGATGAAATCGGCAGGGTGGGAGATTGCCAGCCATGGCCTGAAATGGGTCGAGCACAAGGATATGCCCGAGGCGGAAGAACGGGCCCAGATCGCCGAAGCGATCCGTCTGCATGCCGAAGTCGTAGGGGATCGCCCGCGCGGCTGGTACACTGGGCGCTGTTCGGACAACACCGTGCGTCTGGTCGCCGAGGAAGGTGGCTTTGCTTATGTTGCCGATACCTATGCAGACGATCTACCCTACTGGATGCAAACCGGTGGTCGGGATCAGTTGATTGTTCCCTACACGCTGGATTGCAACGACATGCGCTTTGCGACGCCACAGGGGTTCAACGCCGGGGATCAGTTCTATTCATATCTGAAAGACAGTTTCGATGCGCTTTATGCGGAAGGCGAGGCCGGTGCACCCAAGATGCTGTCGATCGGTTTGCACTGTCGCCTGATCGGGCGACCGGGACGCGTCATGGCGCTGAAACGGTTTCTGGATTACGCGCGTGGGTTCTCGGACGTGTGGTTCGCAACGCGATTGCAGATTGCCGAGCATTGGGCCGAAAAGCACCCGGCGGCTGAGCGTCCACAACCCTCGCAAATGGGCCGCGAAGAATTCGTCTCTGCGTATGGAGGTATCTTCGAGCATTCCGCTTGGATCGCCGAGCGCGCCTATGATCTGGAATTGGGCGCGGCGCATGACACGGCAGTCGGATTACACAGTGCTTTGACGCGCATGTTCCGGTCCGCCTCGACCGAGGAACGGCTCGGTGTTTTGACAGCCCACCCTGATCTGGCAGGCAAACTGGCGCAGGCAAAGCGGCTGACACAGGAAAGTACGTCCGAGCAAGCCTCGGCAGGGCTTGATGCGCTGACGGATGAGGAACGCGCCACCTTCACCGAACTGAACCAGCGCTATACGGAAAAATTCGGCTTTCCGTTCATCATTGCCGTGCGGGACCACAACAAGGCTTCGATCCTAAACGCATTCGAACGGCGCATCGAACAGGATCGCGAAACCGAGTTCGCCGAGGCCTGCCGACAGGTCGAGCGGATTGCCGAGTTCCGTTTGCGCGATGTGCTGCCCTCATGACTCGGATTGTCGCTGAACCGATCTCGGCCGAAGCTTTCGCACCGTTTGGTGATCTGATTGATGTGTCAGGTGAGGCCGACAAGATCATCAACCAGGGCCAGTGCGGGCGGTATCATGATCGGGCAAGGCTGGATTTCGGTGATGCCCAAGCGGGCATCAGCCTGTTCAATGCAAACCCACGCGAACTGCCTTATCAGCTAGCGATGGTTGAGCGTCATCCCGACGGCAGCCAGGCGTTCATTCCGATGACTCACCAGCCCTTTCTCGTGATCGTCGCCCCGGATGAGGAGGGGCAACCGGGTCGTCCTCGCGCGTTCATTACACAGCCAGGACAGGCGGTGAACTATCACCGGGGAACATGGCACGGAGTCCTGACACCCTTGCATGGACCCGGTCTGTTCGCAGTCGTTGATCGGATCGGGGAAGGCCCGAACTTGGAGGAATACTGGTTCAGCACACCGTACGAGGTGGTCAACCGCTGAAACCAGAACCGAAGCCGCCGGAGAAGCGGTAAGAACCCCATTGGATCTTAGGGAGGACAATGAGATCATGGCTGAAACTTCGATAGGGACGCCTGAACAGCTTCGGGACCCGAACTTCACACCCGCCTTGCACAAGGCGATACCGCTGGGCATTCAGCACGTATTGGCGATGTTCGTCTCGAACGTGACACCGGCCATCATCGTGGCGGGTGCTGCCGGGTTTGGATTTGGGTCGAACTCCCCGGATTTTCCCGAACTGCTGTACCTGATCCAGATGTCGATGCTATTTGCAGGGCTGGCGACACTGCTGCAGACTATCACGATTGGCCCGGTCGGAGCGGCTCTGCCGATTGTACAGGGAACGAGCTTTGCGTTTTTGCCCATCATGATCCCTCTGGTCGCCGGAAAAGGCGTGGATGCCTTAGGGGCGCTGTTTTGCGGTGTCCTGGTTGGCGGCTTGTTTCATGCCTTTCTTGGCCTCTTCATAGGCAAGATACGGTTTGCGCTTCCGCCGCTGGTCACCGGACTTGTCGTAACAATGATCGGTTTGGCGCTGGTCAAGGTCGGCATACAATACGCCGCTGGTGGTGTGCCTGCGATTGGGACTCCTGAGTATGGATCGCTGCTCAACTGGTCGGCTGCACTGGTTGTGGTTGTTGTGACGCTTGGCCTCAAGTTCTTTGCGCGCGGCATGCTGTCGGTGTCTGCCGTACTGGTCGGATTGGCGGTTGGTTACGTCTATGCTCTGATGGTCGGGATGGTGACGTTCGAGGCCATTGGCACAAGTTGGTCACGCGCCTCAGCTTTTGCTCTGCCCGTACCATTCAAATATGGGTTTGAGTTCTCTCTGGCCGCCGTGATCGGCTTTTGTCTCATGTCTTTCGTCTCGGCCATCGAGACCGTCGGTGACGTATCGGGAATCACCAAAGGTGGTGCAGGTCGCGAAGCAACCGACAAGGAAATCGCGGGCGCGACTTATGCAGATGGTTTCGGAACAGCGATTGCCGGTATGTTTGGCGGGTTTCCCAATACGTCCTTCAGCCAGAATGTCGGTTTGATTGCGATGACGGGCGTCATGAGCCGCCATGTCGTGACCTGTGGAGCTATCTTCCTGATCCTGTGTGGCCTTGTGCCAAAAGTCGGGGCAATTATCCGCACCGTGCCTATCGAAGTGCTGGGCGGTGGTGTGATCGTCATGTTCGGCATGGTGGTCGCGGCAGGTATCTCGATGCTGTCAGACGTGGATTGGAACCGTCGCAACATGGTGATCTTTGCGATTTCGCTGTCGATCGGTCTTGGGTTGCAGCTGGAACCCGGCGCGGTTCAGCACCTACCTGATACACTTCGTATCCTGATGACCAGCGGCCTGCTGCCCGCAGCGCTGATCGCCATTGTACTGAATTTGGTCCTGCCAGAAGAATTGGCCGAAGAATCGACTGAAGAGGTTTCAGGGGGTATGGCCGGTCACGGGGCGGGTAGCCTACCTCACGATTGAAGTCTTGAAGTAATCCGTAGCGTGCTTCAGCGCTGCGGATTACCCGGCGTTTGCCATCAGGCGCGCGACATCCAGCATGCGGGCTGAAAACCCCCATTCATTGTCGTACCAGCCAAAGACCCTGATCTGCCTCTCTCCAATCATGCGCGTCTCGGGCCCCGCCACTACCAGTGACTCAGGGCGGGACCGCAAATCAGATGACACCAAGGGCAAATCAGTCCAGCCCAGCACGTCAGAAGCTGCGACCGCGTCGCGAAACGCTTGTTCGAATTGATCTGCGCTCATGCCACGTTCTAGCGTGGCGACAAGATCAACGGCAGATACGCTGGCCGTCGGAGCACGCACCGCGGCCCCCGACATACGACCGGCCAGGTCTGGCAAGACGATATCAATCAAATGCGTCGCGCTCGAGGTCGTGGGCACCATCGACAATGCCCCGGCGCGCGATCGGGCCAAATCCCCGCGTGGCGCATCGACCATCGGCTGGCTGTTTGTATAGCAGTGGATGGTGGTCATGTGCCCGGACACAAGCCCGCCGATTTCATCAATCAGCTTGACGAGCGGTGCCAGACCATTGGTGGTGCAGGATGCATTTGAAACGATCCGTGCGCTGCCCAATTGATCTTCGTTTGCCCCCAGTACCAGTGTGACTTCGGCAGCGGGTGAAGGGCCGGAAATCAACACTTTATCCGCCCCAGCAGTCAAGCCCCGGCTGGCCACGTCGGATGTTCGCGCGATGCCGGTGCAATCGAGCATGACATCGACGCCGGACAGATCGACCTGTGCCAAATCGGCGCTGTGAGACATCAGAATAACGCGGCCATCGATATTCAGTGCTTCACCTTCGGTCGTGACCGAACCCTGATAGGGGCCAAACGTGCTGTCATATTTGAACAGGTATGCGCATGTTTCCAGCGGTGCGATATCGTTGATCAGCACCAGTTCTACATCCGAATGCTGCGGCAGGCTTAAGACCTGACGCAGAATGGTGCGGCCGATACGACCGAATCCGTTGATCGCGAGTTTCATGCGCAAGCTATGGCAGGCAGATCAGGCGATCTCAATCAAAGTATTGTACCAATTTCAGTTGCAGCTGACCTGCGAAAAGAACTGGCCCGAAATGTTCTGGTACATGCTGGAATAGATCGCCTTGCAGCCGGTCGCCTTCTGTATCGCGGCCATTGCCTGGATGGTGCGAAGACGTGGCGGCGGGCCAAAGGGGTTCAGATTGTTATTATCCCGCGTCGCCCGATAAACCACAGGCGCGTCCGAGACCTGCGTCACCGCCCATGTGCGGCTCATGACGAAAACGGATTTGGTTTCTTCCTTGGCTGCGACCGGGGCGGCGTTGAACGCCGAAAGGCCAAGGGTGGCAACCAGTGCAATCATCGTACCGCGCAGTAACATCGAACAATCTCCAGTGCTGAAAACTCATTTGATTTCATCAGATTCCAGCGATTCTGTGAACCCCTTTACCAGAACTTGACCCGGTAAAGCCCCGATCGTCAGCTACCTAGACGGTACAGACAACGGCATGTGCCTATTCACATCCTTGTACAACAGATAGCGAAACCGTCCCGGTCCGCCTGCGTAACAGGCCTGCGGGCAGAAAGCGCGCAGCCACATGTAGTCACCGGCCTCAACCTCGACCCAATCCTGATTGAGCCGGTAAACAGCCTTGCCTTCAAGCACATAAAGGCCGTGTTCCATCACATGGGTTTCGGCAAAGGGAATCACACCACCGGGTTCGAAATTGACGATGTTGACATGCATGTCGTGACGCAGGTCCTGCGGATCGGTGAAGCGGGTGGTAGACCAGCGGCCTTCGGTGCCGGGCATTTCGTTGGGTACCACGTCGCGTTCATTGGTGATGATCGGGTCAGGGGCGGGCAGGCCGGGCACTGCATCATAAGCCTTGCGCACCCAATGGAACCGGGCAACTGAATCGCCATGGTTGTGCAGCGTCCAGTCGCTGCCCGGGGGGATATAGGCATATCCACCGATCTCAAGAACATGATCCGCTTCGTTCAGGGTCAGCGTGACGCTGCCCTCGACCACGAAGATCACCCCTTGCGCATTTGGGTCGGTTTCGGGCGTATCGCTGCCACCGCCGGGCTGCACCTCCATTATGTATTGCGAGAATGTCTCGGCAAAACCACTCAAAGGCCGGGATAAGACCCAAAGACGTGTATTCTCCCAGAAAGGCAGAAAGCTGGTGACGATGTCGCGCATCGTGCCCTTGGGGATTACCGCATAGGCATCGGTGAACATGGCACGGTCGGTCAACAGTTGCTCTTGCCCCGGATGTCCGCCTGTCGGTGCATAATATTTAGGATGTGTCATCAAATGCCTCTGCTTCGTCTGGGCACAATATGAGGCGATCTCACGGGCGGACCTAGCGCCCGCCTTGCGAAAGGTTTGTTCGGGATAATTTGAAGGTGGCCAAGTGGGGCTTGGCCGCACACGCATAGAGGTATATCTATGGACGTGAAAGTCATTCAAATCGGCGAGGCCCTTTGATGAAAGCCTTTGTTTACACAGCGCTGGTTGCTGCACTTTTTCTGGGGGTGGGTGGAATAGCACAGGCTAAACCACTTTCCCGAATCATCGCGGAAATGGGGTTGAGCCCCGCTGACTTTGAGGTGTTGAACGACACCTCAAACGCGTTGCTGTCGACGGGCACTCCATCCGTGGGGCAGGAGAGGGCTTGGCTCAATCAGGACACCGGCTCGAAGGGGACAATCCGCGTGCAAAGCGTTCAGGGCAATTGTGTGATACTTCAGCACTTTGTGCAGCCTGAAGGTGCTGCACAGGCCCGCGATATCAGAACACGCCGCTGCAAGACCGCTGATGGGAACTGGATCCTGACACCTTAAAGGTCGGTGCCTTGGCCAGCACCCGAACTAACACAGCTGCACCCTTGTGATTTGCTCCAGCTAATTTGACCGCAGGCCCCCTGCTGGGCATCGCATTGATGCTGGACCGGGCTCAATTTGCGTGAATGACGTTCCGTCACTTAGCTGGACACCTTCATGGCCACTAAGCCATCCTCGGACCAAAGCCAACGACCCGCATTGCGCCACAGGGAAGGAATAGACATGACCATGACTTTCGGATTGCGTGAGGAAAACCGCGCCCTGTTACAGCGGGTGAGAGATATGATTCACGACGAGGTCATGCCGCTTGAAGATGAGTATCAGGCAGAAATCAATAAAGGCGATCGTTGGAAATATACCGAGCGACAGGCCGAGATTCTCGAGGGGCTGAAAGCCAAGGCCAAGGCGGCGGGGCTTTGGAACTTCTGGCTGACAGACAGCGACAAAGGTTTTGGCCTCAGTACAGTTGAATACGCCTATTTCGCCGAGGAGATGGGCAAGACGCCCTTGGGGGCCGAAGTTTTCAACTGCTCCGCGCCCGATACAGGGAATATGGAGGTGTTTGAACGCTACGGGTCAGGCGCGATGAAAGAGCAGTGGCTGAAGCCTTTGCTCGACGGGCAGATTCGCTCAGCTTATCTGATGACCGAACCCGATGTGGCCTCATCAGATGCCACCAACATTTCGATGTCCTGCGTGAGGGACGGGGCCGAATATGTTCTGAACGGCGAGAAATGGTGGTCGTCTGGGGCGGGCGATCCGCGTTGCAAGGTCTATATCGTGATGGTCAAAACCGGCGGGGACGATCTGCCAAAGCACCAGCGCCAGTCGATGATCGTGGTCCCAGCAGACGCGCCGGGTATTGAGGTATTGCGCCCGATGGAGGTCTATGGCCACGACGATGCGCCCCATGGTCACATGCACATCCGTTTCACAGAAGTTCGGGTCCCGGCCGAAAACATTCTACTGGGCGAAGGGCGCGGGTTCGAGATCGCGCAGGGGCGCTTGGGGCCGGGCCGTATTCACCATTGCATGCGCGCGATTGGACAGGCCGAGTCTGCGCTGGAGCAGATGTGCAAGCGTTCACTACAGCGCCAGGCGTTTGGGAAGAAACTGGCGCAGCTGGGGGCAAACTACGACATCATCGCCGAATGTCGGATGGAGATCGAAATGGCCCGTTTGCTGTGCCTCAAGGCCGCCTGGTACATGGATCAGGGCGATGCAAGGGCGGCGGCCCCATGGATCAGCCAGATCAAGGTCGTTGCCCCCAAGGTCGCGCTGAAGGTGATCGATGAGGCCGTACAAGTGTTCGGCGCACAGGGGATCAGTCAGGATACGCCCTTGGCAAATGCATGGACCCATGTGCGCACCCTGCGTCTGGCGGATGGGCCGGACGCAGTGCATCGCCGTCAGGTCGCTCGCGCCGAGTTGAAGAAATACACGCAGGAAAAAGTCTGAGGCGACAGAACCACAATGACATCGGATGTGTTGGGGCAGGCGTATTTCCACCAAAATGCGCAGGGTGTGTTTGTTGGCAATGACCCCGCGCGCGGGCCTTGGTCAGCCGATCATTGCCATGCTGGGCCAGTCAGCGGATTGATCGTGCGGGCGGCAGAAACCGAAGTTGGCCCTGAGAAGATGTTGACCCGGTTGACCGTCGATCTGCTGCGTCCATTGCCTCTGGCTGGTTTGCGAGTCGCGGCAGAGACGACACGCCATACCAAGACGCTGGCGACCACACGGGTCACCGTACATGATCTGGACGACACGCTTTGCGCCACCGCCACAACCATGCATATGGTGCGCAAAGACCTTGGGGCCGTGCCCAATGTCGAACTGCCCGCGCCCAGGGTCGAAGATATGGTCGATGGCCCGTTTCCGATCGGTGAGATGCGCCATCAGTTGCCCGGTTTTGCCCATCACTCCCAGATCGGCTATCCCGCTGATGGCAAGCAAGGGGCAGGTCCGAAAACCGTCTGGATGCGTACACCTGCCTTGCTGGAAGGAGAGGACCCGTCGCCGATCCAAGCGCTCTGCCCGCTTGCAGATTGCGGCAATGGCATATCGTGGAACGCGCCCACATCTGAGATGGGTTTCATGAATACCGACCTGACTGTGCAAGTCCACCGCGAGCCTGTCTCGGACTGGCTGGCCTCTGACTCGATCTCGCACTGGCAACCCTCGGGGATCGGTATGTCGCAGTCAGTTCTTTTTGATACACAGGGGCCAGTTGGGACGGCTTTGCAGACATTGGTCTTGTTCCCGCCGGAGTAAATGGCGGGATTCTGCAGCCTAGTGTTTAGTCGGATTGCCGATACCAGCTGCGCATTCTATCTTTGCACCATGCGCTGGCTTGCCTTCTCCTTGACCTGCCTTCTGCCGATACCGGCTCTGGCTCATCCCCATGTCTTTATCGACACGGGGCTAGAGTTCATGGTCGATGACGCAGGCAACCTGACCCATGTGCGTGTGACCTGGGCCTATGATGAGTTCTATTCATTGCTGGTTCTGGAAGACATGCGACTGGATCAGGATGCAGATGGCGTGCTGACCGAGGCTGAAGAGCAGTTTCTAAGTGGCTTCGACGCGCAGTGGGTCGAAGGTTACAATGGCGATCTGGTCATCCGCATGGGCGAAACCGTGATCCCGCTATCCGGCCCGCTTGAACCGCAGGCCACGACCGAGGATGCCCGCATCGTGACCACACATCTGCGCGCGGTCGAAGGAGACCCTGTTCCGGCGGATGCGCTGTCGATCAAAGCCTTTGATGAGAGCTTTTATACCGCATACGAAGTGACCCGCCCGGTTCTGGTTTCGGGCCCCACGACCTGTGAGATTGAACGGAGCGATCCGGATATCGACAACGAACTGGCCCAGATGCAGGCTTTTTTGCTGACGCTGGATGCCGAGTATGACCTTGAAGAAAACGATATCCCTCTGGTCGGTGAGAAATTCGCAACCGAGATTCGGCTTTCATGTCCAAATACCTGATCGTTCCCGTTGCCATCGCCTGCGGGGTGCTGCTGTGGTTCTGGGGCAGCGGTGGTTTTGACCATCTGGCCGCTTGGGCTGCCGGAGAGCAACGCGAATTCCAGAACCAGATCGCCCGCGCCCTTCGCGCAGCACGCGCCGAGCAGCCCGAAGCTGTGGCAACGCTACTGACGGTCTGTTTTGCATATGGGTTTTTCCATGCCATTGGACCGGGCCATGGCAAGGTTCTGATCGGAGGATATGGGCTTGGCCGTCGTGTTGCGTTTTGGCGACTTTCTGCAATCAGTGTCCTGTCGAGCCTAGGGCAAGCAGTGACGGCGGTTGTGCTGGTTTATGCCGGGGTATTGGTATTCCAGATGTCACGCGAGTCGCTTGTAGGCACGACCGAACAGGTCATGGCACCGATCAGCTACGGCGCAATTGCCGCTATAGGCCTGTGGCTGGTTTTCCGCGCCATCCGCAGTTTTGCGCGGCGTCACAAAAACCAAGCCTCTCAAACGCACGACCACCATCACCATGCGCATGATCACGATCACCATCATCACGACCACGAGGTTTGCGCTGACTGCGGCCACCGCCACGGCCCGACGGCCGATGAGGTCGCTCAGGTCGGCAGCTTTCGCGAGGCGTTGATCCTGATCGCTGGTATAGCCGCACGCCCCTGTACGGGCGCGTTGTTTGTGCTGATCCTGACATGGCAGATGGATATCGCAATGGTCGGCATCGCAGGCGCATTCGCCATGGCTTTAGGCACCGCAACCGTCACCACTTTGGTCGGTTGGACATCCTTTGGGTTGCGCGGCGGGTTGCTGGCCTCAGCCTCGGCTACACGCTTTGCATCGGTACTGGCCCCGACCATCGAACTGGTGGCAGGTCTTATCATCGCCGTGATTGCAAGCGGGCTGCTATTGCGGGCCTTGTAGACTTAGCCAAACACCGGTTCGAGATATCCTACCCGTGCCAGATACAATCCTTGCGGCGGGCAAACCGGCCCACAGGC
Source organism: Ruegeria sp. C9 (assembly GCF_056537585.1). NCBI lineage: Bacteria > Pseudomonadati > Pseudomonadota > Alphaproteobacteria > Rhodobacterales > Roseobacteraceae > Ruegeria > Ruegeria sp. C9. The sequence goes on from NZ_JBQFRU010000004.1 coordinate 178,786, forward strand.
CGCACGGTCAACCGCCTCAAGCGCATCGCGAACGTCCTCGGGCGTCCAAGCTCCGGCCCCCACGCGCTCCAACGTGCCAACGAAGCTACGTACCTGATTGTGCAGAAACGACCGGGCGCGAACGTGGAAATGGATTTCGGGCCCCGAGAAGCCCTGAACCTGTTCCACCCGCAACTCATCCAGTGTCTTGACCGGGCTGGCGGCCTGACAGATGGAGGACCGGAAGGTGGTGAAGTCATGCCGCCCGATCAGCATATCCGCCCCGGCCTGCATCGCTGCAACGTCCAGAGAATGATTGATCTGCCAGACCTGCCCCTTGTCATGGGTGGCGGGTGCACGGCGCATCAGGATACGGAACAGATATTGCCGTTCAAGCGCCGAGAACCGCGCATGCCAGTCATCATCCACCCGTGCGGCTTTCACGATGGCGACAGGCTGCGGCTTGAGATGATAATTCAACGCCTCAGACAGGCGAAATGGGTCCCATTCTTTGACCAGATCGCAATGCGCCACTTGTCCTAGCGCGTGAACCCCAGCGTCGGTACGACCGGCGGCGGCGATTGTGTGGTCTCCGGGTTCGATCCGCGAAAGCGCTAGTTCGATCGCGCCCTGAACCGAAGGCAGCTCCTTTTGCCGCTGCCATCCGGCAAACGGTTCCCCTTGGTATTCGACTTGCAGCGCGTATCTGGGCATGGGGCGCTGGTATCGCGCCTTGGTCGGACGGGCAAGGGGGCGAAAGCTCTGGCAAGTGCCGCAACCGCTACCTATCTTGGGCAAAACGATAATTGCGGGGCGACAGCTTGGTCATCTCATCATTGGCAGACAGTCTGGTGCGCGGCGTCGAATCCGTGGGTGACCGTGTGTCTGAGACATTCTTCGAACCGGTCATCCGGCTGGGCGTGACGGGATTGGCGCGGTCGGGTAAGACAGTGTTCATCACATCTCTGGCCGCCAACCTGCTGGATCGGGGCCGCATGACCGGTCTTGTGGCGCAGCAAGAGGGGCGTGTCACCGCCAGCTACCTGCAGCCGCAACCCGACGACACCGTGCCCCGGTTCGATTTCGAATCCCATCTGTCCGCCCTGACCGGACCAGCGCCGCACTGGCCGGACAGCACGCGTGCTGTTTCCGAGTTACGCCTGTCCTTCAAAGTCCAGCCCGCAGGTCTGCTTTCGGGATTGCAGGGCCCCCGAACATTGCATCTGGACATTGTGGACTATCCGGGTGAGTGGCTGCTGGATCTGGCCCTACTGGACAAATCCTATGAAGATTGGTCGCGGGACACGCTGGAACACATATCCAATCGCCCACAAGCAGGGGCATTTATGGCAAAGGTTCAGGCGACCGACCCAACCGCGCCACATGATGAGCCGCAGGCGCAGGACCTCGCCCGCAGCTTCACCGATTACCTGAATGCCGCGCGTGATGCCGGTTTCTATGACTGCACTCCCGGTCGGTTTCTTCTGCCGGGCGATCTGGCCGGGTCTCCTGTGCTGACATTCGCGCCGCTCCCGGTGTCGGGGGTGTCAATTCGGCGTTCACTACACCGCGAGATGGAGCGGCGGTACGAGGCGTACAAATCGCGTGTGGTCAAACCTTTCTTTCGCGACCACTTTGCCCGGATCGACCGGCAGATCGTTCTGGTAGATGCGTTGGGGGCAATCCATAAAGGCCCGCAAGCGGTCGAGGATATGCGCCGCGCGATGGCCGATATCCTGTCGGCCTTCCGCCCCGGTCGCAACGCATGGCTCAACAGCCTGCTGCTTGGCAAGCGGGTCGAGCGTATCCTGTTTGCGGCCACCAAAGCGGACCATCTGCACCATCTGCAGCACCCGCGCCTGACCGCGATCATTGAGGCCCTGACCCGTGAGGCCCGCGACCGCGCCAGCTTTGCCGGGGCTGAAACTGCGGCCTTATCGTTGGCTTCACTTCGGACAACGACGGAAGAGATGCGCAGCCATAACGGCGTGGAATTGCCTTGCGTGCGCGGTACTCTGCTAGATAGCGGTAAGCAGGCGGCCTTTTACCCCGGTGATTTGCCCGAGGACCCTGCCCATCTGCTGGGCCCCGCGCGCAATGGGGCCGAGGGATGGCTGGGCGAGGACTATGGCAATATGGCCTTTGCACCCGCACATTTGACCCTGAATCCCGGTGACGGTCCGCCACATATTCGGCTGGACCGGGCTGCGCAGTTTCTGATCGGAGACCGGCTGTGAACCTGATCCTTCGCCCCGCTCGCAGTACCGATGCCGGAACCACAGGCGCTATTCTGCATGAGTTCGCCCGCGAAAACGACTGGATGCCTGAACTGCATTCTGAGGCCGAGACCATTGCGTTTTGCGGCAAGATGATTGATCTCGGCTGGGTCACGGTGGCCGAAAAGCAGGGGCAGGTGGCCGGATTTCTGGCGTTGAATGGGGACGAAGTGCAGTCGCTCTATCTGGCGGCCTCGGCGCGCGGGCAGGGGATCGGGCAGCAATTGCTGGATCGCGCCAAAGCGCAGCGTCCCACGCTCAACTTGTATGCGTTTCAGGCCAATCCTTCCGCATGCCGGTTCTATGAGCGTAACGGCTTTGTCGAGGTCGCACGCGGCGATGGGTCCGAGAACGACGAAAACCTGCCCGACATCAGATATGTTTGGACGCGCGAGGAGTTGGTCGATGGCTAAAGGCCCCGTTTTGATTGATCTGGAAGACGATGCCTCGGCAGTTGATGTCTCGACCGCGCCTCCTGTTCCAGACATCGCGCCTCCGCAGGGACAGGCGATGCAGGCAGCGGTACGGTTTGTAGCGCGGAAACCTTCGGTTTTGGCGCGTTGGTTCTGGGGGCTGGCATTAGCCGTTGTGGGGGCGGTGGTCTCGGTCGCCGCATGGGATTTTGCCATCTCTCTGCTGGAACGCGCACCAATTCTGGGTTGGATTGTTACCGGCCTGATCGCCGCTCTGCTGCTGGTCGTGCTGATCATTGCGTTGCGTGAACTGGCTGCAATCAGCCGCCTATCCCGCGTAGACGGGTTGCGTCGCGCCGCTGATGCCGCATTGGCGGATGAAGACCTGTCGCAAGCTCGCGCCGTCACCAATCGCCTGATCACATTTTACAACGGACGCGACGAAACGCGCTGGGGTCGAGATCGCCTAAAGGAGCGGATGGGCGAACAATTCGATGCGGCAACCCTGCTGACCTTGGCCGAAGACGAGATTCTGGCCCCGCTGGATGCTGCCGCCAGCCGCGAGGTCGAGGCCGCAGCGCGGCAGGTCGCGACCGTGACCGCTCTGGTCCCGCTTGCTCTGGCGGATGTAGCGACGGCGCTGGCAAGTTCATTGCGCATGATCCGGCGGATTGCGGAAATCTATGGCGGTCGCGCAGGTTTCTTGGGCAGTTGGCGCCTAACCCGCGCCGTATTCGTGCATCTGATTGCAACTGGCGCGGTGGCAGTGGGGGATGATCTTCTGGAGCCGATTTTGGGCGGCTCGGTTCTCAGCAAATTGTCGCGCCGGTTCGGTGAGGGGCTGGTCAACGGCGCGCTCACCGCCCGCGTGGGTGTCGCTGCGATGGAGGTCTGTCGACCTTTGCCTTTCTCGAAACGCCACCAGCCCTCGACCCGTGGCATGATCAAACGCGCGCTCAGCGGGTTGTTCTCCAGGACTTGATCTGGCGCAAGGCCGTGCCTGAACCTGTCCTGCATAAACAGGACGGAGCCAGCCATGACCGAACACGGCCACAGCCAGCAAGAGATTTTCGAACGGATCAATGCGCCTCCGGGGCGTGGGGTTCTGCGCGATGTGGTTTATGGCGGCATCGATGGCTCAGTCACGACATTCGCGATCGTTGCCGGGGTTGCCGGGGCAGGTTTATCGCCTTTTGTCATCGTGGCACTTGGGTTGGCCAACGTGCTGGCGGATGGTTTTTCGATGGCGGCGGGCAACTACTCGGGAACCAAGGCCGAGCTCGATAACATCCACCGTATTCGAGCCATCGAGGAACGGCATATCAAGTTGTACCCGGATGGCGAGCGAAAGGAGGTGCGCGAAATCCTCGCACAAAAAGGCCTTTCAGGCAGCGTTCTGGATGACGCGACGGCTGAAATCACTTCGAACCACGACAATTGGGTCGACCTTATGATCGAGGGCGAATACGGGCTGGGCAGCGTCGACCCGCATCCCCTCAAAGCCGCGATGGCGACGTTCTTTGCCTTTCTGATCGCGGGGATGATTCCGTTGTTGCCGTTCCTCTTATCCGTTGCAAATGCGTTCACAGTATCGGCCTGGATGACTGCGGGCGTGTTCTTTGCCATTGGCGCGATGAAAAGCCGGTGGTCGCTTGCACCCTGGTGGCGATCAGGCGGAGAAACCCTGCTGATCGGGGGTGCGGCGGCAGCTATCGCCTTCTGGGTTGGCTCGTTGTTTCACCCCTGAATGGTGCTGTTGTCGCGGACGGGGTGATCAGGCTGATCCTCAGAATCTGATCCGCTATGGTGTTGTAAACCAATGCGAGGCAACTCGTGGCAACGGATCGTCCTGAAAAAACTGTTTTGGTGCTGGGCGCTTATGGCTTCATCGGTGCTGCGGTCGTTCGGTCGCTGCATGCGGATGGCGCCTGTGTGAAGGGGCTTGTGCGCAGCCAGAAGACGGCTGAGAGGGTCCTTCCAGATATTGCGCTGATCTCGGGGGATCTACGTGATTTCAAGTCGGCGGTGGATTGACGGGGCTATCGCGGGCGGTCGAGATACTCTCGCGCAATGGTTGGCCCGTTGGGATTGCCAACGCGAGCGTGGTGTTTTGGTCGATGATCAATATCGCGCTGGGGCTGGCAATCTTGTGGCGTCCGTGGGCCGCGCGCGCTTGCCTCGCGCAGGCTGCAATCGCCGCTTTCTATCTGATCGCCGCCACGTTGACGGTGCCTGAACTGTGGCTCGACCCTTTGGGACCGTTGGTCAAGATAGCACCGGCTTTGATGCTATCACTGATCGCGCGACCCATGTTGGAGAGCCGCTGATGGACCCGGATCTGATCTTGCGTTGGCTTCACGTGATCGGAGCATGCGATCTATTGGGCACTTGCGCGGGGATCGCCTTTTTCATGCTGATGGCGCACCGCACGGCAGATGCACGGGTGATTGCTCATACGGCGGGAATCGTGGTGCTGGCCGACACAGTTATTACGGCCACCTCAGTCATTTTCCAGCTGATCACCGGCGTGTTGCTGGCCTGGCAACTGGGCTGGTTGCTGTCGGAGGGTCGGATCGCGATATCACTGCTGCTTTACGTACTGACCGGCCTGTTCTGGCTGCCGGTGGTTTGGATTCAGGTGCGTCTGAGGGATTATGCAAGGCAGGCTGATCGGGATGGTACCTCCTTGCCAAGCAGTTACGACAAACTTTTCCACAGATGGTTCGCTTGCGGTATTCCGGCCTTTGCCGCAGTGCTGGCGATCCCTTGGCTGATGCTGGCACGCCCTCACATCCTGCTTTTCTAGGCCGATTACCTGAGCAGCAGGCGGTATCCATGCGGATTTCCAGACTATAAACTAGCCTGTCTGCATGGTACGTTTGGCGCATCGCATCCGGAGGTTTCGGTTGGAATCCTTGCTTGTCCTCGTTGGTCTGATCGTTCTGGCCATTCCTGTTTCGATCATCGCTTTGCTGATTGGTCAATCGCGGTTGCGTAAGCGCGTCGAACAGCTTGAGCGGCAATTGGCCAGGCAAAAACCGGAAAGCGGCGCCGAAACCTCCAAGACATCAAGGCCGGAGCCGAAGACGACGCAAACCAAGCATGATCCCTGGGCCGCGGCGAAAACCTCGTCTACCACTGACGAAAGCCCATCGGATGCGCCGCAGGCCGTTGAGGCCGCCGATCCTCCTGCCACCATCGTTTTTCGTGAGGAAAAGATCGCCGCGCTGGGCGCGTGGTTGCGTGAGAACTGGTTCTATGCGGTTTCGGCGCTGTCACTGGCCTTGGCCGGGATATTTCTGGTGCAATACGGGGTTGAGAACGGGCTGTTGCCACCCACCGCGCGGGTCGCCGCAGCCCTGATCTTTGGCCTTCTGCTGATTGGGTCAGGTGAAGTGATCCGCCGCCGCTTCGGCGATGACGAGGACGCGTCGACCGCTTATCTACCATCGGTCTTCTCGGGCGCGGGTCTGGTGACCTTGTTTGGTGGCGTCCTTGCCGCGCGCCAGCTTTATGATCTGATCGGCCCCGAGGCCGCTCTGGCCGGTCTCGTTATCATCGCTCTGTTTGCGTTGGTCTTGGGATGGTTCCACGGGCCGCTGCTCGCCGCCGTAGGCCTAATCGGAGCCTTTGCCGCGCCCTTTATGGTTGGAGGCGCATCGGACGATCCCAGTTGGCTTTATGGTTATTTCTTTATCATCGCCATTTTGGGCTTGGGTATCGATACCGTCAGGCGTTGGGCATGGATTTCTATTCTGACGCTAGTGGGTGCATACGGGGCGGCGTTTTTGCTGGTGCTGTCTTCCCCCTCTACGGAACCGGAGTATCTGACCTGTGTGACAGCACTGGCGCTGATTGCGATGGCGATACCCGTACGCAGTATCTGGCCCGACCACACCGGCCCGATGATTGCCGAGGTCATCCGGCGACGGAAAGGGGATCCATGGCCCGAGTTTCCAACCCGAATTGCCTTTGGTGCGGTTCTCACCAGTTCCATCATCCTGTCGCTGCATTGGTCGGATTCAAGCGGTGAGTTTTGGCTGGGCGTTGCTCTGTTTACCGCTTTGATACTGGCGCTGATCCTTTGGACAAAAGCTGCGCGTGCTTTGCAGGATGTGACGGTGCTGCCTGCGTTGGGTCTGATCTGGTTTGTTCTGCTGCACGGGTTGGACGGTGGCTCCGTGTGGCGCGGCTTTGCCGACACATACGTGGAAACGGCCGAGGCCGATTATCCTTGGGTAGTCACGCTATTGGTTGCCCTCGGGGCCTTGATCAGCGTGCTCGCTGCGTGGCGGTCCTTCCACGCCGGGCGCTACGCTGTGGTCTGGGCCGGGGGTGCAGCCCTATATGCTCCGACGCTGGCGATCGCGCTTGAAGTCGGTTGGCAGCCTGCAAACGTGATCGGAGCTTATGCGTGGGCCTTACATGCAATCGCAATAGGCGCGATGATGGTGGTTTTGGCCGAACGGTTTGCGCGGGCCGATGGTGAGAAACGGATGCGGCCTGCACTGGCAACTCTGTCTGCGCTATCGTGCCTTAGCTTTGCCTGCATCATCGTACTCAGTTCTGCCGCATTGACCGTAGCACTTGTCGCAATGATTGTTGTGGCCGCGGCGCTGGACCGGCGATTTGTTCTGGCTCCGATGAGTTGGTTCATTTGGGCGGGTGTGTTCACGGTGACCGTACGGCTGGTGCTCGACCCGGGGCTCGATTGGGCTGAAACCGCGCCTTTGATCGAAATGACCTTGGTCTATGCAGTGGCGGTTGCCGGGTTCATCATGGGGTGGGCGTTGCTAAGGTCCTTGGACCGCCCGATTGCCTCGTTGCTGCTTGAAAGCGCGGCCTGGGCAACGGCGGGAATATTGCTATCGCTCTTGTTGCTGCGCTGGCTGGAAAGCTTCGGAGAAGGCGGCGCGACAGACAGCCATTGGGGGCTGGGGCTGCTGGCGGTGATCTGGCTGCTGCTGGCTTTTGCACAAATACAGCGGTTCGAGCTTGGCGGTAAGCTGAACTACGCGCGTTACGCGCTCGCGGCGTTCTTTGCGGCACACGGCATGATGCGTCTGGTTCAGGCTTTGTCTGAGGCTAACCCGTTGCTCGACCCATTTGCCGATCCCGTGCTCGGCCCGCCGGTGCTGAACACGTTGGCGGTGGCCTATCTGTTGCCTGCGCTGGCCATCGGCTTCTCGGCTTGGCGCGTCGTGACGCAGCCCGTGCTACTGAAGCAGATCAGTTATGGGGTCGCCGGTGCCCTGATCGCTTTTTGGCTGGGGCTTACAATCCGTCATGTCTGGCAGGGGGCGAGTGGCATGTATGAAGGCAACGGCGTCACCCAGCCCGAGCTTTATTCATACACCATCACCTTGTTGGTGGTCGGCGCAGGGTTGTTCTACCAGTCGCTGGCCCGCCGGTCCGATTTGATGCGTAAGGCCGGTTTGGCCGTGATTGGCCTCGCGGTGGCCAAGGTGTTTCTGATCGATATTGCCGGATTGGGCGGGCTGATCCGGGTGTTTTCGCTGTTGGCGCTCGGTCTCGCACTGGCGGGTCTCGCATGGCTCAATCGCTGGGCCAAGCTGCGCCATTCGTCGCAAGACCCGGAACCTCTGGACCATTGAGAGCAGGCGTCCTATAAGCGCGGCCATGTTTGACCGGCTGGCCATCATTATTCGAATTATATCCCCGGCGCTCTGATATCGCGAGACGCCGGGCAAAGGTGCTTGAGTTATCGCACTGACCGCTTCGATCCATACACGACCAGAACATCCTGAGGACGCCCCAAATGTGCGCCGAAACACCTGACTACAAAGACACGCTGAACCTGCCGAAAACCGAATTCCCCATGCGTGCAGGCCTGCCCAAGCGCGAGCCAGCATGGCTGGACCGCTGGGAGAAGATCGGCGTCTATGACCGCCTTCGCGAGAAAGAGGGCCGCAAGCCTTTTACCCTGCATGACGGCCCTCCTTACGCGAACGGCCACCTGCATATCGGCCACGCACTGAACAAGACCATCAAGGACATGATCGTTCGGTCCCATCAGATGATGGGCTACGATTCACGCTATGTACCTGGCTGGGACTGCCACGGTCTGCCCATCGAATGGAAGATCGAGGAACAGTATCGCAAGAATGGCAAGAACAAGGACGAGGTGAACATCGTCGACTTCCGTCAGGAATGCCGCAAGTTCGCCGAAGGCTGGATCGACATCCAACGTGAAGAGTTCAAGCGTCTGGGCATCACCGGCAATTGGCCCGATCCCTACATCACCATGGATTATCACGCCGAGGCTGTGATCGCGGACGAGTTCATGAAATTCCTGATGAACGGTACGCTTTATCAGGGCTCGAAACCCGTGATGTGGTCGCCCATCGAAAAGACGGCTCTGGCCGAGGCCGAGGTCGAGTATCACGACAAGGAAAGCTTCACCATCTGGGTGAAGTTCAAGGTTGTGAACACCGGCGATGTGACGCTGGACAACGCTTATGTGGTGATCTGGACGACGACCCCATGGACGATGCCCTCGAATAAGGCCGTGGTCTATGGCGAGGATATCTCCTACGGCCTCTACGAAGTCATCGGCCGCCCCGAGGAGTGCTGGGCGCGGATCGGCGAACGCTATCTGCTAGCCGATGACCGTGCGGCGGATGTGTTTGCCCGCGCGCGTCTGGACGATACGATGTACCGTCGTCTGTGCGATGTCACGCGGGAGGATTTGGCCAAGATCCAACTGGCACACCCGCTGGCCGGGGCTGAGGGCAGCAATGGTGAATGGGACGACATCCGCGATTTCCGCGCCGCTGAGTTTGTGACCGACACCGAAGGCACCGGCTTTGTCCACTGCGCGCCGTCGCACGGGATGGAGGAATTCGAGCTTTACCGTGATCTGGGGATGTTGGAACAGGTCATCACTTACAACGTGATGGATGATGGCAGCTTCCGCGCCGATCTACCGTTCTTTGGCGGTAAATACATCCTGTCCCGCAAGGGCGGTGAAGGCGATGCGAACAAGGCCGTCATCGACAAGTTGGCCGAGGTTGGCGGGCTGCTGGCGCGTGGCAAAATCAAGCACAGCTATCCGCATTCGTGGCGCTCGAAGGCGCCGATCATCTACCGCAACACGCCGCAGTGGTTTGCCTCGGTTGACCGCAAGCTGGAGGACGGCATGGGCGAGATGGGCGACTCCATCCGTGAACGTGCCCTGCGCTCGATTGATGAACTGGTGAAATGGACGCCGCAGACCGGCCGCAACCGTCTATATTCCATGATCGAAACACGCCCGGACTGGGTTCTGTCGCGCCAACGCGCCTGGGGCGTGCCGCTGACCTGCTTCACCAAGAAGGGGGCATTGCCGACCGACGCGGACTACCTGCTGCGCAATGACGAACTCAATGCCCGCATCAAAGCCGCGTTTGAGAAGGATGGCGCAGACGTCTGGTACACGGACGGGTTCAAGGAGAAGATCCTCGACGGTATCGCGAACCCCGACGACTACGATCAGGTGTTCGACGTGCTGGATGTGTGGTTCGACTCTGGCTCGACCCACGCCTTTGTGCTGCGTGATCGTGAGGACGGGACCGCGGACGGTATCGCTGACGTCTATATGGAAGGCACCGACCAGCACCGCGGGTGGTTCCATTCGTCGATGCTGCAGGCTTGCGGCACCAAGGGGCGTGCACCATACCGCAACGTAGTGACCCACGGATTTACGCTGGATTCCAAGGGCAACAAGATGTCCAAATCGCTGGGCAACACCATCGTGCCGGAAGAGGTCGTTAAACAATACGGCGCCGATATCCTGCGCTTGTGGGTGGCTCAGACCGACTACACCGCCGACCAGCGGATCGGACCGGAGATCCTGAAAGGGACAGCCGACAGCTATCGCCGCCTGCGCAATACCATGCGGTTCATGCTGGGCTCGCTGGCGGACTTCACCGAAGCGGATCGGGTTGCGCCTGAAGATATGCCGCGCCTGGAGCGCTGGGTGTTAAGCCGACTGGCCGATCTGGATGAGCAGGTGCGCAAAGGTTATGCAGCATTTGACTTCCAGGGTGTATTCAGCGCCGTATTCACATTCGCCACGGTTGATCTGTCATCGTTCTATTTCGATGTCCGTAAAGACGCGCTTTATTGCGACGGTGACAGCCTACGCCGCCGTGCCGCGCGGACTGTGCTGGATATCCTATTCCATCGTCTGACCACATGGCTGGCCCCAGTTCTGGTCTTCACTATGGAAGAGGTCTGGCTGGAAAGGTTCCCGGCCGATGATAGTTCGGTCCATTTAATGGATTTCCCTGAAACGCCCGCTGATTGGCGCCATGAAGAACTGGAAGCCAGCATGGCCAAAGTCCGCCGCGTTCGCCGCGCCGTGACCGCTGCGCTGGAAATTCAACGTCAGGACAAGGTGATCGGATCCAGCCTTGAGGCCGCACCGATCGTGCATGTCGAAGATCAGGAAACCCGCGATCTGCTTGCGACCTTCGACGTGGATGACATGTGCATCACTTCTGGTCTGGCCGTCACAGGCGATCCGGCCCCGGCCGAGGCGTTCCGTGTGCCGGAAATCGAGGGCGTAGCTGTAGTGTTCGAAAAAGCCCAAGGCGACAAATGCCAGCGCTGCTGGAAAATCCTTCCTGATGTTGGGCTGCACGCCCATCCGGGCGTATGCGGGCGCTGCAACGAGGCGCTGAGCTGACATTCGAACGGAGCGCGAGAGAGAGATCGCTGATGCGAGGCTCTGCCTCGCGCTCCGAGGTATTTTTGGCCAGATGAAGAGGCGGATCGTCAGGATTCGGGTTGCAGGTGTGGTGAAACATCTGCAACCGTTCATTTATGCCGATGATCGCCGTAGAAACTCAGTTTGGTTGCCTTGGTGTCGAAGAGACCAGCGGCGCCATCACGCGTCTTGTCTGGAATGGCTGTGACGAAGGTCTAGCCACCCCGGTTCTGCAAGAAGCGGCGGCGCAGTTGCGTGCCTATGACGAAGGGCGTTTGCAGCAGTTCGATCTGCCCTACCGAATCAAGGGGTCGGAATTTCAGCGTCAGGTGTGCGATGCAATGTATGCTATCCCATTTGGTGATACGCGCACCTATGGCGAGTTGGCTAACGACCTTGGCTACTCGGCGCAAGCGGTTGGGCGCGGATGCGGAGGAAATCCCATCCCCATCATTATTCCCTGTCACCGGGTTCTGGGTGCAGATGGGAAGATGGTTGGGTTTTCAGGCCACGGCGGTGTTGAGACCAAAGTGGCTCTGCTGCGTCACGAAGGTGCTGCCAGCCTGTTGATCTGATCGGTACTTATCTGTTGCAATCGGAGCGGCACGGCCCCAACCTATATCGAATAGTGAATTTGAAGGACCGAATTGAATGACCGGCCAGACAGACCCCGCCGCACGTAAGAAAGCCATCATCGATCATCTGATGTCTTTGGAAGAACAGGAACTGGCAACCGCACAGGCACATTATGATGCCTTCCTTATGGACTCGCAGTTGGATGACCGAGAAGGGCATGACAAGGACGACATCGCTGCCTCGCGCGAGAATGCAGATCTGGCGGCCGCCTTTGATGCGCCTGTTCATGCGCATCACGCCAAGATTGACGTGATCGAGAACACCGATTTTGGCCTCACGGATACGGTGCAGCCCGGCGCCGTAATCAAGTTCAACAATCGCCGCTTCGTCGTATGTGTCTCAACGACTCGGTTTGAGGTGGACGGCAAAACCTACATGGGCATTTCGACCCAAAGCCCGATCTATCTAGCTATGGTTGGCCTGCAAGAGGGTGACGTGTTCACCCATAACGGGACTGAGTTCGAGGTTCAGGAAGTCTTGTAATCCCGGGCCTTGCGTGGCGGAATGATCTGCTGCGCAATACCGGCCGAGACCAAATACAAGCTGGTGATCACCAGCCCCCAATGGGCCCAGCTTTCGGGGTGAAAGTCGACCCAGGCGGCCCAGCCTGCAAAGAATGTCCACGCAAAAGCCATAGGCAATGACAGGGTGCGCCAACGCTCGGTCCGGACTGGGTGAATGAATTTCAGCGGCAGGAACATTGCGACAGACAGCAAGGTGACCAGCAGCAGGATGACCCAGAAGTTGGGCTCCAGGGCGAAGATCACAATGACGAACATGTTCCAGCAGCCTGGAAAGCCAGAGAAGGAATTATCCTTGGTTTTCATGCGGGTATCCGCAAAGTACATCGCGCTTGCAAAGGTGATGACGATGATTGCGAACCAGCCGGTCCAGCCGTCCATCAGACCTGACTTAAACAAGGCGAAAGCGGGAATGAACACGTAGGTCAGATAGTCGATGATCAGATCCAGCAATACCCCGTCAAACTCGGGTGCGTTCTTTTTGACATGATAGTGCCGCGCCAGCGGGCCATCGATGCCATCGACGATGAACGAGACAACGAGCCAGAGATACATCAGGCTCCATTTCTCTTCGACTGCTGCCAACATGGCGAGCATTGCGAAAACGGCACCTGTAGCGGTGAAGAGATGAACGGAAAGCGCTTTGAATCTGAGTGTCATGGTGGTGTCATGACGGAAGCAAGGCGCAGATGCAAAGCAAAAAGGGTCTTTGCTTCAGGCTTTTGGGTGCGTGCGGTTATAGACTTCCATCAACCGGGCCGTATCGACTGCGGTATAGGTTTGCGTGGTCGAAAGCGAGGCGTGACCCAAAAGCTCTTGGATCGCGCGCAGGTCGCCACCCGCAGACAGCAGATGGGTGGCAAAGCTGTGGCGCATCGCGTGCGGGGTGGCTGTTGCGGGCAGGCCAAGTTGCATCCGTGCCTTGGCGACCACAGCCTGAATGATTCCGGGGTTGAGCGGGCCGCCCCTGACACCTCGGAACAACGCCTTATCGGGGGATTGCGGGTGTGGGCAGAGGTGAAGATAGCGATCCACCGAAGCCCGAGCAGCAGGCAAGACCGGTACGATTCTTTCCTTATCGCCCTTACCCGATATGCGCAGCGTTTCTGGCAGAGGAGCGTCCACACCGGTCAAAGACAACGCCTCGGAAATCCGCAACCCGCACCCGTAGAGGAGCGTCACAACTGCAACATCCCGTGCAGCGACCCAGTCCGATGAGGATTGTAACTCGACCGTGTCGATCATTGCGCGCGCGGCATCTTCGGCCAGAGGTCGGGGCAGTTTCTTGGTAAATTTAGGCGTTCGGGTGGACAGCACCGCAGTAGGTTCGAATCCTTCGCGTTCGGCCAACCAGCGATAGAAGGTTTTGACGGCAGAAAGCTTGCGCGCCAGAGATCGCGCGCCGACATCAGAATTTCGCTGCTCTGCCATCCAGGCCCGCATGTCAGAAACGCTGATGCGTTCCAGCGCGGCCAGCCCTTGGCGTTCGCTTTGATGCAAGGTCATGAAGGACAGGAATTCTGTCACGTCGCCGCGATAGGCGTTGAGCGTATTTTCAGACCGCCCCGCCAGCGCCCCCAGACTGTCCAGCCAATGCTGCAGAGCATCGCGGCAGGCTGGGGAAATCAGGCTCACGACAGCCAGTGGCGCATAGAGCGTTCGAACACGCCGGCAAAGAAGGCAAGAAGATCAGTGCCAAGCTGAGGTGAGAAATGCCTCGGGTCGCGCGCGCCCATGACAATCATGCCGGGTAGGCGGCCAGTGCCAAGATCGAGTTTCAGGCAGGCCTCGGATCGTAGCTGATCGGCTTGTTTACCGTAAACTTGCGGATTGGGATGGCGGATTTCGCGCAAGGTAACCTCGCGCGGCTGACCGTTGCGGTCAGCGGTTAGATAGCTATCGATAAAGCCGGGCTCAGCCACAGTCAGCACGCCGCCGAGCTGGTTCACCACCGGATCATCACGTACGACGGTTGTTTCGAGGACCAGAGTGATGTGATCGACACGCAGGATTTCGGCCACGTCATTGCCTAGCGCGCGCAGGAAATCCTCGAACACGGTTGGCTCCAACAGGCGAAGAATGGCGCGATGCACCTGATTTGTGCCCGCCAAGTTCTCATACGCCGCCGCGATGACTGAGCGATGAGTGTCCTCAAGGCGGTCAAGACGCGCCTCAAGCCGCTGCATGGCGATACCGCGCAGGTCGATAACGTTGTCACCACGCGCCTGCTCATTTGCAGCCACCAAGGCCTGCATCAGGTCTTTGTCATCCAGCACGGCGTCAGGCTCAGCCAGAATTGCGGCGCGGAGATTGTCCTTGAGTTTAGGATCGCTGCTCATGTCCCGTCCGGTCGTTTTTTTTGTTTGGCGGGCTTATAACATGGGTTGCTGGATTTGCCTTGGGAAAAATGCACGCGAAAGGCGAATTTCGTCGTTGCTGTGGCGGGCGCTCCCGCCTGCCCGGCGCTGATCAAAGATCAGCTTTTGCCGTTGGGCCGGGCGCGGTGCCTGATGGCACCGCGCGGCAATGCTTGGGATCAGAGGATTTTCTGACCTGTCTTGGCCCAGTCGGCCAGGAAAGTTTCAAGGCCTTTGTCGGTCAGCGGGTGGTCGGCCAGTTTTTTGATCACGCCCGGAGGTGCTGTAATCACGTCAGCCCCGATGCGGGCACTGTCGGTCACGTGGTTTACGGTGCGGATCGAGGCGGCGAGGATTTCGGTCTCGAACCCGTAATTGTCATAAACTTGGCGAATATCTGCGATCAGGTCCATGCCATCTAGGTTGATATCATCCAGACGTCCGATGAACGGCGAGATGAAGGTTGCGCCCGCTTTGGCCGCCAGAATCGCCTGATTGGTCGAGAAGCACAGGGTCACGTTGACCATCTGGCCTTCGTCGGTCAGTGTTTTACAGGTTTTCAAACCAGCCCATGTCAGCGGTACTTTGACTGCGATGTTGGGCGCGATCTTGGCCAGCTTACGGCCTTCGGCGATCATGTCGTCGGCCTCGGTGGCGACAACTTCGGCCGAGACGGGGCCGTCGACCAGATCACAGATCTCTTTGGTGACTTCCAGAATGTCGCGGCCCGATTTCAGGATCAGCGAGGGGTTGGTGGTTACGCCGTCCACCATGCCCAGATCGTTCAGTTCGGCGATGGCGTCGATCTCGGCGGTGTCTACGAAGAATTTCATGAGGGCAGTCCTTTGATGGGTTGGCCTTG
Source organism: Ruegeria sp. C9 (assembly GCF_056537585.1). Taxonomy (NCBI): domain Bacteria; kingdom Pseudomonadati; phylum Pseudomonadota; class Alphaproteobacteria; order Rhodobacterales; family Roseobacteraceae; genus Ruegeria; species Ruegeria sp. C9. Next base: position 194,540 of record NZ_JBQFRU010000004.1, read on the forward strand.
GTCGCGGATGGCTTTACCTCAAAGAGACCCATGCTGGAACCCCCTGCGAAGGATATGCCGTGAGCGCTAACGGATTTTTCGACGAAGGAGAGCTGATTGCGGTGCTGACCACGCAGCCGCTGGACCGGACGTTGGATTACAAAGCGCCCGAGGGCGGGTGCTTTCTTGGGGCGTTTGTCGAGGTGCCTTTGGGCCCGCGCAAAGTCTTGGGTGTGGTTTGGGGGCCGGGGCAGGGTGGTTTTGATCTGGCCAAGGCGCGGTCGGTGAACCGGGTGCTTGAGGTCGCGCCGATGCGTGAAGAAATGCGGGTGTTTCTGGGGAAAGTGGCTGACTACACCCTGACGCCGATGCCTGCGATGCTGCGGCTAGCAACGCGCGCGCCGGGGTTGGGCGATCCGCCCTCAATGCGCAAGGTTTATCGTTTGGGCGGTGGTCAACCGGACCGAATGACCGACGCACGAATGCGGGTACTTGAAGTTTTGCGAGACTATGGCGGCTTGGCCTTTACGCTGAAGGAACTGGCCGAGCAAGCGGGGGTCACATCTTCGGTCATTAAGGGGTTGGTCAAACAGAACGCTGTGCGTGAAGAGGACAGCCCGCGTGATCTTCCCTATCCTCATCTTGATCCAGAATTGCCGGGAAAGGACCTGACCGAAGATCAGGCGGAGGCCGTGATGCGGCTTCAGACCGGGCAACGGACGGGAGATTATGGAACGACTCTTCTGAAAGGGGTGACGGGCTCGGGCAAGACCGAGGTTTATCTTGAGGCGGTCGCCGAGGCCCTGCGCGTGGGGCGGCAAGCACTGGTCTTGCTGCCCGAGATCGCGCTGACGGCTGAATTTCTGACCCGTGTCGAGGCGCGATTTGGTGCGCGTCCGGCTGAGTGGCATTCGGGCGCGACCATGACCGAACGTCGCCGGGTTTGGCGGATGGTCGGTCAGGGTGATGCGCAACTGGTCGTTGGGGCCCGGTCAGCACTGTTTCTTCCATTTCGCGATCTTGGTCTCGTAGTTGTCGATGAAGAACACGACACCTCGTACAAACAAGAAGATGGGGTGCATTATAGTGCGCGGGATATGGCCGTTCTGCGTTCGGCCATCTGCGGAGCGCGGGTGATTCTGGCCAGCGCGACGCCTTCACTGGAAAGCTGGGCCAATGCCGAGGCGGGTAAATACGAACGGCTGGACCTGACCTCGCGTTTTGGTGCAGCAGTCCTGCCCGAAATGAAGCCGATCGACATGCGCGCCGAGCAGATGCAGGCCGGGACTTGGATTTCCCCCTCGCTGCGGCAGGCGGTGCAACAGCGTATCGAACGCGAAGAGCAGTCACTGCTGTTCATCAACCGCCGTGGCTATGCGCCCGTGACACTATGCCGGGCGTGCGGGGAGCAGATTGCCTGCGATCATTGCGACGCGCGAATGGTTGAACATCGGTTCCTCAAGCGTCTGATGTGCCATCAATGTGGTGAGACCAAGCCAATGCCAGATGCCTGCCCATCCTGCGGGGTCGAGGGTAAACTGGCACCGGTCGGACCCGGGATTGAACGGCTGGCAGAAGAAGCCGAGGCGGCGTTCCCTGAAGCCAAAATCGCTATGCTCAGCTCTGATCTGTTTGGTTCGGCTCGTGCCCTGAAGGCCAAGATCGAAGAGATTGCCGAAGGCGATGCGGATATCGTTATCGGGACGCAGCTGGTGGCCAAAGGACATAACTTTCCAAAGCTGACACTTGTAGGGGTGATCGATGCGGACCTTAGCCTGCATGGGGCTGACCTGCGCGCGGCGGAACGAACTTTTCAATTGATGCGGCAGGTGGCGGGCCGGGCAGGTCGTGCGGAAAAACCGGGGCAGGCGTTGTTGCAGACATTCCAGCCGGAACATCCGGTGATCCGGGCGATTCTATCGGGCGATGAAGAAGGGTTCTGGAAGGCTGAAGCCGCCGGGCGTCAGGCCGCCGGGGTGCCGCCGTATGGCCGCATGGCCGGGATTGTCCTGTCTGGCCCCGAGGTCGGGCCGGTCTTCGACATCGGCAACGCCATGGCGCGCAACGATGCGCCGTTGCGCGATGTTGGTGCTCAGGTATTTGGCCCTGCTCCAGCCCCGATCGCGCGCATACGTGGGCGTCACCGCGTCCGGCTGTTGGTCAAAGCCCCGAAAGGTGCGCCTATTCAGGACGCCATCGCCCGCTGGATCGCCCCGTTGAAGTTGAAAGGCGATATCCGCCTGACCGTGGATATCGATCCACAAAGCTTCTACTGACCCCTGCATCAGTGCAGAGCAGCTGTGCGCCGGCCGCTTTCCCCTCGCCAAAAAGTACAAATGGGCGTAGAGCATCCTCATGCTGAAACCCATGCCCTTGTCTGAGGCGCAGAGTCTTCCGCTCTGGCGCCGCCCTATGACGCTCTTGTTCGTGATGGCGTTGACCATGCCGATCGCGTTTAACGCGTGGAGTGCATTGCTGAACAATTTCGTCATCGAGGCGGCGAACTTCGACGGGGCGGATATCGGGCTTTTGCACACGGTACGCGAGATTCCGGGCTTTCTGGCCGTTGGCGTGATTGCGGTGATCATTTTCATCCGCGAGCAGGTACTGGCCATGATCTCATTGATGATGTTAGGCGTGGCGACGGCGGTGACGGCCTGGTTTCCCAGCCTTGGCGGGCTGCTGTTTGTGACGCTGTTCAGCTCGATCGGGTTTCACTACTATGAGACGGTGAACCAGTCACTGCAGCTGCAATGGCTGCCTAAAGACCGTGCGCCGCAGGTGCTTGGCTGGCTGGTGGCTATGGGCTCGGCTGCGACGGCTGTAGTCTATGGGTTGATCGTTCTGACATGGGACCGCTTCGACCTGTCCTATAACTTCGTGTTCATGGCGGCAGGCGGCGTGACAACTTTGCTGGCATTGTTTTGCTTGATTGCTTACCCGCAATTCGACGCACCGACGCCGCAGACCAAGAAGCTGATCCTACGCCGCCGCTACTGGCTGTATTATGCATTACAGTTCATGGCGGGCGCGCGGCGGCAGATTTTTGTCGTGTTCGCCGGTTTCATGATGGTCGAGAAATTCGGCTTTGAAGTACACGAACTGACCAGCCTTTACCTGATCAACCTTATGATCAACATGATGGCGGCTCCGCTGCTGGGCAAGGCAGTCGCGCGGTTTGGCGAACGCCGCACTCTGATCTTTGAATATGCCGGGCTCGCCATCGTTTTCGCAGCCTATGGCGGCATCTACTGGTTTAGCTGGGGCGTGCTGCTGGCGGCGATCCTCTATGTGATCGACCATGTGCTGTTTGCTCTGGCGTTGGCTTTGAAAACTTATTTCCAGAAGATCGCCGACCCGGCGGATATTGCGCCCACTGCGGCGGTCGCATTTACCATAAATCATATCGCCGCTGTTTTCCTGCCAGCACTTTTAGGTCTGCTATGGGTCGTTTCGCCCGGCGCAGTGTTTGGTTTGGCCGCTGCAATGGCGATCATCTCGCTTCTGCTGTCACTACTGATCCCGCGTCATCCGGAACCGGGCAACGAAACCATCCTGTCGAAATACGCCCCCGCGCCCGCCGAATAAGCGACTCCGCTTGACCTTGGCGGTCGGTGCCCCTAGGCGCTGTTTCGATCGAAACAGGAGGCCCCCATGCCAACATTCACTGCTCTGACCACTTTGAACGGCAAGAAAGCCGCCGAAGGATTGGGCGAGGCGATGGAACGGCTGGACCCGGAACCAACCGGCGTCGGCGTGTTCGAGGTCGAGGATGGCTCGGGCCTGTGGGAAGTCGGCGGCTATTTTACCGAAACCCCGGATGAAACCGCGCTGGCGGTTCTGGCCGCCGCGTTCGAGGCCAAGCCCTTTGTGGTCTCGGAACTGCCCGAAACGGATTGGGTCGCCCATGTCCGCCGCGAACTAGCCCCAGTCGAGGCCGGTCGGTTTTTTGTCTATGGAAGCCATGATGCCGACAAACTGCCCGAAGGCCGCATTCCGCTGCTGATCGAAGCTGCGATGGCCTTTGGCACAGGGCACCATGGGACAACGCTTGGTTGCCTCAAGGCTTTGGACCATCTTCTGGATCATGGGTTCACGGCCACCAAAGTTGCCGATATCGGCTGCGGTACTGCCGTGCTGGCGATGGCCGCAGCTCGAGTTTGGGATGGCGATATCATCGCCAGCGACATTGATGAGGTTGCCGTCGACGTGGCCGAGGCCAACCTACGGGCGAACGGTATGGCGGGTGCGGTTAAATGTGTTGAAGCTGCAGGTTTCGATCACCCGGATCTGAAGGCGCATGCGCCTTACGATCTGATATTCGCCAATATCCTAAAAGGTCCGCTCGTGGCCCTTTCGCCTGAAATTTCGGCGAACCTGCGGGGGGGTGGACAAGCGATTCTATCGGGAATCCTCAATGAGCAGGCCGAAAACGTGATCTCGGTTTATCTCCAAAACGGCTTCAATCTGGTTCGCCAGGATCGGATTGGTGAGTGGACGACGCTAATCTTAAGCAAACAGGGCTGAATTTAGGCCATTTACGGGAGTTTTGTGGATTTTTGCCACGTTTTTGTCGCATTCTCTAATTAACGTCTTTCAATGCACTCGGGGGGCGGTTTTCGGAGGCTGCCATGACAGGAAAACAACTCGAATTCGATCAACGCATCTCGCGTTTGAACAAAAAGCACCAGAAACTCAGCCGCGGCTATCGTGCCACGTTGCGCTCAGACGGGCTGGTGGTGATGAAACCACAACGTATGCGTTCAGCAGTTCCAGCGAGGGTTTTGTTACTGTGTTTGGTTGGCTTCTTTGCCTTCAAGGCCTTTTTACTGTCTCATCTTGGCCCGACTGCGTACGAAACGCGTGTTGAAAGCCTGAATCAGGGCACGCCGGTTGAGAAAGCTGGCGCCTGGATCATGCAGGCCGATCCGGTGACCGCGTTTTTCTCGAGCCAACTGAACAAGGTATGGTTCTAACCGGATATCTTGCACCCTCCTAATAAAAACACCGCATGCCTCACGGCGTGCGGTGTTTCTGTTTGCCCCACAGGGAGGAGGAAGGGGCGTATGCGGTAGTCCGTTATCTCAGTAACGGCGGCCTTCGGCGACAACGTCGATGTCGCCGCGGCATAGTCCGATATCATCCAGTTCGCGGTCAGAAAGACCGTTCAGCGCGTTACGGGTTGCGCGGGCGTCATTCCATTCAACAACGGCGTTTACGACCGATGCAAAAAGTGCGCCGATACGGCCGACGAGGCCGAATGAGCCAGTGGTGGTGCGGGTGGTATCCAGTGCAGCCATATCCTGTTTCCTTCTGGTTTGAGTTAAACTCTGATCTTGCGATCTGAGCGGCATCTAGTGATGAGTTTAGCCGTGCGCAAGCGCAGAAATTGCATGTGTCCTATGCATTTTTTGCAACGCTCGAAATTGATGAAAACCCCTTAAATCATTGGTTAAAGTTGGATCGGAATAACGTCGAAAACGAACCTAACCCGGTCGCAAACAGGCCGCGAGGAACCGGAGGCGACATGAATGTCGGTTTTGGACCCTGAGTTGATTTCCTTGGAAAATGTTCACGCTTCGTGCTAGTCGATGAAAAAAGATCACACAAACCCGAGCAGGCCGAGACAAAACATGCGAATTCTGGGCATTGATCCAGGGCTTAGAACCTTGGGATGGGGCGTCATCGAATCGCATGGCAGCCGCCTGAGCCACGTTGCGAATGGATTGTGCAAATCCGATGGTGATGATCTGGGGGAAAGGCTGCTGTCGCTACACAATCAAATCGTCGAAGTCATCGCCGAGCACAATCCAGATCAGGCGGCAATTGAACAGACCTTCGTCAACAAAGATGGGGCCGGTACACTGAAACTGGGTCAGGCGCGTGGTGTTGCGCTTCTGACGCTTGCGCAGGCGGGTTTGCCGGTTGGCGAGTACGCCCCCAACCGCGTCAAGAAAACGGTGGTGGGCGTCGGGCACGCCGAAAAAGAGCAGGTCCTGCATATGGTCAAACTCCAACTGCCCGGTTGTTCTCCCAAAGGGGCGGATGCTGCGGATGCATTGGCGATTGCCATCTGCCATTCCTACTATGGCGCCGCACCGCAGGCACGGATGAAAGAGGTACGCGCATGATCGGCAAGCTCACTGGACGGCTGGATTACCGCGCGGCGGATCACGTTCTGATCGACGTGCGGGGGGTCGGCTATATCGTCTATTGCTCGGACCGGACCATGGCGGCCCTGCCGGGGGTGGGTGAGGCAATGTCAATCTACACCGATATGGTCGTGCGCGAAGACCTGATGCAGCTTTATGGTTTTCTGTCCTTGGTCGAGAAGGAATGGCACCGTCTGCTGTGCTCGGTTCAGGGTGTGGGTGCGAAGGTATCGCTGGCCATTCTTAGTGCGCTGGGGCCCGATGGTGTCAGCCGCGCGATTGCCTTGGGCGACTGGGGGGCCGTGAAGGCCGCAAAGGGTGTCGGCCCCAAGACCGCGCAACGGATCGTGCTTGACCTCAAGGACAAGGCCCCGGGTGTGATGGCGATGGGCGGCACGGTGACCGAAGCGATGGATGGCCCGGCACTTGAAGTGGTTGAGACGACCGAGCCTGCGCCTGTTCCGAAACGGGTGGCCAAACCGACCTCGGGCGCTGCCGCTGCTTCTGCGGATGCGCTGTCGGCGTTGGGCAATCTGGGCTATGGACCGTCCGAGGCGGCATCGGCCGTGGCCGAGGCAGCGGCTAATATGCCAGATGCGGGCGAGGCCGATCTGATACGCGCCGCGCTGAAGCTACTGGCCCCCAAGGGCTGAGTGAAAGGGTAACTGAATGGTAGACGCTGATCCCGCCCTGCGACCCGAGCCGATGCCCGAGGACAATGACCGCGCCCTGCGCCCGCAGGGGCTGGATGAATTCATTGGTCAGGCCGAGGCGCGGGCCAACCTACGCATCTTCATCCAGTCGGCCCGCCAACGCGGTGAGGCGATGGATCACACGCTGTTCCATGGTCCACCTGGATTGGGTAAGACCACGCTTGCGCAGATCATGGCGCGCGAGTTGGGAGTGAATTTCCGCATGACCTCGGGGCCGGTTCTGGCCAAGGCGGGGGATTTGGCGGCGATTCTGACCAATCTGGAATCGCGGGATGTCTTGTTCATCGACGAGATTCACCGTCTGAACCCGGCGGTCGAAGAGGTGCTGTACCCCGCGATGGAGGATTTCGAGCTGGATCTTGTCATTGGTGAAGGTCCGGCGGCGCGGACTGTACGGATCGAGCTGCAGCCATTTACGCTGGTCGGGGCGACAACGCGGATGGGGTTGCTGACCACGCCGTTGCGCGATCGGTTTGGCATCCCGACCCGGCTGCAGTTCTATACGGTCGACGAGTTGCACGAGATCGTCACCCGCAATGCCCGCAAACTGGGCGCACCTGCGGATGACGAAGGCGCGCGTGAGATCGCGCGCAGGTCTCGTGGAACACCACGGATCGCCGGTCGTCTGCTGAGACGCGTAGTGGATTTTGCCATTGTTGAAGGCGATGGGCGGATTACGCGCGACTTGGCGGATGGGTCACTGACCCGGCTGGGGGTCGATAACCTTGGTCTGGACGGGGCCGACCGCCGGTATTTGAAGCTGATTGCCGAGAACTATGCGGGCGGGCCAGTGGGGATTGAAACACTCTCGGCGGCGTTGTCCGAAAGCCGGGATTCGCTGGAAGAGGTGATCGAGCCTTATCTCCTGCAGCAAGGCCTGATCCAGCGCACTCCGCGCGGACGGATGCTGGCGCAAAAGGCATGGACGCATCTGGGGATGGCTGCACCCAAAGGACAGAGCGATCTGTTTGGTTGAAGTGGGGCGCATTAGATTTTAAGCCTCAGGCAGTCGTATCTAAATCGAGAAGAAGGACTAGGGCGTGACACCCGATGAGATTGAGGCGCTGTTCACACGCGATAGCGGTGAGTTTCTGTTTGCGCGCTGGGGCAGACCCATCGTGCCCATCGTGTTTGGTGTCGAGGATGAAACGCTGTCGACCGTAAAAGGTGCGTTCGAGGCGGTTGTCACTCTGGCAAATCACAAGATGGCCGAGACGGATCCCGAACTGGGTGCCAATTGCATGGTGTTCTTCTTCCGTGAGTGGCAGGAATTGTTGGACGTGCCCGATCTGGATCGCCTGATCCCGGATCTGGCCCCACTGGTCGACCGGCTTGTGGCTGCCGATGCCAATCAGTATCGCATATTTCGGTTCGAGGATGACGGCGCTATCCGCGCGGCATTTGTGTTTTTGCGCATGGACAAAGAGCTGTCGAAAGTGCTGGCAGAAACGCTGGCGTTAAGCCAGGTTGTACAAACGATCCTGCTTTGGTCCGACACAGCTTTTCGCAGCGCCTCACCTCTGGCGATTGCTGGTGACGCGACGATCTTGCGGCCTGATATTGCGGCCTTGATCCGCGCCGCCTACGATCCTGTTCTGCCCGGTGCCGCGCAGGATCCCTCTCATGCGCTGCGCTTGTTCGCCAGATTGGAGCCGTCGCAATGAAGCATCTCTACCCGGTCCGTGTTTACTACGAAGACACCGACATGGGAGGCGTGGTCTATCACGCAAATTATCTGAGATTCATCGAACGCGCCCGGTCGGACTGGGTGCGTAAACTGGGTAATGATCAGAACGCGATGCGGGACGCAGGCATTGTCTGGGTCGTGCGGCGGATCGAGGCGGATTATCTCGCCGCCGCTAGGTTTGAAGACGAGCTGATGGTCGAGACCGAGATGGTTTCGCTATCGGGCGCTCGGTTGACAATGTCGCAATTGGTCAAGCGTGGCGAGACCGAGATTTTCCGCGCCGTAGTAACGGCCGTCTGTATGAATGCGCAGGGCAAGCCCGTGCGCCTTCCGGCAGAGATTCGCGCATTGATGTAACATTTTCAGCCTCCGGGGTGGTTCTGTTGGCTTTTCATCTCCATCTGCGTTAGCGTTTGGCAAAACAAGGCCAAATGGCCATCAGGCAAAACAAAGAGCAGGTTCATGGAAGCTGAAACGCTGGCGCTGGCGCAGGAGATCGATTTCTCCATGTGGGGGCTGTATGCCCGCGCGACCTTTATCGTCAAACTGGTGATGTTGATGCTGATCGGTGCATCCATCTGGTCCTGGGGCATTATCATTCAGAAACTGATCAACTACCGAGCCGCGCGGCGCGAGGCGCAGGTATTCGATGAAAGCTTCTGGTCTGGCAATCCGCTGGATGAGCTGTTCGAGCAGATCGGAACCCAGCCCGATGGCAGTTCCGAGAAGATTTTCGCGGCGGGGATGATCGAGTGGCGACGCTCGCACCGCACCGATGGCGGCTTGATCGCAGGAGCGACGGCGCGGATCGATCGCTCGATGGACGTGGCGATCGCGAAAGAGGCTGAGGGGCTGCAGAAAGGGTTGCCCATTCTTGCTACGGTTGGCTCAACGGCCCCGTTCATCGGCCTTTTCGGCACGGTGTGGGGCATCATGAATGCCTTTATCGAAATTGCAGAGCAGCAAAATACCAACCTTGCTGTTGTCGCCCCAGGTATTGCCGAGGCTCTGCTGGCTACGGGTTTGGGCCTACTGGCCGCGATCCCGGCAGTGATTTTCTACAATAAGCTCAGCGCGGATAGCGACCGGATCGTGGGTGGGTATGAAGCCTTTGCCGATGAATTCGCCACAATCCTGTCGCGTCAGTTGGATAGCTGACGATGGGTGCGGCAGTTCAGCAAAGCTCGGGCGGGAACGGACGCAGGCGCGGGCGGCGGCGCGGGCGCGCCCAACCGATGGCCGAGATCAACGTGACGCCCTTTGTTGATGTCATGCTAGTGTTGCTGATCATCTTTATGGTGGCGGCCCCATTGTTGACCGTCGGCGTACCTGTCGATCTGCCCAAGACTGCCGCAAGTGCCTTACCCGGTGACAACGAAGAGCCGCTGACTGTGACCCTGACCGCAGATGGGCGCGTGCAGATCCAGACCACGGATGTGCTGCGCGAAGAACTGATCGGTAAGCTGCGCGCGATCGCAGCTGAGCGCAGCAGCGACCGCGTGTTCTTGCGTGCCGACGGCGCGATTCCATATGCGCAAGTGATGCAGGTCATGGGTGCTTTGAACGCGGGCGGGTTTTCCAACGTTGGCCTTGTGACCGATACCGGCGGGCCAACGCTGGACGAAGGGTGAGAGTGAGGCTGCGCGGTGGATACCGGCACCAAGATTTCGGCAATTGCGCATGTCAGCCTGATTGGCTGGGCGCTGATCGGCGGGACCTTCCGGTCCGAGCCGCTGCCGATGGCTGTACAGGATGTCTCGGTGATCTCGGCTGAGCAGTTTGCGGCCATGACCGCGCAACGCGAGGCACCCGAGGTGCCGACTGACCCGGCTGAACTGCAACAGCCTGCAGAACCTGATGAGATCGAAATACTGGACCCGACGCCGGAAGATACGCCCGAACCTGAGCAGGTTGCTCAACCCGAACCGGATCCGGAACCGGAACCAGAACCAGAAACAGTGGAAATCCCACCTGAACCCGAACTGATAGAACAGCCTCCAATGCTTGAAGAGCCCGAGCCTGAGCTGGCGGCGCTTCCTGCGCCTCCGGGCCCAGAGGCAGAACCAAGCCCTGCGGATAAGATCGCGCCCGAGCAGATTGCTCCTCCTCCGCCCGAGGCCAAGCCGGATGACATTGAAACCCCTCCGGTTTCGCTGGATGAAGGGGCGGAAATCCAACAAGAACAGCAGGATCAAACGGCACCGGAAGAGGCCGCGCCCGAGATCGTGACCGAGGCGGAAGAAGTCGAAGATCCGGCCCCGCGAACCTCTCCTCGTCCGCGCGTGCGCCCGAACCGACCGGCACCCCAGCCAGAGCCTGAAGTTGCAGAAACGCCCGAGCCCGCGCCGACTGAACCTGTGCAAAACGAGCAAGCGATCAATGACGCCTTGGCCGAAGCATTGGGCAATGGCACCGAACCTTCGGGCCCACCACTGACAAGCGGTGAAAAAGACGCGATGCGGGTTGCGGTGTCGCGGTGTTGGAATGTCGGGTCCCTGTCGACGGATGCGCTGGAATCCGTGGTTGTTGTCGGGTTTTCGTTAACCAGAGATGGCAAAGTGGTTGGCGGCAGTTTGCAGCTACTCGACAGTACAGGCGGCTCGGCCGCATCAGCAAAACAAGCCTACGAAGCCGCGCGGCGCGCAATTTTGCGCTGTGGGTCTAAAGGATATGACCTACCTGCTGACAAATACGATCAATGGCAGGATATTGAGATTACATTCAATCCCGAGAGGATGCGGATCAAATGATGAAACTTCTGACCAGCCTCTTAATTGGCCTGACCCTTCTTTCGACCTCGGCCTACGCCCAAAGTGGCCCGCTGCGTCTGGAAATCGATGAAGGGATCATCGAACCTATGCCGTTTGCCGTGCCAAGCTTTGTGCCTGACGGTCCCTCGGCGGCACAATATGCACAAGATATCTCGCGGGTGGTCGTGTCTGACCTGACCGGAACGGGCCTGTTTCGTGAAATCTCGTCGGATGCATATATCAGCCGCGTCAGCAGTTTTGACGCGCCGGTACAGTTCGCTGATTGGAAGGCGATCAACGCTCAAGCACTGGTGACAGGGGCGGTCAACGTGTCGGGCAAGCGCCTGACGGTCCGGTTCCGGGTCTGGGATGTCTTCTCGGGGCAGGAACTCGGCAACGGTTTGCAGTTTGCAGGAACAACCGACGGTTGGAGGCGCATGGCGCATAAGGTCGCGGATCAGGTTTATACCCGGATCACGGGAGAGGGCGCCTATTTCGACAGCCGTGTCGCGTTCGTGTCGGAGAGCGGCCCAAAGGATCAACGGCGCAAACGGTTGGCCATAATGGATTACGACGGCGCTAATGTGCAGTATCTGACCGACAGCGCAGCGATTGTTCTGGCGCCTCGGTTCTCACCGACGGGCGACCAGTTGCTCTATACCAGCTACGAGACCGGTCAGCCGCGTATTTACGTTCTGGATGTCGGCCGCGTGAAGCGGCAGGAGTTGAAAACGCAGGAAGGCACCATGAGTTTCTCACCGCGCTTCTCTCCGGATGGTCGTTCAATTGTTTATTCGTTGACCCAAGGCGGAAACACGGATTTGTGGAAAATGGATCTGGCCTCGGGCCAAAGCGTGCGACTGACCAATACGCCCGCGATTGAAACTGCACCAAGCTATGCGCCAGATGGCAGTCGGATCGTGTTTGAAAGCGACCGGTCGGGCACTCCGCAGCTTTACATCATGCCCGCCAACGGAGGCGAGGCAACGCGGATCAGTTTTGGGCAAGGCCGCTATGGTACGCCGGTCTGGTCTCCGCGTGGTGACTTGATTGCCTTTACCAAGCAGAACAAAGGTCGCTTCCACATCGGTGTTATGCGCACGGATGGCAGCGAAGAGCGCCTTTTGACCGCCTCGTTCCTGGACGAAGGTCCCACATGGTCGCCAAACGGGCGGGTCATCATGTTCACCCGCGAAACGCAGGGGGCAAGCGGTCGATCGACGCTTTACTCTGTGGATATTTCGGGCCGTAACTTGCGTCCTGTTAGAACGCCGGATGGCGGTAGCGACCCGTCTTGGGGGCCACTGCAGAATTGATCGGAACAGACAGCAGGTAAAGTTCACAACAAACCCGCAATGTGGTAGAAGCGCGGCAATAAACAACGAAACACGAGGCACTTGAGATGAAACTGTTGAGCAAAGTCGCGGCAATTGGGGCGCTGACCCTGATTGCGGCCTGTTCCAATAATGATCCGTCGGCTCTGGGTGGCGGCGCTGGTGGCAGCGGCGCGCTGGTTCCGGGCTCACCCAGTGATCCGCGCTCACCGGCTTATTTCCAGCAGACAGTTGGTGACCGGGTTCTGTTCGCGGTCGATCAGTCCACGCTCAGCCCGCAGGCGCAGACGATTCTGCAAGGGCAGGCCGATTGGCTGCTCGCCAATCCGGATTTTGTCGCCAATATCGAAGGCCATGCGGACGAGCAGGGCACGCGCGAATACAACCTTGCGCTTGGAGCTCGCCGGGCCAATGCGGCGCGGGAGTATCTGATCTCACGCGGGGTGGCAGGCAACCGGTTGACCACCGTCAGCTATGGCAAGGAACGCCCGATCGAAATTTGCAGCACCGAGGATTGCTATTCGAAAAACCGCCGCGCGGTGACGGTGCTGACCGGTTCAACCTTGGGGTAAGATGATGCGAATTGCAGGTTTGGTTCTGGCGGCGGTCGTGACCGTCGCTGGTATGGCACAGGCACAGGATCAGCAGACGCTGGCGGATATCCGTCAGGAATTAACCGTGCTGCATGTGGAAATTCAGCGTCTCAAGCGCGAGTTTTCAACCACTGGGTCCCCCGCGCCAAACCTGTCCGGCAGTTCCGTGCTCGAGCGTGTTGATGCGATCGAGGCAGAATTGCAGCGCCTGACACGCCAGACCGAGCAGTTGAACCAACGGGTGCAGAATGTCGTGACCGATGGCACCAATCGTATAGGTGATTTGGAGTTTCGTCTGGTTGAACTTGAAGGCGGTGATCTGAGCGCGCTGGGCGAAACCTCAACGCTGGGTGGTGAGACATCGACCGATGTGGCTGTGGCACCCACCCCCAACCCTACGCAACCCACGGTCACTGATCAGGGGGAGCTTGCAGTCGGTGAACAAGCGGATTTTGATGCCGCTTCGCAGGCCCTGGTGGATGGAGATTTCCAGACCGCGGCCGATCTGTTTGCGCAATTCGACCAGTCCTATCCGGGCAGCCCGCTGGCGAGCCAAGCCAACCTGCGGCGCGGGCAGGCGCTGAAAGGGGTGGGCGATACACGCGAAGCGGCGCGCGCCTTTCTGGCCAGCTTCACGGGCGACTCCGAAGGGCCTCTGGCACCCGAGGCGTTGTTTGAGTTGGGCGCAGCGCTTGGACAGCTGGGCCAAACCGATCAGGCTTGCATCACTCTCGGCGAAGTTGGCGTTCGGTTTCCGGCATCGGCACCAGCTGCTTCGGCCACACAGGAAATGGCAACGCTGGGCTGTTCTTGACCTCTGACGCCGATACGCTTCGGGCAAATCTGCGGGCGGGTCTGCCGGATCCACCACCGCGCCGGCTGGGGGTGGCGGTATCAGGGGGCAGCGATTCGACCGCCCTGTTGCATTTGCTGTTTGATATCGCGCGACAAGAGCAGATCGAGCTGTTTGCGGCGACCGTTGATCACGGTCTGCGAGTTGAATCTGCCTCCGAGGCCTTGGCCGTCGCGACACTGGCGCAGCGCTTAGGCATTCCTCATGAAACGCTGAAATGGCAGGGGTGGGATGGATCCGGAAATCTGCAGGATCAGGCGCGGCGTGCGAGATACCGGTTGCTGGTCGCGTGGGCCGAATCGAAGGGCCTAGAGGCAGTTGCGCTGGGCCACACGGAGGATGATCAGGCTGAAACGGTACTGATGCGGCTGGCCCGTGCTTCCGGCGTTTCGGGGCTTTCGGCCATGGCTGTATCGCGAAAAGAAGGTCGGGTCACATTGCTGCGCCCATTGCTGTCCACGACACGCTCCGATCTTCGGGAATATCTGACTGCGCAAGGTATTTCGTGGATTGATGATCCGTCGAATCAGGACCCTCGTTTTGACCGGATCAAAGCCCGCCAGGCACTTTCCGGATTAAATCAAATCGGGATCACGGCAGAGTCATTATCACGGGTCGCTGAAAATATGGCGCAAGCGCATGAAGCATTGGCGCAATACGCGCAAGAATCCGCTTTCCGGTGCATGACGGTGACGGATGGCGATCTTTGCATTGATCGCGAAGGTTTCGAAACTCTGCCCGAAGAAATCCGTCGTCGGCTTGTGACCGCGTCTGTTTCATGGATCGCAGGGGGAGAGTATCCGCCACGACACAAAGCGGTGGATCAAGTGTTGGATTCGATATCGTCTGCTCAGACGGCCACCCTTGGGGGCTGTATTTTTACCCCGGAAGGCAAAAAAACTTGGATTTGCAGAGAGCTAAACGCCGTCAGCAATCAGCACGCGCGCCCCTCAGAACCTTGGGACAGGCGTTGGATTATGTCCGGGCCAAAAACTGAAGTTGCGGAAATCCGGGCGCTTGGTGAGGATGGTATATTGCAGCTGGAAAACTGGCGCTCTGTGGGCAAACCTCGCGCTGCAGTGTTGTCGACGCCCTCGGTTTGGGCCGAAGGCACTCTATTGGCTGCACCCCTGGTCGGTTTTGCAAACGAATGGCGCGCCGAACTGCTTCCAGAAAGGTCCGACTTCGATGCGGTGATTTTATCTCATTGAACCTGCCACAATCCTCTCTATTTTAAGGAACAACCCCGGCAGGTCCCCACCTGCCGAAACCTTTCGGGAGATTTTCCTTGGGCAACGCTCGCAACATCGCCTTCTGGGTCGTTCTGTTTCTGCTGATCCTGGCACTGTTCAACCTGTTCAGTGGACCCAGCGGGTCGCTTCAGAACAATGAACGCACCTATTCCGAATTCGTCAGCGCCGTGGACGCCGGAGACGTCACCAGCGTCACGCTAGATGGCGAACAGATCCGCTATCGCACGAATGAGAATCAGGACTTTGTCACCATCAAACCCACCGATGCCGAGGTGACGAAGCTGCTGATCGACAAGAACATCCCCGTACGTGCTGAAAAACAGCAGCAATCGGGTTTCCAGTCGTTCCTGATCACGCTGCTGCCCTTCCTGCTGTTGATTGGCGTCTGGGTCTATTTCATGAACCGGATGCAGGGTGGCGGCAAAGGTGGCGCGATGGGTTTTGGCAAGTCCAAGGCCAAGATGCTGACCGAAAAGCACGGCCGGGTGACGTTCGACGACGTTGCGGGCATCGACGAGGCCAAGGAAGAGCTGGAAGAGATCGTGGAATTCCTGCGCAACCCGCAGAAATTTTCGCGTTTGGGCGGTAAGATTCCCAAAGGCGCGCTGCTGGTTGGCCCTCCGGGCACTGGTAAGACGCTGCTTGCCCGTGCGATTGCGGGCGAGGCGGGTGTGCCGTTCTTTACGATCTCAGGTTCCGATTTCGTTGAAATGTTCGTTGGTGTTGGTGCATCGCGTGTACGTGACATGTTCGAGCAAGCCAAGAAGAACGCGCCTTGTATCGTCTTCATCGACGAAATCGACGCCGTGGGGCGCCATCGTGGTGCTGGCTATGGCGGCGGTAACGACGAACGCGAACAGACTCTCAACCAGCTGCTGGTTGAGATGGACGGTTTCGAGGCCAATGAAGGCGTGATCATTCTGGCGGCCACCAACCGGAAGGACGTTCTGGACCCTGCGCTGCTGCGTCCGGGCCGGTTTGACCGCAACGTGACTGTTGGCAACCCCGACATCAAAGGCCGCGAAAAGATTCTGGGCGTGCACGCGCGCAAGACGCCTCTGGGTCCCGATGTCGACCTGCGCATTATCGCGCGCGGCACGCCGGGCTTTTCGGGTGCTGATCTGGCGAACCTCGTGAACGAGGCCGCATTGATGGCCGCCCGCGTCGGTCGTCGCTTTGTCACCATGGAGGACTTTGAGAACGCCAAAGATAAGGTGATGATGGGGGCCGAGCGCCGTTCGATGGTGCTGACGCAGGACCAGAAGGAAAAAACCGCCTATCACGAGGCCGGCCATGCCGTTGTGGGTCTGGAACTGCCGCTGTGCGATCCGGTCTATAAGGCGACCATCATTCCGCGCGGTGGTGCGCTGGGTATGGTTGTGTCACTGCCCGAAATGGATCGTCTGAACTATCACCGCGATGAGTGTGAGCAGAAGCTGGCCATGACTATGGCAGGCAAGGCCGCCGAGGTGATTAAATACGGCGAAGATCACGTGTCGAACGGCCCTGCGGGCGATATCATGCAGGCCAGCCAACTGGCGCGCGCCATGGTGATGCGCTGGGGCATGTCGGACAAGGTCGGCAACATCGACTATGCCGAGGCGCATGAAGGCTATCAGGGCAACACCGCTGGGTTCTCGGTATCGGCCCATACCAAAGAGCTGATCGAAGAAGAGGTAAAGCGCCTGATCCAGCAAGGCTATGAGCGCGCGCACAAGATCCTGACCGATAAGAACGAGGAATGGGAGCGTCTGGCGCAAGGTTTGCTGGAATACGAAACCCTGACCGGCGATGAGATCAAGCGCGTCATGAATGGCGAACCGCCCACCGAAAGCGATGATGAGGGCGACAGCCCCGATGAGGGCAACGCCCCCAGCGTGACTGCCATCCCGAAGACCAAGTCCAAGAAATCGCCGCCAGATGGCGGGATGGAACCAGAACCCACCGCATAATTGCAAAACCCGGAGCCAGCCTCCGGGTTTTCTCTTTTCATCAGGGCGTTGCTGGGCATTATGCCTGCTAACCTGTCATTGAAGGGGGGGCGCCTCATGCCATTCTTGCGTGAAACAGAATATTCAGCCGAGGTGGTATGGCTGGGCCATGTTCCAGCAGGCCAGTCTTTGCGGGCCAAGCCTGTCAACGATTTGGACCTGAATTTTGATGGCGTTCAGGGGGAACGGCATCAGGGGCTCAATAGGGCGTCCTGTGTTCGAGTAGCGAATCTCTATCCAAAGGGCACCGAGATCCGGAATGTGCGGCAACTGTCAGTGCTGTCGGCAGAGGAATTGGGTGATATTGCGGCTGAGATGGAGTTGGCAACGCTTGATCCGTCTTACCTTGGGGCTTCGATTGTCCTGAAGGGCATTCCCGATTTCTCTCATATCCCTCCATCTTCGCGGTTGCAGGCCGAGAGCGGTTTAACGATCACTGTGGACATGGAAAACGCCCCCTGCGTTCTTCCGGGCCGTGAGATCGAGGCGGATCACACTGGTTACGGGGCGGCATTCAAACCTGCGGCCAAAGGGCGACGCGGGATAACGGCTTGGGTCGAACGTCCGGGGGCTCTGAAACGCGGCGACAAGATGCAATTGTTTGTGCCGGATCAGCCCCTTTGGAACCCATAGGTTCAATCCGTTTCCGATTTGCGCATTACGATTTCTCGCAACGCCGTTTCGCGGCATGAAAATGTCGGAATCCTTAGCCATCAGTGTTGTGTACATCAGTATATGTTGCGCAGCGCCGACGCCCGTGCGTCGGTTTTGCACGGAATTCAATCAGGGACCCTGCCCAATGAGCTACAAATCCGACATTGAGATTGCCCGCGAGGCGAACAAAAAGCCGATTCAGGAAATCGGCGCGAAGCTGGGTATCTCCAGCGATGATCTGCTGCCTTACGGCCATGACAAGGCCAAAGTCAGCCAGGACTTCATCAACTCGGTACAGGACCGCGAAGACGGCAAGCTGATCCTGGTGACCGCGATCAACCCAACCCCCGCAGGTGAAGGCAAGACCACCACCACCGTAGGTCTGGGCGACGGCTTGAACCGCATCGGCAAGAACGCGATGATCTGTATCCGCGAAGCTTCGCTTGGCCCGAACTTCGGCATGAAGGGCGGCGCCGCAGGTGGCGGTTACGCGCAGGTTGTTCCGATGGAAGAAATGAACCTGCACTTCACAGGTGACTTCCACGCCATCACCTCGGCCCACTCGCTGCTGTCGGCGATGATCGACAACCACATCTACTGGGGCAACGAGCAGGAAATCGACACCCGCCGCGTTGCATGGCGCCGCGTCGTCGACATGAATGACCGTGCTCTGCGTCAGATCACGGCGTCTCTGGGCGGCGTGTCGAATGGTTTCCCGCGTGAAGCAGGCTTTGACATCACCGTGGCGTCCGAAGTCATGGCGATCCTTTGCTTGGCAAACGACTTGAAAGATCTGGAGAAGCGTCTGGGCGACATTATTGTTGCTTACCGCCGCGACAAGACCCCGGTTTACTGCCGCGATATCAAGGCAGAAGGTGCAATGACCGTTCTGTTGAAAGACGCGATGCAGCCGAACCTGGTGCAGACGCTGGAAAACAACCCGGCCTTCGTTCACGGTGGTCCCTTCGCAAACATCGCGCATGGCTGCAACTCGGTCATCGCAACCAAGACCGCGCTTAAAGTGGCCGACTATGTTGTCACCGAAGCGGGCTTTGGTGCTGACCTCGGTGCCGAGAAGTTCATGAACATTAAGTGCCGCAAGGCGGGTATTGCTCCGTCGGCAGTGGTACTGGTTGCCACCGTGCGCGCGATGAAAATGAATGGCGGCGTGGCCAAGGCTGACTTGGGTGCGGAAAACGTTGACGCTGTGAAGTCAGGTTGCGCCAACCTGGGTCGTCACATCGAAAACGTCAAATCCTTCGGTGTTCCGGTTGTCGTCGCGATCAACCACTTCGTCACCGACACCGATGACGAAGTTCAGGCGGTCAAGGACTACTGCGGCGAGCATGGTGTTGAGGCGATCCTTTCGCGTCACTGGGAGCTGGGTTCGGACGGCTCTGCGCCTCTGGCCGAAAAAGTTGTCGAAATCGTCGAAAATGGTGCCGCGAACTTCTCACCGATCTACCCAGACGACATGCCGCTGTTCGAGAAGATCGAAACTATCGCCAAGCGTATCTATCGCGCCGACGAAGTTCTGGCCGACAACAAGATCCGCAACCAACTGCGCGAATGGGAAGAAGCAGGCTATGGCAACCTGCCGGTCTGCATGGCAAAAACCCAGTATTCGTTCTCGACCGATCCGTCGCTGCGCGGCGCGCCCACCGGCCATTCGGTTCCGGTGCGTGAGGTTCGCCTGAGCGCCGGAGCTGGTTTCATCGTCGTTGTCTGCGGTGAGATCATGACCATGCCCGGTCTGCCGCGCAAACCGGCCGCCGAAACCATCTGCCTTAACGACGCAGGTGAGATCGAGGGCTTGTTCTAAGCGCTCAAATAAGACATCTCGTGGTCCGGGGATATCCCCGGGCCGCAGGAGACCAAAATGCCCACTCTGATACCTCCGCAAGACTGTCATTCGATGAAGGAATTGCGGCCTCAGATCGACAAGCTGGACCGCCAATTGATTGGGTTGCTGGTAAAGCGCGCAACCTATATCGACCGCGCGTCGCAGCTGAAACCCGGCGAGGGCCTGCCAGCCCGCATCCCGGAACGTGTCGAAGATGTGGTGCAGCGCGTCCGCAAGAGCTCGGATGAGTTGGGTATGGACCCCGATCTTGCCGAAAAGCTCTGGCGTATACTGATTGATTGGTCGATTGCCCGCGAAGAACGCGTGCTCGGCCCAGACTGAAGAAACGGGCGCCTAGTGCGCCCGATCCGTTTTGTGAAAGAAGGGATCAAAGAATGGTAGCGCAGGTTATCGACGGAAAGGCCTTTGCCGCCAAAGTGCGCGCGCAGGTGGCTGACCAGGTTGCAAAGCTGAAAGAAGAGAACGGCATCACCCCCGGTCTGGCGGTGGTTCTGGTGGGCGAAGACCCGGCCAGCCAGGTCTATGTCCGTTCTAAGGGCAAGATGACCGTCGAGGTCGGCATGAACTCGTACGAGCACAAGCTGGATGCAGAGACCTCCGAAGAGGACCTGCTGGCGCTGATTGACAAACTGAACAATGACCCTGCGGTGCACGGCATTCTGGTGCAACTGCCGCTGCCCAAGCATCTGAACGAAGATCTGGTGATCAACACGATCGATCCGGCAAAGGATGTGGACGGGTTCCACATCTCGAATGTGGGCCTGCTGGGAACAGGTCAGAAGTCAATGGTGCCGTGCACTCCGCTGGGCTGTCTGATGATGTTGCGCGATCACCACGGCTCTTTGTCCGGCATGGATGCTGTAGTGATCGGCCGGTCGAACATCGTGGGCAAGCCGATGGCGCAGTTGCTTCTGGGCGACAGTTGCACCGTGACCATCGCGCATAGCCGCACCAAAGATCTTCCCGATGTTGTGCGTCGTGCTGATATTGTGGTCGCCGCAGTTGGTCGCCCCGAGATGGTTCCGGGTGACTGGATCAAGGAAGGCGCAACCGTGATCGATGTCGGCATCAACCGGATCGAACGCGACGGCAAGAACAAGCTTGTTGGCGACGTTGACTACGCCACTGCGGCAGAACGCGCTGGTGCGATTACCCCTGTTCCCGGTGGAGTTGGCCCTATGACGATCGCCTGCCTTCTTGCGAACACGCTCACCGCGGCTTGCCGCGCAAACGGCTTGCCTGAACCGGAAGGCCTGACTGCCTAATTGCAACCTCCGGGTTCAATTCGGGCGCAAGGTCAATGATTGAATTGGCCGGAGAGCGAAAAGCTCTCCGGCCTTTTTCATTAGATTAGGATATTTATATAACTACATCTTGACTTGACCTGGCGTCGGTCGGTGATAATCCTTCTATTCCAGCCGTTTAAGGGGTTATAATCCTGTCTGTTCGTGTTTCATGGTTTTGCCTTTGGCGAGGTGCGTTACCTGGTATGATGAAGCTGAGTCCGATCTTCTCGTTAGTAAGCCTTCAACGGTTAGTGGCGGGCCTCGTTTTTATTCCTTTATTGGCGTATTCCTTTGCCCCCTTTCGGGATATGACACTGCCATTCAGTCAGCGGATGGTGTTCTGGACAGGTGTTATGCTGCTCGCGCTTGCAGCGACTTGGTCGGCTGGAAAGCTGGTACGCGAACGGCTCAATCGATCAGGATTGCTGGTGCGTGATTTTGCCTTCGTCCTGTTGATCCTGACATTGTTTGCCCCATCGCTGTGGTTGCTGACCTGGATTCTGTTCACGCTAAATGGATTGATGGCACCGGGCATATTGAAAGTCGCCCCTTATGGTCTTCTCTTCGCCACCGGACTTTTGCTGGTGCGTCAGCGGGAAGAAACCGCAGCACCGCTATACGAACCCAGACCACGTCTTTTCAATCGTTTGCCTGCCAAGTTCGAGGGGCAGGTTTATCGGTTGACCGTGCGCGATCACTATGTCGACGTGGTCACGTCCGATGGCACGTTTACAATCCGCTCGCGCTTTACCGACGCGATTGCCGAGATGGAGCCGGTACAAGGCCATTGTACGCACCGTTCACACTGGGTTGTGGATTCGGCGATTGTTGGGGTCGAAAAAGAAAAGGGAAAATCCTTTTTGCACCTCAGCAACGGCGATCAGGTTCCTGTCAGCAGGAAATACAAGCAACAGCTCGTGGACGACGGGTTGCTCTAGAACCTATCTGGGCATCGGGATGAGTTGAGGCTGCGCACCGGTCAGAATTGCCCGCGCATCCGGTGCCATGATGCCGCTCAGAGCCTCTGCTGAACTGCGCAACCCCCCAGTGTAAGCGCCATAAGCTGGAAGGATCAGACGTGATTGATCCAGCAAAAAAGCCGGGCGGGTGATCGAGCGCCCTCGGGCATTCAGGTTAACTTTGGGGTGGTAGTGGCCCGAGATTTCACCTGCGCTGTTTTGCTGGGCGATATGGCGAAAAATCAGATCGTGGCAAGCCCACTCGGACAGATGTGTGCCGCCCATTTCTACCGGGCCGGGGTCATGGTTCCCTTCAATCCAGATCCAACGCCGCCCAGCCTGCATTGCTGTGATCTGTTGCCTATCCTCGGCAGCCAACGCGCTCGAGGCATCGAGATCGTCAAAGCTGTCCCCCAAACAGATGACCGTCGTGGCACCGGTACGGGCAAGATCACTTGCCAATCGGGTCAATGTTTCGCGGCTGTCATACGGCGGCAAGGTCGGGCCGCCTCTGCGGGCGATCCGTTCGGATTTGCCTAAATGCAGATCGGAAACACAGAGCAAGCCCTGTTCCGGCCACCATAGTGCGCCCGACCCAAGCGCAGTCAGGTCTTGGCCGGAAAATGAAAACGCGATCTTGTTCATGATCCGTTCTTCATACGATTTTGCGGAGCGCGCAAGTGGTTTATGCCGGTTGCAATCCGGCGGCCTGCAGTAAACGGGCACTTTCTTCCGCAAGCAGGCGTTCCTCGGCTTCGCCCTTGACGGGGACTTTGCCAACTTCGAGGAACAGAGGCGCCGCCAGGGGTGAGACGCGGTCTAGCCGCAGCAGGTCAATCCGGTCTCCGATCCGGGCGACCATGGCTTCGATCCGTCCGAAATCGACCAACCCGCGCATGGCCTCTTCGCGGGTGATTTGCATCAGCAGATGGTCAGGATCGTATTTCAGCAAGGTGTCATAGAGGATATCTGACGAAAATGTCGCCTGCCGACCACTCTTGCGCTGCCCACCAGTGTTGCGTTCGATCAACCCCGCGATTGTGGCCGAAGCACGAAATGTGCGTTTCATCACGGCGTTACCCGCCAGCCAAGTCTCCAATCCTTCTCGTAGCGCGTCCAACTGAAATAGTGGGCGCGGATCGGTCACCGCATCCAGCCCCCAGATTAAGGTGGCATAGTCAGTGGCTACAAATCCCAGCGGCGCAAGGCCGGTTTCCTCCATGCGTTTGGTCAACAGCAAGCCCAGCGTCTGTTGCGCATTGCGGCCGGCAAATCCGTAGACGCATAGATGCTCGCGCCCCCTGTCAGGGAAGCTCTCAATCAACAGGCGGTCACTTTGCGGCAGGCGTGATATCTCGCGCTGAAGACCCAGCCATTCGGCAGTATGTCCGGGCAGTTGAGGCCAATCCGGCTGTGCGAACATCCGTAGGATTCGGTCGCTCAGCTGGGTGGACGTGGCGAACTTAGTACCCGAAAAGGTCGCGATCTTGGGCTTGCGGTCAGCGCGGCGGCTGACCTCGACCACCATCTCTCGCAGACCCTCATAGCGGACGATCTGACCACCGATCAGAAAGGTATCACCAGGGGTTAGCGAGGCCGCGAATCCCTCCTCTACCTCACCCAGAGGCTTGCCCCCGCGATTGCGCTTAAGCCGAACCTTCAGCGTGTCGGTGTCCTGAATCGTGCCAAGGTTCATGCGGATACGCTGTGCCGCCCTCGGGTCGCGCAATTGCCAGGCTCCATCCGGACGCTGCTGTAGCCTCTGCCACCGATCATAGGCTCGCAGGGCATATCCACCGGTGGCGCAGAATTCCAAACAGGCATCGAATTCAGCACGGGTGATCTGCGCATAAGGCCCGGCAGCCGTCATTTCGGCGTAGAGTGCATCTGCATCAAACGGTCCCGCTGCGGCGGCGATCAGAATATGCTGGCACAAAACGTCCCTGGGTCCTGGCCCGCGGGGGTCGCCATCCAGATCATGTTCTTGCACAGCTTCCAGTGCAGCAACACATTCGACCACTTCGAACCGGTTGGCTGGGACGAGAATAGCTTTGGAAGGGGCATTGTAGCGGTGATTTGCGCGCCCGATCCGCTGCACCAGCCGCTTGACGTTCTTCGGCGCGCCGATCTGGATCACCAGATCCACATCGCCCCAGTCGATCCCCAGATCGAGGCTGCCGGTGCAGACAATTGCCCTCAGATCACCCCTGACCATCGCGGCCTCGACCCGTTCGCGTTGTTGCCGATCCAGGCTGCCGTGATGAATGCCAATGGGCAGAGCGTCGTCGTTGGCGAGCCAGAGGTTGTGAAAGAAAATCTCGGCCTGCGCCCGAGTATTGTGAAAGATAAGTGTCGTCTTGTGCTTTTTGATCTGCTCCATCACAGCGGGGATGGAATAGGCTGCGCCACCGCCCGACCATGGCGGCATCTCTTGTGTTTGCAGCATCGAGATATCGGGGTCAGGGCCGGGATCAGCCTGAATAACTCGGCAAGGATCGGGATTGCGGGCTAGAAATCGTGCGATGCCTTCGGGGTCTTCAACCGTGGCGGACAAGCCTACGCGGCACAGATCGGGGCAGAGTGTCTGCAATCGTGCCAGCGCCAGCATCAATTGATCCCCCCGTTTGCTTTCTGCCAGTGCATGTATTTCGTCGACAACAATGCGCTGGACCCCAGCAAACATGCGCGGAGCATCTTCGTATGAAGTAAGTAACGCCAGACTCTCGGGCGTGGTCAGAAGGATATGTGGAGGATCGGCGCGCTGGCGTTTCTTCTGCGTGGCCGATGTGTCGCCGGTGCGATCTTCGATCCGAATTGGTAGGCCGATTTCCTCGACGGGAACGCGCAGATTGCGCCTGATATCCGCTGCCAGCGCCTTGAGAGGAGACACATAAAGCGTGTGCAATCCGTCATGCTGCCCCTGCGCCAACTCGGCCAAGGAAGGCAGAAAACCGGCCATGGTTTTGCCGCCACCAGTTGGAGCGATAAGAAGGGTCGCGGGATCATTCGCCCGCTCAAACATTTCTTGCTGATGTGGATGAATCGACCAGCCTTTGTTCGAAAACCAGTTTTGGATTGCCGGGGGAATCTGCACCATCCGGCAAACCTAGCGCAGCCCTCAGGCCATGGAAACCAGGACAAGGGGATCAGTGAATGATCTTTTCTTCCTTCACGAACATGTTGGCCCAGGCTCGGTCGATCAGGTCCGGACTCATCTGATACGGGATACCCTCAAACTCGCAGATTGAGATCATCTGGTCGATCAGGAAGATCGGCTGATAGTTTGCGTAGATGTTGTTGATGGTCGGGTATTTGACCTTCAGCAAATGCACTAGCGCCGCCTCGTCTAGTGGCATACCGCGCTTGCGCGCGACCATGGCAAAGATCTTCAGGAAGTTCTCTTGGTTCGGGCCGTCGATTTTGATCTTGAAGAAAATCCGGCGCAGGGCCGCTTGGTCGAAAATCTCATTCGGGTGGAAGTTGGTCGAAAAAATAACCAGCGTGTCGAATGGTACTTCGAACTTCTCACCCGATTGCAGGCCAAGGATATCCTTGCTTTCTTCAAGCGGAACAATCCAGCGGTTGATCAGTGCCTGAGGGGGCTCTGCCTGACGTCCAAGGTCGTCCACGATGAAGATGCCGCCGGTGGATTTCAGCTGCAAAGGCGCCTGATAGGTACGCGCGGTGGGGTTGTAGACCAAATCCAGCATGCTCAGTGACAGTTCACCACCTGTCACAACGGTGGGGCGTTCGCATTGAACATAGCGAGTGTCGAACCGCTTGCGGCGGCGCAGACTGTTGGGATCGTCCTCTTCTTGCTCGATCGCGGTGTGCACGATCGGGTCGTAGACCGTAATCACCTGACCGGCATATTCGATTGCGCGCGGAACATAGACGTTGTCCCCCAAAGCATCACGAATGCCGTTCGAGATCGAGGATTTACCATTGCCCGGAGGGCCATACATCAGAATTGAGCGACCGGCGCTGACCGCCGGGCCCAGATGATCCAGCAGGCTGTCAGGCAGAACAAGATGGCCCATCGCGCCGGTTAGCTGGTCGCGTGTGACTTGAATGTTGCGGATCGACTGGCGCTTGACCTGCTCGCGGTAAACATCGAGCGGCACCGGCATCGCACCGAAATATTCAGACTGGCTCAACGCATCCAACGCCCGCGCTTTGCCTGCATCGGTCAGCTGATAGCCCATTTCATTGCCGGAGTTGGCGTTCAGAGTCCCGGTCGCTTCAAGCAGTTTCTGCTCGCGTGCGATATCAACTAGTTCCTGTGTCACGGACCCGGGCAAACAGATGGCACCCGCGATTTCGCTGACCGTATCCACGTTCTTGCGAAAGACGGTCTTCAACAGAATGTCCCGCATCATCACCAGCGGAAGTTGCATTTCTCCCAGGCCTTTAGGGGCAGGGGGGGCAATCACAGAGGAGGTCTGCATATTCATGAGCGGGGCTCGTCCATCCAAAAATCACGCAAAAGGCCCTTGCGGGGCCGCTTTGGAAGAATTTGGCGCGGATTTGTGGCAGGACAAAGGCGCGGGCAAGGCGCGCTGATGATTGTTCACGATCCGTGGATTATGCCCAAAATCAAATAAACAACGAGGCTGCCAGCCAGCGTCAGACCCATAGGGAACTGTTTGCCGCGATCCCAGCTTTCCCAATGTGGTGCGATCTGGCGCAGCCGGGTGTATTTCGCCAACCGGTGGGCAAAGAACGCTCCCAGCAG
Organism: Ruegeria sp. C9; assembly: GCF_056537585.1. Lineage (NCBI taxonomy): Bacteria > Pseudomonadati > Pseudomonadota > Alphaproteobacteria > Rhodobacterales > Roseobacteraceae > Ruegeria > Ruegeria sp. C9. Next base: position 221,343 of record NZ_JBQFRU010000004.1, read on the forward strand.
AGTTGCCGTCAGAATCACCATGACCCACATCAGGTCACCGACCCAGACAAACGCTGCGGCTGCGGCACAGAACTTCGCGTCTCCGGCCCCCATCACACCAGCTGCATTTAGCACGATGCCGATAACAAGAACGACAACCATGTGAAGCAGCTGCCATCCGTAGACAGGCAGGGTCAGGGTTAACGGCCCGATGTTGCCGGGGATCCACGGACCGGACCACGGTGGCAATGCGATAAGCCCGACGATGAGATAAACAACCGCCAGCGCGATGACCGCGTGGTTCTTGATCCGCATCTCACGCATATCCGTAAAGGCAACGTAGAAACAGATCGGCAGAACAAAAGGTAGAAACCACGCCGCCGCTGCCGCTGGTATGATCATGGATCAGGCGTCCTCAAGGGCCCGAAGCGAGCGGACCGCCTCGTCATAATGCTGCGGGTGGGTGGAAATCGCCTCGCGATAGAGGTTCTTGGCCAGGTTGATATTCCCCTGTTTCACGGCTGAAATGGCCATGGTGTTCAACAGTTTCGCCCGTTCGGTCTGCGTCATTGGGACAACAGGAACGCTGTAGTTGCCCTGTGCGCTGCGCGCCAGAACAAGGTTGTTTTTGGCGGTGAACATAGAATTGTCCTGCCGAATTGCGTCGGTAAACAGCCGCTCAGCTTCCGCATATTGCCCGCGCGTCAGTTTGGAATAGCCCCAGTTGTTCATGACTCCGGCAGGGCGGGTCGTCAGGCCCACTGCGGTTTCGTAATAATGGTCGGCGCGATTCCAGTCTTTTTTGGCATCTGCCACCAGCGCTTCAAGCCGATACCGTTTAAAGGTTTCATATGTAGGGGGGATCTTGTCCAATGTCGCCTTTGCGCCATCCCAGTTGCCGCTGCGAATCTGCGCATCAGCGTATTCGACACGGTCGGCGTTGTTGGCCCCTTTCATGCTCAGCACACGTTTCCACGCGGCGGAAGCTTCAGTGCTGCGCTTGGCACGGGTCAGCGTGATCGCTAGTCCTCGTTGCAGGTCGATGCGGTCGGGGTTCTTGGCGGCCGCACTTTGGAAATAGGTCACCGCCTCATTGGGATCGGCCGCATTTAGCATCACGTCATTCAGGTTGGTCTCGTCGATGACGTTCACTTCCTGAAAAGTACGTTCAACCTTTTCCTCTTCGGTTTCCTTTGCGCAGGCGGCCAAAACCAGCCCGCACGCCAGCATCGTCGGAATCAAGAAGGGTTGGCGCATTTTTGTGCGTCCTTTACTGCTCTGCCTCTATTACTGGATTTTACGCAGAACAAATTGCCCGTTGCCGCGCTGCTCCAGTTCAAATTCTTGTTCTTGTGGGGTATTATTAACAGGATTTTCCATTTTTGCGAGTGCTAACCGCAGATTGTCGCGGATTGCGTCACTTTCGCCATTGTCCAGCGCATAGGCTCTGCGGAACATCTGCGCGGCTTCGGCATATTCGCCCGTTTCCACCAAGAAGACACCCAGGTTGTTCCATGCCACAGGCCACTCGGGATCGTCCTCGACAGCACGACGCAGTAGCGGTTCAGCCTGGCCAATCCGGCGCAATCCCAAATTAGCTGTCCCAAGCGAAGTCAGGATTTGCGGGGTCATACCCTGTTGCAACGCGGCACGGGTGAAGGATTCAAGTGCAAGCTCATATTCGCCCGCCGCCATCAATCGGTTTCCGACGGTCACCTCATCTACCGCAGGCCCATCTGGGTCGACGCCAGGGGCAAACGGATCGTCTGTCGCGCCTGTTTCAGTGCAAGAGGCCACCATGGTGAAAACCATGGCGGCCTGAATTGTCATACGAAGGTGCCAACAACCTGATTTGGCAACCCAGCGAAGAAGCGGGAAGGCGTTATCGGTTTCCAAACTCCATAATACCTTTTGCCGAAGGTCCAACAAGGATGACCAGCAGAGGAGGGACGGTCAACATCATTGTCGCAAGGGTCATTTTGGTTGGCAACTTATTCGCTGCCTCTTCGGCGCGCATCACGCGTTTGTCACGCATTTCATCGGCATAAACCCGCAACGCTTCGGCAATGGATGTCCCGAATGTCGCTGATTGGATCATCACGGTGACGAACGCACTAACGTCCTGAACGCCGCATCGCGTCGCGAAGTCGCGCAAAACGGTGTCCTTTTCTTTACCGGCTTTCATTTCGTAGGCGACTACCTCGAACTCAAGCGCGATGTCTGGGTAAGATGCTTTCATCTCAGACGCGACCCGTACAATGGCCTGATCCAAGGACTGCCCGGCCTCGACGCATACCAACATCAGATCGAGCGTATCAGGGAAACCATTTACGATCGCTTCCTTGCGTTCCTCTACGCGCCGCGTGATCCAGTATTTGGGCACGAAGTAACCCGCAATACCAGGTCCCAGAACGCGAATGAGGATTTGTGTCGAGTCAAATTCCTGATCGCCAGCAAATACGGTAACCAGCGAGACGCCGATCAGGATCCCGATTATGCCCAGCGCGAACTGAGCGAAGTGATAGAAACGAACCGCGTCCTTGGACTGATAGCCGGCTTGCCTCAACTTGAGTTGAACGGCGGTATACTCTTCTTCGTTCTTGGGTTCGAGAAAGTTGGCGAACTTCTCAAGCTGTTCGTTCCGGCTGGCTGTTCTGAGACGCTCTTTCTTTTCTTTCTTGTTGTTTTTTGGCGGTGAATTTGACCGCTGCAACTTCTTTAGTGGGTCTTCCGGCTGGTTCAGCATCAGCGGGATTGTGACCAGGATCATGAACAATCCCAAAACGCCCACGACAATCAGCGGACCGAATTCACCCAAGTTCTGCTTCAACAGCTCATTGATCTGGTTCAAAAATTCCATCTTTGGGCCTCTTAAACCTTAATGTCGGTCAGGATACGCATGACGATCAGGTTCAGGGTCAGCGTGATGCCGACAAAGAAACATGCCGGAATGAAAAGCGGATCGTCGATTACGGCGTCGTAGTAGTTCGGGTCCTTAACCATGATGAACAGAAGACAGGCGACCGGGAAACCCGACAGGAATTTGCCCGACCATTTGGCTTCGGCGGTGATAGCGTTCACCCGGCGGAACAGTCGGAAACGTGCGCGGATCACCTTGGCCAAACCGGCCAAAATATCTGCAAGGTTACCCCCCGATTGCTGCTGGATCGAAACGGCGACGGCCAAAAACCGTAAATCCTGCATATCCAGCCGCTCTGCCATATCCTTGAGTGCTTCACCGACATCCCGGCCATAAGCGGATTCATCCGAGATAACACCGAACTCTGTCGCAAGGGGGTCCTCGACCTCGTTAGCAACGATTTGGATCGAGGAAACAAATGGGTTTCCGACGCGAAGTGACCGAACCATAAGTTCCACCGCGTCGGGCAATTGTTCTTCAATCAAGGCCATACGTTTATTGGCTTTGTTATTGACCCATGCGTACACCGCTCCGACCCCGATCGCGACCGATAGAGCCGCCCGAAGCGTCGGTTCGGTCGCTGTTCCTACGCTCAAACCTACAAAAGCCAGCCCTGAAACCAGTGCCATGATCACAATCAACTGCCGAGGAGAGAAGGCGATCGCCGCCTTCTGCGCCTTGTCTGCCAATAGCGAGTAGAGCGGTATGCTCTGCGATTTCATGTGCTGCTGCATTTCCTTGCGCAGCTGCTCCAGTACTTGCTCGCGCCCGACGCCCTTATCGATCATGTCCAGCCTGCGATTGACGCGGCTGTTCAGGCTGATCGATTTTCCGAATGCGACGAGATAGATACCTTCGACCAGGGCAAAGACCCCGACGAATATCACGATGTAGATGAGCGCCTCGACAGGCAGTTGCATATCTTGGTTCTCCTACATCGTGGTTGGATCGTAGATCGAGGCGGGCAGATCGAAGCCCCACAGACGGAAGCGCTCGGAATAGTGGCTGCGCACACCTGTGGCCGTGAAATGACCGATGATCTTGTTGTCGGGGGTCAGGCCAACACGTTGAAATTTAAATATTTCCTGCATCGAGATGACGTCACCTTCCATGCCCGTAATTTCGGTGATTGATGTCATCCGGCGCGAACCATCCTGCAGACGGCTGGCCTGAACGATCAGATTCACAGCCGACGAGATCTGGCTGCGGACCGCTTTGATCGGCATTTCGATCCCCGCCATGGCGATCATGTTTTCAAGACGCGAGATACCGTCACGGGCCGAGTTCGCGTGGATCGTGGTCATTGATCCGTCGTGGCCGGTATTCATGGCCTGCAGCATATCGATCACTTCGGCGCCACGGGTCTCGCCCACGATGATGCGGTCGGGGCGCATCCGCAGGGCGTTTTTCAAACAATCGCGTGGACTGACCTCGCCTTTGCCTTCAACGTTGGGCGGGCGGCTTTCCATCCGGCCAACATGTGTCTGCTGCAGCTGAAGTTCCGCCGTATCCTCAATGGTCAGAATGCGCTCGGCGTCGTCGATAAAGCTCGACAGCGCGTTCAGCGTTGTCGTTTTACCGGAACCGGTACCGCCCGAAACAATGATATTCAGACGAGTCGACACGGCGGCTTGCAGATAGGCTGCCATTTCTTCGGTAAACGCACCGAAATTGACCAGATCGTCGATGCCGAGCTTGTCTTTCTTAAACTTACGAATGGAAACAAGCGAACCATCCACCGCGATCGGCGGCACCATCGCATTGAAACGTGAGCCATCAGCCAAGCGGGCGTCAACATACGGGTTGGATTCATCGACACGGCGACCAACGGCAGAAACGATCTTGTCGATGATCCGCATCAGGTGCTTTTCGTCTTTGAACGTGATGTCGCTGATCTCAAGCTTACCGGCCCGTTCGACAAAAATCTGCTGGGGGCCGTTGACCAGAATATCGTTGACCGAGTCGTCTTGTAGCAGCGCTTCCAGCGGCCCGAGACCGGTGACCTCGTCATAAAGCTCTTTGTTCAGCTGGCTGCGGTCTTCACGGTTCAGAACGATGTTGCGGGCTTCCAGAACTTCGCTGGCAATCGCGCTGATTTCTGTCCGCAGCTCGGATTCTTCAGCTTTTTCAAGGGCTGCGAGGTTCAGGTTTTCAAGAAGCTCGCGGTGCAGCTCAAGCTTGATTTCGCCCAGCCGTTCCTTGCGTTTGCGTTCCTTGTCGTTTCCAACAACTTCTGCTGCCTTTTTCTTGACCGGCTTGCGCGCAATTGCGTTGGCAGCTGGTGCCGCAGCTGCCGCTGCCGGGGCCTCGACTTTCGACGCCTGGGTTTCAACCGGCTGCGCCGAAGGCTGTTTTTTGTATCTTGAAAACACGGCAGCTCCCCTTTGAGTTATGCGGCTTCGGCGTCACTGCTGCCAAGGCTATGAAGCGATTGAGCCAATTTGGCGATTTCCCGGCGCAGTGGGTTCTTGGCCGCTGAATTTGCCAGCGGTAAACCGTGGTCGCCGCTTTGCATGACGGGTTTGCCGCCATCGGGCAGAAGCAGATCAATGGAAATACCCAGACTTTCGCCCATACGTTTAACCCGGCTTTTACCGTTGAGATCGGTAAATTTCGGAGCCCGATTCATAGCAAACCGCAGTTTGTTGAAGGGTAATTCCTCGGCCTGCAGTGCCCGTTTCAGACGCAATGCATTCTGGGCCGAGCGCATATCCAGCTCGAGCAAGGCAAAATAGACATGGGCGGCCTGCAGAACCGTTTCTGACCAGTGAACAAGTGTTTTTGGCATGTCTATGACGACATAATCAAAACTCGCGCGTGCGGTGTCGATCACTCGCTGAATGTCCTCAGGCGTGATGATGTCCAGCGGCACCATGTCAGATGGTGCTGTTAGAACTTGCAGCTTCTCTTCAAACGTCTGGAGCGCCTGTCCGAAAGAGTCTTCGTCCATCGAATCCGTGTCTGAGAGCATTTCGAACACGGCTTCATGACGAGGCAGATCCAAATAGGTCGAAACTGTGCCGTATTGCAGATCCAGATCGATCAGGCACACTTTCGGGGCTTCTTTGGCTGAAACCGTTGCAAGTTCCCATGCCAGATTGACCGCCATGGTTGTAGAACCGACACCACCTGCCAGGCCCTGCACGACAAAAAGCGCCCCTTCTTTCGAGGAGCCGTTCGTCGCAGTAGGCGCTGCTTGTGGTGCCACAACCGGATCGGGTTGTTGCATACGATCGATGGCTTCCTGAAGTTCATTTTCGGGAAGCGGGTAGGGGACAAACTCGTCCGCACCTCTGCGTAGCAGCTGATGCAATGCGGCAGGGGTGACATCCTCGGCGATCAAGACAACCTTGATGCCTTTTTCCTTGGCCTGAGTGATGATCTCACCCATCAGTGTCAGGTTGTCTTCGTCATCGCCGTCCAGCGCCAGCGCTACAAATTGAAGCGTCTTGGCTTCGGGTTGGCTAAAGAACGCAAGCGCTTCGGCAAATCCAAGATCACCCCAGCGTTCGCCCAGCGCAGCTTCCATATCCTCGATCAAAAGGTCGAAGTTCTGCACATCACGGCTGATGGTACAGGCCAAAATGGCGTTATTATCGTCTTGCGGCGTCGCGCTCGTCATTAACACAATCCTCATCGAGAGGGCTGAGCAAACCATTTGAACGCGAGAAGATTCAGTTCTGGTATGCTGTCGCCCGATGCGGTCGATTTTGGCCGCAGGTCACCCAATTGTTCACAAAGTGGCTTGGAAGTTAGGCAAGAATTGGGCGCAAAAGAACCAATTGTAGGGAAATGGGCGACAATGCCGCCCATTTCCTATTTATTAGTCGCTGGTACCACCGGCGTCTTCTTGCCGTTGGATATCGCTTATCGGGATCGCGCTTGAGATGTATTCGCGATAGATCACGTCCGCATATTTTCCATCCAGAATATTTGGATGCCGGTCGAAGAAGCCGGATACCTCGGTCACTGTCCGCCGATTGCGTCGATCCCGATCTTGGGTGGCAACCAGCGGCCTGGATTTGCCAAAGGAAACAACGGCTTCCAACCGTGAGCGCGATATTCCTTGTCGTGTCAGGAATGCAACGGCGGCATTGGCGCGGCGCTGGCCCAATCGCTTGTTATATGCCTCAGAGCCAACGGCATCCGTGTGCCCATAGACACGGAACCGCGCCTCGGGGAACTGTTTGATCCAGGCCGCCTGCTGCAACAGGATTCGTTGCGCCGAAGCGTCCAATTGCGCGCTATCGAAGGCAAAGTTGATCTGTGTTGGCACCTCGGCAGCGAAACGCCGCGCGAGGATTTGGCCATACGTCAACTCACCATTCATGACCTGAATGTTGTTCAGTGTAGCGTTACCAAACGTGCCCTGATCGATTTCGTACCCGGCCTCGCGTGTACAACCGGCGACAGCAACCGAAAGACCCAGTGTGATGATCCACTTTTCCATTGGTTCTATCCTCTCTATCAGTCCAGCACGTAGCCGTAAGAGGTGCCAAAATCCTGATTGGCAACTTCAGAGGCTGCACCATTTCCGGCGCGTTCAGTCCGAGAGATCTTGCCGTTTACGAACAGATCGAACTCGCTGGGCGGTTTCACGCGATCGGTCGGCAGGGCAAGCGCCTCGCCACGAGTGGGCGACACCAGATGCGCGGTAATGATGATGATCAATTCACTCTGCTCACGCTGATACTGAGCGCTCCTGAACAACGCGCCCAATACAGGCACATCGCCAAGCCAGGGAACCTGGCTGTTCAGATCCGTGAAATCATCCTGGATTAGGCCTGCAATGGCAAAGCTCTCACCGTCGCGCAACTCGATGGTTGTCCGTGTTTGACGCGTGATGAAGCTGGGAACATTGTCGCCGTTAATCGTGAAGTTCGCACTCTGGTCGATGCTCGATACTGATGCACCCAGTTCCAGGTTGATCAGGTTGCCATCGACGACGCGCGGAACAAACAGGAGCTGTACGCCAAACTGACGATACTCGATCGCAACAACACCGTCGCCTTGGGGTACTGGGATTGGCACCTCACCACCGGCAAGGAACTCCGCCTCTTGGCCAGACAGTGCAGAAAGATTCGGTTCTGCCAAGCTGCGAACCAAACCCTTGGTTTCAAGGGCTTCCAAAAGCAGTCTAACCTGTGTCGACCCCGCGCCGAAACCGAAGAGAATGGCACCGGAATTTGTCTGAACAAACGGGATGTTGTTCGCCAGTGCGTTGTTCAGTGCGCCCTGGTTATTCAAGGAATTGAAGCCCGCAGTGGTGTCGCCACCGCCAAAGCCCAACGATGCCGACAAGTTTTTGGCTACAGAGCGGTTCATTTCCGCAAAGCGCACTTTCAGCATGACCTGCTGCACGCCACCGACATTCATCAGGTTCGATACACGTTCAGGGGCATACCGTTCTGCCAACTCAAGCGCACGCGCCAGTTTGGCACTGCTGGAAACTGTTCCCGACAAGACGATCCCATCATTGGCGGTCCGAACCTCGATTCGCTCACTGGGAAGAATCTGACGCAAGCGTTCTTTGAATTCCGAAACATCAGGGGAAACACGCACACGCACGTTGGTAATCAGATTACCCGCGCCGTCGAACATTGTCAGGGTGGTTGTACCCGGTGCCCGACCGAGAACATAGATAGTGCGGTCCGACAGGGTCGAAATATCCGCTATGCCTGCATTAGCAATGCTGATGTCTGCGAACGGTTGTTCGCTCTCCACCACGATTGCGCGATTTACGGGGACATCCAGCGTTTCCGCCGTACCCTTTTTAACCACGCGAAGATTTTGGGCCCAAGCGGCATCGCCGATTGGGCTCACAACTAGCGACAACCCCAGCAGGGTTGCGCTGATCCAGGAACGTATTGTCATGTGACCTGCCTCTCCGATCACCACTCGATTTTTTTTGGGTCTTATGCCCTATGCTATGAAACCCTGCGACAGAACCAGATTTATTGCAATAATCAATGGTTTCTGGAAAGTTCCTTATGTGGATTATGCGCAACAACACAAAGAAAGAGACCGCGCAAAATGCGCGGTCTTTGTCTCGTAAAGGTCTGAAACTTAGTTAGTTTGTACAGGGAATTGGGGTCTCTACCGTCTCGCCGCCACGACGGGTGCGGATTGTGCAGACCTTCTCCGGAGCTGCGACGGGGGCCGGGGCCCTCTCTTCAATGCCAAGCAAAGACTGCTGATCGACTTCAACCACCTCTGCCACCTTGTCATCTTGAGCGCCAACCAGTGCCAGCGACATGCGACCCGTGTTCTGAGCCTGCGCCAAAGCGGCGATCTGTTGTGGCGTCGCTGCAACTGTGACCGTGCGAGCAATGGTTGTGCCGGTCACATCCAGACCCGCCGACTGATCAACAGCGACCAATTCGATGTTCGTCAGTACCAAACGAGTAATCTCACCGCGGCCAGAATCACTGGTGCCACGCAATGAGCCGGTCCAATACACGTCCACCGTATCGCCTGGGCGCAAAAAGCCCGATACGCCAGATGCCACATCAACGCTTATCGCAAATGCGCGCATTCCCTTGGGCAATTGTGACCTGAGGCCAGCAGTCTCGCCTGGATTAGTGACTTTGACTTCCATAATCGCTTCGTCTTTCTCCATCGCGCGGAGAACGAATCGTTCATTGTTTTTGATTTCCGGGAATAGGGTTGTCATGTCCACGAAGGCACCCTCGGGAATCGCATCCTCTGGCCACTGAACGACGCGGATATCTTCCTGGTTCAAACGTTCGCCGTATTTGAAGGAGCGATTCGAAACCAAAACGCCTACTGTCGGGACAATGCCCGCCTGCGCATTGGCAAGCGCCTCTTCGCGCAACTTGCGTTCCTGAGCAAGTTTGGCCTGATTGTCCGTGATGTATTCGCGTGCCATATAGACAGCACCACCGGCCAACGCGACCCCGATGATAAGAACAAGTCCAAAAACAGCTCGCATTTGTCCCTCTTTATTTTCCGTAGACCGCGACTCTTGAAGTCACATCGATTCAGGATCCAAGATATTTTTCAATTGTGTCGAAAAAGCGGACAATCCCGGTAATTTTTGGCAGAAAATTCGCTTATTCGCAGGGTTGCCGTTTCGCTAGTAAATGGGAACGGGCCCGCGCTACTCAAAGACCATCTCTTCTACTTCTACATTTGCGATCGGCTGTCCCGCTGTTAGAAGTCCTTGGCTCAGGATGAAGTAGATTATTGCGGCGAGACCTGCGATTGCAGCAGTTAAAACCACCCAGTCTACGGTTATCGCGCCGGTCTCATCGGTTCGGAAACTATATACTCTTTTTAACATTGGACTATACCGGATCGCTCTCTTCTGAAAACAAAGGGGCCACGCCTTTGAGTAAAGACATGGCCCCAAGTTGTTATGCTAGACCGATAACAGATTAATCGGTATCCGGAACTGTCACAGTTACCGAACCCAGAGCGTCATCGATGTTGCCTGCCAGGCTGCTGGCACCATTGTGGATCTGGTTGTAAGCAACGGCTGCCAAGCCAACAACAGCTGCGGTCAGAACGACCCAGTCTACAGTTACGGCGCCGTCTTCGTCTTTGCGGAAGTTCTTGATGAACTTGATCATGTTATGTCCCTCCTAAAGGATCAAAAATTAATTAACCTCGGCGTCTTTCAGAGCTTTCTCTCTCAGTCCGCTCCCGATCGTCTCGGTATGGATATATGTTTGACCCCTGTGCGTGGCAGGAATTGGGCCAAACCAATATTTTTTTGCTCAAAGCTTAATTTTTTGTTGGTGAATTTAGTAACTAATTGAAAATAAATAAAAAAAATCACACCTTTTTTGTACTTCCGTTGTGTGGGCGATGCAAAATGGCGGCAATTGAGGCGAAATTGCCCCAATTCGCTTGGTTTTTCTGGTGTTGCGGGCCGTTATGATGTTCAAAATGCTTCAAAAGATAAGAAATCGAGGCAGGCAAATGTATTTCCGGGACGCAGTATTATGCGCCGGTGCAGCGGTGTTTCTGATGGCGGGTGCAATTCCTGTCACTGCAACCGAAACCGAGCCGCGCGGCGTCTATAAGCGCATAAAGGCCCCGAAACCGGGGACACGTCCGCGCGTGACGATTCAGATCACGCCCGAACAACATGCAGCATCACCATCAGCCCCCAGCACTGGCGCCAAGCTGGACGTGCCTGAGATTGCCGCTATCGCAAAGCCGCCCCCATCGGTTCCTCAGAAGATTGCGGGAGCGACCAAGCCAGTTGGCTCTTATAAAGCATTCTGGAGCCGGGTATCCCCCGATCTGGCGCAGGCCAGCGCAGGTAGGCTGAGAGAGGCCGTTCAAGCGCTTACTGCCACGGGTGTCGCGGCGCCGCGTCTGCAGACCTTGCAAGACATCGCAGAAAAGCGAGGTGTGGATATTCTACGTTCGACCGTAGGGACGAATGTCTCACCCGCACTTGTCCTAGCCGTTATCTCGGTAGAATCTGCGGGCCGCACACAGGCTGTCAGTTCTGCCGGGGCGCAGGGCTTGATGCAATTGATGCCTGCTACCGCCGAACGTTTTGGGGTAGAGGACAGCCTGAAACCTGAACAGAATATCGAAGGTGGAGTCAAATACCTGCATTGGCTCATGAACGAGTTCGACAATGACCCGATTCTCGTATTGGCAGGTTACAATGCCGGCGAAGGGGCCGTGCGCAAGCATAGTGGTGTGCCACCTTATGCCGAGACCAGAGACTACGTGCCCAAGGTTCTGGCCGCGTTTCAGGTCGCGAGTGCTCTTTGTACAACAACACCGCAGTTCGTTTCGGACCCCTGCATTTTTCAGACTTCGAACTAAAAAAGGCCCGCGTCGCAGCGGGCCTTATGTTTCATTGGCCTGAGGTCAATCTACGATTGTTGCCTGAGTCGCTCCTCGCATCTCGTCCTCGCTGACGCCATCGGCCAGTTCGACGATCTTCAGGCCGCCTTCGACGACATCCAGAACACCCAGATTGGTGATGATGCGATCCACCACGCCTTGGCCAGTCAGAGGCAGCGTGCATTCCTTCAGCACTTTTGAATCACCGTGCTTGTTGGTGTGATCCATCACTACGATCACGCGACCAACGCCAGCGACCAGATCCATCGCACCGCCCATACCTTTGACCAGCTTTCCGGGAATCATCCAGTTGGCCAGGTCTCCTTTCTCGTCCACTTCCATCGCACCCAAAATCGCAGCGGCAATCTTGCCGCCTCGGATCATGGCGAACGAGGTCGCGCTATCGAAGTAAGAGGTGCGGGACAGTTCGGTAATCGTCTGCTTGCCAGCGTTGATCAGGTCAGCGTCTTCCTCGCCCTCAAACGGGAAAGGCCCCATGCCCAGCATACCGTTTTCGGACTGTAGGGTGATGTCCTTGTCCCCTACATAGTTCGCTACCAGCGTCGGAATACCGATGCCGAGGTTCACATACATGCCGTCTTCCAGCTCTTCTGCCGCACGTGCGGCCATCTGATTGCGATCCCAGGGCATTATGCGTCCTCCTTCTTGCGGGTGGTGCGCTGTTCGATGCGCTTCTCGTGGCTGCCTTGGATAATGCGATGCACATAGATGCCGGGCAGGTGGATTGAATCCGGGTCAAGTGAACCACGCGGAACAATCTCTTCAACTTCGGCCACACAGATCTTGCCGCAGGTCGCGGCGGGGACGTTGAAGTTGCGGGCGGTCTTTCGGAACACGAGGTTCCCGGTGTCATCGGCTTTCCAAGCCTTAACGATCGCAAGGTCGGCGAAGATGCCTTCCTCCATGATATAGGTCTCGCCGTTGAAGTCCTTGTGCTCTTTGCCGTCCGCGATCACCGTCCCCACGCCCGTCTTGGTGTAGAACCCGGGGATGCCAGCGCCACCGGCGCGCATCCGCTCGGCCAGTGTGCCTTGTGGGTTGAATTCAAGCTCAAGCTCACCGCTTAAGTACTGGCGCATGAATTCGGCGTTTTCCCCGACGTAAGAGCTGATCATCTTTTTGACCTGCTTAGTCTGCAGCAGGATGCCGATGCCAAAATCATCCACACCTGCGTTGTTTGAGGCAAACGTCAGATCCTTCGCGCCCGAGGCCTTGATTGCCTCAAGCAGCATTTCCGGGATGCCACACAGCCCAAAGCCGCCCGCCGCGATCAGCATACCGTCCGAGATCACCCCATCGAGCGCCTCATCGGCATTGTCATAGATTTTCTTCATGGAAAACTCCCCCAATGACTTGGTGTTGACGCAGTTTTTGCCGCCACGTCACGGGGAAGTCAACGAATCCAAGGGGCAGGTGGTATTTCTACCTAACCTGCCTTCTTGGTGGTTTTCTTGGCAGCGGCTTTCTTCTTGGGCGCTGCCTTTTTCTTGGTGCCTTTCTTGGCGGCGCGCTCATTGACCAATTCAATGGCCATTTCCTGCGTGACGTCTTCGGGTTTGATGTCCTTCGGGATCGTCGCGTTAACCTTTTCCCATTTCACGTATGGCCCATAGCGCCCGTCCAATACCTGCATCGCGCCGCCATCGGGATGTTCGCCCAGCTCTTTCAGCGGCTTCGCAGCCGCCCGCCGTCCGCGCCCCGGATTGGCACGTTTCTCGGCCAGCATTTCGACTGCGCGGTTCATGCCGATCTCAAACACATCGTTCGGGTCTTTGAGGTTGGCGTAGACAGGTTTCGCCTCATCCGCCAGCTGATGCATCAGATAAGGTCCAAAGCGACCAAAGTTTGAACTGATCATGCCACCTTCGGGATGCTCACCGATCTGGCGGGGCAGGGACAGTAGCGTCAGAGCCTTCTCCAGATCCATGTCGTCTTTGCTCCAGCCACGGGGCAGGGACGCACGCGGAGGTTTCTTGTTTTCGGGCGTGGGCTCTCCGCGCTGGACATAAGGGCCAAAGCGACCGGATTTCAGCCAGATCTCATCGCCCGCATCTTCGCCCAGCAAGCGCTCATCACCTTCCGCGCCTTCACCAGCGATCGGACGCGTATAGGTGCATTCCGGATAGTTGCCGCAGCCCACGAACCCACCGGTACGCGAAGTTTTCAGGTGCAACTGCCCCACACCGCATTTCGGACAGATGCGCGGGTCCGAGCCATCTTCACGCGGCGGATACAGCTGCGGCGCCAGCGCTTCGTCCAGCTTGTCCAGCACTTCCGAGATACGCAGCTCGGAAGTCTCACCAATCGCGGCAGAGAAATCGCGCCAGAACTTGCCCAGCAGGTCCTTATAGTCGCGATCGCCTGCGCTGACGTCATCGAGCTCTTCTTCCAGATTGGCAGTGAACTCGTAGCCCACATATTGACGGAAGAAGTTCAGCAGGAAGATCGTGACGATCCGGCCCTTTTCTTCGGGGATCAGGCGGTTCTTGTCTTTGCGCACATATTCGCGGTCCTGAATCGTGGTCACGATTGAGGCATAGGTCGAAGGACGACCGATCCCCAGCTCTTCCATCCGTTTGACCAGCGTGGCCTCGGTATAGCGTGGCGGTGGCTGAGTGTGGTGCTGCAGCGCCAGAACGGACTCGTTCTCAGCCAGAATGGCGGCTTTTTCCGATTCACCAGTTGCCTTCGCAAACTGATCACGCAGCGAGGTCTTTGCAAAACGCGCGGGATCGCCCTGCATGATCTGTGGCAAGCGCTTGTCGTCATCGTCGACCACGTCATCGCGGCCTTCTTCGTAAACGCGCATGAAGCCATCGAACAGCACCACCTGACCGGTGGCGCGCAGGCCAACCTGACCGTCCGTGCTGGTAATCTCGACAGTCGTGCGTTCAAGCCGTGCGGCAGCCATCTGACAGGCAATGGTGCGTTTCCAGATCAGATCATAAAGCTTTCGCTGATCCTCATCGGTCACCTTCAGCGCCTTAGCATCGCGCGACATATCTGTCGGGCGAATACACTCGTGTGCTTCCTGAGCGTTTTTGGCCTTGTTTTTGTACATGCGCGGGCTGTCTGGCACGTATTCCGCACCATAACGGTCGGCGATTGCATCGCGCGCTGCCGCCACGGCCTCGGGGGCCATGTCGATACCGTCGGTTCGCATGTAGGTAATGTATCCGGCCTCATACAGCCGCTGGGCCACCTGCATCGCATGGCGTGCGCCCATGCCGAACTTGCGGCTGGCTTCTTGCTGTAAGGTCGACGTCATGAACGGGGCAGAGGGGTTGCGCGCGGCAGGCTTGGCCTCGACCGATGTCACGCTCAGATCACGGCTGGTGATCGCCTGAACCGCCAGTTCGGCTTGCGTTGCATTCGCTAGATCGTGCTTGTCCAGTTTCTTGCCTGCCAGCGTGACTAGACGCGCCTCGTAGGTCTGGCCCCGAGGCGTCTCGAACACAGCTTTGACCGACCAGTATTCGACCGGCTTGAAGGCTTCGATCTCCATCTCGCGTTCAACGATGAGGCGCAGGCAGACCGATTGCACGCGCCCCGCTGAACGGGCACCCGGCAACTTGCGCCACAGAACGGGTGACAGGTTGAACCCTACCAGATAGTCCAGCGCGCGGCGGGCCAGATAGGCCTCGACCAGCGGCATATCGACCTCACGCGGGTTCTGCATCGCCTCGGTCACGGCGTCTTTTGTGATCGCGTTGAACGTCACGCGGCTGACCGGCGTGTCCTTCTTGATCGAACGCCGCTTGGTCAGCGCCTCTTGCAGGTGCCAACTGATCGCTTCGCCTTCGCGATCAGGGTCGGTCGCGAGGATCAGTGCGTTGTCTTCTTTCAGCGCGTCGGCAATGGCTTTGACATGCTTGCGGCTGTCATTGCCGACCTCCCATTTCATGGAAAATTCATGCTCGGGATCGACTGACCCATCCTTTGGCGGCAGGTCCCGCACATGGCCATATGAGGCCAAAACGGTGTAGTCGGGGCCAAGATACTTATTGATCGTTTTTGCTTTGGCCGGAGATTCTACAACAACTACGGGCATTTAAGAGGAATCCTCGCTCGACGGATTTTGCACTTTGTATGACCGTGCAAAATGTGTGGGGCAAGATCGAATTGTCAATGCGTTCGTTTTCACTACTAAAAATACTCTGAATTCAAGCCGGTTCTGGCCGCACCGCTCGCGGAATCCGGTGTCGAATCCGTTCGATAGCTTAGGCGCAAAGTGACAGCAGGCCGCCTGGTTGCCGCTGAATCTTGCCCTCAAGCTCCAGATCGACCAACACAGGGCCGACTTCGCCCGCAGATGCAGCGATGTCCCGGATCAACTGGTCTTCCGCGATCGGAGATGGGCCAAGTCGAGTCAGAATCGCCTCGTGCAAGGCTTGGGGCGTGAATTCGGCTGAGTCTGCGTCGGTTCCAAGCGGTGGGATTTGTTGGGCAGAAGATTGTAGCTGTTGCTTGGGCAAAGCATCAATCACGTCTTCTGCATTGCGGACGAGTATAGCCCCGTCTCGGATCAGCAGATTGCATCCTGCGGCACGAGCGTCAAAGGGATGGCCGGGCACGGCCAGAACCTCGCGCCCTTGGTCCAGGGCGTCCCGCGCGGTGATCAAGCTGCCGGATTTCGCCGCGGCCTCGACAACGACTACTGCCTGCGCCAGACCCGAGATAATGCGATTGCGGCGTGGAAAATGTCTTGCCTGAGGCGTTGTGCCCATCGGTTGTTCAGACAAGCGAAGTCCGGCGTCTGCGATATCTCGCGCCAGATCGGCATTTTCGGCCGGATAGATCACATCAACCCCACCTGCCAACACTGCCACAGTACCGGTCGCCAACGCGGCGAGGTGCGCCGAGGTGTCAATGCCGCGGGCAAGCCCCGAGACCACGAC
The DNA here is from genome assembly GCF_056537585.1 of Ruegeria sp. C9. NCBI lineage: Bacteria > Pseudomonadati > Pseudomonadota > Alphaproteobacteria > Rhodobacterales > Roseobacteraceae > Ruegeria > Ruegeria sp. C9. Next base: position 237,993 of record NZ_JBQFRU010000004.1, read on the forward strand.
ATAGTCTTGCTTACCCAGATCCGTCGCCAACGCCCGCGCCATGCGCGCGCCCAGCGAAGAACAGTTCCGTGCCCCGACCATTGCAACTGCCCGGCGTTTCAAGATCGACGGATCGCCGATTGCCCAAAGCATCGGGGGCGCATCCGAAAGGTCACATAACGCATAAGGGTAATCGGCGGCCCCAAGGCACAAAAGCCGCGCTTTGGCGATCTTTGCGGCCTTGAGCTCCGCCTCAATTACGCCGGGCGGGCAGATTTCATAATCCTCGATCCCGGCAGCGCGCGCCATTTCCGGCAACGCGGCCAGCGCGTTCTGCGCCGAGCCATGTTCGCGCAATAAGCGCCGGAATGTTGCCGGCCCTACTTTGCGTGAGCGCAACAGACGGAGCCAGGAAAACCGGTCCTCTTCCGTGGTGGGTGGGAGTGGGGGGTGATTGGAAGAAAGCTGCTCTTCGGTCATCCGATGCTCCGCCTGATTGCAAAACTGGTTTACGGTGCAGCGGGTTAACAGCCTGTGAATCTTAGAAAATTAGATCGGTATTTTTCGAACCCATCCCTCGGAGAGATGATTATGTCATTGAAAGAAAGAAAGAAAATTCGTGCGAATTATCTTGGCTCACATATCCATGGATGAGTTTTTGATTTGACGCGAAGGGTAGTGTGTTAACTCTTCGCGCCTCGATTCTCATTTTGGGCCGACTCAGGTGGCAGAGCCGCCCACAGTCAGCCCATCCATCAAAACGGTAGGTTGGCCGACACCGACCGGCACCCATTGCCCATCCTTGCCACATGTGCCCATGCCGGGATCCAGCGCCATGTCATTGCCCAGTCCCCGAATGCGTTTTAGCGCCGAGGGGCCGTCGCCAATCAGCGTCGCGCCTTTGACCGGAGCGCCGATCTTGCCGTTCTCGACACGATATGCCTCGGTGCAGGAGAACACGAACTTGCCGTTGGTGATGTCGACCTGGCCACCGCCGAAGCCCACAGCCCAGATACCGTCTTTGATATCTGCCACCAACGAGGCCGGATCGGCATCGCCACCCAACATGATTGTGTTGGTCATGCGCGGCATCGGTTTATGGGCATAGCTTTGACGCCGGCCGTTCCCGGTTGGAGAAACGCCCATCAGGCGTGCGTTCTGTCGGTCCTGCATATATCCGGTGAGGATTCCATCCTCGATCAGAACTGTACGCGAACTGGGTGTACCTTCGTCATCCATTGATATCGAACCGCGTCGGTCTGCAATCGTCCCATCATCCACGACTGTTACACCTTTCGAAGCGATCTGCTGCCCCATCAGCCCGGCAAAAGCGGAACTGCCCTTGCGGTTGAAATCACCTTCAAGCCCGTGGCCGATGGCCTCGTGCAACAGAATGCCGGGCCATCCGGGGCCCAACGCGACTTCCATCACGCCGGCAGGTGCAGGGACGGCATCCAGATTGACCATCGCGATCCGCAGAGCCTCACGCGCCTTATCTTGCCAGTCTGAGGGATCGATCAAGCCATCCAGCCCAACACGTCCGCCACCTCCGGCAGAACCGCTTTCGCGCCTGCCGTCCTGTTCTACGATAACCGAGATGTTCAGGCGGGTCATCGGGCGTATATCGCGCACCTGCACACCATCGGGGCGAAGAATCTCGACCTCCTGCACTGCAGCGGCAATCGTGGCGCTGACTTGCACAACCCGGGAATCCAGACCACGGGTAAAAGCGTCTATCTCGCGCAGTGTCTCGATTTTGACCGGGAAGGCGGCGGATTCGATCGGGTCTTCATCGGTATATAACCTTGTATTGGTGGCACGTGGTGGCCCGGCCAGCGTTCCACCACCATCGCCGACCGCCAACCGCGCGGTTTCGGCTGCACGCTTCAGAGAGGGAATCGAAACATCCGTTGAATGCGCGTATCCAGCCACTTCACCCTGCACCGCGCGAAGACCGAATCCCTCGGAAGCGTCGTAAGAGGCCGTGCGTAATCGGCCGTCATCAAACACCAAAGATTCGGATTTGCGCCGTTCTACGAACAGTTCCCCATCCTCGGCGCCATCAGTTGCAGCCTTCAGTACAGCAAGCGCTTCATCCTTGGGAAGAACGCTTTCAAACGGGCGAAACGGGGCCTGAGTCATCAGTTGTGACCTTTCGGGTTTGATCCAGATCAAAAATAGCGTCTGTTTGACGCAAGCATTTTGCTTTATCTACCCGACGGAATATGGTTTTTAACGCGGCCAAAGACAACGGGAGAGGTGCGACCGATTCACACCTTTTCGCGAGAGACGCAAAGATCAAACGATCAGGACAGAAAATGAAGAATGCTTTGATGCTTTCCGGGCTTGCTACGGCCCTCTCCAGCCTTCCCGCCATGGCTCAGGAGCTTGAGATTATTGGCAAGCCGGTTGACGGCGGCATGGGGTTCCAGCCTGCTGCCACCAGCCTTGCCGAAGGGATTCAGTCGCTGGACAACATGATTCTGGTGATCATCACCGCGATCTGTGTGTTTGTTGCGGGTCTGCTGGTTTACTGCATCGTACGCTACAACCAGCGCGTAAACCCGAACCCGGCTCGGTTCTCGCATTACACTCCGGTTGAGATTGCATGGACATTGGGCCCGATCCTGATTCTGGTCTTCATCGGAGCGTTCTCGCTGCCGGTTCTGTTCAAACAGCAGGAAATTCCTGAAGGCGATATCACCATCAAAGTCGTGGGGAACCAGTGGTACTGGACCTATGAATATGTCGACCATGACTTTGCCTTCGATAGCTATCTCCTGGGCCACCCGGCCACCCTCGACGAGGGCGCGCGCCCGGCGGATGCCGACGTAACCCCATTTGTTCTGGACGATGCGATGCGGGCGAAGCTGGCCGATGCAGGCTATGGCGAAGACGAATGGCTGCTCGCCACCGACACCGCGGTCGTTGTTCCGGTCGGCAAGATTGTCGTGATGCAGGTTACTGCATCGGACGTGATCCATTCCTGGACCATTCCTTCGTTCGGCGTGAAGCAGGACGGCGTTCCTGGTCGTCTGGCCGAACTGTGGTTCGAAGCAGACAAGGAAGGCGTCTATTTCGGACAGTGTTCTGAGCTGTGCGGTAAAGACCATGCCTATATGCCAATCACTGTCAAAGTGGTCAGCGAAGAGGCATATGAACAGTGGCTGCAGGGTGCGCTTGAAGAATATGCAGGTCAGCCTGCTTCCTACCAAGTGGCCTCGAACTAAGCCCTTTGCGGCCTAGGTAAACACATGCGGGCTGCGCGGAAATCGCGCAGCTTTTGCCCCGAAAAGGACCGGATATGAGCGACGCAAGCTTCAATGCCAGCACCGTCTCTGCGCAGACCCGCGCGGACGAGGCCAGCTTTGGCGATTATTTCGCCCTGCTGAAGCCGCGCGTGATGTCGCTGGTCGTATTCACGGCTTTGGTCGGACTGCTTGCGGCTCCGGTTCCGATACATCCATTTGTTGGCTTTTGCGCCATCCTGTTCATCGCTATTGGTGGCGGTGCATCCGGCGCGCTGAACATGTGGTGGGACGCGGATATCGACCGCGTGATGAAGCGCACCAAAGGCCGTCCAATCCCCTCTGGCAAAGTCGAAGAAGGCGAGGCATTGGCGCTGGGTCTGGCTCTGTCTGGCCTGTCCGTGATTATGCTGGGTTTGGCAACCAACTGGTTTGCAGGGGCGTTTCTGGCCTTCACTATTTTCTTCTATGTTGTCGTCTACACGATGTGGCTGAAACGCTCGACGCCTCAGAACATCGTCATTGGTGGTGCCGCGGGAGCGTTCCCGCCGGTCATCGGATGGGTCGCGGCCACTGGCTCGATGACTCTCGAACCGTGGTTGATGTTTGCCCTGACATTCATGTGGACACCTCCGCATTTCTGGGCGTTGGCCTTGTTCATGCGCTCGGACTATGACGATGCCGGGGTGCCGATGTTGACCGTCACGCACGGCCGCCGTGCAACGCGCTGGCACATTCTGGTCTATACCGCGTTGCTGGCGTTGCTGGCGGTGGGGACTGCGTTCTCGGATATCGGAGGCCCGATTTATCTGGTCGTTGCGCTGGTTCTGAATGGCTTGTTTCTGCGGGGGGCCTGGCAGATTTCTCGTCGAAACGAAGACGATTCGGAGGCCGACAACTTCAAGGTCGAACGCAGTTTCTTCAAACTGTCGCTGCTGTACCTGTTTCTGCATTTCGGCGCGATTCTCGTCGAGGCCCTGTTGAAACCTTACGGATTAGGAGGCTGGTCATGAGCCTGCGCAAAACTCACGAACTTCACCAAAGACGGTTCAGCCGCAATCTGGGCGTCGGCCTGACACTGGCCGCGTTCATCGTGATCATCTTCGGCCTGACAGTCGTCAAGGTCTCGAACACAGATTTTAGTCTGGCGACGCAGCAGGTGCAGAACTGATGAAGTTGACGGGGCCACAGAAAACGGTCGCGCAACTGGTCGGCGTCGTCGTCCTTATGGGCGGTTTGGCATGGGCAGCGGTGCCGTTTTATAATTGGTTCTGCCGGGTCACGGGGTATGGAGGGACCACGGGGGTTGCCGAGAAAGCCCCTGATGACATTCTCGACCAAGTGGTGACGGTCCGATTTGATGCCTCCAAGGCCAAGGGTATGCCGTGGGAATTCAAGCCGGTCGAACGCGAGATGAAAATACGTATCGGTGAGACAGGTCTGGCGTTCTACGAAGCGTACAACCCAACCGACAAGCCCGTCGCAGGGCAGGCGTCCTACAACGTGGCGCCCTATTCCGCCGGGGGGTATTTTCAGAAAATCGCCTGTTTCTGCTTCGATGAACAGGTTTTGGAGCCGGGTGAGCGAGTCGAGATGCCCGTTACGTTCTTCGTCGATCCCGAACTGATCGAAGATCCCGAAGCAAAATATGTGCATACGATCACGCTGTCGTATACATTCTATGAGATTGATCTGCCCGAGGGCTATGCCGCCCTTGACGTGCAGGCTGAGACAAACAAGAACTAACGCCTGTAGGTGAGGGACGCTGATGGCACACGCAAAAGACCATGATTACCACATTCTGAACCCGTCAATCTGGCCACTGATCGGCGCGGTAAGCGGATTTGTGATGCTGTTCGGGGCCGTTCTTTGGATGCACGGGATCACCCCGTGGATCTTCTGGATGGGGCTGGTCGGGGTTCTTTATACCATGTTTGCATGGTGGTCCGAAGTCGTGGTTGAAAGCCGTCAGGGCGATCATACGCCGGTCGTGCGTATCGGCCTGCGCTATGGCTTTATCCTGTTCGTGATGTCCGAGGTGATGTTCTTCTTCGCCTGGTTCTGGTCGTTCTTCAAACATCGCATGTATCCGATGTACGACTATGCCGGTACTGAATACATCCAGCCGGATATCCACGCCGTTGATCCGTTCCACCTGCCACTGATCAACACTTTGGTCCTGTTGCTGTCAGGTTGTGCGATTACTTGGGCCCACCACGCGCTTGTTCATGACAATGACCGCAAGGCGCTGATCAATGGTCTGGCCATTGGTATCGTTCTGGGCATCGCCTTTACTGCGCTTCAGGCGTTTGAATACTATGAGTTACTGGCCCATGAGGGTTGGGAGTTCGGTGGCGATCAGTTCTATTCGAACTTCTTCATGGCAACCGGTTTCCACGGCGCGCATGTGATTATCGGCACCATCTTCCTGTCGGTCTGTCTGATCCGCGCCCTGAAGGGGGACTTTACGCCCGAGAAACACGTCGGTTTCGAGGCTGCCGCTTGGTACTGGCACTTCGTTGACGTCGTCTGGCTGTTCCTGTTTTTCGCCGTCTACATCTGGGGTCAGGCCCCGCTGATGTAACGCCACGCAGGTGATCCAATTGCAAAAGCCGCCCCACGGGGCGGCTTTTTCTCAATCAGGGGCGCAAGATTGCGCCCCATACAATTACATGGTTGCACTTCGGTTCACGTGCCCCTTAACAAGGCGCCGGTTCCCGCAACAAGGTCTGATCCCAATATGCGTCGCATTCTGTTTCTGCTGATCTTCGGCTTTGCCGGTCTGGGCCTGCTGCTGTCGCTGGGCATTTGGCAACTGCAGCGGCTGACCTGGAAACAGGAGGTGCTGGCCGAGATCGAAAGCCGCATCGCTGCCGATCCTGTCGCCTTGCCAGAGCAAGTCTCCGAGGATGTGGACAAATACCTTCCGGTGACGGTCGCAGGCGAGATCGAACCGGGCGAGATCCACGTTTTGGTTTCGGTCAAGCAGGTGGGGCCGGGGTATCGGATCATCCAGTCCTTTACCACCGACGACCGGACTATTCTGGTGGATCGCGGCTTTGTGCCGACCACAGCCAAGCAGGCTGTTCGCCTGACTGGCCCGATGGAAATCACCGGCAACCTGCACTGGCCCGATGAAGTCGATGGCTACACGCCTGACGCAGATATTGGCGGCAACATCTGGTTCGCCCGTGATGTGCCCAATCTGGCCGCCGCGCTGGGGGCTGAGCCGGTGTTGCTAATTGCCCGCTCGGAAACCGATCCGAATGTAACGCCAATGCCGGTGGATACGGCGGGCATCCCCAACGATCATTTGCAATATGCAATCATCTGGTTTGGTCTTGCTCTGGTCTGGGCCGCAATGACCGGATACTTCCTGTGGCGCAGCCGTGCCAATTCCGAAAGTGACGCGACATGAATTACATCTCGACCCGCGGGCAGGCGCCCGAACTGACCTTTGAAGAGGCGATGCTGACCGGACTGGCCCGTGATGGTGGTCTGTACTTGCCCGCTGAAATTCCGGTGATGTCGCAGGACGAAATTGCTGCGTTGGCTGGCCTGTCCTATGAAGAAATCGCATTCCGCGTGATGTGGCCTTATGTGAGCGGCTCGTTCTCTGATGATGAGTTCAAAAAGATCATAGCGCGCGCTTATGAGGGCTTCGGCCATGACGCCCGCGCGCCCTTGAAGCAGCTGAACGAGAACCATTTTCTGCTGGAGCTGTTTCACGGCCCCACGCTGGCCTTCAAAGATTTCGCCATGCAGCTAATCGGCCAGCTGTTCCAGGTCGCGCTCAAACGGCGCGAAGATCGCGTGACCATTGTCGGCGCGACGAGCGGGGACACCGGTTCTGCCGCCATCGAGGCGTTCCGTGGGCTGGACGCGGTGGATGTGTTCATCCTGTTCCCACATGGCCGTGTTTCAGAAGTGCAGCGCCGTCAGATGACTACGCCAGCAGACAGTAATGTGCACGCTTTGGCGGTAGACGGCGATTTCGATGACTGTCAGGCCGCGCTCAAAGACATGTTCAACGACTTTGATTTCCGCGACGGTGTAAAACTTGCAGGCGTCAATTCGATCAACTTCGCCCGCGTGTTGGCACAGATCGTTTACTATTTCTCCGCCGCCGTCAGCCTCGGCGCGCCACATCGCAAGGTCAGCTATACCGTGCCGACAGGGAATTTCGGCGATATCTTCGCAGGCTATCTGGCCAAACGCATGGGGCTGCCCATCGATCGTCTGGTGGTGGCGACCAACCAGAACGACATCCTGCACCGTTGCCTCTCAGGCGAGGGGTATTTCAAGGGTGACACGATCCCTTCGATCAGCCCGTCGATGGATATCCAGGTCAGCTCGAACTTTGAACGTGCACTTTACTACGCCTATGGCGAAGATGCCGGCGCAGTCGCTCAGTTGATGGATGAACTCAAGAGCGGAGGCTTCAATGTCAGCCAAGGCGCGATGGAGGCTCTGCGAGAAAGCTTTGACTCGGGCCGCGTTTCTGAGGACGAGACGCTTGAGACGATCAGGCGCACGATGGTCCACAGCGCCGAGTTGGTTTGTCCGCACACCGCCGTTGGGATCAAAGTGGCTGAAGACCACCGCGCTGCCGATGTGCCCATGATCACGCTCGCAACCGCGCATCCCGCGAAGTTCCCGGCGGCGGTCGAAAAGGCAAGCGGCGAACATCCGCCTCTTCCATCCCGCATGTCTGATCTGTATGAACGACCGGAACGGGTGACCCGCGTTGCGAACGATCTGGGTGCCCTTGAGGATCATATCAGAAGGCATATTGCTGAGTGACAGTCAGACAGGACCAACTGAAGAACGGATTTCGTGTCGTCAGTGAACATATGCCGGGGCTGCAATCTGCGGCCATCGGCATCTGGGTAACCGCCGGTGGGCGGCACGAGCGGATCGAGCAGAACGGTATCGCGCATTTCCTTGAGCATATGGCGTTCAAGGGAACCCAGCGGCGTTCTGCGCTGCAAATCGCCGAAGCGATCGAGGATGTGGGCGGGTACATCAACGCCTATACTTCGCGCGAAGTTACGGCCTATTATGCACGCGTACTGAAGGACGATGTGGCGCTGGCCATGGATGTCATCGGCGACATCGTCCTGAACCCGGTGTTCGACCCGCGCGAGATCGAGGTCGAGCGCGGCGTGATCCTGCAGGAGATCGGTCAGGCCTATGACACACCTGACGATGTGATCTTTGACTGGCTGCAAGAGCAGAGCTATCACGACCAACCCCTTGGCCGCACCATTCTGGGCCCGACCGAGCGCGTCAGTGCGTTTTCCCGCGAGGACTTGTCGGGTTTCGTGGCCGAACACTACGGGCCGGAACAGATGATCCTGTCTGCAGCTGGAGCTGTGGACCACGATGCGCTGATGAAACTGGCCGAAGAGATGTTCGGCCACCTGCAGCCGAGCAAGGGCCTTGTCCCCGAGGCAGGCCGCTTCACCGGCGGTGAGGCACGGCAGGAGAAAGAGCTGGAACAGGCCCATTTTGCGCTGGCGCTGGAAAGTCCGGGCTATCGCGATGATGCGATCTATACGGCCCAGATTTACTCGACCGCTCTGGGTGGCGGCATGTCCTCGCGCCTGTTTCAGGAAGTACGCGAAACGCGGGGGCTATGCTATACGATCTTCGCACAGACCGGGGCCTATGCGGATACCGGTACCACGACGATCTATGCCGGGACATCTGCGGATCAGGTCGCTGAATTGGCCACCATCACCATCGATGAAATGAAGCGCGCAGCCGAAGACATGAGCGCTGAAGAGGTTGCCCGCGCCCGCGCGCAGATGAAGGCCGGGATGCTGATGGGGCTGGAAAGCCCGTCGAACCGGGCCGAACGACTGGCGCGTCTGGTGCAGATTTGGGGGCGGGTGCCCTCGCTTGACGATACCGTGGCCAAAATCGATGCGGTCAGCACCGAGGATGTGCGCGCCTTTGCCGAAAGTATGGCGGTACAGGCCCCGGCCGCGCTGGCGCTTTATGGTCCGGTCTCGGGTGCACCGACACTGGCGGAATTGCAGGAGAGGCGTGCGGCGTGATGCTGTTGGGCAGACGCAAGCTGAAACTCGAAACCGAGCGCCTGAGCCTGCGCCCGCCGGTCCATTCTGATTTCAATGACTGGGCGGCCCTGCGTCGAGCCTCGAAAGAGTATCTGACCCCATGGGAGCCGGTCTGGGCCAAGGATCACCTGAGCCGCAAATCGTTCACCAACCGGGTCTACTGGGCGCAGCGCTCGGTCGCGGGCGGGACGGCGATTCCGCTGTTTTTGTTCCGCCGCACGGATAACGTTCTGCTGGGGGCCATCACGCTGGACAATGTTCGCCGTGGTCCTGCGCAGGCCGGAACGCTGGGCTATTGGACCGGGCAGTCCTTTGCCCGCCAGGGGTTCATGCGCGAAGCGATTGGCGCGGTGGTTCATCACGCCTTTACCCGTCTGGACCTTAGCCGGATCGAGGCCGCGTGTTTGCCGGAAAACAAGGCCTCGCGCGGGTTGCTGGAAAGCTCGGGGTTCAAATATGAAGGTGTGGCGCAGTCCTATCTGCAGATCAACGGGCGGTGGCGGACGCATGTTCTGTATGCCTCTTTGCGGTCGGATCGGCGCGGGAAGACCGACGCAGGGTAGGGGGCTCTGCCGCCGCCGCGGCAGGCCGCGACTCCCCCGAGATATTTTTGGCCAGATGAACAAGGGATTTTGCGCAAAACCCAGACGTCGGTTCCGCGTGGCGGGGGTGAGCACGATCAAAGTGCATGACATGGCAGCAGGTTGCGCTACAGTTGGCAGATGCGGTGGTTCGTTTTTGGGCTGATGATGATTGCAGGCGGGGCTGTGGCGCAGGAGCGGCGGCCCAGTCACTGTATCGCCATTGCGGATGCAGCGCCGGGGATTGAATATCTTCACAAAGCGGCTTGGCAGGATCCCGTGCCAGAGTTTTCGGTTCGGATCAGCTATGTCGCGCATGCATCGTTTCTGATCCAGACGCAGGGCGGGCTGAACGCGGTGACGGATTTCACCGGCTTTATCGGCGGCGCGGCGCTGATTCCAGACGTGGTGACGATGAACCATGCGCACAGCACCCACTGGACTGCGTATCCCGATCCGGCCATCCCGTACGTCCTGCCGGGCTGGGGTGAGTTCGGGCAGGGCATTGAGCACCATCTCGATCTGGGTGAGATGCTGGTGCGCAATGTGTCGACCGATATCCGATCGGTATATGGTGGCGTTGAAGAGCGTGGAAACTCGATCTTTGTGTTTGAGGTCGAGGGGTTGTGCATCGGCCATCTGGGGCATTTGCATCATATTCCGTCGGACGAACAATTCGCGGCACTGGGCCGGCTGGATGTGGTTATGGCGGCGGTGGACGGGGGCACGACGATGCCCTTGCCCGAGATGGTTGAGGTTCTGAAGCGCCTCAAAAGTTCGGTCATTATCCCGATGCACTGGTTCTCGGACTTTTCGCTCCAGCGGTTTTTGGTGGATATTCGGGATGAATTCCCGGTTGAACGGGATGGGGTGTCCGAGATTGTCGTCTCGTTGCGCACGCTGCCCGACAGGCCGACGGTTGTGGTGCTGGAGCCTCAGTACCTGATAGAGCTGGAATAGGGCTTGTCGCGGCCCGTGGCCTTTGGCAGGGAAGAGCCATGAAACTGAACCCTGCAGACAGCCGCCTTGCCGAAGCAATCAGAGCCCGATTGGGTGCTGACGTTTTGCGCCCGATTGCAGATCGTTACCTTGAAGAGCCGCGTCAGCGGTTTGTCGGGCAGCCCGGTTTGCTTGCCTTGCCACGCACTGTGGAAGATGTGTCGGCTCTGGTGCAATTGGCCGCAGACGCTCGGGTGCCTGTTGTCCCTTATGGCGGCGGCACCGGTCTGGTAGGAGGGCAGGTTGTTCCGGATGGTCCTGTCCCTTTGATCGTTTCCCTGGAACGGATGACGGCGATACGCGCGACTTACCCCACCGAGAACATACTTGTGGCCGAGGCCGGTGCCATTCTGGCCGACGTTCAGACCGCCGCTGAAGACGCGGACCGTCTATTTCCCCTGTCGCTGGCTGCGCAGGGTTCTTGCCGGATTGGCGGCAATCTGGCCACCAATGCGGGTGGCGTGAATGTGCTGCGCTATGGCAATGCACGCGATCTGTGCCTGGGGCTTGAGGTGGTGCTGCCTAATGGTGAGATCTGGCACGGGCTTAGTCGGTTGCGTAAGGACAACACCGGTTATGACCTGCGCAACCTGATGATCGGGTCCGAAGGGACACTTGGCATCATCACGGCGGCGGCGTTGAAGCTGTTCCCGCGACCCAGGGGCGTTGGAACCGCAATGTTTCAGGTCTCCTCACCCGAGGCTGCCATTGATCTGTTGTCAGTGGCGCGGGATCAAGTGGGGGAAGCGGTCAGTACGTTTGAGTTGATCCATGGGCAGGGCCTCGAATTCCTGACCGAGGTTTTGCCCGACGTGCGGCAACCCTTTGCGGCAACACCGGAATGGAGTGTGTTGATCGAGCTGGGCTTGTCGGTCGGCCAAGACCCTTCGGACATGCTTGAGGCGATTTATGTCGCCGCTGATGAGCGCGATCTGGTCCGCGATGCGGTTATCGCGCAGAGCGAAGCACAGCGGTCCGAACTCTGGGCCGTGCGCGAGCGCATCCCCGAGGCCAACCGGCTGATCGGATCAGTTTCCAGCCATGATATCTCGGTCCCGATTTCCCGCATTCCAGAGTTCATTAGGCGCGGCGCGGATGTGGTGGCCGGGCAGGGGCCGTTTCGCGTGAACTGCTTTGGACATCTGGGCGACGGTAATCTGCATTATAACGTGTTTCCACCCGCCGGGCAGGACAAGTCAGAGTTTGTTGCGCAGCGGGGCGCGGTCAAACGCGCGGTACATGATCTGGTTCATGAATTTGGTGGATCGGTCAGTGCCGAACACGGTGTCGGTCGGCTCAAGACAGATGATCTGGAACGCTATGGCGATCCAGTCAAGATGCAGGCCATGAGGGCGATCAAAGCAGCGCTTGATCCTCAAGGGATTATGAACCCCGGGGCGGTTCTGGCCTAATAGACGCGCCCCGGACGTATACCGGGGCGCTGCGGTTCTTTACGAAGCGGGCAGAATGACCTTGTCGATCACATGGATCACGCCGTTCTCGGCTTCGATATCGGCTTGCACAACGTTGGCATCATTCACCATGACGCCATTGTCGAGATCGATGGTGATATCTCCGCCCTGCACGGTGGCGGCGGTCATGTCATCGGACAGATCACCCGACATCACTTTGCCCGGGACAACGTGATAGGTCAGCACTGCGACCAACTGGTCCTTGTTTTCGGGCTTCAGAAGATTTTCGACCGTGCCCTCGGGCAGCGCTGCAAAAGCCTCATCCGTTGGGGCGAAAACGGTGAACGGCCCTTCGCCTTTCAGCGTTTCAACCAGTTCGGCGGCCTGAACGGCAGCGACGAGCGTTTCAAAACTGCCCGCGCCCACCGCAGTATCGACGATATCCTTGGCGTGCCCATCTGCCAAAGCAGAGGTGGTCAACAGAAAACTGGCAACTCCAGCAACAGCGAATTTGCGCAACATGACATGATTTCCCTTGTTGAGAATGCCTTAGGTGGCATCATTCGGGGTACGCAGTCAGGTCGCGACAAGATCACAGAATCCAGAGGCAACTGCTTCTTGAATGTGACCCCAATCGCGCTAAGCCTGCGGCGCACGCGATTTCCAGTCACGAGTTTGTGAAGTTTGTGGAGTTCAGAGCCCTTCGAACTCGCACAGAACGTGTACGTCCATGCCCAAATCTTCCAGCGCTTTGCGACCACCCAATTCGGGCAGATCGATGATGAACGCGCATGAGATGATCTCGCCGCCCAGCCGTTCGATCAGCTTGATCCCCGCGGCGGCGGTGCCTCCGGTAGCCAGAAGATCATCAACGACCAGGATCTTCTCACCCGGCTGGATGGCGTCATCGTGAATTTCGACGATCGCCTCGCCATATTCCAGCTTGTAGTCCTGGCTGATCGTGGTGCCGGGCAGTTTGCCCTTTTTGCGGATCGGCACGAATCCAACGCTCAGCTGGTGGGCAATCGCACCGCCCAGAATAAAGCCGCGCGCTTCAAGGCCCACAACCTTGTCGATTCGCTCACCGGCGTAAGGGTGCAACATCTGGTCGATTGCCATGCGGAACCCGCGCGGGTCGGCAAACAGGGTGGTGACATCGCGGAACATGATCCCTTCATGCGGGAAATCGACGATGGTCCGAATGTAATCCTTGACCGTTTTGTTTCTGGACATGGGCCACCCCTTTGGCATCAAACACGCGCGGGGTATTTCGCCCATAAGGTGCGGTCATGCAAGAGAACTCTGGCCCCTGCGGCTACTTGCTGCGGCCGCGCATGGCGTTAGGCAGGCCGTAGTAGCGATACAGCGCGTTCGGAAGCCAGGATAGGTGCGGCTTGCGCCAGTTGCGTTGATCCCGAAGAAGAATGGCTTGCGCGACATGAAGGTTCATTGCTTTAATCTCACTTTTGCTGTTATGTGCCCGATATCTACATATTATATGCTGTGTATATACAATGCATCGCACTTAGAATCAAGGGCAGGACGGGGACTGGACGTGTGACCAAGAAAGATGGAAAGAAATCTACGAAGAAAAACAGTCAGTTGGTTTTGCGTCTCGACAAGGATGAGCGCGATGCATTCGTCGAGCTGTGCAGGGATCTGGACACCTCTGCCGCCCGCGAAATCCGCCGGTTTATCCGGGGGTTCATGAAGGAAAACGCTGAAAACTGAAATCACGCCGGGCGGCGCAGAACCGCTGTGGCGATGCCCATTCCGATCAGGGTCAACCCTCCGAACCGGGTCATGGTCGTGATGACATTCGCGCGTCCGATCATCCGGCGTAACTTGTCCGCCAGCAGCGCATAGGCCAGCGCGTTCAGCCCCGCGAGACCCACAAATGTTGCGATCAGGATCGCGAATTGCGGACCCAAAGGCTCGGCTGGACGCAAGAATTGCGGTACGAAAGCGATGAAGAAGGCAATGGACTTCGGGTTCAGCGCGGTGACTGCAGCGGCATGGCCAAAAACACTGCGGGCGGTCACGTCACGTTCGGTTTCAATTGCTTGCAGCCCGCCCGACGGCGCGCTGCGCAGGAGTTTGACACCCAGCCAGACCAGATAGGCTGCCCCAACCCATTTCAGCACGGTAAACAGTGTGGCAGAGGCCAGCACCAGCGCCCCCAGCCCCAGCAGCGACGCGGTCATCGCCACCAAATCCCCCAATGCGACCCCAGTGGCCGAGGCAACCGCCACACTGCGTCCTTTCGACAGCGCATAGCTAAGCACCAGCAACACGGTCGGGCCTGGGATCAGCAGCAGCGCGGTCGAAGCGGCCACAAAGGCCAGCCAGATTTCAATGGACATGGAGTATCCTATTAGAGTGTTTCCCACACCAAGCCTTGGCACGACGTATTGGTCAAGGCTTTGCGGGCACATTCTCGTGGTGAAACACCGGCTCCAACGGGTTGGCGTTCGGATTTGCGAAGCCGGGGTCGCCTAAATACCGAGGACATGGGGCAGGGAATTCAGGCGTGCAATGCGATCTGGGATTGCCGCAACAGGTTTAAGATTGGATGAAGCTTGGCTTATGCATCTTGAAACGCCTCCAATGTACCCCACTCTCGCAATGCGACCCAAAGGAGGGAGCCATGGTTCAAACCCAACACGCTGAGGCCGATACCGGCCGCGCCAGATCCGGTGTCGAGCGCCTCAAAAGCATCTTGGTAGGACTGCTGTTGGCCGCGGCGATCTTGTATGCGGGCGTCCTCGGATACATGTTTTTCAACCAGCAATCTCTGCTGTACAAACCCGAAGGTACGTTAACGGATCCGGCTTCGGTGGGGTTGGCGGATGTTGATGCGCTATCGCTGACAATGGCTGATGGTACTGCCCTGACGGTCTGGGCAGCACCCGCTGCAATCCCGGATGCACCGACCGTCCTATTCTTCCACGGCCAAAGCGGCAATCTGGGGGACCGTGCTGAACGGCTGCTCGAAATCCTCAACTCGGGCTACGGGCTGCTTGCCCCCAGCTATCGCGGCTTTCCGGGCAGCGAAGGCGAACCCTCAGAACTGGCGCTGATCTCTGATGGAGTTCAGCTCTATGACAGGCTGGCGGGTCAGGGCAAAGCTGTGGTGCTGCACGGTCAGAGCCTCGGCACCGGCATTGCCGCCGCTGTGGCTGCCGAGCGTCCCGATGCAGAACTTCTGGTGCTTGAGGCCCCGTTCACTGCAACCGTTGATGTCGCGGCGGAACGCTATCCTTTCCTGCCGGTCTCAGCCTTGATGAGGGATCAGTTCGCCACACGTGATCTTATCGAACAGATCTCGGTGCCGACGTTGATTTTTCACGGCACCGAGGATGAAACTATTCCACTGCATCACGGAAAAGCTCTGGCCGAGATGTCCGATACCGCGCAGATTTACGTGATCCCCGACGGCACCCACAACGATTTGTGGTCGCGTGGCCTATGGGACGAGGTGCAAAAGAAACTGTCGCAGTACTGAGTTTATAACACCCGCCCAGCCACAGCATCCAGCTTGGCCAACAATTCCGGATCGCGCTTTTCAGGCGCGGTCAGGATGGCATACTCCAGCGCCCGGTCGCAGCCATGCGGGCAGGGCGCACGGTCGGTCCCCAGCATAGCGGGCAGACCTTTGACCAATGCCCGGCCTTTTTCCGCATTGCCGGTCAGCGTGGCGATGATGGCGGCCACGTCGACTTCACCGTGATCAGGGTGCCAGCTGTCATAGTCGGTGACCATGGCAATTGAGGCATAACAAAGCTCGGCCTCGCGTGCGAGTTTCGCTTCGGGCATGTTGGTCATGCCGATCACGTCGCACCCCCATTGTTCGCGATATAATTTGGATTCCGCCAATGACGAGAATTGCGGTCCTTCCATCGCCAGATAGGTTCCACCTCGGTGGATGGTGATGCCAGCCGTCTTGCCAGCAGTCTCGCAAGCGTCCGACAGGCGCGGGCAGGTCGGATGCGCAACACTGACATGGGCGACGCAGCCAGTCCCGAAAAAGCTCTTTTCACGGGCAAATGTTCGATCGATGAACTGATCCACGATCACGAAATCACCCGGCGCCATATGTTCGCGGAACGACCCGCAGGCCGAGACCGAGATCACATCCGTTACGCCAAGCCGTTTCAACGCGTCGATATTGGCGCGATAGGGCACCTCGGTCGGCGAGTGCACATGTCCGCGACCGTGACGCGGCAAGAAGGCCATTTCGACCCCATCCAGCGACCCGGTCAGGATCTGATCCGACGGATCGCCCCATGGCGTTTCTACTGTGACCCACTCGGCATTCTCCAGACCATCGATGTCATAAATGCCCGATCCTCCAATGACGGCGATTTTTGTTTGGGTCACGAGTGCTCTCCATTGAAAATTCCTGCTGTGTGAGTTCTGCGGGCCACAGCACCTTTTGACAAGTGGGTTCAACGGTTTGTGTGCGCTTGGGTCAAGCTATGCGCACGGCGCATATCAGGGTCCCGCCTGGCGCGGTATCTCAAGACCGGTTTGACCGCTAGAAGGCCCCTTTCGCGCGAACAATACCGACCAACAGGACCGATCCATGCCCCGAGCCATGCTGGCAAGCTTTGCCAATCGTATAGCCAAACCCGATTTGCGCTGGGTCCCGGATGAGGGATTGACCTTTTCCCGCCTGCGGATCGAACTGCTGTCCGGTCTCACCGTCGCCTTGGCGCTGGTCCCCGAAGCCGTGGCCTTTGCCTTTGTCGCCGGGGTGCACCCTCTGGTCGGGCTTTACGCGGCGTTTCTGGTCGGTCTGATCACTGCGTTGATCGGTGGTCGCCCCGGCATGATCTCGGGCGCGACCGGGGCGCTTGCGGTTGTCATGGTCGCACTAGTCGCACAACACGGGGTCGAATACCTGTTCGCAACTGTGGTGCTGATGGGAATTATGCAGATTATCGCAGGAGCGATGCATTGGGGCCGGTTCATCCGTCTTGTGCCGCACCCGGTGATGCTGGGCTTTGTGAACGGCCTGGCGATTGTGATCTTTCTGGCGCAGCTGGGGCAATTCAAAGTGCCCGGAACCATGGAAAATACCGGCCACGGCATGGGCGGTGGCGAGTGGCTTTCAGGCCTACAGCTCTACACAATGCTGGGTCTGGTTGCGCTGACCATGGCTGTGATCTGGATCATGCCCCGCATCACCCGCGTCATCCCAGCGCCTCTGGCCGGGATTTTTGTTGTCGCTGCTTTGGTCATTGGCATTGGGCTGGACGTCCCGCGTGTCGGTGATCTGGCTTCGATCGAAGGCGGCCTGCCCAGCTTCCATATACCTATGGTGCCGCTGAACTGGGAGACCTTTGAAATCATCCTGCCCTATGCCCTGATCCTTGCCGCAATCGGTCTGATTGAATCCCTGCTGACGCTGAACCTTGTGGGTGAGATTACCGGCAAGCGCGGTGGTGCCTCGCAGGAATGTATCGCGCAAGGCACAGCGAACGTGGTCACTGGCTTCTTCGGTGGTATGGGCGGTTGTGCGATGATCGGTCAGTCGATGATCAACGTGAAGTCAGGCGGGCGCACGCGTATCGCAGGTATCGCTGCAGCGCTGTTTCTGTTGCTCTTCATCCTAGTGGGTTCGCCTCTGATCGAGCAGATTCCACTGGCCGCACTTGTCGGTGTGATGTTCATGGTGGTGATCGGAACCTTCGCCTGGAATTCGCTGAAGATCATGCGCAAAGTGCCTTTGATGGATGCGTTCGTGATCGTACTGGTGACAGTCGTCACCGTGATGGAAGACCTTGCGGTGGCTGTTGTGGTCGGTGTGATTGTCTCTGCCCTGGCTTATGCATGGAATAACGCCAAACGCATCCACGCGGTTACGCGCGACTCGGAAACGGAAGAAGGGGCGAAGGTCTATGAAATTCAGGGCCCGCTGTTCTTTGGTTCGTCCGAGGGCTTCGTGGAGCTGTTCGACGTAAGAAACGACCCCGAGACCGTCATCATCGACTTTGCAGCCAGCCGTGTGGTGGACCAATCCGCGCTGCAGGCTATCGAAAACATCGCCGCCAAATACGAAGCGGCTGGCAAACGCGTCATGCTGCGGCACCTGAGCCGTGACTGTCATACACTGCTGAACAAGGCCGGCCATCTGATGGTCGACAGCGATGATGACCCGGATTACGAACTGGCTGTGGATTATTCGGTCCGCACCGGTATTCTGGGCGGGCACTGAATACGCGAAAGGGCGGCCGGATTGGCCGCCTTATATCTCAGAAGCAATGCGCTCCAACGCATCGATATTGCCTGAAAGCAAGGCATCTTCGGCCCGAGTGATGGTTTCTGCGGGCCAATCCCACCATCGCAAGTCTTGCAGCCTTTCAATCACATCGCGATCAAAACGATAGCGCCGGACTTTTGCCGGATTGCCGGTAACGACTGCATAGGGTGGAACCTGACCCCGCACGACCGAGCCTGCGCCAACAATCGCGCCATTTCCGATCTGCGCTCCGGGTAAAATCAAAGCTCCGTAACCGATCCAGACATCGTGCCCGATAACGGTATCACGTGTATCAGGCTGGTAGCCTGACATGCGATCCGGATCGAAGATTGGAAATGGAAAGCAGGTCAAGCCATCGGTCGCGTGATTTGCGGAGGCAGTGATAAACCTTACTCCATGAGCGATTTGGCAGAACTTGCCCAGCATCAGCTTTTCTTCTGAAAAGGGAAACAGATACGGTGCAAGCCGCTGCGCCCAGTCCTTCGGTGCATCGAAATCCGACGCATAAGTGTAAGCTCCTGCCTCAAAGCGGGGATGATCGATGGCCTGAGACAGAAACACTGTTCCGTTGTGGCTAGAGCCGTCGGGCAGAACAATCGGATATCTGCGTGTAGGATCAGGCAGTGGCATTAGTCATCCGGGCGTGAAAGGCTGAACAATTCTGTCACCACAGAATAGTCCCGATAACCCAACCGCGCGAGCGGGTTGAATGAGGTCACGTCAAATTTGCCGTCACGGATGTGGTCATCGTGCAGGTGCACACCAGTGACCTCTCCGAACACCACCCGATTGGACTCACCCGGCAGAGTTACGATCTGAGTAAGTTTGCATTCCAGCGCTGCGGGCGCTCCCTCGACCCGAGAGCAATTTATGGTTTCGCATTCAACGGGTGTCAGCCCAGCATGAGTGAACTCGTCGACGTGCTTTCCCAAACCCTCTGAGCTGGCATTCATTGCGTCGCGATGCGCATGGGCCACCACGTTGACGCAGAATACCTTCGTGGCCTCGATATTGGCGATGCTGTCCTTGCCGCCATCCTGATCGTGTTTGGAGCCGGTTGAGGCGAACATCACCTGAGGCGGTGTATAAGCGACACCATTGAAGAAGGAATACGGGGCCAGGTTGTTGATCCCGTCAGCATCGCGCGTCGAAATCCAGCCGATCGGGCGTGGGGTTATGATGGCGTTGAAGGGGTTGTGCGGCAGGCCGTGGCCGTCTTCGGGGCGATAGAACATATGGACTCCAAGCGTTTGCCCAAGGCCTATCGAAGTGCTAGGGCGATTTCCAGCAAGGATAAGAGGGCGCGCGTGCAGCAATTCAAGATCAGGCCGGAAGAGCCGGAAGACTGGTGGGAGGTCGAAGCGCTCTATGACCTGTGCTTTGCTCCGGGGCGCGAGGCGTTATCGTCTTATCGTCTGCGCGATGACGTGCCGCCTGTCGCTGGCCTGTCGCAGGTCGCGCGCGATGGGCAGGGCATTCTGGCTGGTGCAATCCGGTTTTGGCCCGTGCATGTGGGTGAACATGACGCGCTGCTGCTAGGTCCAGTGGCGGTCCACCCGACCCATCAAGGCGAAGGGTTGGGCGGATATCTGATCCATCAGGGGGTAGAGGCCGGGCGCGCCAAAGGGTGGGATCGCGTCATGCTTGTGGGCGATGCGCCCTATTATGCCCGGTTCGGGTTCACCCCGCTGACGGGTGTCGAAATGCCCCCGCCCACCAACCCTGATCGCATACTGGGTTTGGAACTGACCCCCGGAGTTTGGTCCGAAATTCAGGGGCTTGTTAGTCGCTGGACCCGTTGACCCATTGAAAACCCGCTGCAAAGTCCCGATGTTTTCAGGACAGGAGGGCACAGATGCAGGACGTGGTTCTTGTCGAAAAACTCGATCCCGAGGCCGAGCTTGATCGGCTTGCGCAGCTGTACGGTGCGGCAGGTGGCGCAGGAGTGAATCTGCTGAACAAGCTTGGCGGTTCGGCGGAATACTTATTGGATCAGTTACCTAAGCCGGTGCGAGAAGGTCTGACCGAAGCAACCGAACAGGCGCTTTGGCTTGCCATGCATGCGGCCGAAGGCTCTCGGCGCGCTGTGCCGGACCAGAAACCATGGGTCAACACAGCCTTGACTACTGCCATGGGCGCAGCCGGAGGTCTGGGTGGAGTGTCCACAGCACTTGTCGAACTGCCCGCGACAACCGCCATGATGCTGCGCGCGATCCAAGGCGCAGCGATGCGGGAAGGGTTTGATCCGACCGCCGAGAACGTGAAATTCGACTCGATCCGAGTGTTGTCAGCCGCAGGTCCTTTGGCCGAGGATGACGGGGCTGATCTGGGCTTTTTCTCAATGCGCATGACCCTGACCGGACCGACCATGCAACGCCTCATTGCGAAGGTGGCGCCGCGCCTGTCCGTAGTGCTGGGCCAGAAGCTGGCGGCGCAGTCTGTACCGTTGCTTGGGGCGCTTGCCGGGGGCGGTACAAATTTTGTCTATACCCGCTACTACCAGCAGATCGCGCATGTGCATTTTGGGCTGCGTCGATTGGCGATTGATGCCGACATCCCTCATGACGAGCTGGTGCGGCGTTTGTCAGGGCGGATGGCTCTGAACAAGGGGGCTTTCCCGTAAAGCTTGGCAGACTCTGCCGGATATGATAAATATCACTTTATAAACCGCAACATAAGCGGAGTGAGCAGTGGATATGAACCGTGTTTGACGGGCGCAGTAGTGGTGCGATTGCCGGGCTTTCGGCAGAAAACCTCTCCCTTTCCGGGGCGCTGCCTGTTTATGCTCAATCCGCTGCGCTTTGCTATCGAACCAATGATGACCTGCCAGAGATTTTGTTGATCACAACGCGCAGGGCGCGGCGCTGGATCATCCCGAAGGGTTGGTTGATCAACGGGCTGACCCCTTCTGAAACAGCCGTCCGCGAGGCCTGGGAAGAGGCTGGTGTTTTGGGGCAGTGCGGAAGCGAAAGTCTTGGTCGGTTTGCCTATATCAAGAACCGGCCTGGCAAGCCATCGGCGCTGTGTCTGGTTGATGTGTTTCCGCTGCATGTGCAGCGATTGGAGGCGCAGTTTCCCGAAGCGGGTGAGCGCAGGCGCAAATGGGTTTCGCCCAAAAAGGCATCGTTGAAGGTGTCGTCGCCCGATCTTGCTGCGCTTTTGGGTGGATTCGGGTTGCATCGGCAATAGCGGGCCAAGATCAAGACTTGATATTGCCATGTTGGTCGGTATCTATTCGCCAACCGGATTTTGGATGTGATATGATTCAATACGCATTGAAATGCAGCAATGACCACAGCTTTGACAGTTGGTTTCAATCCGCAGCCGCCTTTGACAAACTGTCAGCGGCCGGGTTGGTAACCTGCGCGGTATGCGGCTGCGACAAGGTGGAAAAGGCGGTGATGACACCGCGTGTCCGGCCTGCGCGCAAGGCGGTGACCGAGGTTGCACCAGCGCAGCCTTCTGCGGATGAGATCAGCATGGCAACACCTTCGCCCGAGATCGCTGAGGTCCTCAGCGAACTGCGTCGAAAGGTCGAGGAAAACTCGGACTATGTGGGCAAGGATTTCGCCAAAGAAGCCCGCAAAATCCATCTGGGGGATGCGCCCGAGCGCGCAATCTATGGTGAGGCCAAGCCCGAAGAGGCGCAATCGCTGATTGAAGACGGCGTGCCGGTCGCACCGCTGCCGTTTGTTCCTAGCCGCAAAACCAACTGACCCATGCACATCGTTGTTACGGGCGCGAACCGAGGGATCGGGAAAACCATTGCGGATCAGTATCGTGCAGAAGGTCATGAAGTGACCGGAACTGCCCGAGACGGTAGCGCAGATATCGTGCTGGATGTCACGGACCCAGAACAGCACGCTGCAATGGCCGAGCAACTGCGAGGCCGCCAGATTGACCTGCTGATCTGCAATGCGGGCGTTTATCTGGACAAAGGACACGACATTAGTGGCTATCCCGCCGAGATGTGGGCGCAAAGCTTCGCCGCCAATGTGACAGGCGTGTTTCTTACCATCCAGTCCTTGTTGCCGAACCTGTGTACCGCGCGGGGCCGGATCGCCATCGTTTCGTCTCAGATGGCGTCACATACGCGCGCGCCGGGTGGCAGCTATATCTACCGTGCGTCAAAGGCGGCGGCGCTGAATTTGGGCCGCAACCTAGCGACTGACCTACAGGCGGATGGCATTGCGGTGGGAATCTACCATCCGGGCTGGGTGCAGACGGACATGGGCGGAGCTGCGGCAGAGATCACGGTCGATCAGGCGGCAAACGGCTTGATCGAGCGATTTGCGGCTCTCTCGCTCGATACTACCGGTTGTTTTGAAACCTGGGATGGTCGGGCGCACCCTTACTGAGAGTTCAGGGCCGCCTTGGGGATTTCGTAGACTTCACCGGGATCAATGAAGATCACAATGATATCACCGCGTGTCTCATAGGTCAGTTTCGATGTCGAACTGCTGGAATCCGGCACGCCTTTGGTGAAGTAAATCCGCCGGACCTCGCCAGTGTTCAACTGAACCGCCAACGTCGCCGTTCCATCTTCGCGCTTCCGCAATTCGGCCGGACAACTGGCCAGTGTATCACCTGCCAATGCAGCGCATGGAACGGTGCCTAATGAGTTCTCGCCATCCGTTCCCGATAGGGTGGCCACTTGGGCATTTGCGGCAGTCGAAACCAGGCTTAGGGCAAGGGCAAAGCGGAACATTGAAATCCTCGTGGAATAAGACTTTGACCGAACGCTTACACCACGCACGACCAAAGTAAAGCACTGCGGTGCAGACTTTGCCCACTTGCCCTTGCGCCCCCCCTCGCATAAGAGGCACGGGATCAGAAATTCAAGGCGCGGAGACACTAGCCCCCATGCCCGTACTCGTGATGAAATTCGGCGGCACATCGGTCGCCAATCTGGACCGGATCCGCCGTGCTGCCAAACGGGTTGGTGTCGAGGTAGCCAAAGGCTATGACGTCATCGTCATCGTTTCGGCGATGTCCGGCAAGACCAACGAGCTGGTGGGCTGGGTCGATGAAATCTCTCCGCTCTATGACGCGCGCGAATATGATGCCGTTGTCTCCTCTGGTGAAAACGTTACAGCTGGCCTGATGGCGCTGACCCTGCAGGAAATGGACATCCCGGCGCGCAGCTGGCAGGGTTGGCAGGTGCCGCTGATCACCAACGGTGCCCATTCAGCGGCCCGGATCGAAGAAATCCCGCCCGAGAATATCAACCAGAAATTCGGCGAAGGGATGCGCGTTGCGGTGGTCGCGGGCTTCCAGGGCATCAGCCCCGAAGGTCGCATCACCACGCTGGGTCGGGGCGGTTCGGACACCACCGCCGTGGCTTTTGCTGCCGCTTTCGAAGCCGAGCGCTGCGACATCTATACGGATGTGGACGGTGTCTATACGACCGACCCGCGCATCTGTGAAAAGGCGCGCAAGCTGGACAAAATCTCGTTCGAGGAAATGCTCGAACTGGCCTCGCTGGGGGCCAAAGTGCTTCAAACCCGCTCGGTCGAGCTGGCGATGCGCTATAAGGTGAAACTGCGCGTTCTTTCAAGCTTTGAGGAACAATCCGATGAGGCCGGTACGCTGGTCTGCCATGAGGAGGATATCATGGAATCCAATGTTGTGGCCGGTGTGGCCTATTCCCGCGACGAGGCCAAGATGACCGTCGTTTCCGTGGCGGACCGACCCGGTATCGCCTCGATCATTTTCACAGCGCTCAGCGATGAAGGTGTCAATGTCGACATGATCGTCCAGAATATCTCGGACGAAGGGCGCACCGACATGACCTTCTCCTGTCCGACCAATCAGGTCTCCCGCGCCGAAAAGGCATTGCTGGCGATCAAGGATCAGGGTGAGCTGAACTACGCCGAACTGGTTGCGGATGAGGACGTTTGCAAGGTCTCAGTTGTCGGGATCGGTATGCGCTCGCAATCCGGTGTTGCGGCCAAGATGTTCAAGATTCTCTCGGATGAGGGGATTAACATCAAGGTCATTACAACCTCCGAGATTAAAATTTCCGTCCTGATCGACAGGAAATACATGGAACTTGCGGTTCAGGCACTGCATGATGCCTTTGAACTGGACAAGGCGGCCTGAGCTTTCAGCCAAGTGTCCTGTCTGAAACCGTAACGTGGGTGGGCCATGGCGGAAGGCACGGAAACAGAATCTCGCAAGCTGCTGGGACGGCTGCGCGAAGAAATGGCGAGCGAAGCCGCCGGTCAGGAACGTCTTGACCGGATCACGCACCTGATCGCCGACAGTACCGGTCGCGAAGTTTGCTCGATCTACCTTTTTCGGGATGAGGATACGCTTGAACTGTGCGCCACCGAAGGTCTGTCCCCAGAAGCGGTGCACAAGACGCGGATGCGTATGGGCGAAGGGCTGGTCGGTCGCGTCGCCAAATCTGGCAAGGTGGTGAATACGGCGGACGCGCCCTCGGCCAAGGGCTTTCGGTACATGCCGGAAACCGGCGAGGAACGTTATTCTTCTTTTCTTGGCGTGCCGGTTCAACGCCTGGGCCAAAAGCTCGGCGTCCTGGTGGTGCAATCTCGCGAAGCGCGCGAGTTTTCCGCGGATGAGGTCTATGCGCTGGAAGTTGTCGCAATGGTTCTGGCCGAAATGGCCGAACTGGGTGCGTTCGTTGGCGAAGGTGCCGCCCTTTCGCCGCTGCACCAACAATCTGTTCAGCTGACCGGGGGCACGGCGCAGGAGGGATCTGCTGAAGGCCATGTCTGGCTGCATGAACCTCGTGTTGTTGTCACCAATCCCATTGCCGAAGACCCGCATCGTGAGCGTGAGCGGCTGACCGAGGCCGTTGAAGAGCTACGCGTCGGCGTCGACAAGATGCTTGAGATTTCTCAAGGCGGCGACAAAGAGCAGTTGCAGGTTCTGGAAGCCTACCGGATGTTCGCCAACTCCAAGGGTTGGATGCGCCGGATGGAGGAGGACATCGCTCTTGGTCTCAGCGCTGAGGCGGCGGTCGAGAAAGAACAATCTCAGGCGCGGGCCCGCATGGGTCAGGTCACCGATCCGTATTTACGTGAACGGTTGGCCGATCTGGACGACCTCAGCAATCGGTTGCTGCGAATTTTGACTGGACAGGGCAACGGCAACGGGGCTGACCTGCCGCCCGATCCGATCCTAATTGCGCGAAATATCGGCCCCGGTGATCTGCTGGAATATGGCCGTTCTCTCAAAGGGATCGTATTGGAAGAAGGCTCGGTCGGAAGCCATGCCACTATCGTGGCGCGCGCGTTGGCGATCCCACTGGTGGTGCATGTAGGCCGCATCACCACCGAAGCGCTGAATGGCGATCACATATTGGTGGATGGGGATAGCGGTGTCGTACATCTGCGCCCCGAGGACACCGTCGTTAGTGCTTTCCGTGATAAAATCGCGATGGAAGCCAAGGCGCAGGAACGCTACGCCTCGATCCGTGAAACGCCCACCGTCACGCAGGATGGTGCGCGAATCAACATGGTGATGAACGCGGGCCTGATGGCCGATTTGCCCTCGCTTAGTACCTCTGGCGCCGAAGGAGTGGGCCTGTTCCGCACCGAACTGCAGTTTCTGATCCGCAATCAGATGCCCAAGCGATCCGAGCTGGTGACGCAATACAAACGTGTCCTGGATGCTGCGGGAGAAAAGCGCGTGGTGTTCCGCACGCTCGATATCGGGTCAGATAAGGTTCTGCCTTATATGAAACATGTGGAAGAGCCGAACCCGGCGCTGGGCTGGCGGGCGATCCGGGTGGGTCTGGACAAGCGCGGCGTGATGCGGATGCAGTTGCAGGCGCTGATCCGGGCCGCCGATGGCCGCCCCCTGACGATCATGTTCCCGTTTGTCGCGCAGGCTGACGAATTCCGTGAGGCGCGCTGGGAGGTCAAGAAAACGATCGAGCGTGAACGGCGCCTGGGCCATGTTCTGCCTGAATCGCTCGAAGTGGGGGCGATGCTGGAAACGCCTTCACTTGCCTTTGCGCCGCAGAAGTTCTTTGACGAAGTCGGCTTTATCTCGATCGGTGGGAACGACCTGAAACAGTTTTTCTTCGCCGCCGACCGCGAAAATGAACTGGTTCGCCGTCGCTACGATACGCTGAATGTCAGCTTTCTGAGTTTCATTGAACGTATCGTTGAGAGATGCTCGATCTCGGACACACCGCTCAGCTTCTGTGGGGAAGACGCCGGTCGCCCGGTCGAGGCGCTGTGTCTCGCGGCCATGGGCATCCGTACCCTTTCGATGCGCCCGGCCTCAATCGGGCCGGTCAAAAGCCTGTTGTTGCGGTCGAACCTTCAGGATGTGCGTAAAATTATCGCCGATGCCCGCCATCGTGGGGAACAATCCGTGCGTCCGGCGGTGATGGACTGGCTGCGGACGCAGTCCTGACTGATCTTCCGCGATGCCAGCTGCAAATCCGCGCTTGATTTTTGCGCTCAGGTTTTCTATTCAGCCGGTGAATGTTAGCGATAACATAGCTAATGACGCACATGCGTTTTAATCCCGGGCTGAAACCTCGCTTATGCTGGCGGGGAATTCGAAAGGAGCCTTGCAATGGTCTCACGCGTAATTCCGGTAGATCCGTTCGACCTTGTGTTGTTCGGCGCGACGGGCGATCTGGCGCAGCGTAAAATCCTGCCGGGCCTCTATCATCGCTTCGAAGTCGGCCAGATGCCTGAGGATGCGCGCATCATTGGAACCGCCCGATCCGACATGGACAGCGACGGGTTCCGTGAACAGCTGCGTGCGTCGATGCAAGAGTTTGCGCCGGGTTTCAAAAAGGATACGCTTGATCGCTTTCTGACCCGCGTCGAGTATGTTCCGGTAGATGCGCTTGGCGATGCGGGTTGGTCTGACCTAGCGAAAACGCTGCGACCGGATGTGGTACGCGCCTTCTATCTGTCAGTAGGCCCAAGCCTTTTCTCGGGCATCGCCCAACGTCTGAACGAGCACGGCCTGTCCACACCTGACAGTCGTATCGTGGTCGAGAAACCCTTTGGTCACGATCTGGCATCAGCCAAAGCGTTGAACGAAGGGCTGCGGGCCTGTTTTGAAGAACATCAGATTTACCGGATCGATCATTATCTGGGCAAGGAAACCGTGCAGAACCTGATGGCGCTGCGCTTTGCCAACTCGCTTTTCGAACCGCTCTGGAACGCCACTCATGTTGATAACGTCCAGATCACCGTGGCCGAAACCGTGGGCGTCGAAGGGCGCGGTGCTTATTATGATCAGTCCGGCGCGATGCGCGACATGATCCAGAACCATCTGGTTCAATTGCTGTGCCTGACGGCGATGGAACCGCCTTCGAAATTCTCACCCAACGCGGTGCGCGATGAGAAAGTCAAAGTGATCGAAGCGCTGGAGCCGGTGGAACCCAAGGATATCGCTCGTGGTCAGTACCGCACTGAAAAAGGGGGCGATGGCTATCTGGATCACGTCGGCAACCCCGCCAGCCGTACCGAAAGCTTCATTGCGCTGAAGGCGCATATCGGCAACTGGCGCTGGGCCGGTGTCCCGTTTTATCTGCGGACCGGCAAGCGCCTGCGCGCACGTGAATCCGAGATTGCAGTGTTCTTTCGCGATCCGCCGCATACGATTTTTCCGAATGTCGGACCATTGCATGGCAACGTGCTGGTGATCCGCCTGCAACCGGACGAAGGCATCACGCTACGCACCACCATCAAGGAACCGGGGCAGGGCGGATTCCGCCTGTCCGACGTTGCACTCGACATGAGTTTCGCTGATGCGCTGGGCGACGACGGCCAATCCCCGGATGCCTATGAACGCCTGATCATGGATGTCATCCGCGGCGACCAGACTTTGTTCATGCGTGGCGATGAGGCCGAGGCCGCATGGGCCTGGGTCGATCCCATCATTCACGGCTGGGAAGAGCGTGGCGATAAGCCCGCGAAATACGATCAGGGCAGTTCGGGGCCCGAAGAAGCATTGATGCTGATGCATCGCGATGGGCGCCGCTGGCGTCAGATCGGAGGGTAATCATGGTCAACACAGTTATATCCGACGTCACCAAACGCATCATCGACCGCAGCGCCGATCTGCGTGGTCCGCATCTTGAACGAATGGAGCAGGCCAAATCCAAGGGCCCTGCGCGTGCGCACCTGTCCTGCAGCGGGCAGGCCCACGCCTATGCCGGGGCGGGCGAAGATCAGGACTCCATGGCCACCGGCACGGCTGGCAATCTGGGGATCGTCACCGCCTATAACGATATGCTCTCGGCCCATCAGCCTTTCGAACGCTACCCGGCCCTGATCCGCGATGCGATCCGCGCAGCAGGCGGCACAGCGCAGGTTGCAGGCGGCGTGCCAGCCATGTGCGACGGCGTCACCCAAGGCGAGGCGGGGATGGAACTCTCGCTGTTCTCGCGCGATGTGATCGCGTTGGCGACCGGAGTGGCGCTAAGCCACAACACTTATGACGCCGCCGTTTTCCTGGGCGTCTGTGACAAGATCGTGCCCGGCCTAATCATCGGCGCGCAAGCCTTTGGGCATCTTCCTGCCGTCTTCCTGCCTGCAGGTCCGATGACCAGTGGCCTGCCGAATGACGAAAAGGCCAAGGTCCGCCAGAAATTCGCCGCCGGAGAGGTGGGCCGCGAAGAGCTGATGAAGGCCGAAATGGCCGCATATCACGGCCCCGGCACCTGCACCTTCTACGGAACTGCCAACACCAACCAGATGCTGATGGAGTTCATGGGCTTGCACCTGCCGGGCTCCAGCTTCGTCAATCCCAACACGCCCCTGCGCGATGCGCTGACCGAAGAAGGTGCGCGCCGCGCCCTTTCCCTTAGTGCACTAGGCAATCACTACACACCGGTCTGCCAGATCCTTGATGAGCGCGCTTTCGTCAATGGCATCGTCGGCCTGATGGCCACCGGCGGTTCCACTAACCTACTGATCCACCTGATCGCCATGGCGCGTGCCGGTGGTATCGTGCTGGACTGGGAGGATTTTTCCAACATCTCCGCTGTCGTGCCTTTGGTCGCGCGCGTCTATCCCAACGGTCTGGCAGACGTGAACCACTTCCACGCTGCGGGTGGCCTGGGCTTTGCCATCGGCACGCTGCTGGAAGATGGCTTGCTGCACCCCGATACGCTCACTGTCGCGGGGCAGGGCCTGCACAACTACACCAAAGAACCCAAGCTGAAAGACGGCGAGTTGGTCTGGGAAGAGGGCGCGGGCCACAGTCTGAACGAAAAGATCGTTCGCCCGGCCAAAGACCCGTTCCAACCCACGGGCGGGCTCTCTCGCTTGACGGGCAATCTGGGCACAGGGGTCATGAAGGTGTCGGCTGTAGCACCTGAACACCAAGTGGTCGAAGCGCCCGTGCGTGTATTCCACGACCAGAACGCCGTAAAAGCCGCTTTCAAAGCCGGAGAATTCACCGATGACGTCATCGTTGTTGTTCGCTTCCAAGGGCCAAAAGCCAACGGTATGCCTGAACTTCATTCGCTGACGCCGATCCTGTCGATCCTGCAGGGCAGGGGGCAGAAGGTGGCTCTGGTCACCGATGGCCGTATGTCGGGCGCATCCGGCAAAGTGCCCGCCGCCATCCATGTCTGCCCCGAGGCGCTGGATGGTGGACCGATCGCCTATCTGCAAGACGGCGACCAGTTGCGCGTTGATGCGGTCAAGGGCGAGTTGGAAATCCTGACCCCCGGTGTTCTCGACCGCAATCCGGCCACCGCCGACCTTACGGCAAACCAACACGGCGTTGGCCGTGACCTCTTCGGCGCCTTCCGTCAGAATGTCGGCTCAGCCGACACCGGCGCCAGCATTTTCGGAGTGTAACCCAATGTCCAAAACCCAACGCACCCGCGAGATCTGCGCGCTGGCCCCGATTGTTCCAGTCCTGGTCGTCGACGACGCGGCTCATGCGCGCCCGTTGGCCGAAGCTTTGGTTGCCGGTGGCCTCCCGGCCCTTGAAGTCACCTTGCGCACTCCCGCCGCGCTCGACGCGATCCGAGCCATGGCCAACGTCCCCGGCGGTGTTGTCGGGGCGGGTACACTGGTCACGCCCGAAGATGTCCGCGCTGCCAAAGAGGCTGGCGCTCAGTTCGGCGTCTCGCCCGGTGCGACCGATGCCCTGATCGCCGCCTGCGAAGCCGAAGGTCTGCCCCTTCTCCCCGGTGCGGCTACTGCAAGCGAAGCCATGGCTCTGCTGGAAAAGGGCTATGACATGCTGAAATTCTTCCCCGCCGAGGCCTCAGGAGGGACTCCCGCCCTAAAAGCCATCGGCGCACCGCTACCGCAGATCACCTTCTGCCCAACTGGTGGCGTATCGCCGTCAAATGCCCTCGATTACCTGTCACTGTCGAATGTTGTCTGCGCCGGCGGCAGCTGGGTCGCGCCCAAGCAGATGGTTCAAAACGGTGATTGGTCCGGGATCGAAACACTTGCCCGCGAGGCCGCCAGTCTGCTGGATTGACGCCGCAGGGCAAGACGCTAGGGTAGGCCTCAATTCAAACAGGTTGCCCTCATGACAAACCAAACCTCCCTCGCGCATGGGCGCGAGTATCTGGCCATCCCCGGCCCTTCGGTCATGCCCGATACTGTGCTGCATGCGATGCACCGTCCGTCGCCCAATATCTATGACGGCGAATTGATCGAGATGATGCCCGCGCTCACCCGAGACTTGAAACGCGTTGCCGGAACTCAGCACAACGTCGCCATCTATATCGCCAACGGCCACGGTACATGGGAGGCTGCGCTTTCCAACGTCATTGCACCCGGTGAAACCGTGCTTGCCCCGGCCTCTGGCCGATTCACCCACGGTTGGGCCGAGATGGCCGAAGGAATCGGCGCCAAGGTTGACCTGATCGATTTCGGAATGTCCACGCCCTGGGATCTTGACCGCATCGCCGAGGCCCTGCGTAACGATACCAGCCACAAGATCAAAGCGGTCCTTGCAGTCCACGTCGATACCTCCACATCGATCCGCAACGATATCCCGGCCCTGCGAGCGTTGCTCGACGACCTTGACCACCCAGCCTTGCTGATGGCTGACTGCATCGCGTCGATGGGCTGCGACCGGTTCGAGATGGATGCCTGGGGTGTCGACGTCACTGTCACGGCTTGCCAAAAGGGGCTTATGACCCCGGCGGGCACCGGCTTTGTCTTCTTCAACGACAAGGCGCAAGCCAAGCGCGCCACAATGCCCCGCGTCTCGCATTATTGGGACTGGCAGCCGCGCGCCAATCCCGATCTGTTCTATCAGTATTTCAACGGCACCGCGCCAACCCACCACCTGTATGGCCTGCGCGCCGCGCTCGACCTGATCCATGGCGAAGGGATCGAACAGGTCTGGGCCCGCCATGAACACCTGGCAACGGCCATCTGGGCCGCCTGCGAAATCTGGGCGCAAGGTGGCGCGCTGCATTTCAACGTCACCGACCCGGCCCATCGCAGCCACGCGGTCACTGCCCTCCGCCTGACCGAGGGGCGGGGCACGCCGCTGCGCAGCTATACCGAAACCCAACTGGGTCTGACGCTGGGAATCGGTCTGGGAATGGAGGATTGGGACGGCTGCTTCCGCCTTGGCCACATGGGGCACGTAAACGCTCAAATGGTCATGGCCATGCTGGGTGGCGTCGAAACCGCTATGGCTGCGCTCGATATCCCCCGTGGTCAGGGCGCGCTCGAAGCCGCCGCCGCGACGCTGGCCGGATAAGCCCGATCCGCCTCTTCATCTGGCCATAAATACCTTCGGGGGAAATCGCGCTTGGGCGCGATAGGGGGCAGACAGCCCCCTTTACGAGGCTCGGGCTTTTGCCAGGGCCGTGGGCAGAGCAGCTTCAAACGCCGCCATTTCCGCCTCACCTCCGCAGCTGACCCGAATGCACCGGTTCTGGGGCGCGGCAAATGGCATCCGCACGAACACGCCTTGTTCAACGAGCGCGTCCAACACGGCCTTGGCAAACACCCCATCGCGCCCACAATCAATCGCCACAAAGTTTGTCGCAGACGGCAAAGGCAGCAGACCATTCGACCGTGAAATCTCTTTGATGCGATTCCGGGACCCGGCAATCCTTTGCTGCACATGCGTCAGCCAATCTTCATCTTTTAGCGCGGCTAATGCCCCTGCCTGCGCGGCTCGGTTCATGCCGAAATGGTTGCGCACTTTGTTGAAGCTCGCAATCAACTCGGGCGAGCCGATAGCGTAGCCTACCCGCGCCCCGGCCATGCCATAAACCTTGGAAAACGTTCGCATCCGGATCACACGTGAATCATCAGCAGCGACAGGTGCAGCGGTCCCCTCGGGCGCGCATTCGACATATGCCTCGTCAAGAACCACCAAACAGCCCTCTGGCAAAGCCTCCAGAGCGGACACGATATCCTCACCTGCATGCCATGTTCCCATCGGGTTGTCCGGGTTGGCTAGATAGACCAACTTGGCGTCTACCTCCGCCGCTTTGGCGAACAGTGCCGTCGGGTCCTCGTGATCGTCGTGGTA
This sequence comes from Ruegeria sp. C9, assembly GCF_056537585.1. Lineage (NCBI taxonomy): Bacteria > Pseudomonadati > Pseudomonadota > Alphaproteobacteria > Rhodobacterales > Roseobacteraceae > Ruegeria > Ruegeria sp. C9. The sequence goes on from NZ_JBQFRU010000004.1 coordinate 271,032, forward strand.
GGGGACCTTGTGCAATACCCCACCAAACCCGGCCACGTGGTAATTGAAAGTCGGATAAGCTCCATCCGAAGTCACAACTGCATCGCCGTGACCAACCAGCAGGCGCACCAGATAGCCCAGCAACCCGTCAATGCCTTCGCCAACCACGATATTTTCAGGCGCAACCCCATGATGTGTCGCCAGCGCATGGCGTAGTTCGTAATTCTCGGGATCGCCATACTTCCATATCTCGCCCGTGGCCCGTTGCATTGCATCGATGGCGCGCGGGGACGGGCCAAACACGCTTTCATTCGCACCAATCCGGGCCACGAAGGGCGCGCCACGTTGGCGCTCCTGCGTTTCGGGGCCGACAAAAGGCACGGTCGCGGGCAGCGTGAGGGCAAGCGGGGTATAACGAGGACCAGTCATGGCCGCAGATAAGCGCAACCGATCAGGCGGGGCAAGCCTTGCCAGAAGTTCAAAGGAGGCTTCGGATGTGCGGTTTGCCCTGACGTCGCTGTGGCGCTGCTGACGTCTTGCTGGCATGTTTACACAGCAAAACACGCCCCGGAGGTCCCATGTCCCGCGTATCCATCGAATACAAAGACCACATCGCACGTGTCACGCTGACCCGTGGCGATAAGATGAACGCGCTGGACGATGCGATGATCAAGGCGATCCTTTCGGCCGGTCAAGAGGTCGCCGCAGCCGATATCCGCGCCGTGGTGCTATCGGGGGAGGGCAAGAGCTTTTGCGCTGGGCTCGATATGGCCAGCTTTGCCAGCATGGCGAACACAGACCCAACCGAATGGCTGATGACTCGCAGCCACGAAGATGCCAACGAAATGCAGGAACTTGCCTTGATCTGGCGGCGCGTCCCAGTGCCGGTGATCTGCGCTATTCAAGGCGTCGCCTATGGCGGTGGGCTACAGATTGCGCTGGGTGCTGACATCCGCATCGCGCATCCCGAAGCCAAGCTGGCAGTGATGGAGATGAAATGGGGCATTATCCCCGACATGGGCGGCATGGTTCTGCTGCCAGAGCTCGTGCGCTCGGACGTGCTGCGCCTGCTGACCTATACCGCCCGCCCTATCGGAGCGCCACAGGCGGCAGATTGGGGGCTTGTTACCAAACTGTCGGATGATCCCCTGACCGAAGCGCTGGCGCTGGCCGAGGACATCGCGGGTAAAAGCCCGTCCGCCATCCGCGCCGCCAAACGGTTGATTGATGTGGCCGAAACCCGTAACCGTGCTGATGTGCTGTTGGCCGAATCTACCGAACAGGTCGACCTGATCGGTAAGTCGGATCAAATGGAAGTTGTCATGGCACAGATGCAGGGCCGAAAGCCCGAATTCAAATGATCACCGCATGAATGCGCGCCGTGCATCGCGGGCCATGTTGTATCGCATCTCAAGATCAGCAATCTTTGCCATTGCGGCCCTGCGGTCCTGATTGTCAGTCAGCGCTGCAAACTCCTTGCGGGCGGCGTCGAGCTGTTTCTTGATGTCGAACTCCTCGGGTAGCACTCCGGCCTGCGCCATGATCCGATGACCCGCAGCAATGGCGGGATCGCCTTGTGCCTCGCCCGAGCGGTCGGGTAACGGGGCACCTTCGCCTTCAAGACCTTGCAGTTGGCCTTCGGCCTGCGCCTTTTTGATCTGGCGTTCAATCAGTTTTCCAAGCGATCCGAACATGCGCTTATTTTACCGCCTGAGGGGGTCTGATGAAAGGGCTCAGCGCACTCGGTTTGTTGCTAGATATGCGATACCCCCAGCCAACAGCCCCCAGACTGCTGCGCCCAACCCAAAAACCGTTATGCCGGAGGCTGTGATGGCCAGTGTCAAAATAGCCGCTTCGCGCTCGACAGGGACGTCCAGCGCGGCATGCATGGCATTGGCCAGGACCCCGATCAGGGCCACACCTGCCAGAGTGCCCATTAGCAGCGGGTCGGCATAGGCGGCAAAACTGGTGATCGCCACGGCAAAGATACCGAAGAGGCAGTAGAACACGCCCCCCATGATTGCCGACCAATAACGCTGCGCCGGATCGGGGTGGCTTTCCTCGTTGGAACACATCGCTGCGGTGATTGCGGCCAGGCAGGTTGCAGGCGCCCCGAAAGGGGCCGAAAGCATGCTTGCGCCACCGACGGATGAAAACAACCGGCCGGGAACAGGATCAAAGCCAAAGCTGCGCATCACCGCGACGCCGGGGATATTCTGTGTCGCCATCGTGACGATAAACAGCGGTACGCCGATCCCGATGGCCGACGCGACCGAGAATGATGGCATGGTCCAGATCGGAGCCGCGATCAAACGATCCGGCATCAATTGGGCATCTCCTGCGTTCAGCGACACAATGATAGCCGCCGCGACCACAGCTGCCGGAACCGCGATCAACCGATTGAAACGGCCCGCGACAAACCACGTCAGGATCACCGGCAACGCCTGCCATGGAATCTCGATCGCCGCCTTGAAGGGCACAAGGCATAGTGGCAAGAGCACACCTGCCAGCATTGCTTGCGCCAGTGTTGTGGGAATTGCTGCTGCCAATCGACCCAGCGGCTTCCACAGCCCTGCCAGAACCGTTAATGCTCCGGCGCACAGGAACGCACCAATCGCGCCTGAAAATCCCTCGACCGGGGTGGCCGAGACGGCTAACAGAGCGGCCCCCGGGGTCGACCACGCAACGCTGATCGGCATTTTGTACCGCAGGCTGAGGACGATGGCTGCAAGCCCCATGGCAATCGCCGCACTCATCAGACCCGAGGCGGCTTCCTGCGATGAAGCTCCCATCGCGCCCAACCCTTGCAATACGATGGGAAACGAGCTGAAGAACCCGACAATGGCCACAACCAACCCGGTTGAGACGGTCTGCATCGGAGGGAAAGATCGCATCGTCAGTGCCTCGCCAGGTTGTGTCGCCGAAGTGCTAACAAGCGGGGCGTGGCGTGAACAAGGGGAAAGCTCTGAGGGTAAAGAAAAACCTCACCGCCGGTTGGGTGGTGAGGTTCGATTTCAATATATCAGCAGCAGGAAAAAGATCAGGCAATTTCAGCCAAACGGGCGAGAGCTTCGTTTAGCTTGGCTTCTTCTTCTTCGCGGGCGGCAAGGTTAGCTTTGGCTTCCGCAACAACCTCTTCCGGGGCCGATGCCACGAATTTCGGGTTGTTCAGGCGCCCGCGCAGACCGCCGAGTTCCTTGGCCAACTTGCCTTTGGCTTTTTCCAGCCGTTCCTTTTCCGCACCAATGTCGATGATGTCCGCCAGTGGCAGGCCAAAGGAGGCACCGGGGGCGGCAATCGAGATCGTGCCCTTTGGCAGTTCATCCGCCTTGGTCAGGCTGTCGATCCGCGCCAGACGTTTGATCAGCGCTTCGTTGCGGTCCCATGCAGCTTGGCCGTGCGCGTCAATCTCAGTCACCAGCATCGGCACGTATAGGCCAGCAGGAACTCGCATCTGCGCGCGGGCCGAGCGGGTGTTTTCGATCACCGAGATCACCCAGTTCATCTCGCGATCCGCATCCGCGTCGATCAGGTTAGCCGCCGTATAGGTTGGCCAGTCTGCATGCACGACCATCTTGGGCCGCGTGCCGGTCAGGCCCCAGAGTTCTTCGGTGATGAAGGGCATGATCGGGTGCAGCAGAACCATGCACTGATCCAGAACCCAGCGCATGGTGGCGCGGGTTTCGGCCTGTGCCTCGGCGTTATCGCCTTGCAGCAGGGGTTTCGACAGTTCTACATACCAGTCGCAGACCTTGCCCCAGACAAAGGCATAAAGCCCGTTGGCCGCGTCGTTGAAACGATAGCTTTCCAATGCCGCGTCGACCTCTTCCCGCACACGGGCGGTTTCACCGATGATCCAGCGGTTCACGGCGGCTTTGGGTTTCAGGTCAGCCACGTCCAGTTGCGGGACAGCGTCGGTGAAGACCTCATTCATCTCGGCAAAGCGGACGGCGTTCCACAGTTTGGTGCCGAAGTTACGGTAACCTGTGATGCGCTCGCGCGAAAGTTTCAGTACCCCGCCAATAGCCGCCATCGCGGCATTGGTAAAGCGCAGCGCGTCAGCACCGAATTCGTCCACGATCTCCAACGGGTCGATCACGTTGCCGGTGGTTTTGGACATCTTCTTGCCCTTCTCGTCGCGGACGAGCTGGTGCAGATAGACGGTGTGGAACGGGATCTCGCTCACTACGGCCAGTTGCATCATCATCATCCGCGCGACCCAGAAGAACAGAATGTCAAAGCCGGTGATCAACACATCGGTTGGGAAATAGCGCTCTAACTCTTCAGTCTTTTCAGGCCAGCCCAGCGTGCCGATAGGCCAGAGGCCGGAAGAGAACCATGTGTCGAGTACGTCGGGGTCGCGCCAGACCGGGTAGACCAGCTTGGTCGGGTCTTGTTCGACTGCGTATAGGGCAAGGCTTTCGGCGAACTGATGGATCGCTTCCTGCTTATCGGCAACTTCGATGACCGTCGCGTGGCTCAGCGGGCTGGGTATATTGGCATTGTCGTCGAGGAATTTCTCTGTAACTGCCTCAAGGCTTGCCGCGCATTCCATGACATTGCCACGATGCAGCATGCCGCCTTCGTTCAGCAAACGACCCAATTCGACCAAATCAAGGTCGCCGTCGTTTTCGTCGTCCTTGAAATTCTCAGCCGAGAGATCGAGGCCATACCAAACCGGTATCTGATGCCCCCACCACAGCTGGCGCGAGATGCACCAGGGCTCGATGTTTTCCAGCCAATGGTAATAGGTCTTCTCGCCCGACTCGGGGATGATCTTGACCGTGCCGTCCTTGACCGCGTCCAGCGCAGGGCCGACGACCTTGGCGGCGTCGACGAACCATTGGTCGGTGAACATCGGCTCGATGACGACTTTCGAGCGGTCGCCGAAGGGCTGCATGATCGGTTTGCTTTCGACCAGCGGCACCAGCTTATCCGCGCCTTCGTGTTCCGGCTTTAAAGCGGTCGAACCCAGACGTGGATCATCGGCGCGAGTCATGACAGCCAGACCGTCTGCAGTGATCTCCTCAACCACCTTCGCACGTGCCTCGAACCGGTCGAGGCCGCGCAGATGATCAGGGATCAGGTTGATCGCGTCGATCTCGTTCTCGGTGAACTCTCGCCCGCGCGCGTATTCCTGCGCCTTGTCCGCCTCTTCGGCATAAGGCGCACCATCGGCGCGCATTGCGCCTTTGGTGTCCATCAGGCGATACATTGGAATGCCGCCGCGCTTGGCGACCATATTGTCGTTGAAGTCATGTGCACCGGTGATTTTCACCGCGCCCGAGCCGAAATCTGGATCAGGGTAATCATCGGTGATGATCGGGATCTGACGGCGATGCTCTTTCGGGCCAACCGGGATTTCGCAAAGTTTTCCGACGATGGGCGCATAGCGCTCATCGGATGGGTGAACCGCTACTGCGCCGTCGCCGAGCATGGTTTCGGGGCGAGTCGTGGCGATCGAGATATATTCGCGCTCTTCCTCCAGCACGATATTCCCGTCCTCATCTTTCTCGACGTAAGTATAGGTCTCACCGCCCGCCAGCGGGTACTTAAAGTGCCACATATGGCCCGCAACTTCGATATTCTCGACCTCAAGGTCCGAAATTGCGGTCTCGAAATGCGGGTCCCAATTGACCAGCCGCTTGCCGCGATAGATCAGGCCCTTTTCGTACATGTCGACGAAGACCTTGATGACCGCGTCGTGGAAGTTCGGCGAGTTCTCATGACCTGTACGCGGGTCGCGCGGCGCACCTGCCATGGTGAAGGCATTACGCGACCAGTCGCAGCTGGAGCCCAAACGCTTGAGCTGCTCGATGATCGTGCCGCCGTATTCTCCCTTCCATTCCCAGACCTTGTCCAGAAACGCCTCACGTCCCAGCTCACGACGTCCCGGCTGCTGGGTGTTGGCCAACATCTTTTCCACCTGCATCTGCGTAGCGATACCAGCGTGGTCCTGACCGGGCTGCCATAGCGTGTCGAACCCGCGCATCCGGTGCCAGCGGGTCAGAATATCCTGCAGTGTGTTGTTGAACGCGTGGCCCACATGCAGCGCACCCGTCACGTTCGGTGGCGGGATCATGATGGTAAAACTCTCGTCGCGCGATTTGTTCGCGCCTGCCTTGAAGGCTCCGGCCGCTTCCCAGGCCTGATAGATGCGGGCCTCGGCCTCGGCCGCGTTGAATGTCTTTTCCATCGCCATGGGATGCGTCCTGCGTCAACAATATCGGGTCAGCGCCTGCAATAGCGAATGGACGCAGGAAGGGGAAGGCCCTGCGCGGCGGTCCTGCAATGATCAGCCGGGATTTGATGGGGCGGGCGCATAAAGATCCAGCTTTTCGCTGGCCCCTTGCCCCATCGCCTTGGCCTGATCGCCGCGGATGCGCGCGTGCAGGTCCAGCGCCTCAGGAGCAAACAGCTCGGTCGGCTCAGGGATATGGATGAAATTCCCCACCCGGTCCTCGCCCCGCGCCAGAATGGCATAGTCGCGATCCGCCACTTTCTGCTGCGCATTGGGGTTGAGATAACGGATAGCCAGGCCAATTCGACGATCATCCGATACGTTCGGCCCTGACCCGTGAATGGTCAGCCCATGGTGCAGCGACATCTGGCCGGGCTGCAACTCGATATGGGTTTTGTCTTCCTCCGCGACATCGACTGCCACCTCTTGCCCACGCGACAGCAGGTTGTTGTCGGAGAACGTATCATTATGCGGCAGGATCGGGTTCTTGTGGCTGGCCTTCACGAAATCCATGCAGCCACTTTCAACCGTCGCAGGGGACAGGGCGATCCAGGCGGTCAACTGGTCCGAGGTTTCACCCATACCCCAATATGTCAGGTCCTGATGCATGCCCACCACTTGCGTCGTGCGCGGTTCCTTGATGAACAGCTCAGCTGACCACAACAGCAGGTCTGGGCCCAAAACACCTTCGACAACGTCCAAAACGCGCGGATCCAACGCGATGCGAGTGGCAAATGGCATCACCACATGCGCGTTGATGCGTTTGTACATGTTCAGGGGTAGCGGCAGGTCAGCCTCGCGCCAGCTGGCCTCGACATCCTCCAACTCGGCACGGTACCCGGCGGCTTCTGCGGCAGAGAACACGGGGATCGGAAATATAAACCCATCATCCCAATAGGCCTCGGCACTTTGGCTGTCCAATCGGCCATTCGTCAGCTTGATTTCTTTGGGCATGGAAACCTCCACTCGACTGAATTTAGGTTCAGCCTAGGCGCGGCCCAGATCGGCGCGCAACGCTGTTTCCAGACATGAATGTCGCTTTCAGACCGTGCGGAGTTAATTTTCTCAGCCACTGGACAAGGTCCTGCTTCACGCTAGGGTCGCGCATTCAGGCAGCCAGAGGATCATCCCATGGAAAAATTCGGCAAAAGCCAGCCCATCAAACGGACCGAGGACCAGCGGTTTCTGACCGGGCAGGGGCAATACATGGACGATTCTGTGCCCGAGAATGCGCTGTTCGCAGCATTCTTTCGCAGCCCGGTGGCGCATGCCACGATCACGTCGCTGGACCTTGAAGATGCACGTACAGCGGATGGGGTGCGCTTGGTCATGACGCTGGAAGATCTGACTGCTGCCGGGATCGATACGGTGATGAACGCGACTACAGTCGCCAACCGCGACGGCAGTCAAGGCGCTGCGTCCGAGCGAAACATGCTGGCCAAGGACCGCGTGCGTTTCGTCGGAGAACCCGTTGCGGTCGTCATTGCCGACTCGTTGTTACAGGCCCGCGATGCAGCCGAATTGATCTGGATGGAAACCGAAGACCTGCCGGTCAAGATGGATGTCGCTGCGGGTGGCGAACCTTTGCATCCACAAGCCCCCGACAACCGCGCCTTTGACTGGGGCTTGGGTGATGAGAAGGCTACCAATGCCGCCTTTCAGGCAGCGGCGCGCACCGTCGCGCTGAACGTGCATGACAACCGGGTCATCGTGAGCTCGATCGAACCGCGTGGCTGTCAGGCCGATTGGTCGGGTGGCCGTATGCATTTCTCATATGGCGGGCAGGGTGTCTGGGGGATGAAAGCGCAACTGGCACAAAAACTGAAACTGGACCCCGAGGCGATCCGTGTTACTACGCCAGATGTCGGCGGTGGATTTGGTATGAAGGCGATGCCTTACCCCGAATATTTCACCGTTGCTGTTGCTGCCATAAAACTGGGCCAGCCCGTGCACTGGATGTCGGACCGGTCCGAAGCGATGTTGTCAGATCACCACGGCCGTGACCTGACGTCGCTGGCGGAACTTGCCTTTGATGCCGATCACAAGATCACCGCCTATCGGGTTCACAGCAAGATCAACCTTGGTGCCTATAACAGCCATTTCGCGCAGGCGATCCAGACCAGCCTGTTCAGTAAGGTTTTGATGGGTGTCTACGATGTTCAGACCACCTACTTGCGGGTCGAAGGATTCTTCACCAACACCACGCAGGTCGACGCCTATCGCGGTGCCGGGCGACCCGAGGCGATCTATGTGCTGGAACGCGTCATGGACCGTGCTGCGCGTGAGTTGGGGATTGATCCGTGGGAGTTGCGGCGCAAGAATTTCATCCGACCCGAAGCCTTCCCCTATAAGACCGCAACCGGCGAAACCTATGATGTGGGTGAGTTCAACATGGTCCTCAGCCGCGCCGCCGAACAGACTACGGGCTTTGAGGCCCGCAAGGCGGCGGATGCGGAAAACGGCCTGATCCGGGGGCAGGGGCTTTGTTACTATATCGAAAGTATTTTGGGAGACCCTTCCGAAGGCGCGAAGATCGAGTTTTGCGAGGACGGAACGGTGAACCTCTATGTCGGCACTCAGTCCAATGGGCAAGGGCATGAGACCGTCTATGCCCAGTTCCTATCGGACCAGACAGGGATTCCTTCACACCTGATCAATGTTGTGCAAGGCGACACGGACAGGCTGGCGCAGGGCGGCGGGACTGGCGGTTCACGCTCGGTCACGACCCAAAGCAACGCGACTCTGGTCACAGTTGATACGATGATCGCCGCATTCACGCCCTATCTTGCGGATAAGATGGGGGTCGAGGAAAGCGATGTGACCTTCGACCATGAAACCTTCCGCGCGCCGGGGTCCAACCTGACCCCCACGCTGACCGAGGCGGCCGACATGGCGCGCGCGGACGGACGCACGGATCTGTTGCATCACGAAGCCCGCGCCACGCTAGATGCACGCAGCTATCCCAATGGTGCACATGTTGCCGAAGTCGTTATCGATTCTTTCACTGGTGAAACATGGGTCGACCGCTACACGGTGGTGGATGATTTCGGCAATCTTATCAACCCGATGCTGGCCGAGGGGCAGGTACATGGCGGCGTGGTTCAGGGTATCGGCCAAGCACTGACCGAGCATGTTGTTCATGATGCCGAGGGGCAACTGCTCACGGCTTCGTTCATGGACTACGCCTTGCCCCGCGCTGCTGAGATACCCATGATAGAGTTTACCTCGGCGCCGGTTCCGTCAACCGCCAACCCGATGGGGATGAAAGGCTGTGGCGAGGCAGGCACCGTGGGCGCACTGGCCGCAGTGGCGAACGCGGTACAGGATGCGCTCTGGGATCACGGGGTGCGGCAGGCGGATATGCCTTTCACACCTCACAAAGTTTGGGAATTGTTGACGCATGGTTCTGTCGCGGCTGAGTAGAAAGGTACTGGGATGGCTCGGACGGCCTCTGCGGTCCGAGCACTCGGCCGAAACGCGCCACCGCGAACCTGTCAGCCATGTCATCATTCTTGACGGCACCATGTCGACGCTGGAAGCAGGGCGGGAAACCCACGCGGGCCAGACCCTGCGCCTGTGCTGCGAGATGGGCAGCCAGGTTTCGGTTTTCTACGAATCCGGCGTGCAGTGGGAAAGCTGGAAGTCGACTATGGACGTGATGATGGGGCGGGGTATCAACCGTCAGATTCGTCGGGCCTATGGTTATTTGGCTTCGCGTTACAAACCCGGTGATAAGATCTTTTTCATCGGCTATTCACGCGGCGCATACGGGGTCCGCAGCCTTGCGGGCGTGATCGATGCTATCGGGTTGCTCAAGGCCGAACACGCCACTGTCCGCAATATCAAACAGGCCTATCGACACTATGAATGTAACGCCAATGGCGAAGCGGCGGCGGTCTTTCGTCGGGAGTTCTGTCACGAGGATGTCGCCATCGAGATGGTCGGCGTCTGGGACACGGTCAAGGCGCTGGGCCTGCGCCTTCCGCTGCTCTGGCGCTGGGCCGAGGAACGCCATGCCTTCCACAACCACCAGCTTGGCCCTGCCACCCGCCACGGCTATCACGCCATGGCGCTGGACGAGACCCGCGAGGTGTTCGAGCCGGTGCTGTGGAAATGCACGCCTGACTTCAAAGGCCATATCGAGCAGGTTTGGTTCCGCGGCACCCACGGCGATGTTGGCGGCCAGCTGAACGGGTTCGAAGAGGCCCGCCCCCTCAGCAACATCTCGCTGATCTGGATGCTGGACAAGGCCGAACTGCATGGCCTACCATTGCCCGACGGCTGGCGCGACCGCTTCCCCACCGACACCCATGCCCGCTCGGTCGGCACATGGCGCGGCTGGGGCAAGATTTTCCTGCTGCGCAAGCATCGCAAAGTTGGCCGTGACCGGTCCGAGCGCCTACACGTTTCGGTCTCACCAGACGAACTGCCCCGCTGGGTCCCGATGCCGGACTTACCGTCGCATCCGGCGCAATAGCGATCAACTTGGAACGCAGGCGTTTCTAACAGGCTTGAGTAGTGCATCCGGACGTTCAATCAGATCGAAACGCCATCGCCTTGGAGACCAGTTGTAAACCCTTTGTTCATCGGGATTATCCACGATCATGAGACCGTGGAAGTACCACTTCGAAGTGGATTTGTATCCTATCTTTGTGGTGTAGAACGAAAATCCGCGCAGTTCGAACAAGGCTTCGACCGGAGAGTTCTCTGCATGTTCGGCGATGCAATAAGGCGCGCCATTTGAGATCAGGCGTGCCTGAACAAGAACCATCGGAACTGTTAACACAGACCAAAGAGCAATCAGGGTCGCGACCAAAATACCAACCTTTGCCACCCTTGAAGGTTGTGGTTTCCCATCGCGACCCGACCAGATGAGAAAGCTGGATGCGATGGCAATGGTCAAACTGGTGCCATGTAAGGCTTGGGTATCGGTAAAGGGTCCAAAAACGCCAGATGCCAGTGTCAGAAACAGCCCTAGAACGACTGAGATACCCGCAAGAAATCTGGCAAGAAGTCGCGGGATAGGCTTCATGCCCAGCAAAATAAAACCGCCGATGAATGCGGGTATGGCTGGAATGAGCCACAAGGACAAAAACAGGCCGCGAAAGAGGAAAAGAAGGGCTTTCTTGTCCGCGTCAGCTTCGAACAAGTACGGATTTACGGGCTGTATGTAGGCCGCAAAGATCAGCACAGCATAGACACAGAACAAGGTTTTGTATTTTAGGTCCGGCCGAATAGCGAAATCTCTCTGATCAAAAAATCACTGCCCACCTGTTTTGTGACGGGTGGGCAGTTAAGAAAATGCTAATGCCACGCCACGAATACAGGCGCGCAAAATTAACTTCTACCGCCGACGATCCCGGCGCGAGCTCATCGGCTGGAACGCCACGCCCACATGTGCCTCGCAATAGGGTTTGCCTGCCTCGACCGGCAGGCCGCAGAACCAGAAATCCTCGGTCGCGGGGTCGCCGACGGGCCATTTGCAGGTCTTTTCGGTCAGCTCCATCAAAGACAGCTTCTTGGCCTTCTTTTCAATCTCGTTGACCTTGGCCAAAGCCTCGGGGCTGATCTCATTGGCCGACGGTTGCGGAGGCAGCGGCTGGCCGGCGGGTATGATCTGGCGACGGGCCGGGGTGACCGGTTTGGCCTCGGGGGCTGGCACCGGACGGGCCGGTTCAGTCTTGGGTGTCGGTTTCGGTTTGGCCTCGGCCTTGGGCGCGGGGGCCGGTTTTTCCTTAGGCTCGGCCTTTGCCGGGCTTGCACCGGTGGCGCGATTCGACAGACCCAGACGGTGCACCTTGCCGATCACCGCATTGCGGGTCACGCCGCCCAGTTCCTTGGCGATCTGGCTGGCCGACTGGCCCTCGCCCCACATCTTTTTCAGCAGCTCTACACGCTCGTCAGTCCAGGACATCATTTGCCTTTCAAAAGCGGAAAGCGGCCCCGGATTCGGGCCGCCTTGGGAAATCATCTCAGCGCCCTATTCTAAACACTGCGGCCCGAGTTACAAGCGGTCTTCGAATCAGGTATGGGGCAGAGCATGCATAATCTCATGGATCACGACGCACGCCGCTTTGGCGCGGTGAATTGGATGGGCCTCTATACACTGGCGCAGCGCGAAACCCTGCGCTTTCTGGCCGTGTGGACGCAGACCCTGCTGGCACCCCTGGTGACGGCAGGCCTGTTCCTGCTGATCTTCAACATTGCCATTGGTCCCAGCCGACCGGATGTGATGGGGGTGCCGTTTCTGACCTTTCTGGCACCGGGCATCATGATGATGACCGTGATTCAGAACGCCTTTGCCAATACATCGTCATCGATGGTGATCGCCAAGGTTCAGGGCAATATCGTCGATACGCTGATGCCGCCGCTATCGCCGCTGGAAATCCTGTTGGGTTATCTGGCCGGAGGCATCGCCCGCGGAATCCTGATCGCACTTGTTGTCGCAATCGCTCTGGCGTTGGTTCTGGGCATCGTGCCGCAGAACCCGCTGATCGCACTGATATTCGTGGTTTTAGGTGGCGCGTTCATGGGCGCGCTTGGGCTTTTTGCCGGGATTTTTGCCAACAAGTTTGACCAGATGGCGGCGATCACCAACTTCATCGTCACGCCTTTGGCTTTCTTGTCCGGCACTTTCTATTCTGTGCAGGCGCTACCGCCAGTGCTCAATCGGCTAAGCCATGCGAACCCGGTCTTCTATCTGATTGACGGGTTGCGCTATGGGATGATCGGCGTGTCCGACAGCTCTCCTTGGTTGGGCATGGCGATCTGCGCCAGCGCGACATTGTTGGTTGGAGGATTGACCTGGCAGATGTTGCGCACCGGCTACCGGCTCAAGGCCTGACGGTGTATCGCCTCGCGCCAGACCAGAATCAGACCTCCGGTCAGGATGATGGCCGAGCCGATCAGGCTGATCCCATCCGGTATCACCTTGAATACCGCGAAATCGTAGAAGGCAGCGAAGATCAGCGTAGCGTAGCTGATCGGAGCCACAAAAGAGGCATCCGCCCGCGCCATTCCGTTGACGAAACAAGCCTGCGCACAGGCCATTAGCACACCAATCGAGGCCAGCGCCGCCCATTGCTGAGGCGTCGGCATCTGGAAAACGAAACTTACCGCGACTGTCGCAATGGTCAGACCCATCGCATTGTTGATCAGCAGAATCTGGATCGGTATTTCTCGGCCCGAGAGCTTTTTGATAAAGATCAGTTCCATCCCAATTATCACTGCTGCGGTCAGGGCCAGTAATGCAGCGGGTTGAAAGCTAGCGGGCGTTGGACGCAACAGAACCAAAGCACCGATCAAGGCCACGATGGCGGCCAACCAGCGCCACGGGCCGACACCTTCTTTCAGCAGTGGGATCGCCAACATCATGGCAAAGACCGGGTTCAGGAACGAGATCGCCGTCGCATCCGCAATCGGTATGAAAGCAACGGATGCAAACATCAGCGTGATCCCCAGCCAGCCGAAGCTTGTCCGTCCGATATGCAGACCCCAATGCGGGCGGCTCAGGCGGGGGCGCATGATGCCGACGGCCGTCACGATTACCAGAAAGGCAAACAGAAACCGTCCATGGCTGATCTGCATCGGATGCAGGGCAGGGCCAAGCACATCCGTCCCCAGTGCTTTCGCCAGCAATGTGGTCCCTGCGAGAAGGGCGCTGGCCGCAAGGATCAGCAGGGCCGCAAGGGCAGGATTCTGACGTATCGGTGTCATGGTTCAGCCGTGCGCCAGCGTCGGGTAAATGACAAGCGGTAAATCCCGGTCTCAGAATGATTTTTGCCCCGATCGCAAAAACGGGGTTTTCAGACCCGGTGCACCCCGCTATACGGCCTCACATGATCAATACCGCACATATCCTGCGCCTCCGACGCCGACGCCTGACCGCATAATCGGCCCGTTTGATTCATTTGCGCTGTCCAAATCCGCGCAAACCCCACCAAATCAGTTGACGACCATGGCCCCAGTGTATCACTCACAGGGCTCAAGCTATTCGAAAAGGATGATCCGATGATCCCGTCCGTTCTGCCGACCTATAACCGCGCGCCCCTGACATTCGTGAAGGGCGAAGGCGCCTGGCTGACCGAGGCGGATGGCCGACGTTTTCTGGATCTGGGCGCGGGCATAGCGGTAAACGCGCTGGGTCATGCGCATCCGGCGCTGGTGGCGGCCCTGACGGAACAGGCGCATGCGCTGTGGCATGTTTCAAACCTCTATAACATCCCGCAACAGCAGGCACTGGCGGACAAGCTGGTGGAACACACCTTTGCCGATACGGTGTTCTTCACCAATTCGGGCACCGAATCCTGCGAATTGGCCGTCAAAATGGCCCGCAAGTATTTCTATGACAAAGGTCAGCCCGAGAAGGTCGAGATCATCACTTTCGACGGCTCATTCCATGGCCGGTCATCGGCGGGTATCGCCGCCGCCGGCTCCGAGAAAATGACCAAAGGTTTCGGCCCGCTGCTTCCCGGCTTTGTGCATCTGACATTCGGAGACCTCGACGGTGTCACCAACGCTATCACCGACACCACGGCAGCCATCCTGATCGAACCGGTTCAGGGCGAAGGCGGCATCCGCCCCGTTCCGGATGCAGAGCTGAAAGCCTTGCGCCAGATTTGCGATGATAACGGCCTTTTGCTGATCCTCGATGAGGTCCAATGCGGCGTTGGGCGGACCGGCAAACTCTTTGCCCATGAATGGGCCGGCATCACGCCGGATATCATGATGGTCGCCAAAGGCATCGGCGGCGGTTTTCCTCTGGGTGCGGTTCTGGCCACCGAAGAGGCCGCCAGCGGCATGACGGCTGGCACCCACGGCTCGACCTATGGCGGCAACCCCTTGGGCTGCGCTGTAGGCTGCGCGGTGATCGATCAGGTCGCTACTCCGGCCTTCCTCGAAGGGGTGAATCGCAAGGCAGGCCTGCTGCGTCAGAAGCTCGAAGGCCTGATCGCGGACCACCCCGAAGTATTCGAGGAGGTGCGCGGCTCAGGCCTGATGCTAGGCCTGAAATGCAAGCCCACCAATATCGACGTGGTCAACGCTGGCTATGACAACGAGGTCATAACGGTCCCCGCCGCAGATAACGTGATCCGCCTGCTGCCGCCGCTGACCCTCACCGAGGATGACATCGCACAAGCCCTGATCCGCCTCGAGAAAACTGCGGCACAAGTCGAAAACGCAATGGCTTCGGCCTGAACTCGCCTGATTAAAAAGTGAATCAAAATGAACCACTTCCTTGATATCCACAAAACTGACGCAGGTGATCTGCGGAACATGATCGATCAGGCCAGCGCGATGAAACAGGCGCGCCTTGGGCGTCCCAAAGCCGCCCCCGACGACGAGCAGCCTCTGGCAGGCCGCATGGTTGCGCTGATCTTTGAAAAGCCATCAACGCGGACCCGCGTGTCCTTCGATGTTGGCGTGCGCCAAATGGGCGGGCAGACCATGGTACTGTCCGGCAAGGACATGCAGCTGGGCCATGGCGAGACCATCGCCGACACTGCACGGGTCCTGTCGCGCTATGTCGACATGATCATGATCCGAACCTTTGACGAAACCATCCTGACCGAGATGTCCGAATACTCGGACGTTCCCGTCATCAATGGTCTGACCGATCGTACACATCCCTGCCAAATCATGGCCGATGTGCTGACCTATGAAGAGCATCGCGGCCCCATCGCAGGAAAAAAGGTCGTTTGGACCGGCGACGGCAACAATGTCTGCGCTTCATTTCTGCATGCCGCCGGTCAATTCGGTTTCGACCTGACATTCACCGGCCCGGCGCAGCTGGACCCGGAAGAAGAATTCATGGGGCTTGCACGTCAGAAGGGCTCGAAAATCGTGATCGAACGGGACCCGCACAAAGCTGTTGAAGGGGCCGACCTCGTGGTCGCCGATACTTGGGTCTCAATGCACGATTCTCAATCCGCGAAGGAGCGCCGCCACAACATGCTGCGCCCCTATCAGGTCAACGCCGAGCTGATGTCGCATGCCAAGCCAGACGCGTTGTTCATGCACTGCCTGCCTGCGCACCGCGAAGAAGAGGCCACATCCGAGGTCATGGACGGCCCGAACTCGGTGATCTTTGACGAGGCCGAAAACCGCCTGCATGCGCAAAAAGCCGTGATGCGCTGGTGTCTGGGCGTCTGAGGCCGACAGCAATCTGGGAGAGCCATAGATGGCTCTCTTAAATCTCGGAGCAACCAATGCCACACATCACTCTGGAATTCTCTGCCGGGCTCGAAAAAACTCATGATTTTCAAGCCATCTGTGAGCAGCTCTATTCCGTGCTCGCCGCGCATGAAGAATTCGATGCCCCAACACTCAAAATCCGTGCCACCTCGTTTCCGTATTTCCGCATCGGGACCGAACCGCAGACGTTCATTCATGCCACGCTCTTGTTGTTGCAAGGCCGAGATGAGGCAACGCGCGCCGAGTTGAACGCGATCATTCTGAATGTTCTGGCTGCGTCTGCGCCCACGGTCGGCAGCATCACAGTGCGGGATGTTGAAATAGATCGCGCGACCTATGCCAAACGCCTGTCAGCCTGACGCGGCCCCGGTATGCGTATGGGAGGACTAAACGCGTCGGGACACTTCCCAGACCCGTAATCTGGCGAGCGTAGCGACGCACGCCAGAACTACCAGCACACACAATGCGATCTTGGTCATGATCTCCATTGTGCCCTCAATCAGCAGGGCGTGTACGACACTGCCCAGAATGGTTACCAGCGCCAGTCCTGTGTGCCCCAGACGCCAGAGCCGAAATCGCAGGTTCAGGCGTAGGCGCAGAACGCCCATCGTTGCTGCAGCAATACCCGTCCACATCGCGATCACACCCCAGACGGAAAAGGGTGTGGCTGATACGAATAGAAGCGCGTCCACGACATCCGGCGGGCTCGTGATCCACAAACCGCCCACATGGATTACGATCGCTGCGACAAGGGCCAGACCGCACCGCCTGTGCCATAAGCGGCTGCGCACAGGTGAAAGCCCAGGCAACCAGCGTCCGGCCAGCAAGGGTTGCATCAGCAGAAGGCACATCCCGACGATGCCCGCAAACCCGGCTAGGATGTAGATCGGCTCGCGCCACGCCAGATAAGGGCTGTATGCTGCCGCGATAACCGGCACCATAAGGGCGACAATCAACGCTGCCCAGATCAGTATGCGCCTCAACACGTATCAGGCAGGCTGCAAGACGAAATGCGCGGCAAGCGTTTTGTCTTTCGCGCTCGACATCACCGGGCGTAGGAAAACCGTTTCGAATTCGCCGCTGTCATAGGCCAGATGCCCGTGCGGTTGGCCAAAGGCGGGCACGATTTGTGGCATCTCAAGCCGAAATTCACCGTTCGCATCCGTCAGCGTCGCCCCATGGCTGCGCTGGTCGCGCTCGTGCCCCTCGGTCGTATGCGCCCAGATCTGGATACGCTGGCCGGGCAAGGGGGCTCCGTCGCCTGCGCGGCGCACGGTGCCGGTCATCCAGAAACCTCCGCCGCCGATGCGCTGCACAATAGGGGCGCCGGGGCGATAGTTGTTCGATCCGCCCCGCATGGACGGGGTCGGTGCAACGCCCTGCGCCCGCGCGGGCGTGGTCAGCCCGGCCGTGCCTAGCGCTGCAAAACAGCCCGCCGTAACCAACGCGCTGCGGCGGGTAAGAAGAACGTGCGACATCGCGAGGGCTCCTTTCGATAACGGGCATGGTGTCTGGCCTGACACTCAATCTAGCACGTTTGTTGCGAAAGCCGAGTTAAGCTGGTCTGAAGATCGGGTCATTTCATCACCGTCACGTGAGCGTTGCCGCCGTTTCCGCCTATCGTGCACTGTATATGTGCACTCATGCGCTATGCCCGATATCAAATCATACTATATTCCACATTATCAAACATATTGAAGCCCAAGCCAGATCCTGACCCAAGGGAGAGCGAGAATGAGCTGGAATCCGACCCATACCCCCGACTGCCGGTCCGAGAACCCGGCGCTAGACAGCCTGATCATCCCCCGTGCCCGTGATCTGGGCGGGTTCGAGGTGCGCCGCGCGCTACCCTCGGTCAAACGGCAACTGGTCGGCCCCTTCATCTTCTTCGACCAAATGGGTCCGGCCGAATTCATCACCGAAGGCGGTATTGACGTACGGCCGCATCCCCATATCGGACTTGGTACCGTGACCTATTTATATCAGGGCGAGTTTGAACACCGCGACAGTCTCGGCACGCATCAGATGATCTATCCCGGCGAGGTCAACTGGATGGTCGCTGGGCGTGGTGTGACCCATTCCGAACGTACCAGTGACCAAACACGCGGCAAGAAACACAGCCTGTTTGGCATCCAGACTTGGATCGCCTTACCCGAAACGCACGAAGATATGGCCCCCGATTTCGAACACCACAAACAGGGCGCGTTGCCTCATATTCAGGATGCAGGCGTCAGCGCCCGCCTGATCCTTGGTTCCGCCTATGGCGAAACCAGCCCGGTCACCATGCTGTCCGAGACCTTTTATCTCGACGTCCAGCTCGAACCGGGTGCCTCCTTCCCGCTGCCCGACAATCACGAGGATCGCGGTGTCTATGTCACCACAGGCTCGGTCGAGATCGCAGGCGACAGCTTCGAGGCGGGTCGCATGATGGTCTTCCGCCCCGGCGATCACCTGTCCGTGAAGGCCGGACCACTGGGTGCGCGGCTGTTGTTGCTGGGCGGCGCAACCCTGAACGAAGATCGCTACATCTGGTGGAACTTCGTCTCCTCCTCGAAGGAGAAAATCGAAACCGCCACACGCGAATGGAAAACTGCCGACTGGGCGAACGGCGCCTTCCACCTGCCGCCCGGTGATGATCAGGAGTTCATTCCGATCTCGGAAGACCTCGAACGCACCCGACCCAGACGCGCCCGCGTCTGACCTCACGTCACGCTGGCTCCGTTGAACGATCCCGGCGATCCTTGGAGGCACAGCGGAGGTAAGCCATGAATATCGTCATCGCCGGTGCAGGCAGCATTGGCTGCTTTTGCGGCGCATTGCTGGCCGCAGCGGGACACAGCGTGACGCTGCTGGGTCGCGCGCGGGTGCTGAACGCCATTCGGGGACAGGGGCTGACGGTGACAGATTTCTCGAACCTGCATCGTCACGTCGCCGCCGCACAACTCACGCTCAGCGAAGACCCTGCCTGTCTCGGGGATGCCGAGTTGGTCATCGTCACGGTAAAAACCGGCGCGACCGCTGAGATGGCAGCGCTGATTGCCGCACACGCCACGGAAACGGCCCCGGTTCTGTCTTGGCAGAATGGGCTCGAGAACGCCCGCACCCTGCGCACCGCTCTTCCCGGACGCGACGTTCGGGCTGGAATGGTGCCGTTCAACGTGGTGCCGACGGGCCCGGCAACCTATCACCGCGCCACATCGGGCGAGATCGTCATCGAGCGTGGCTCCCGGTCTCTGGCTGAACGCCTAAGCGCCCCAGATCTACCCGTCAGCGAAAGCGACCAGATCGAGGCAGTGCAATGGGGTAAGCTGGTGATCAACCTCAACAATGCATTGAACGCATTGTCCGGCCAGACCTTGCAAAACCAACTGCTCGACCGAAACTGGCGTCGCCTGATGGCTGATCAAATGGCCGAGGCGCAGCGTGTTTTGAAAGTCGCCGAGATCGAGGCCACCTCCACAACGCCACTACCCGCATGGATGACACCGCACATTCTACGTCTGCCAACGCCAATTTTTACACGAATTGCGGCAAAAATGCTGACCATCGATCCAAATGCGCGCACCTCGATGGCTTATGATCTGACGGCGGGTCGCCCGACCGAAATCGACAGTCTACAGGGCGAAATCATCAAACTCGGCCAACAGTACGCGATCCCAACCCCGATCAATAGCCGAGTCTCTCAACTCATCCATCAATCACCGGACACGCCGCTAACAGTCGACCAGATCATAACCTGATCCGTCTCTTCATCTGGCCTAAAATACCTCGGAGCGCGAGGCAGAGCCTCGCAAATTCCGATCAAGCGAACGCAGTCAAAACCCAGAAAATTAGCGCCGACATCACCGCCGCTGCCGGTACCGTGATCACCCAGGCCGCCACGATGGTCATGAAATGCGACCGCCGCACCAGCTTGCGCCGCCGCCGTTCCTCGCGCGCCAGTCGCAGCTCTGCCGGTCGCTGGCGGTTCGAGTATTTCCACCGCCGTTCTGCATGCCACTCCCGATAGAAGCCAACACCAAAGACGGCCCCAACCGCGATATGAGTCGAACTGACCGGCAGACCCAGCCAACTGGCGACGATGACCGTGATCGCCGCCGATAGCGCGACACAGAACGCCCGCATCGGGTTCAGCTTGGTGATCTGGCTGCCGACCATACGGATCAGCTTGGGACCGAACAGGAATAGGCCGAACGAGATGCCAAACGCGCCGATCACCATGACCCATGTCGGGATCGAGACTTTCGTGGCAAAATCTCCGAACTCGGCCGCATGCACGATCGCCGCCAGTGGACCCACCGCATTGGCCACATCATTGGCCCCATGCGCAAAGCTCAGAAATGTGGCCGAAATCACCAGAGGCAGACCAAACAATGTCTTCAACGACCGGGTCCGGTTCTCCAACCCTTCAGACTTGCGCTTGACCCACGGTACCGTCGCAGCCCAGACCAGGCCGCCAAAGGTCAGACCGATCAAAAGGGCAAATTGAAGATCAATTTTGACGATCCGCTTCAGGCCTTTGACCGACAAGTAGGTGGCAAACGCCCCTGCCATCACGGCAACCAGAATGGGCACCCAGCGCCGCGCTGCCGCGATCTTGTCGTCCTGATACTGGATCTTGTGTTTGATCAATGCCAGAAAGGCGGCTGCAATCATCCCGCCCAAAACGGGTGAGATCACCCAACTGGCGGCAATCGCGCTCATCGTGCCCCAGCTCACCGCACTTAGGCCCGCCGCAGCAATGCCGGCACCCATCACGCCGCCGACCACCGAATGCGTGGTCGAAACCGGTGCCCCGACCCAGGTAGCCAGATTGACCCACAGTGCGGACGATATCAGGGCCGCCATCATCGCCCAGATGAACACATTGCTGTTCTGCACCGACATCGGATCGATGATGCCCTTAGAGATGGTCGAAACCACATCCCCCCCTGCCAGCAACGCGCCGGCGCTTTCTGCGATGGCGGCAATTAGGATGGCTCCGCCCATGGTCAGAGCATTGGCCCCCACTGCCGGGCCCATATTGTTGGCCACGTCGTTGGCACCGATATTGATCGCCATGTAAGCGCCGAATGCCGCAGCTGCGACAACGATCACACCACCATCGGCCCGCCCGAACAGAAGCGCTGCAGCCAATCCTGCCAGCGCGATAAAGGCCAGTGCAATTCCGGGGGCCAACAGAGGACGCGATACTTGGGCATTGGCGTGCTCAACGCGCGAGATACGCTGTAGGTCACGGTCCAGTGCGTGCCAACGGGCTTTGGTGGGGTGGTCTGACATCGGTTCACAACGGCTGTTTTGAATGATGCCGCCGCTAAACGGTTCCAATGGGCGCGGCAACCTTTGTCATCAGTTTTTTACAATATTGTTACAATTGCAGTAGCAAGTCGCGCAATTCCGGCTCTTGCACGCGTTCGGCGGCCACCTTCGGGGACACCCAGCAGCGCTTACGCTGATCGGACTCGGGGAATACATCCGCCAGATCGGTCACCTCGATCCGATAAACGCTGGTGATAACCGGCAACGCCGTGCCGTCATCCAACCTTTTGTCGTAAGAGTAATGACCAACGGGATCTTTCTGCACCTCAGTCGCGCGCACCCCAGCCTCTTCCCAGGCTTCCCGCAATGCGGTTTCCGGCCCGTTGAGCCCATCAATGGGCCAGCCTTTGGGGATAATCCAGCGTCCGGTGCCCCGACTGGTGATCAACAGAACGTCGTCACCGGGACCTGCCTTGCGGGTACACAACGCAGCAACCTGCACCCGGCTTGGGCGCTGGATCAGCGGTCGCGCGACCTCTTCCCAGATGTTGCGTATCCATGTCGTCATGTCAGGCCTGCTCGGGCGTGTTCTTTTTGTAATTCGAAGAAGTTACATAATCATGTATTGCTGAGTTAACAATACCGCCCTCGGATAACCGCAAAATATGGCCTGAACTTTCAGTGTTTCGTGTATTTTTGCAGCAATTTGTGCGCTTTGCACTGTTTCCGCCAATGAGGCTTATTTACGCCCACCCGATCAACTCAGCCTTTGCGCCGTTTCGCGCGCAGCGTTGGATCCGCCTGAGTTGGATCTTCGGGCCAGGGATGTTTTGGGTACTGCGCCCGCATGTCCTTGCGCACATCGGCATATGACCCGGCCCAGAATCCGGGCAGATCACGGGTGATCTGGATCGGTCGCTGCGCCGGTGACAGCAGCGTGATCTTCAAAGGCTCGCCCCCAACCACCGGATGTTGCGTAACGCCGAATACCTCTTGTAGCCGAACCGAGATTTCGGGCACCGCACCGCCATAGTCAATTGGCAGCTTGCGGCCCAACGGAGTCACAAACGAGCCCGGCGCCCGCCGATCCAGTTCCTGCATCTGATCCCAGTCCAGCCGGGCGCGCAGCGCGGGCAGCAGGTCGAACCGCTTCCAGTCATCGGCATTGCGCACGCCCGAGAGCATCGGCAGCAGCCAGTCTTCCAGCGTATCCATCAGCCCGGTTTCCGAGAAGTCCGGCAGATCAGCGCCTTCCGCGCGGATCAACTCGACCCGAGCGGCCAATCGCGCTGCGGCCCCGGTCAGCCGCACACCCAGATCGCGCACCCCGTCCAACATCGCCTGCGCCAATGCATCCCCGGGGACATCTTTCCAGATGCGGTCGTCCAGCGTGATCGCTCCGAACCGCTCTTGCCTGCGCGCCACCACACGGCGTTCGCGTTTCGACCAGTCGCAGCTGTCGACCCACGCGATCTGATCGCCGAATAGATCGCGAATTTCCCCCTCGGAAATCTGCGCTGCCATGCGCACGCGCGCTTCACGCGGGTTCCCATCCGTATCCGTCACCACAAGATAGGGTGCACCCGCCAACGTATCACCGGCTTCCAGCACGACGCCTTTGCCACCCGACAGGACATAACGCGGGACATCTCCCTTGCGTCGCTGTCCGATGCGATCGGGATAGGCCAGCGCCGCCATCGCTGCCGGGCTCAGACCGCCCGCATCCTTAGATTGCGCGCGTAACCGTTTTGCTTCGCCCTTGATCCGATCCAGCGCGCCCATGTTGACCTGCCAGACCCGATTGCGCTGAAACGCGCGCACGTCCCGCAGCACCTCAAGCCTCAAAGACAGATCGACCGGCGCGCCCCGCAGCGGATCGCGTTCCGCCATCAGCGCCGCCAGTGTCGCGGCCTCAGGTCCCGCGTGCAGCAGCATGTGCCCCAGCCGAGGATGCAGCGGCAGCGCCGCCAGCGCCCGCCCATGTTCGGTGATCCTACCTTTGCCATCCAGGGCACCCAGCATCGCCAGCAACGCGCGCGCCTCAGCCAGCGTGCCTTCGGGCGGCGCGGTCAGAAACGCAAGATCACCCGGTTCTGCGCCCCAGAGCGACAATTCTAACGCCAGCCCGGTCAGATCGGCTGCCTCGATCTCGGCAGGCGGGTAGGCGGCTAGTGCACCTTCTTCGCCCTTGGACCACAACCGATAGCAGACACCTTCGGCCACACGCCCCGCACGGCCTGCGCGCTGCGTCGCTTCGGCCCGCGTCACCCGCTCGGTCACCAGTCGCGACATGCCTGATCCGGGATCGAACCGCGCCCGCCGGGCTTGCCCCATATCGACCACCACGCGGATATCGGGAATAGTCAGCGAGGTTTCGGCAATCGACGTCGCCAGAACCACCTTGCGACCTTGCTTAACCGGCGCAATCGCCGCGCGCTGGGCGGCAAAGGGCAGTGCTCCGAACAAAGGCCGCACTGAACAGGTGTTGGGTAGACGGCTGGCCAAAGCCGCCTCGGCCCGCCGAATTTCACCTTCACCGGGCAGGAACACCAGCATGCCCCCTTTGGTTTCCCGTTCGGCTCGCACCACCAGATCGATCAGCGCGTCCAGTCGCCGCGCCTGCGGCCCCAAAGGCCGGTCCAACCAGCGGGTCTCGACCGGATAGCTGCGCCCTTCGGATGTCACCAGAGGCGCGTTCATCAGCTGGCCCACCGGTTCAGCATCCAGCGTCGCGGACATCGCCAGCAAGATCAGGTCATCGCGCAACGCTCCAGTCACCTCAAGGCACAGTGCAAGCCCAAGATCGGCGTTTAGGGACCGTTCGTGGAATTCATCGAATATCACAGCACCTACGCCGGGCAGGTCAGGTTCGGATTGCAGCATCCGTGTCAGGATACCTTCGGTCACAACCTCGATGCGCGTCGCCTTTGAAACTTTCACGTCTCCACGGACACGATAGCCCACGGTCTGGCCCACGGGTTCACCCAGCGTCTCGGCCATGCGTTCGGCGGCGGCACGGGCGGCCAGCCGCCGGGGTTCCAGCATGACGATCCGGCCCTCGCACAGACCGGCCTGCAGCATCTCAAGCGGCACGCGGGTTGTCTTGCCCGCACCCGGCGGCGCCTGCAGCACCGCGCGCCCATGCGTTCGCAAGGCGTTCAGAAGATCAGGAATGGCGTCATCAATGGGCAACCGGGTCATATCGCCTTATCGCCAAAGCCTCGGCCAAGGTCCAGCGTCGCCAAACTCAGCTCCGGTTGGGGCTGGACAAACCGGGTCATCCCCCCTCATCTAGGGCAAATTCCAGCCGGGGACTTACCGATGAACATTGCCGAGCTTGGCGACAGGATCTTGAACGGAGAGCGCAGGGCATTGGCCCGTGCGATCACACTGGTCGAAAGCGGGCGTGAAGATCATCGAGCGCAGGCAACCGCGCTGCTGGATCAATTGAGCGGCGCCGGACGCCAGGCGTTGCGGATCGGCCTGTCGGGCACGCCGGGTGTAGGCAAATCGACCTTTATCGAAAGCTTCGGCATGATGCTGACGGGGCTGGGGCTGCGCGTTGCGGTTCTTGCAGTTGACCCCAGCTCGGCCCGTTCGGGGGGCTCGATCCTGGGCGATAAGACCCGCATGGAAAGACTGAGCCGGGAGAAAGACGCCTTTATCCGCCCGTCCCCCAGCCAGAGCCATCTTGGTGGCGTAGCGCGCCGCACACGCGAAGCGATTGCACTTTGTGAGGCGGCTGGTTTTGACGTCGTGCTGATTGAAACCGTGGGTGTGGGCCAATCGGAAACCGTTGTGGCCGAGATGTCTGACCTGTTCCTGCTGCTGCTGGCCCCGGCGGGCGGCGATGAGTTGCAGGGCGTCAAGCGCGGCATCATGGAGATGGCTGACATGATCCTGATCAACAAGGCCGATGGCGACCTGAAAGCGACTGCCACCCGCACCTGCGCCGATTACGCGGGCGCGCTGCGTCTGCTGCGCAAACGCCCGCAGGACCCCGAAGGGTTTCCCAAGGCCATGACCGTTTCAGCGGTTGAAGAGCATGGGCTGGAACAGGCCTGGGACGAGATGCAGGCCCTGACAACCTGGCGGCGCGAAGCCGGGCATTGGGTATTGAACCGCGCCACACAGGCAAAATACTGGTTCGAGCAAGAGGTACGCCACGCATTGCTTGCGCGTCTCGAAACGCCACAGATGCGCAGTCGGATGAGCGATCTTGGCGCTCAGGTCAGTGCGGGCCACCTCAGCCCATCGGCGGCGGCCGAACAAATCCTCTCCGGGCTGTCCGACGCGTAACACTCTGGCGGTATGATGCGTGCGCGGCTGGTGCGCTGACCGCTAATCGTGTATTAAAGCTACATATATTGTTGTGTTTGAGTGTAAGTCACTGCGTTTGAACCGGGTTGAGAAAGGGCTTGGTCAGCTCGGATCGTGCCCGGATTCTCCGAGGAACGGGACACGTCAGAATGCCCAATATCAATGGTACCAACGGCGACGACGATATCGATGTCACAAATGACAACGGTACTCTGAACGGAAACCCGGCGACGCCTCCGGTGACCGGTATCCGCGGCCGTGGCGGCGATGACGATATCACCATCACCAATAGCACCATTGCCAACAATGTCCTGGGCAATGCAGGCACCGACACGATCATTGTCACCAACAGCATGGTTGGCGGGCGCATCGCTAGCGGTTCGGATGCGGATACGGTTGATATCAGGGGGTCAACCGTCGGCGATATCCGGCTTGGTGCCGGTAATGACACGCTGAATTTCACCAGCACCACGGTGTCGGGTGACATTCGCGGCGGCAGCGGAACCGACACGCTGAACCTCCCTGAGGGCACTGTTATCACGGACGATACTTTCGGGGTGATTACGGTCGAAGACGGGGTCGGTTATTCAGTCTCGAGCGGCACATTTACCCTGCCTTCAGGCATCACCGTCACGTATTCAGCGTTCGAGAACGGTTCGGGTATGCCCTGTTTCACGCGCGATACATTGATCACGACACAGGATGGGCGATCCCTGATCCAGTCGTTGCGCACCGGTGATCTGGTCCACACACTTGGGCAGGGCCTGCACCCGATCCGTTGGATCGGGCGGCGCGAATTTGATCGCTTCCAGCTTGAAGCCAACCCCAGACTCTGGCCTGTGCGTATCCTTGCAGGGGCATTGGGCGAGGGGCTGCCGCATCGCGATCTGCTGGTCTCGCGCCAGCATCGGATGCTGGTGCACTCAAAGATCGCCCAACGCATGTTCGGCACGACCGAGGTTCTGATTCCGGCCATCAAACTCACCGCAATGCCGGATATCTACATTGATGAAAGCGTGGAAAGCGTCGAGTATTACCACCTGCTGTTCGACCGCCATCAGGTGATCTTTGCCGAGGATGCGCCAACCGAAAGCCTCTATACCGGCCCCGAAGCGCTGAAAATGCTGAGCGCCGCGTCGCGTCGCGAGATATTCGAGATTTTTCCCGAACTGACAGACCTTGACTACCGCGCCGACCCGGCCCGCATGATCCCCGGCGGGCGGCTGCAAGCGCAGTTGATCACACGGCATTTGAAGAATAACAAGCCGCTGTTGCGGATGTCCCCGATCTTGACCTCAAATGAATTCAACTCGGGTGCAAAGATTTCGCCGCAGCCGTCTTGACCCTTCGCGCGATTCCCACTAAACGCATCCAACCAGTTTTCGGGCGCGACTTCGGGTTGCGCCCCTTGTGATTTGGCCGCGGGTCTTGTACCCGGCCTCCAGAAACAAAGGAAGAAACCATGTCGCGCCGTTGCGAACTGACCGGAAAAGGCCCGATGACTGGCAACAATGTCAGCCACGCCAAAAACAGAACTCGTCGCCGTTTTCTGCCCAACCTGAACGACGTTACCCTGCAGTCGGAAACTCTGGGTCGTGGCGTCAAGCTGCGCATCTCGGCAGCTGCCCTGCGCTCGGTCGACCACCGCGGTGGTCTGGACGCGTTCCTGGCCAAAGCCAAGGATGACGAGCTGTCGGCGAACGCCCTGAAAGTGAAGAAAGAAATCGCCAAGGCACAAGCCTCGGCCTAAGCGCTTTCTCACGCAAGAATTCAGCCCTGCACCCTGCGGTGTGGGGCTTTTCTTTTTTGCATTCGCTGCCCCTGTGCGAATGATTGTCTCTGAAATGGTAATAAAACGCCCCGCTTCGTGACGTTGTTCACAGAACGCCTGCTGAATATCGCATATGTTTATGCATATTCATGTTGAGGGGGTTACCATGTCACTCAAAGCAAAGAATTTTCTGTTTTTACTGCCACGATCAATTGCAAAAGCTGTGATCCGCTGCACCCGGATGCAGCGCCGGGTAAACCGACTGCATACGGGGATGAATGCCGAGGCGTTCAGGCCGCCGAAAAGCTGAGCTAGGCCATACTGTCTCAGCCACTGCTTTGCGCTTGAAGCCGGTTCAGCGGGCGGCGTATATACCAAGCTGACATGACAGGCTTTTTCCGCACATTTCTGCCTTATGCGCTGTCCTTGATGGTGATCCTCACCGGGCAGGGACTGGCCGTGTCGCGGGGTATGGAGCGCGCGGTCGGGCAGATGGTTTTGTGCACCGGCAGCGGGCCGGTCGTCGTCTATATGGACGAAGACGGCCAACCGACCCGCACACCGCAATACTGCCCTGACTATGCGCTCAACCTGCTGGGCGCGATCCATGAAGCCTCGGTTGCCGTACCTCCGGCCCCGTCGCGCGCGCTCCCCGCGCCGTCGCTCCTTTCCCAGCATCTGATTGCCGCGCCGCTGCCGCGACACCCAGCTCGTGCCCCGCCGGTTTCTGCCTGATTCCAGTTTCCAAATTCTATCAGACAGTTACCAAGGAGAGGCACAATGACCCTCAAATCCAGCCTGCTTGCAGTCCTGACTACCTTTTCGCTGACCGGTGCGGCGCTGGCTGCCGATACCATCTCGGTCGAAGACCCTTATGCACGGTCTTCGGGCAAAACCGCGAAGGCGGGTGCCGCCTTCATGATGATCCAGAATCAAGGCGTTACCGATGACCGCCTGATCGGCGTGACCTCGGATGCGGCTGCCCGAGTGGAACTGCACACTCATAAGGTTGACGAAAACGGTGTCGCCAAGATGGTGCATGTGAAGGAAGGCTTCGCCATTCCGGCGGGCGAAACCCACATGCTGAAACGCGGCGGTGATCACGTCATGTTCATGGGCCTGACCGCGCCTTTCGAACAGGGCGGAACCGTTCCCGTCACTCTGATCTTCGAAAATGCTGGAGAGGTCGCGGTCGAGATCCCGGTCGATCTTGAGCGCCAGGACAAAGGCGGCCATTCGAACTAACGCCTGTCTTCAGGCTGTGGTACAGCCATCATCCATACGTCAGGCCGGGCAATGCCCGGCCTGTTGCGTCATCTGTTGACGGTTTTCATCCCCAATCGATCGCCCGCTTTTTTGAACCGCGCCGCCAGAAAGAACATCACCACCGCCGAGGTCAGCGCGAAGAAGGCAATTGCCCAGCCCAACGCCACCATGCCGCTGCCGGGCCAGAAGATCAGCACCAGCCCGACGATGAGTGCGAAGATACCTGAATTACGCACCGTTGCGCGCTCGGGGTCTTGTGGATGCATTTGCGGCAGCGCCATGAACGAGCCGATCGCAACGAACAGCGCCATCGCCCCCATGAGGGTGAAGGCCAGCCAGGCCACGCCCTGTGGCCAGATCAGCAACACCAAACCGATCAGCGCGGCACCGATCCCGACGCCTCCGATCAGCCCGCGCCGCCCAAAACCCAGCCAGGTCAGCGCGCCATCCAGAATCAGCAGCGCCCCTACCAATCGCAGCAATAATGAGATGCTGCTGGTCGGCCAGAACAGCGCTGCAATCCCGATCAGACCTGCGAGAATTCCACGCAGCAGAAAGGTCCACCACAGGCTGGCCAGATTGGTACTTAACGTATCGCGCGCGTCGATACTGCTGTCGTCAAGGATTTCTCCGTCTTTGGGCGGTAGATCGGTCATGTCACTCACTCGGGTTTGCGTTTTCTGCACCATAGACGGGAAGACGCGCCGCTGTCTGCCCCTATCGCGTGCTGCCTCGCGCCAACAGCTCATCGACCCAGCGCGGTACTGCCTTCGAGGCTGGCCCCAGCCGGGTTTCATCAAATATTCCGGCTGATGGCTCAAGGTTCAATTCGATCGTCCGCGCGCCCACGGCCCGCGCCTCTTGTACAAACCCTGCCGCCGGATAAACCTGCCCCGAGGTGCCGATCGAGGCGAACAGCGATGCTTCCATCAGATGGTCGTAGATCTCATCCATGAAATATGGCATCTCGCCGAACCATACCACGTCGGGCCGGGCCGAGGGCTGGTGACAGGACGGGCAGGGCTCACCCACATCCATTTCGGGTGGCGAAGCCCAACGATATCCGCACGCCTCACACAAAGCCCCAGCCAAGGTGCCATGCATATGGATCACATGCGCGGCCCCTCCTGCCTCGTGCAGGCTGTCGACATTCTGGGTGACAAGGATCACCTCTCCAGGCCAGCCCTGCTGCAACCGGGCCAGCGCCTGATGCGCCGCGTTGGGTTGCGCCTTGGCGGCCTGTACTCGGCGGGCATTGTAAAACTGATGCACCAGCGACGGATTGCGGGCAAAGCCCTCGGGCGTGGCCACATCCTCGATCCGGTGCTGCGCCCACAGGCCCCCTTCATCGCGGAACGTGCCCAATCCGCTTTCGGCGGAAATCCCGGCGCCGGTCAGAATGACGATCTTTTCCATACCCGCCTCACGCGTTACACCCGTTCCCATGACACACCGTATCCTTTTCGTCTGCCTGGGCAATATCTGCCGCTCACCCGCTGCCGAGGGTGTGTTCCGCGCCCGGGCGCCGGGGCATATCACCGACAGCGCCGGAACCTCGGGCTGGCATATCGGCAGCCCGCCTTATGGCCCGATGCAAAAGGCCGCCCGCGCGCGTGATATCGACCTCAGCGACCTACGCGCGCGCCAGTTCGTGGCCGAGGATTTCAACCACTTCGACCTGATCATCGGAATGGACGCAGAAAACATCGCGAACATCGAAGATTTGCGCCCGGACGGCAACGACACCCCGGTCCGCCTGTTGACCGATTTCGCCCCCCATACCGGTGCCGACCATGTGCCTGACCCGTACTACACCGGGGATTTCGACGGCGCTCTGGACCTAATCGAAGAGGCCGTGGCGGGGCTGGATGCGCGTCTTCGCACTTCGTTTCAATAACCAGTTTCGTCCTGTTTGAGAAAGCGATTAAGGATCAGCGACGATCACGAGATTTAGCACCTTGAATTCGCACAGTCGCATATGTTCACAATTAGGTTCAAAATACGCAGCCTCAATTCGGCTGTGGGCTGCATCATTGCGCGAATACGCCCTGCTCTAGTGGTTCCAAAATCTAATTCTCAACCGCGGATGCTGGATGCCAGGCGGGTACATGCCAGTCACAACCGCGCTGAAGACATAGGCCTTCTTGATGACAATACCTAAGCCCAACCGAAACCGATCTTGAAAGATCGTCGGTCGGGTTGCCTAAATCCTGGTCTAATTGGCTCGGGCGTGTAAATGGAGGAAGGTCCAACCTGTGCTCTAAGGCAGTAAGCAGGTCAAAAATGGTGCTGCTATCAAAACCGTGATGACCTTCATCCTCCTCTTTCTGTGGATAAGACAGCGAGTGGTATCGATAAAAGCCGGTATTCCATCTTTTTAATACCGCTTCGAACGCATCTTGGAGCGTTGTTTCTCTTCGCTCCTTTTGCATCTTCAGATCCCAGTCCAGAACTTCCCAAGAGATCGTGCCAACAATAAAGTGCCATGCAGTTAACCGATCACATTCAGGTTGTTCCAAAATCCAGAAAGCGGCCTCTAAGCGATCACCTTCAAATTCTTCGAAATCGGTAACGATCTCATTCCAGAGCCGGATATCAGGGTGTTCCAGTGATTTGAGGAACGGCAGCCATCCATCCTTTAGAAGGTGCATTGCGGAATCGCTCCCTCCAACCCGTTGAAGCCAATCCGAAGACGCGCTTGCTCTATCCCGGATGGATGCTTCTCGTTGTTCAAGAACAGCCCCCAAATTGCCAAAGGCTTGAGCTATCGCAATTCCTTTGAGCCATTTAGATCTTTCAAGGCTACTTTTCTCGTTGCCAAAATGACTCCCAAATATCTTAAGTTGATAAAGCGAGCGAATTTCGTCATCGGACAATGGAGATAGCTTATTCGTCTTGGTAGGCGCTGAGCTCCATTTCTCTGGCTTAATAGTGTAGAGCATACATGTAATCAGATTGCCGAGTGTCGAGAGATCGTTGATTATACTCTCGTCGTTTTTCAGGCCACGCCAGGCGAAGAAATTTGATGTCAAATGCACGGCAACTATTTGTTCGATATTGTACTTATCCCGGTCCACTTGGGCGCTTATGCGGACGATGTCATCATCAAGAGAAGCACACAGCGCGGGGTTGCTCATTGAATAAGCCAAGAACTCTAACATTCCTGACCGATCTTCAGCAGGCAGTGAAGGTCTTCTTTCAGAATTCATGAGACCCATGCTTCTCCGAAGGGCACTGCACCTCGCCTCGGCTCTGGAGCGTTTTCGCTTAATAATGAAAGGTGTGGATGCAAGTCCGACGACCAAGCAGAGTATTAATAATAAAGTCATCCAGATTACAAAACTGCCTTTCACGCCTTGGAGAGCGTCAGGTCACCCCACCACCTTCAACTGACCACCTAACCACGGCAATTGCGCAATCGCTGGATCAACGATCTGGCTGCGCATCAGGCGTCGGATCATGTCGGCCACCTCCTGCGGTACCTGATCGGACCAGTCGGTCCGTGTAAACAAGGAAATGGTGCGCGCGAATTCACCGAACGGGGCAGGGTGCGCCTCCATCCCGTCGTGGAAGCGGGCGGCGCGCATATAGCCCAGCGGCGTGGTAATCGCCCAGCCGAGGCCGCGCGCAACCATCGCCATCAGCGCGAGGTGTGAGCCGATTTCGAACCGTTCCCCGAACTCCAGCTGCTGCCGGGCCAGATGGCTTTCGATCTGACGGCTGATCAACTGCTCGCGGGCATAGCGCAGAAAGGGCAGATCCTGCACTGGTTGCGCAACGCCCTTAGGCGCGACCAGAATGAACGGATCCTGCACCAGCGGATATTCGACCACGCCCTCCAGCACCTCGCCAGAATGGGCCGAGACCGCCATGTGCAGGCGCTGCGCTTCCAGCTCGGCAAACAGGTCCAAGCTGGGCAGCGTGATCAGCTTGAATTTCGACCGGGTCAGACTGTCGGCCAGCAACGTCGCCAATCGCGGCGTCAGGTCGTTGTCGAAATCGTCGATCAAGCCGATGGACAGGGTGGTCAGATGCCCCAGATCCATCACTGCCAGTTCGCCTTGCGCCATCTGCAACTCGGCCAGCACTGCCTCGGCCCGCGCCAGGAAACTGCGGCCGGCCTGCGTCAGTCGCATCGGTCGTCGCCCGTGATCCACCAGATCGGTGCCCAAAGCCTTTTCCAGATTGCGCAACTGCTGGGAAACCGAGGGCTGGCTGAGCCCCGTGATCTCGGCCGCCTGCGCCACCGATCCGGTCCGCGCCAGCGCCTCGAACACCTCAAGGCCCCGCAGGGTCAACCCTTTCATCACCATCGCACATACCTTTCGCTGCGCCATTTCTGAGGCGCAGCAGGCATCAGGTCAAGGATTGACAGGGCTCAGTTGCAGATCGCTTGCGCCATCTGGCCAAAGTTCTGATACCGATCCCACAGCGCATCATCGCGCGCGGTCTGCGACATCTTTAACTCCTGCGCCTGATGCGGGTTGGTGAACCACTTGGCGACGGTCTTCTGATCACTACGCGTCAGCGCCTGATCCGCCACGCGCTGAATACACCGGCACCGCGCCCGCGTCGCCGCTTCACGGTCTGATGCCAGACACGCCCGCTTGATCTGCGCCGCGTCCACTGTGTGTGCCACCGACGTCAGCGATGCCGCACAAAATGCGATTAAGAGGAACTGTTTCATACTCGAGCCTCGTTTTTTGCCTGCCCGGACGGGTCTTATGCCCCTCTCGGTCTGCGGCGGAGTATGAATCAAAGTGGATTCGGGATCAATTGGGTGGTTCGAAAAAGTGATTGCACGCGGCTGGGATGTCGCGTTTTCTGGCCAGACATTGTTTAAATCTCTTTCATGAGACCACTATGCTTAAGAAATACGGGCGCACTTCCATCTGCCGGAGTCTCCCGGGGCGACCAGCGATGATAAGATCATGTCCAGCGTTGATAAACTGGCTTCGGCTGATGAGGTCGTCTTCACCGAAAAACTGGACGGTGAGAATACAACGATTCATAGTCAGGGCTGCCACCCCCGCAGTATTGACGCGCGTTACCACCCGTCCCGAGATTGGATGAAGGCCTTCGCTACCGGAATTTCGCCACAGCTTGACGAAGATGAGCGCATAGTCGGTGAATATCTGTTTGCGCGCCGCTAGATAGCGTACTCGGCGTTGCCGACTTATTTCCTGGGCTTCGCCTGGATCAAGGCAAAGCGCGTGCAATCGTGGGACGCGACGCTTTCACGCTTTCTCGAGCTGGGGATTGCTGCCGTTCCCGAACTCTATCGCGGACGGTTCTCTGTTAAGGTTCTGGCAGATGTGATCGCGGGCCTGGATCTGGATACTCAGGAGGGTTTTGTCGTTCGCACAACTGCAGCGTTTAACGAAGAAGACATGCCCACTCACCACGCGAAATACGTGCGCGAGGGTCACGTGCAGAGTGATACGCATTGGATGAACGCGGAGTTGGTCAAAAACAGGTTGCTCTGAACGGTCAGAGGCCTCGCAATCAAAGGGTTTCGCTGGGGCTTCGTCCCACCTTGACCACAGCCCATTTCCGACGCATATCCCCAACCCATGACAGACCTCGCTCATATCCGCAATTTCTCCATCGTCGCGCATATCGACCATGGCAAATCCACCCTTGCTGACCGGCTCATCCAAGAGACCGGAACGGTTAAGGATCGCGACATGAAGGAACAGCTGCTCGACAGCATGGATATCGAGCGTGAACGCGGCATCACCATCAAGGCCAACACGGTTCGCATCGACTATACCGCCGACAATGGCGAGGCTTATGTGCTGAACCTGATCGACACGCCCGGCCACGTGGACTTTGCCTATGAGGTCAGCCGGTCCATGCGTGCGGTTGAGGGCTCACTGCTGGTTGTCGACTCGACCCAGGGGGTTGAGGCGCAGACGCTGGCGAATGTGTATCAGGCTATCGATGCGGATCATGAGATCGTACCGGTGCTGAACAAGATCGACCTGCCCGCGTCCGATTGTGACCGCGTGGCCGAACAGATCGAGGATGTGATCGGCATCGACGCGACCGACGCCATTCAGGTCAGTGCCAAGACGGGGCAGGGCATCCACGAAACACTTGAGGCCATTGTGCAGCAGCTGCCCGCGCCGCAAGGCAACTTGGACGCGCCGCTCAAGGCGATGCTGGTGGATTCCTGGTACGACGCCTATCTCGGCGTCATCGTTCTGGTCCGCATCATGGACGGCACGCTGAAAAAGGGGATGCGGGTGAAGTTCATGTCGAACAACACCCTGCACCATGTCGACCGCGTTGGTGTCTTCCGGCCCGAGATGGAGATGGTCGACTCGCTTGGCCCCGGTGAGATCGGCTTTCTCACCGCCTCAATCAAACAGGTCCGCGACACCCGCGTCGGTGACACCATCACCAATGACCGCAACGGCACCGAAGAGGCCCTGACGGGATTCAAACCCGCGCAGCCGGTGGTGTTCTGCGGTCTCTTCCCCGTCGACAGTTCCGAATTCGAAGACCTGCGCGATGCGATCGACAAACTGGCCCTGAACGACGCCTCGTTCTCGTTCGAAATGGAAACCTCGGCCGCGCTGGGCTTTGGCTTCCGCTGCGGCTTCCTCGGCCTTCTGCACCTTGAGGTCATCCGCGACCGTATCGAGCGCGAATATGATATCGAGCTCATCACCACAGCGCCGTCGGTGATCTATCACGTCTACATGAAAGACGGCGAGATGATCGAGCTGCACAACCCCGCCGACATGCCTGATCCGTCCAAGGTCGACCATATCGAGGAACCGCGCATCAAGGCGACCATTCTGGTGCCCGACGAATACCTCGGCGACGTGCTGAAACTCTGCCAGGACCGCCGCGGCATCCAGCTGGACCTGACCTATGCGGGCACCCGCGCCATGGTCGTCTATGACCTGCCGCTGAACGAGGTCGTCTTTGACTTCTACGACCGCCTGAAATCGGTGACCAAGGGCTATGCCTCGTTCGACTATCAGATGACCGGTTATACCGAGGATAATCTGGTCAAGATGTCGGTGCTGGTGAATGACGAACCGGTCGACGCGCTGTCGACCATGGTTCACCGCGACCGGGCCGAGATGCGGGGCCGGGCGATGTGCGAAAAGCTCAAGGACCTGATCCCGCGCCACATGTTCAAAATCCCGATCCAGGCCGCCATCGGAGGCAAGGTCATCGCCCGCGAGACCCTCTCGGCCTTGCGCAAGGACGTGACCGCCAAATGCTACGGAGGCGACGCCACGCGGAAACGCAAACTGCTGGACAAGCAGAAGGCGGGTAAGAAGAAGATGCGCCAGTTCGGGAAAGTGGATATCCCGCAGGAGGCGTTTATTTCAGCGTTGAAGATGGACAGCTAAGGCTGTCCTTCCTCTCCGTTGATCGGTTCTATACGGCCTCAGGATCAGCGTCACTCTGACCAAGTTCCGCGAGTTCACTCCAAACCGCTCTTGGGATATCCCAATCCGCCCATTCGAGTGTTTGTCTCACATGCTGTGGCCAAGTCACTCCACACACCGTTGACGCAATTTTTGCGTCCCGCATCGAGAATTGCAGCGCTAAGGCGCCTAAGGGCACGTCAAAGCGGGCAC
Organism: Ruegeria sp. C9; assembly: GCF_056537585.1. NCBI lineage: Bacteria > Pseudomonadati > Pseudomonadota > Alphaproteobacteria > Rhodobacterales > Roseobacteraceae > Ruegeria > Ruegeria sp. C9. The sequence continues at coordinate 307,666 of NZ_JBQFRU010000004.1, forward strand.
AGATTTCCTCAACCGCGCGCACAGGTGCGAGCGTTTCTTCTGTTGCTGGCCGATAGACGTAGAAATGATGGATTGCGCTGCCTCTGGCCAAGATTCCGCCGGCGTAAGGCGCTGCGTTCAATACCGTAACGTCCTTCGAGTTGGCCAGTTCGATCAGCGGCGCCGCATTCATGTTTACAAGCGTGTGCCGGTTGTGAGTCATCACCACGTCGAAATCCCGTTCGCGCAGCATTGGCATCAACACATCCAACTGCCCGCCCGCCAGACCAACTGCAGTTGCCAATCCTTCCTCTTTAATTTTGAATAATTCGTCCAGCGCACCTCCGCTGCGGGTAATCTCAGTTACGTCACCAGCGTATTCCGGGTCGTGCAGATGAAGGATGTCCACGCGATCTACCTCAAGAGCCTTGAGGCTTTGTTCAAAGGACCGCCGCGCTTGGGCGGCGTCGAAAACATTCGTTTCCATGTCACGGTCTACTTTTGTGGACAGAACGCGGCCTTTCGGCCAGCCACCGAGTTCACGGATGACACTCCCGATGCGCTCCTCGCTACGCCCCAACGCATAGCCTCGGGCGGTGTCGATAAAACCGTCGGGCCGGGCAAGTATGGCACGTATGGTCTCGCGCGCCCTATTCTCATCAACTTCGTAACCGTAAATCTGTGGAATGTTGCCTATACCGGTTGATCCAAAGCCAATTCGTGGGATTCGCACTCCGGTTTGACCTATTTCGCAAAGTGTTGTCATTGCACCCCTCCCCAGTCGCATATGAATAATTGAATTTTGAACAGGTCGACCCATCACTGCAAGTTCGGGGGCAAAAAACACTAGAAGAAAAGCGAGAATGGAACCTGAAACTGTGACCCACCTCACAGCCCTAAATCAGCCCATCTGCTACAGTTGACCCAACGGCAACCTTTGCAGGAGGCCCTTATGTCTACATCGCTTGTTCCCCTTATCGCTTTTGGATCAGCAGGCCTTTATTCCGTTGCCATGATCGCGATGAAGTTCTGGTGGAAACTCCCCGGCGTGGGTCTTGGTCTACTGATCGTCGCGACCCTGCTGGCCGGGGCCACGCTCGAACTCGCCGCTCTGCGCGAGGAACGGCTGGGCATCATCTATACCGGCATTCTTGGGGCCGAAGTGGTTCTGATCGCCATCGCCTCATTCTTTCTGTTCGGCGAGAACTTCTCGTATCGCGAGGCGGCAGGTATCGGTCTGGTCATCCTCGGCACTGCGCTGGCCTGGGCCTGACGCAAACATTACCGGTTCATGAAGTTTCCCTTAGGTAAGTTGTAACCGGCGCACCACCGCCCAATCTGTATGCCACAGCAAGGATGTTCGCTTTTGAACTCCAAAGGGTCGCTTTCAGGAGGAGATCCCCATGACCAGATACATGACTGCCGGAGCCGCCGCTCTGGCCACGTCCCTCGCCCTCGGAACCGCAGCACTGGCCGATACCACACCGGATCTGCGCGGCACGTGGGTCGGGTCTTACACGACCGTGCAGCCCAGCCATTATTACAAGGGCGATCAGCCCCGCTTTAATCAGGCCGAATGGATGCTCGACGTCCAGATGCAGGAAGACAATGTCTTCTGGGGCCCCAGCAAATGGCGCCGCGAGGGTGACACTGAATGGAACGAATACGAAGCCACCGGGACCATCAGCCTCGATGGGTCGGGCTCGATTGGCATCGTCGAAACTTCCCCGCTGGTGATTGGCGCAAATGCGTTGATCGATGCGCGGTACGAGGACGGCAAGATCTTTGCCGATTTCCGTAGCCTGCGGAACGGAACGACCTACAGCACTGTTCTGGAACGTCAGGTGAACTGAAGCGTTTCCGGCCCGATCGGATGTTAAAGGGGGTTAATGCCGCTGAGATTTGTGACTGCGGCAGGAGTAGTAGGTACCCCGGTCAGGTCGGAGCGCTTCTCATAAACAACAGTCTCCACAGGGAGGCGACGGGCCGGGCGGCGATCTCGCCGCCCGCGACAGGGTCCAGACCCCCGCGTTTGAGAATGCGGCGTTCCTCGGCACGGGTCATCTGGATCTCGCGGTCCTTCAGCGCGGCGTCGCGCGCGGTGAGGTAAGAACCGTCCGGCCCAGGTTCCATCCCCGGAATACCACGCCCCTTCGACCACCACCCACGCAGCCCGCTGAGCGGGTGTTTGCGTCCGATGGTGTCATCATCCAGTAACTCCCAAATCCGCTGCGCCTCGTTCATCGACACCAGTGCGGCGATCGGTTTGCCATAACGGGTCAGCACGATCACTTGCCGGGGGTCTTGCGACAAGGTGGCCAGTTCGCCCAAACGGGCGCGGGCTTGAGAAATGGTCAGGCGCATAGGCGAATCTCCAGTTGTACGATTCGAAAGATTGGGGGCTTGAGTGTTGTACAACTCGGACAATACCCCCCTAATTCAGCGCGCGGGACCTTCGCAGGTGCAGAAACCAAGCGAATTCTGGCCGGCGATCCATATTTGACTTTTTCCATCCCCAAGCCCGCGCGATGACGCGAATTCTCGGGTTATCCACATGGCTCTCCCGGCGGATATCAACAGCTTATCCCCGTCTAATTTTTATGCTGCAGTGCTATTTTCTTGCCGGATCATGACGCTGATGTAACAGTCTGGTTACTGCTTCTGATCTTCGGAACAGGGGCGGGATGCAAGGGCCAAGGGGGCCACAGCAGCGAAGGCGGATTTTAGGATTTGTTTTTAGTTGCAATGGCTTACCGGTGGTGGAGCAGGTGGTCTGGGCTTCGGTTCGGGTTAAATGCTCAGCCTCTCAGAAGGTCCGCGCGGACTGCGACGCGACATAGCGCGTGTGGCAGTGGCCAAAGTCCCTTCGGGGGCCGAGGCAACTGGACCGGGAAGCCCCTCGGGCGGAACGGACCGGCAAGGCGTCAGGAGTGTCCGCAAGGATGCATGCAAAGACCGCGTCTGAGCACCTGACGCCTTTTCCTTTTTGAGAACCCAAGGTTCATACAGGCTATCACGCACCACCCTCCGGACCAGAACGGGGTTCTTTCGCTTGCGCAAAAGAACCCCGTCAAAGTGTCAGAAATGCAATGCCGCGTCTATGCACCTGTACCGGCACACTACTCGGGTTGAGTCGGTGTGGCAACTACATATCGCGGGTAAGCGTTGCCTGAACGCAACATCCCGTCACGATCAGATGTTTTCCTGCACGTCCTCGGCCGCGTTCTGGATGGCATCTCCGGCGTTTTCGATATCTTTGCCAGCGCCCTTTGCGGTTTCGCATGCGGTCAAGGTGAACAGGGCCAGGCCAATCAGAATTGCGCGGATCATCGGTTGCTCCATAAGTGCTTGTTTCGAATTGACTAGCAGCTTTCCCGGGCCATAGCTACAGGTTTTGCATGGCCGATTTCGAAGGGCTAAATACTAGGCTCAGGTCGCATCCTGAGCGCAAAACAGTTCGTACACCACTTCCAGTATTCGGGCTGGTCGATCATCTGCCAGCCGGTAATATATCGCCTTGCCTTCGCGACGAGGAACAACCAGCCCCTCAAGTCTGAGCCGCGAAAGTTGCTGAGAAACGGCGGCTTGGCGGGCCGATAGCAATTGTTCCAGTTCAGTAACGGATTTCTCGCCCGAGACGAGGTGACACAGGATCATCAAACGCCCTTCGTGGCTTATGGCTTTCAGAAAGTTCGATGCGCGCGTCGCGTTTTCAACCATCCGGTCAAGGTCGCCGGGTGACATATCCTCGGTCATTTGCGGAAAAGCCATGATCGTATTCCCTCGTTAGTGCCGCCGAATCCCGGCGCCTGACCGGCGCCGCATCCGCAGCGAGAACTCTTGGTACAATTTCCAGGCATGTATTTCCATATGCATGGATCAAAATAGCGTGATGTAACCAGCACGTTTCCGCGCAATCCGTCAACCGACCTGTAGCGGCGTGTGCATTCGGGTCGTGCAGGTAGACGGAATTCGTGGGAACGTTCGGCCCCCCTTGCAGCCCCCCTGTGGCGGCACTAAGACTCGGGTAACTACTCTTCGGGTAATGTCCCGATCCATCGCAAAACAGGCAGGTTCCGAATGTTCGATCCAGTTGATACATATATGAACACACTCGTCCCCATGGTCGTCGAGCAGACCAGCCGGGGCGAGCGCGCATACGACATCTTCTCGCGCCTTCTGAAAGAGCGGATCATTTTCATCAACGGCCCCATCCATGACGGTATGAGCCATTTGGTGGTCGCTCAGCTGCTGCACCTTGAGGCGGAAAATCCGAACAAGGAAATCTCGATCTACATCAACTCTCCCGGTGGCGTGGTCACCAGTGGTTTGTCGATTTACGACACAATGCAGTATATCAAGCCGAAATGTTCCACATTGGTGATCGGTCAGGCGGCGTCGATGGGTTCGGTTCTGCTGGCCGGGGGCGAGAAGGGAATGCGCTTTTCGCTGCCCAACAGCCGGATCATGGTGCACCAGCCCAGCGGTGGATATCAGGGTCAGGCAAGCGACATTATGATTCACGCAGCCGAGACGCAAAAGCTGAAAGATCGCCTGTATGACATCTATGTGCGCCATACCGGGCAGACCAAAAAGGCGGTTGAAAAGGCGCTGGATCGTGACAATTTCATGAGCCCGGAAGAGGCCAAGGATTGGGGCCATATCGACGAGATCGTCGAGAACCGCGCCAAGATGGATGGTGACGAGGCCTAGGTTCAAATCCGCGCGCGTCCGGCGTGAGGGATGATTTTGAGATTGTAGCTGCCAGAACGCTGGCCTAAGCTGCAGGCATATACGGCAAGCGCGGCCCTTGAGAGGGGCCGCTGAGACGGAGCCCGAGGGGTAAAGCATGGCGACGAATTCAGGCGGTGACGGCAAGAACACGCTCTATTGCAGCTTTTGCGGCAAAAGCCAGCATGAGGTGCGTAAGCTGATCGCAGGCCCGACCGTATTCATCTGCGATGAGTGTGTCGAGCTGTGCATGGATATCATTCGCGAGGAAACCAAGGCCAGCGGTCTGAAATCCTCGGACGGTGTGCCAACACCCAAGGATATCTGCGAAGTGCTGGATGACTATGTGATCGGTCAGGCCACCGCCAAGCGGGTGCTGTCGGTTGCGGTACATAACCACTACAAGCGTCTCAATCATGCCCAGAAAGCGGGCAGCGATATAGAACTGGCAAAATCCAACATCTTGCTGATTGGCCCCACCGGCTGCGGCAAAACCCTGCTGGCGCAAACGCTGGCGCGGATTCTTGACGTGCCGTTTACGATGGCGGACGCGACCACGCTTACCGAAGCCGGTTATGTGGGTGAAGATGTTGAAAACATCATCCTCAAACTGTTGCAGGCCAGCGAATACAATGTCGAACGCGCACAGCGCGGCATCGTCTATATTGACGAGGTCGATAAGATCACCCGCAAGTCTGAAAACCCTTCGATCACCCGCGATGTATCGGGCGAGGGCGTTCAGCAGGCCCTGCTGAAACTGATGGAAGGCACCGTGGCCAGCGTTCCGCCGCAGGGTGGGCGCAAACATCCGCAGCAGGAATTCCTGCAGGTGGATACCACGAACATCCTGTTCATCTGTGGCGGTGCATTCGCCGGACTAGACAAGATCATTGCACAGCGTGGCAAAGGCTCGGCCATGGGCTTTGGTGCCGACGTGCGTGACAATGACGAGCGCGGCGTGGGCGAGATCTTCAAGGATCTGGAACCCGAAGACCTGCTGAAATTTGGCCTGATCCCCGAATTCGTCGGCCGTTTGCCGGTTCTGGCGACGCTGGAAGATCTGGACGAAGACGCTTTGGTCACCATCCTGACCAGCCCGAAGAACGCTCTGGTCAAGCAATACCAGCGGTTGTTTGAGTTGGAAGATGCGGAACTGGCCTTTACCGATGATGCGCTGAAGGCGATCGCCAAGAAAGCGATCGAGCGCAAGACTGGTGCGCGCGGTCTGCGTTCTATCCTGGAAGACATCCTGCTGGATACAATGTTCGAACTGCCGGGCATGAAGAACGTGACCGAAGTTGTGGTCAACGAAGAGGCTGTGACGTCGGACTCTCAGCCTTTGATCATCTACGCAGACGCAGCGGAATCGGCTTCGGCGGGTTGAACCGCATAGATTAATGCACACACGGCGCGGCAATGTCCGCGCCGTTTTCGTTTGAGGACACGATGACAGTAAGACGTATCTCTTCGGGTGGTGAGTTTGAAGCCAAGGTTGGCTATTGCCGCGCGGTTGTCGCGGGTGGTTGGGTTCATGTTTCGGGAACTGTTGGGCAAGGTGAAACGGTCGTGGAGCAATGCCGCTCGGCGCTGTCTATCATCGAAAACGCGCTGGCCGAGGCGGGTGCTTCATTCTCTGATGTCGTGCGCATCACTTATATGCTGCCGGATCGAACCGAATTTGAACCTTGCTGGCCCATTCTGGCCAAAACCTTTGGTGCGAACCCTCCTGCAGCGACGATGATCGAATGCGGATTGATCGATCCGAAATACCGGATTGAAATTGAAGTCACCGCTATCCTGCCGGAATGACGCAGGTAGCGCTGGCAGTACTGGACCTTAGCGTGCCTTTGGTCCATATCTTCGGGGACAGAAATGCCGGAGGCAGCCGATGGGAATCCTAAACAGTCTTTTGCGGGCCGTGACCTGGTGGAACGGGGCCACCCTGAACACGCAGTTCTACACTGCGCGCAAGGGGATCAAGGTCGGTGAGGACGACGAGGGCAACGTGTTCTATCGCAATGCTGACGACAGCAAACGCTGGGTGATTTTCAATGGCGAAGCCGAGGCCAGCCGGATCGATCCCGATTGGCATGGCTGGCTGCACCGCACATGGGATGAACCGCCAACCGATAAACCTCTGGCGCACAAGTCCTGGGAAAAACCGCATCAGGAGAATTTGACCGGCACCGTGCTGGCCTATGCACCTGCCGGTTCTCTGCGTCGTGCCGATCCGGTTGAACGTAGCGATTACGAGGCGTGGAGCCCGGAATAAGCGAGGCCAGATGTCTAATCATACGAAGACCGAAGTTATCGTCGGCGGTGCCGTGCTGGCCTGCGCCATTGCGTTCGGTGTTTACGCCAGCCAATCCACAGGCCTGTCTCAATCCGGCGCAGGATACGAGCTGGGCGCGTCTTTCCGCTCGCTCGAAGGTGTGGGCGTCGGCACGGATGTACGCCTTGCCGGGGTCAAGATCGGGACGGTGACTGGCGTTACGCTAAACTCTGATACGTACCGCGCGGACACCCGATTTTCCGTGGCAGATGGTGTTCTTATTCCAGACGATAGCGCCGCTGTGATTTCTTCCGAAGGCTTGCTGGGTGGCAACTTTGTTGAGGTTATGCCGGGCGGTTCCCCGTTCTATTTTGAGGCGGGTGATGAGATTACCGATACGCAAGGCGCGGTCAGCCTGATCTCGTTGCTGGTCAAATTCGTGGCCGGGGACGGAAGCGAATGATCCGCGCTGCACTGGTGGCTCTGATAGTCACCGCAACCGGAGCTGCTGCGCAGCAAAAGGTCGAATCCGGCCCCGGCGCCATGTTGCGCGGGTTGGACAAGGTCAGCGGGCAGACGGTGGACATCGAAATGCAGAACGGCGAGACCACGTCGGTCTTTGGTCTGGATGTCGCGCTGGGTGATTGTCGCTATCCAGCCGAAAACCCGACAGGTGACGCCTTTGCCTATTTGACTATCTGGGAACAGGGCAAGGCGCAGCAGCTGTTTGATGGCTGGATGATTGCGACCTCACCCGCGCTGAACGCGTTGGATCACGCCCGCTACGATGTCTGGGTGATCCGTTGTATCACACCCTGAGGGGTCTGCTGCAGATCAGCGGTGAAATCTGCTTTCAGGTCAAGCGCTTGTTTCAATTCGCTATGATAAACCGCACGCGGGATCTCGATCGCGCCCAACGAGGCCAGATGCGCCGTCAGAAACTGCGTATCGAACAGCGTGAACCCGGTTTGGCGCAGTCGATCCACCAGATAGGCAAGTGCAATCTTCGATGCGTCCGTGCGACGCGAGAACATGCTTTCGCCAAAAAAGGCCGCGCCGAGGACTACGCCGTAAACGCCGCCAATCAGTGAAGCGCCGTCCCAGACTTCGAGGGAATGCGCGCGGCCGGTCCGGTGTAGTTCCTGATACAGATGGCGCAGTTCGGGATTGATCCAGGTATCCGATCGGTCGGCGCAGCCATCCACGATGCCCGCAAAATCGCGATTGATGCTTACCGAAAACCCACAGGTCCGGATACGCCGCGCTAGGCTGCGGGAGATGTGGAACCCATCCAGAGGGAACACGCCGCGAAACTTCGGGTCGACCCAGAACAACTCGGGGTCGTCGCGATGCTCAGCCATCGGAAAAATGCCGATGGAATAGCCATGGAGCAGAAGTTCAGGGGAAAGGCTCATGCCGGGTGCCTCGGGGCCGAAGGGGGGTTGTCCTTCGGCCCTTTGGTCAGATTAGGCCATGTTCTCCGCAAGCCAGTGCTCCAGCCAGTGGATGTTGTACTCGCCGCTGTGCAGGTCAGGTTCCTGCAGCAGCGCGTGGAACAGCGGCACGGTGGTGTCGATACCGTCGACGATCAACTCGCCCAAAGCACGTTCCAGACGGGCCAAAGCTTCAGCCCGGTCACGGCCCTGAACGATCAGTTTGGCGATCAACGAGTCGTAATATGGCGGGATCGAATAGCCGTCATAGAGCGCGGAATCCATCCGCACGCCCAGACCACCTGGCGCGTGATAGGCCGTAATCTTGCCCGGGCAGGGCGAGAAGTTCGGCAGTTTTTCCGCGTTGATGCGAACCTCGATGGCGTGGCCATTGATCTCAAGATCGTCCTGACCGAACGACATGTCCTCACCAGCGGCGACGCGGATTTGTTCGCGCACCAGATCGACGCCGAAGATACCTTCGGTCACGGGGTGTTCCACTTGTAGACGCGTGTTCATCTCGATGAAATAGAACTCGCCGTTTTCATAAAGGAACTCGATGGTGCCTGCGCCGATATAGTTGATCTTGGCGACCGCATCGGCACAGATCTTACCGATCTTGGCGCGTTCTTCCGGCGTGATACTGGGGCCGGGGGCTTCTTCGAACACCTTCTGGTGGCGGCGCTGCAGCGAACAGTCGCGTTCGCCCAAATGCACTGCCTTTCCCTTGCCATCGCCGAAGACCTGAATCTCGATATGGCGCGGGGTTGTCAGATATTTCTCGATATAGACCTCGTCATTGCCAAAGGCGGCCTTGCCCTCGGCGCGTGCGGTCATGAAGGCGCTTTCCATCTCATCGGCGTTTTGTGCCACCTTCATGCCGCGACCGCCGCCACCGGCGGTTGCCTTGATGATGACGGGATAGCCGAACTCTTCACCAATGCGCTTGGCGTCGGCCAGCGTTGGCACACCGCCGTCAGAACCCGGAACACAAGGGACACCCAGTTCCTTCATCGTGTCCTTGGCGGTGATCTTGTCACCCATCACGCGGATATGTTCGGCGGTGGGTCCGATGAAGGTAATGCCGTGATCTTCGACGATCTGCACGAATTCGGCATTCTCGGACAGGAAGCCATAGCCGGGATGGATCGCCTGCGCGCCGGTGATTTCACAGGCCGAGATGATCGCGGGCACGGACAGATAGCTTTGCGGGCTGGGCGGGGGGCCGATGCAGACCGATTCGTCCGCCATGCGCACATGCATCGCATCGCTGTCGGCGGTGGAGTGCACGGCAACCGTCTTGATCCCCATCTCGCGCGCAGCACGGATCACACGCAGGGCGATCTCGCCTCGGTTGGCAATCAGGATTTTGTCGAACATGGGCCCGCCTTACTCAACGATGACCAGAGGCGTGCCGAATTCCACAGCATCACCATCGCCGACCAGAATGCGTTTGATGGTGCCCGACTTGGGTGCGTGGATGTGGTTCATTGTCTTCATGGCTTCGACAATCAATAGCGTGTCACCTTCCGAGACCGATGCACCGACCGAGATAAACGCAGGCGCGCCCGGTTCCGGTTGCATGTAAACCGTACCCACCATGGGCGAGGTCACAGCGCCTGGATGGCTGGCGGGATCATCCACGGCAGCGGGTGCTTCGGCAGCGGCCGGGGCGGCAGCAGGTGCGGTAACCGGTGCAGCCGCAGGAACCGCAACCTGAACCGGAGCGGCCACGGTCTGCGACATGCGGCTGACACGGACATTCAGGCTGTCTTCCTCGCCATATTCGCGCTTGACCTGCAATTCGGTCAGGTCATTCTCGCGCAGCAGTTCGGCCAGTGCCTTGATAAACGCGACATCCGCTTCGTGTTTGGTATCTGTCATGAGTGTCCTCGAAGGTTCCCCTATGCCCGTCTGTTTGCTGCGGGCTTGGTTTGATTACGCAGGGTTATAAGCCATGCAGACGGCCATGAAAAGCGCCGTCTAAGCCTGCCAAATGGGGGTTTTTGCGCGAATTGCGAGGGCTGTCGCGATTACAGCGGCGTTCCAGACAATTTTGCGACCAGTTCTGGTAGCTTGCGGGCTCCGTATTTTTCCAAAAGGCGGGCGCGATAGGCCTCGATCGTGCGGTAACTTAGCCCAAGTTCAACGCCAATTTCCTTCGCGGATAAACCCCGGCATGACAGGATGGCCACTTCGCGTTCGCGGGTTGTCAATTGCACCAAGGGGCGCTCTTCCGAGATGTCCGAAAAGCTCCATATCCCGTGCCGGAACGGATCGTCTGGCGTCAGCGAACGCCCCCGCGCGCGGCACCAGAACAGGTCACCGTCGCGTCGCCGCATCACCCGTTCGTCTGTGTAATAGCCTGTATCGCGCATCACCTGCAGACTACGCGCGCCGATCCGTTCCCAATCGGCGACCGAAGGATAAAGATGCAGCAGGGGCATGTTGCGATAGTCAACCTCATCCCCGCCAAAGGTCCGCGCAAATTGCAGATTGCACCGTCGGATGATCCGGTTCTCAAGCTCAACAAGGCCGATGGGGGCGTATTCAAAGGCGGGATCGCTCATGTTCTTATGGTGACGGGTATTGCGTCGAAAGAGAAGGGTGGGCGGCAGGAAAGGGCGGGTTTCTTTCTCTGGCCGTTGTCAAAGTTGTAAATCTTCTTTGAAAATTATTCGGCAACAGATAATAATTACTTAGTTAATCTGCAAATCCAGCCGCAGTAGCCAAGGACATAAACGCCATGCGCGACACGCTGACCGGCAGCCGGATACGCGAAAGACGGCAAATCTCTGGGCTGCGACAGGCGGAACTGGCGCGGCAGGTGGGGATTTCGGCATCGTATCTGAACCTGATCGAGCACAACCGCCGCCGCATTGGGGGCAAACTGCTTGTCGATATCGCGGCGGCTTTGTCCGTCGAGCCGTCGCTGCTGACTCAAGGGATCGAAGAGACGCTCATCGCCGCTCTGCGCGAGGCCGCGGCGGATGCAGTCGGCCAAAAGGCCGAGGTGGACGGGCTGGAAGAATTCGCCGGCCGCTTTCCCGGTTGGTCGGGTGTTCTGGCGCAGATGCATCGCCGCGTAGTGTCGCTGGAGCGCACTGTCGAAGTTCTTTCCGACCGACTGACCCATGACCCGCATCTGGCGGCCTCAATGCACGAGGTGCTGTCGACCGCCGCCGCCATCCGCTCAACAGCTGCAATCTTGGCTGAACCGGGAGAGATCGAACCGGAATGGCGCGACCGTTTCCATCGCAACTTGCATCAGGATGCCGAACGACTGGCCGAAAGCTCCAAAGCGCTGGTGACCTATCTGGATGACAGTGACGGGCAGCGCGATCTGCGCGGTATCCCACTGGACGCGGTCGAGGCGTTTTTTGCCGAGCAAGGATATCATTTCCCGGAACTCGAAGCCGGTGGGCAATTGACCGAAGTGCCGCTGGATGGGCTCGATTCCGCTGCGGCCAACACTGTGGCTTCGGGGTTGCTGGACCTTTATGCCGCCGACGCGCGCGCTATGCCGCTGGATCAGGTGTGTGCCGCGCTGGATGCAGCAAACCCCGATCCTCTGGCGTTGGCGACGGTGTTTTCAGTGGACCTTGCTACGGTGCTGCGACGGTTGGCCTTTCTGCCTGAAGGCACGCTGGCGCGTCCGGCTGGCTTGGTGATTTGCGACGCCTCCGGCAGCGTTCTGTTTTTTAAACCCGCGCCGGGGTTTGCCCTGCCGCGCCATGGCGAGGCCTGTCCGCTCTGGCCCTTGTTCACCGCCTTGAATCGGCCCTTGGTCCCGATCCGGAAACGGGTCGTTCAGCTTGGTCGAACCGCTGCTGAGTTTGAGTGTTTTGCAATCGCAACCCCTCAGCCAGCTAAGGAATTCGGGGCCGAGCCGGTCTATCGTTCGGTCATGCTGGTGCTGCCGGTCGAAGACACGGTGCAGCCTGCGGAAAACGCGGCGCAAGCCGGAGCCAGTTGTCGGATATGCCCGAAACGCGAATGCAGCGCGCGGCGCGAGCCATCGATCCTGAGCGAAGGGTTTTGACAGTTTCGTGACACAGCGCTTAATCTGGGCTGGACGGGTGGCCGGACGTGCAATCCGTCATGGGGAGGATATGCAAATATGAGCCGCAAGGTTCTGTTGATCGAGGATGAGCCCAACATCACCGAGGCGATCCGGTTTCTGCTGACACGCGAGGGGTGGCAGGTTGAAACCCATGCCGAGGGAACGGATGCGGTGCAGGTGATTCTGTCCGCGCGGCCCAATCTGGTGATTCTGGATGTGATGTTGCCGGGAAAAAGCGGGATGGATGTGCTGCGTGATCTGCGCGAACATGATGATATGAAGGCGTTGCCGGTTTTGATGCTGACCGCGCGCGGGCAATCCCGCGATCGTGAAATGGCCGAGCAGGCAGGGGTCAGCCGATTCATGACCAAGCCGTTTTCGAACACCGAAGTCCTGACAGCGGTGCGCGACCTGCATGCGCAGGCGTCTCAGTTATGAGCTCCGCGGGCGACGGCAAAGATCGGCCCTCGCCAGTTCGTCCGTCCCTGTTTCTGGAACGGCAAAGCTATCGTCGGCGCAGGCTGGCGGATGCAGCGCGGCTGCTGCCGTTTCTAGGTGCCGCAATGCTCGCGCTGCCGCTTCTATGGCCGGATGATAGCGCAGGCGCCGAGGCTCTGTCGCTGTCGACGGCCATGTTCTACATCTTTGCGTGCTGGGGTGTTCTGATCCTGATCAGCGTGATCTTCGGCTTCGTCGCCAAACGCATGACCGCGCGCGAGACTGCCGAGCCCGAGGCCGAGACATGGCAACCCTGAATGTCCTGATTCTGGTCTGTCTGGGCTATGTGGTTCTTCTGTTCGGCGTCGCCTTCGCAGCGGACCGGCTGGCTGCGCGTGGCGGCGGGAAATGGTTGCGTTCCCCGCTGATCTACACCCTGTCACTGTCGATCTATTGCACTGCATGGACGTTTTATGGCGCGGTTGGCAACGCCGCGCGTTCTGGGCTTGAATTCGTAACCATCTATCTGGGTCCTACACTGGTGATGATCAGCTGGTGGTGGGGCCTGCGCAAACTCGTGCGCATCGGACGCAGCCAGCGCGTGACGTCGATCGCTGACCTGATCTCGTCACGATACGGCAAGTCCAACACACTGGCGGTCTGCGTGACCATTCTGGCGGTGTTGGGCGGCACGCCTTATATCGCGCTGCAATTGCAGTCGATCACACTGTCCTTTTCGATCTTTGCCGAGGCCGATCCCTCAGGTCTCTATCGCGAAGGCTCCAGTGTGTTCTGGGTCGCGGCGGGCTTGGCCGTCTTTGCGATCCTCTTCGGGACGCGCAATCTGGATGCCAATGAGCGCCACCACGGCGTTGTTACCGCTATTGCGTTGGAATCTGTGGTGAAACTCTTCGCCCTTCTGGCCGTTGGCATCTTTGTTGTCTGGGGCGTCGCTGGCGGCTTGGGGCCGATGATGGATCAGATCGATGCCTCGGAAATTGGCCAATGGCATGTGGATGCTGGGCGCTGGACCACTTTCATTTTCCTTTCGGCAGCGGCCTTTGTCTGCCTGCCACGGATGTTTCAGGTCATGGTGGTCGAGAACGACGATGAGAGCCACCTGCGCACCGCCGCCTGGGCCTTTCCGCTCTACCTGCTGCTGATGAGCTTGTTTGTCGTGCCCATCGCCGTCGTTGGGTTGGACCTGATGCCCGAAGGCTCGAACCCCGACCTGTTTGTGCTGACCGTGCCGCTGTCGCAGGGTAATGACTGGTTGGCGATGCTGTCGTTCATCGGCGGGTTTTCCTCGGCCACATCAATGGTGATCGTTACCGCGATGGCGCTGTCAACCATGGTCTCGAACCATGTGGTCATGCCGATCTGGCTGAATACGCAGGAAGGCACCGCGTCGGTCTCTGGTGATGTGCGAACAGTCGTGCTGATGGCGCGGCGCGTCTCGATCGCGGCGATCATGGCGTTGGGCTATTTCTACTTCCAGCTTTCGGGGGGCGGGGCTGCCCTGACCTCGATCGGGCTGGTGGCCTTTGCCGGGATTTCCCAGATTCTGCCCGCACTGGTGGGCGGCCTGTTCTGGCGCGGCGCGACCCGAACTGGGGCGTTGGTCGGGCTCAGCGTCGGGTTCTTTCTCTGGATTTACACACTGCTGCTGCCTGGCATGGGTGGCGGCATTGTCCCGGCATCAGTGATTGAAAACGGACCCTTCGGCTGGGGCTGGCTGCGCCCGCAGGCGTTGTTCGGGATCGAAGGGATCGACCCGATGGTGCATACGGTCATGTGGTCGCTGTCGCTGAATACAATCGCCTTCTGTGTCGCCTCGATGCTCAGCTTCCCCAGCCCGCTGGAACGCCTTCAGGGTGCGCAATTCGTAAATGTATTTGACCATTCGGTTTCAGCCCGTGGCTGGACCGGTTCGGTTGCGCAAAGCGAAGACCTGATGATCATGACCCAGCGGATTCTGGGCACTATTCCCGCGCAAGAGTTCTTTCAAGCCGAAGCCGAGCGCCAGAATGGTCGCCCCGGACGACTGCCCGAGCCCACGCCGCAGTTTCTGGAACGGCTGGAACGCGAACTCAGCGGCTCGGTCGGGGCCGCAACCGCGCATGCGATGATCGGTCAGATCGTTGGCGGGGCGTCTGTGTCTGTCGAAGACCTGTTGGCCGTTGCCGACGAGTCCGCGCAGATGTTGGAATATTCCAGCCAGCTTGAGGCGAAATCGACTGAGCTCAGCCGCACAGCGCGGCAATTGCGCGAGGCGAATGCCAAGCTTACGCAAGTCTCGAAACAGAAAGACGCGTTTCTTAGCCAGGTCAGCCACGAATTGCGCACGCCCATGACCTCGATTCGGGCGTTTTCTGAAATTATGCGCGACACCGATGGCCTCAGTGCCGAGGAACAAATCCGTTATGCTGCGATCATACATGATGAATCGCTGCGTCTGACCCGGCTACTAGATGATCTGCTCGACCTTAGCGTGCTGGAAAGCGGCCAGGTTAGCCTGAACATGGGCGAAGCCACCCTAAGCGAAGTTCTGGACCGCGCCGTTTCAAGCGCGCTGGCGGGCAGTGATCGTAAGATTGGCGTGCGGCGGGTGCGCGCAAGCGAACGTATCCCGCTGCACACGGATCTCGACCGGCTGGGACAGGTGTTCATCAACCTGATTTCCAACGCCCAGAAATATTGCGACGCCATTGAACCGGTACTGACCATCTCGGCCCATGATGTCGGCGGGCAGGTGGTAATCGATTTCATCGACAACGGCGGTGGTATCCCGGCCGAGGCGCAATCGATGGTATTCGAGAAATTTGCCCGCGTCGGCTCGGACAAGGCAGGCGGGGCAGGGTTGGGGCTGGCGATCTGCCGAGAGATTATGCAGCGCCTGGGCGGCGAAGTTGCCTATCTGCCGGGGCAGGGAGGGGCGGCCTTCCGCGTCAGCCTTCCGCTGGCTTTTCGTCAGGCCGCGCAATGAGGGCGTCATAAAGACATTCGTAACCTCCGCCGGGTTAGACAAATTGTCATCGCATCGACAAACGGCGGAACGGGGCCATGACCACATCAGCACTGGCACGAAAGCTTTCAGCGGGGCAATGCGGTGCCGACACGCCCCGCTCGGTCCTGCGCGCCTTGCGGCTGGGGTTGGCACGCGCCTCCGGCGAAAGCATGGGGCTGACGCTGTCGGTCATCGGGGCAAAGCAGGCCGTACGTGCGCAGGAAGATATAGCCGACCGGCTGAATGAGGGGTGGTTGATGCTGCTGTTTACCTCGGATCAGGGCGGCCTGGCCGCGGCCTGTCTGGACCCGGGTTGCGTCTCTGCCATCGTCCAGCAGCAAACGATTGCCATGGTCACCTCTGACCCACCACCCGAGCGTGCGTTTACCGACACCGACGCTGCCATGGTCGCCCCTCTGATCGAGGATATGCTGAGCAGGGCGCTGAAACTGGTTGAGTCCCCGGCAGACATGGCCAGCCTGTCCGGGTATGAGTTCACCTCACGCGCCGAAGGTCGGCGCGCACTGAACCTAGCGCTGGTGGATGAGGTCTATCGCATGTTTGATCTGACGGTCGAACTTGCCGGTGGTCCGCGTCAGGGCGAGGTCAGTATCCTGCTGCCCGAACGCCCGCTCTCGGATCAGGAACAGGTTGCGGATATCACCCAATCGGGGGTGAATCTGGATCAGGCATCCGGGGTAATTCGGGCTGAGCTGAACACCGTGATCTGCCGCCTGTCTTTGCCGTTGACAGCGCTTTCGGAATTGTCCGTCGGGGATGTTCTGCCGCTGCAGGGCGCGCGGGTGGATCGGGTTGAAGTTCTGTCAATCGATCGTGCCCGAACCGCCATCGGACGTCTGGGTCAGTGCGGCGGAATGCGTGCGGTACGGATCAACGAACAAGGCCCTCCTACTGCGTTGCCCGCCAAGGACTGCGCCGGATTTCTGGCCAGCAAATCAAGCTTGACGCCCCCGGCCCCGGATGACGAGATGTCGTCCCCGCTTGATGACGATATTGTAGCGCATGATCTGACGACCGAGGATTCCCTCCTGGAACCCGACGACTTGTTGCCTGCCAGTTCCGAACAGCGTGTCACGGAAATCTCGCACCTCGCCGGTCTGCCAGCGCCCGAAGGCAATGGCCGCGACTAAGAGGCTTATCCGCGCCCTCGCAGCTGTTCCAATGCCGGGCGTAACCCGTCGAGCGCATAGCCCGCTTTTCCGGTCGCATCGAGGATTTCATCCGTGCTTAGCCGATCGCACTGTCCCAGCGCCCAGACCACCGAACATCGTGTGCCAGAGGCGCAATAGGCCAGAACCGGCCCGCTGCAGCTTTCGACCAGATCGCGTTGCAGCGCCACGTTTTCCGGTGTCATCGTCTGGTGTGTCAACTCCAGAACCTCATATTCCATCCCGGCCTCGCGAACGGCTTGACCGATGGCGTCTGACTGCTGATCCGGCGGAACTTCGGTATTGGGACGGTTGCAGATCACCTTGACGAAACCGGCCTCGGCAATGGCTGGCACGTCCTCCACCGAGATCTGAGGTGAGACGGCGTAGCGGGGGGTTATCGGTCGAATCTCCATGGCAATTGCTTAGGCTGCGTCGGCGATCCTGTCCAGTTGCGCACCCAGCTTTGGTGCCGCAAACATGCCCGCGATCATCGCAATCAGGAACACAATCCCGCCAACGCCCCCATATCCAAGTGAGGCCATCGCCGGGCCCGGGCACAATCCCGCCAATCCCCAACCGACGCCGAACAGGACCGACCCGACGATCAGACGGCGATCCAGTTCAACACGGGGCGGGGCGGGGAACTGTCCGCCCACAAAAGGGACCCTGTTCCGTGTCAATCGCCACGCCACCAGCATCGGCAGGATCGCCCCGCCCATGACAAAGGCGAGCGTCGGGTCCCAATTGCCGAACACATCCAGCCACCCCTGCACCTTGGTGGTGTCGGTCATGCCTGAGATCAAAAGCCCGAAGCCGAACAGCGATCCGGCGAGAAAAGCAAACACTGCGCGCATTAGATCACCCCCAAAGCATGGCGAAACAGCGCAACCGTCAGGCCACCTGCAAGAATGTAGAACACCGTTGCGACGATCCCGCGCAACGAGAAGCGAGAAATCCCACAAACGCCGTGACCCGACGTGCAGCCATTGGCGATCCGTGTTCCAGCCCCCACCAGCAGCCCAGCAAGGATCACGATCGCCAGATCCGGGGTCAAATGGGTCTCGGCCTGCGGCGCAATCAATGGGCGCAGCAATAAGGGCATCCCGATCAAGCCCGCGACGAAAGCCAGGCGTTCAGTCATTACGCTCCGGTCGCTGCGTTCCAGCAGCCCGCCCAATATGCCGCTCGCCCCCATGATCCGACCATTACACAGCAGATAAACGCTGGCACCCAGCCCGATCAGCAGACCACCAGCCAGACCCGAAATCCATTCGATATTCATTGTCTCGTCTGCCCTCGTATCAAAGCTTATTGACTGGGATTTTCATGAAAACGTCGCCCTGCTCATCCGCTGGTGGCATCTGACCGGCCCGCATATTGACCTGCAGCGAGGGCAAAATCAGGCGCGGCATCGCCAGGGTCGCATCCCGCGCATCGCGCATCTCGACAAATTCTTCGACGCTGCGGCCCTGACCGATATGAACGTTCAGCGCCCTCTGTTCGCCAACCGTGGTCTCCCACGCGTATTCATCGCGACCAGGCGCTTTGTAATCATGGCCTACAAAAATCCGCGTCTCGTCGGGCAGAGACAGGATTTTCTGGATCGAGTCATACAGGTCCGCCGATGACCCGCCGGGAAAATCGCATCGGGCAGTTCCGAAATCCGGCATGAACAGCGTATCGCCCACAAAGGCCGCATCGCCGATCACATAGGTCATGCAGGCGGGCGTATGGCCTGGCGTGTGCAAAACGTCCCCGCGCATCTGGCCGATGTGAAAGCTGGACCCTTCGGCAAACAGTGCATCGAACTGGCTGCCATCACGCTGAAACTCGGTGCCTTCGTTGAAGACCTTGCCGAACGTGTCCTGAACGACCACGATATTCTCGCCAATCCCGATCTGACCACCCAGCTTTTCCTGTAGGTAAGGGGCTGCTGACAGGTGGTCGGCATGGACATGGCTTTCCAGAATCCATTCCACCTTCAGTCCCTGTGCCGTCACATAGTCGACAATCTGGTCGGCCGAGCTGGTGTCGGTCCGCCCCGAGGCGTGATCGAAATCCAATACACTGTCGATGATGGCGCAGGCCTGCCCCTGAGGTTCCTGCACAACGTAAGAGACGGTGAAGGTCTGCGGGTCGAAAAAAGCTTTCACACTGGGCGTCATGGGTTCCTCCGTTCAGCTTGTATACATATAACAATAGTGGAATATGTTTAAAGCCCCTAATCACGAGTTGATGTCTGTCAAAGCAATCTCCGCAATTTGAGCGTATGCTTTAGGCGACCACGGACATATTGACGGTTTTTTGCCTGACTAGGCAAGAATTCGCGATGTTTTGTTCCGGTCTCGTGCTCGTCTTAAACTCGTTACCTATATCAGGCACATTGGCACCATATGGGAGGAAGGAAATGACTGCTCAGGATCTTTTTACCGAAGCGGAACGGCTTGAACAAAAGCTGAATGGTGCGTGTCTTGAGACCCGGCTAGAGCTTCAGCCACATGTCAGCATGGTTCTGGATAAAATGCGCGCGCAGGGGGTTCATATCCCATCGCGCTTGCGTCGGCTGGATGCTGCGCTATGCGAAGACGTGCTTGAAGCGCGGTTCGACAATATGCCGATCTGATCGATCTGGTTATCCCAGCGAAATGCCCAGGATAACCATCATCAGCCCAAGTACCGACAGGAAAAGCGACGCCAGATTCCAAGGCAGAACACCCTGAACTGCAGCGCGCAACTCGTCATCCGTCAGGTTGGCTTTGCGCGCTTTCATCACTTGCAGGATGCACCAGACCAGACCGACCAGCCCGGCCACAGACAGGGCGGCCCCGCCCCAGACGATAATGTCGAACATGGTTGTTTACGCTCACCCTTTGTATCCGTGACCGCGCTTATCGGATCGGCGCAGGTCAGACAAGCCCGCCGTGCAGAATGCACGCTTGCGGTCGGGTCGGTGCCGATGTATCCGGCACCTTATTTTCAGCCCTTGGGAGAGACGCAGATGGAAGACATCACCGAAGATCAGGCCGCAGCCAACTACCGAGTGACCGCAGGCGAGCTGCGCCAGTTCGTCGAACGGTTCGAGCGTCTTGAGGCCGAAAAGAAAGACATCGCCGACCAGCAGAAAGAGGTCATGGCCGAGGCCAAGGCCCGCGGCTACGACACCAAGGTCATGCGCAAGGTCGTCGCCCTGCGCAAGCGCGACAAGGACGACATCGCCGAGGAAGAGGCGGTGCTGGAAATGTACAAGGAAGCGCTGGGCATGTAGCGCCAGCCGGTTACGGGTTCAGAAAACGTATATCTGGCATGGTCTGCAGCCGTGCCAGATCCTGCTCATAAAGCTCGGTAAAGGCGGTAACGATATCTTCGTTCCAGCCAGGCAGCTCCACCTCTTCTTCGATTTCATCCGTCAGCGCATGCTGCTGAAACACCTGCGCCAGCCTGCCCCTGAGCACGGGATCATTGGGGGCCGCTTGATGCTCTAACAAGCTCTGAATCTCCTGTTTGCCCATGTCTGAGACAAGTGAGGACAGCAGCGCGTATTCCTGTTCCAGCGGCGTGTCCTCGGGTAGCCCCACTAGCGCGCGCGCGATGTCGCCGCAGATCAGCGGCGAATCCTCGTTGCTCCACAAAGTGATTTTGACATCTGGCGCTAGGTCGCGAATGTCTTCGATCATGGCGAGCCAACTCAGGCAACTCAGATCGGTGGTGGCAATGATATGCTCGCGCTCAGGCGCCGACAGCAGCATCAGCACCTTGGGAATAAAGCTGCCGGGATTACGTAGCCCCACGAATAGCTCAACCGTCGAATCGCTGAAGAGATTATCCAGATAGGCCAACCTTTGACCGGCATTCGCGTAAAATTGCCCATCCATGATGATGGAAGGCCGTTCCCCCAGGTAAAGCGCGCTCGACAAGATCGCCCGGTCAACCTGCTGCCCATTGGGGAACAGTTTATGAAATCGCGCCAGTGTATCCTGATGTGATGGCCGGTCGGCAAAGGGTTTCAGCGCAGGTCGAAAGATCTTTCTGAACGGACGAAGCCCCCAGAAGGCAGTATGATTTCCCGCAACCAGATCCGCATTCGCCTGCAGCAGATTGAGCAGGTGATCATGGTCGGTAAAGTGCGCTCCGGCTTGGATGACCATCTGCATATCGGAATTGTCCTCACCTCGGTCGGGATCGCCGCTTGGGTTACAACCTGTCCCCGGTGCAGTCAAATTCGGATGAGGCCTGATATTACTGTTATCCTAAGGCAAACCAGCACAAAGTTAAGATGACCCGAAATTTCGGGCTTGCAGTCGCTGTTCCGAGATATTAATCGACACCCAGTGCCCCTATAGCTCAGCTGGTAGAGCAACTGATTTGTAATCAGTAGGTCCGCGGTTCGAGTCCGTGTGGGGGCACCATCTCTTCAGAAATCTATGTGTATTTGCTCGATCTGGCTCGCGACCTATGTGGTCTTGGGGGCAAATATAGGGGAACAGAAGATTCAGTAGTCGCGCTTTATTGTGCGTCAAATCTTACTGTGATGCTCCGCGCTCATCGCCCGTTTTCTACAATTAAAACACGGCCGTCCAATGTCGCGGTTTACCAGGAACCCGGCACCCGCAACCATCGGAAACCAGCAAATATCGCATTAAGCGCTCGACCGTTAGTCTTCTTTATTAAGTTTTGATTAATCTCGAATCAAACAGACGCTGATATCTTGTACGCTAGACGCGCCAGAGCCACTTACTCAGATAACTATTTGGTATTTGAGAGGCAATCGAGATGAACAAAGCACTGACAACCTGTGCGCTTGCGACCTCACTGCTCTTGGCTGCTTGCGGGGCTCCGACGACGCCAACTCAAGCGCAGGTACAGCAAGACGCTCGCTGCGCTGCGGGAATCCTTGGTGGCGCTGCCCTTGGGGGAGTGGTTGGAAATCGGTTCGGAGGCGGTACAGGCAAGACACTCGCGACTGCAGCAGGTGCAGGCGCTGGGATGTATGCAGGGCAATCAGCTTGCAATTGACAACCTTGCAATAAACCCTCTTACCCCACGCTCGTTTCTGGCTCCGCAAATATTGGTTTCGCAGGTCATGCAGTTGCCCTGTCTGGCGGTTGCGCGCCTAGCTTTCTGGATGTGCCAAATTCAAGGTCAACTGGCTCAGCAGCAATCCCCTTACTGCGTCGTTTCTCGCCGATGGGGTTCGCGGGTCGGAACTGACAAAGCATAACCGTTATGGGGCAGGGTATAAGGGCCTTGCCCCTTCACGCGGTATCCTTCGATTGATTGTTATCCAATCACGGCTCGGCTGGGCGTGCTTGCTCGGGGCGCACTTCGTCATCCGCCACTTCGTCCGAAGGTTTCAAAGACAAGGGCGGGTCTTCGGGCTCTTCCGAGATTGGGGCAGGGGCGGCAGGAGTTTTGGCCAAAACCTCTTCGGGTCCCGGGACTGCGCGCGCGGTTGGGGCGGTGTCCTCTTCGACGGGTTCGGACTGCTCAGGTTTTTCCAACGCCAGAGCCCGGCGGAAAACCAACACGTTGCGCCAGTTGGTGGTTGACCCGGTCAGCCCCGAACGTTCTTCGCTGGGCAGCAATTCGGCGCGCTGATACTCCCAGCCATCCTGTCCCATCTGGTTCAGCAGTTGCTCGATCGAGGTGGCAAACCGGCCCTCGGGCGTTTTCACGCCCTTCGCCTTGGTGCCCTTTTGCGGAGCGGGGACAACTTTGTATTCGTAGCGCTGCATCAACTGGTCCTGATTGCCGTGTCGGGGCAAATTAACATTTTGACGGGCGGGCGAAAGCCAAGATCGCGCATTGGCGAATTTCGGCCCGCACTGTGGCCTTAGCTCCGCGCTGCTTTGCCTACGAGTGACAAGCAGGTTTCTGTCGCGACCGCCATGTCCTGCACCGAAATCCATTCCAACGGGCCGTGTATGCATTGCATTCCCGTGAAGATATTGGGCGTAGGTGTGCCAAACTCGGTCAGGCGCGAGCCGTCGGTGCCACCCCGGATCGGCACCGAAACGGGCTCGATCCCTTGTTCACGGCAGGCTTCACGCGCCAGATCGACGGGCGTCATGTCTTTTTCCAGCCAATAGCGCATATTGCGATACTGATGGGAGATGTCGCAGGTGATGGTCGCACGCGGCTCGGTGGCCTGTACGGCGGCGCAGACTTGTCGGACGATCTCGCGCTGGGCTTCCAGCGCATCCATCTCGAAATCGCGCAGGATCAGTTTTATCTCCATCTCGGACGAGCCGCCGTTCATATCGGTGACATGGATGAACCCCTGGCGCCCATCCGTCACCTCGGGCGTCATCGTTGCCTGAGGTAGGGTCTGCACAATCTTTGCAGCCAGATGCGCCGCGTTTACCATTTTGTCTTTGGCCAGTCCCGGGTGGATCGACACGCCGGTGATCTTAATCACCGCTCGGTCGGCCGAGAAGCTTTCGTATTCGATCTCACCCAGTTCCTGCCCGTCCAGCGTATAGGCGAAATCCGCGCCCAGATCTTTGGGCAGCTGTTCGGTAACACCGCGTCCGATCTCTTCATCCGGGGTAAAGGCGATGCGAATCGGACCGTGCAGCACGTCCTTGTTCTCAAGCAGGTGTCGCGCCATCGTCATCAGGATCGAAACACCCGCCTTGTCATCAGCCCCCAGTAGCGTGGTGCCTGAAGCGGTGATCAGGTCATGCCCGATCTTCTCGGCCAGATAGGGGTGTTCTTCGGGCGAAAGCACCAGATCGGGGTCATCGGGGAATGTAATCTCGCCGCCATTATACCCCTTGATCACCCGAGGCTTGACCCCGGTTGCGTTGAACTGAGGCGCGGTGTCGACATGCGCCAGAAACCCGATGGTCGGTCCTTCGGCCGTACCGGGGATGGTTGCCACCACGACGCTGTCACCAGTCATCTCAACATCCTGCGCACCGATTTCGGTAAGCTCTTCCTTCAGCAGGTTCAGCATGTCGAACTGGATTTCGGTGCTGGGGGTCGATGGCGAGGTCTCATCGCTCTGGCTGTCGATGGCGGCATAGCGCACCAGCCGGGTTTCCAGTTCCTGATCGAAACGATTTTTCATTGATGCTCACCTCTCTGACTTGGCGAGATGAGAATGCGCATTCGGGCAGGGAGTCAAGCCGATGGCTTGCCCGATTTGAGCGCTCTGAAATTAAGTTTTCGTTATGTACAGGTCGAACAAACCCCTGTCCGGGGTTTGTACAACTCGGAAGATTTACGAACCCAGCTTTTTGCTGACCAGTTCGTTAACGGCCTTCGGGTTGGCCTTGCCGCCGGTGGCCTTCATCACCTGACCGACGAACCATCCGGCCAGTTTCGGGTTCACCTTGGCCTTCTCAACCTGTGCCGGATTGGCCGAGATGATCTCGTCCAAAGCGGCCTCGATCGCGCCGGTATCTGTCACCTGTTTCATGCCGCGGTCTTCAACGATCTGCGCCGGGTCACCGCCTTCGGTATAGACGATTTCAAACAGATCCTTGGCGATCTTGCCTGAGATGGCATCCGACGAAATCAGATCAATGATACCCGCCAACTGAGCCGGAGACACCGGAGACTCGGTGATGTCGTGGTCTTCTTTTTTCAGGCGACCAAACAGTTCGTTGATGACCCAGTTCGCGGCCAGCTTGCCGCTGCGCCCCTTGGCGACCTCTTCGAAATAAGCCGCTGATTCCACCTCGGCGGTCAGCACCGATGCGTCATAGTCGGTCAGGCCGAACGCACTGATAAAACGAGCTTTTTTATCGTCTGGCAGCTCGGGCAGATTGGCGGCGATGTCATCCACCCATGCCTGTTCGATCTCCAGCGGCAACAGATCGGGGTCAGGGAAGTAGCGATAGTCATGCGCCTCTTCTTTAGATCTCATCGAGCGTGTCTCACCCTTGTCCGGGTCATACAGACGGGTTTCCTGATCAATCTCGCCACCCGCTTCGACGATTGCGATCTGACGGCGGGCTTCGACCTCAATCGCCTGCTGGATAAAGCGCATTGAGTTCATGTTCTTGATCTCGCAGCGCGTGCCCAGGTGCGAAAAGTCCTGTGTTTCCTGATACTTCTCGTAAGCACCCGGCAAACAGATCGAAACGTTTACGTCCGCCCGTAGGTTGCCGTTCTGCATGTTGCCGTCGCAGGTGCCTAAGTAACGCATGATCTGACGCAGCTTGGCGATATATGCCGCGGCCTCTTCTGGTCCACGAATATCGGGGCGCGAAACGATCTCCATCAGGCAGACGCCGGTCCGGTTCAGGTCGACAAAGGACATATGCGGGTCCATGTCGTGGATCGATTTGCCCGCGTCTTGCTCCATGTGGATGCGTTCGATGCGGACCATGCGCGCGGTACCGTCGCCCATCTCGACCAGAACTTCTCCTTCACCTACAATAGGCTGATAAAGCTGGGAAATCTGGTATCCTTGCGGCAGGTCGGGATAGAAATAGTTCTTGCGGTCAAAGGCCGATTTCAGGTTGATATCCGCTTTCAGACCCAGCCCGGTGCGCACGGCCTGTTCAACGCAATACTCGTTGATCACCGGCAGCATCCCCGGCATTGCGGCGTCCACGAATGCGACGTTCGAATTCGGCTCGGCCCCGAATTGGGTCGACGCGCCCGAGAATAGTTTGGCGTTGGACGAGACCTGAGCGTGCACCTCCATCCCGATCACCAGTTCCCAATCGTGCTTGGCCCCGGCAATGGTTTTGGGTTTGGGCATTTCGTATGTCAGGTCGAGCATGGCGCGCCTCATTTCCGCAGAAGTCTAAGCCTGCGTATTAGGCCCGGCGCGCCAAAGGGGCAAGGGGCAATGGCGCTTTAGTTCCCCGAGAACTGCAGCCCTGACGGTGTAAAGGTCACACTCTGCCCACTGCGCAACTCATCCCGCAACAGATTGGCGATTGCCTTCAGCGCATCGCGGCGACCACGGGCGGCAAAACGCTCGGCCGAGTTGACGCGAAGGCTGTTATTGAACCCGTTCGCCGCGTGGGCCCAGATCAGCGGGTGCAGTTCGGTCATGTGATCGCGGATCAGCCAGTTTGCGGCCTCGCAAATCTGTTTGCGGGCGATATCGGCGCGCGGGTTCTGGCCCATTCTGTTCTGCAATGTGACCGAGCAATAGGCCGCCAGCAGGTTGATTGTCTGCTGATCCGGACGACGTGCAACGATATCGCGCAAACCTTCAAGGAAGTATTCGACATCTACCCGCGCGCAGGCCTCGTCATCCAGCGCGATGGCGTCGAATTGCACCCAGGTATACCCACCCGCACCCCAGTTTTTCTGGGTCCGTGCGGCGTTTCGCAAGGCTTGCACCTCAAGCTGTTCATAGCTGCCGAACCAGCGTGGCAGCAGGTGGCTGCCCATCGCACGCATGTGGCGATGGTTCTGGGGATCCAGCGTGATCAGGGCCTCGTATTTATCAGCAACGCGGGTGCGCGGATCAATGTGTCCTGCCAGCAAGGCGCAATCCGCTGCAGCAATCGCCGGACTGTCGGGCAGCGCAGCGCGGCATTTCGGAAGCAGCGCAGCAGCCCGGTCGAAATGCGCGGCACAACGGGATTGGTGCAGCGCCGGCAGCGTGTCCGGGTGCGCCGTCCCGCGCCAGGCCCACGCCAAATCGATATGGGCCAAGGCAACCACAAGCGTGATCATCGGATCATCGGGATGGTTCTGAATCTCGCCTTCCAATTCCGAGATTCCGCCCAGCAGATCATAGTCTGACAGTGCTTTGCCGTCCGACAGCGCGTGCTCGGCCGCCAAAACCACATCGGACCGGGCCCCAAAGGCCAACAGCTCGGAGATCGGCTGCCCGCAAGGGGTAGCCTTGCGCCCCTCATCTGCAGCGCGCATCTCCAGCGACAGTTCTGCCCACATATCCTGCCGCGCCAGATGGCGGCCACGTTCGATCACCTGATGCCCGATCGCATCATTTTCATCTGATTCTGCGATTGGGATGTTCAACTGCCCCGAGGCGACAAGCCATGCAGTAGCATCGGCGACGGACGCAGGCAGAGGTGTAGGGGTGGGATCAGAAGAACCGACAATACGGGCGGCAAAAGCCTTCAAAGACCAAAACATGGCAAAACTCGAACTGGAACAAACTTGTAACCCGTCCAGTTTGCCAAAAAATCTGCTCAAATCAAGACTGCGTCGCGGAGAACCCGCGATTCAGGTGCCAATGTGGCCCAGATTCCATGAATCGTTTCAGAAAACTCTAAAATGATGTCGTTCGACCGCGAATCCCGTCTGATTCAGGACCATTTCGAATTGCTTGTGTGGTGGCAGTGATTCATCGGGTAACCGCACGCGTTTGTCGGATTTCAGAACCGCTGAGACGCGCACTGAGAAATCCCACCGCGTGTCAAACCGGAATCGATCCACCTCGGACAGCTTGAGTTGTCCCTGACGTTGGCCGGTGTGCCAACGCAGGGTTTCATCGGTCAGCTCCATACCTGCGCTGGTGTCCTTGATGACATCCCACAGCGCGGGCAGGGTAGTCAGGGCCAGAAGCGCCATCAGCCACCAGACCGCGTTCAGCAGGATCATCAAAGCGATCAACATCGCGTAAACGCCGATCAGGATCAGAACCGTTCGCTGATTTCGGTTCTGTCGAGTGAAAGTAAACGCGGTCATGCGCTCAAGATGCGCGTGACCATTTCGGTCGTGTCCCGGGACAGGTTCGGCGTGTCGGCAATGCGATTCAGTTGTGCAAGTATTAAGGCCTGACGGTCGGCGTCATAGCGTTTCCAAGTTTGGAACACGCTGCACATCCTGGCGGTGGTCTGCGGGTTTACTGGATCAAGTCGGATCAACCAGTCTGCCAGCAGCGCGTAACCTGCTCCGTTCGCTTGGTGGAAGCCTGCGTGGTTGCCTGCCAGGGATCCCATCAAGGCGCGGAAACGATTTGGGTTTTTCCAATTAAAATCAGCATGCTCGGTCAACCTGTGCGCGGTCTCAACCGATTTTTCCGGTCCGGTCATCAAGACCTGCATGGCGAACCACTTGTCCATGACCAGCCGGTCATGCTGCCATTGATCATAGAAGGCGGCCAGCTCACGTTCGCCTTTGCCCGCGCGTAGCAGATAAGACAACGCGGCCAACTGCAGGGTCATGTTGTCAGCACGTGCATATTGCTCTGCGGCCTTGGCACCTCCATCCAGTCTCGAGGTCAGCGCAAGCGCCGCGCTGCCCAAGGCGCGTTTGCCTGATTGTTCAGCGTCCGGCTGATAAGCCGCGTCCACCAGCGTTTCACTGTTCAGACGAGGGAGCAGGTCTTGGACGTGTTGCGCCGTGGCTTGACGCAAAGTCTCAACCGCTCGCCAGATCGCCATCGGGTCAGGGGTGATGCCCTTGTCAAATAGTGTTGCGGCCAGTTCCGATTGCGTCGGCAGACCCAGCATCAGTGCCCTGTAGGCCGGGTCCAGCGCCTCATTCCGTAGCACTGCCAGCAAGCCGTCAAGGTAGTCGGTATCAGGCGTTGCCTCATCGGTGATCATGCGCAGCAGGGTGTCCTCGGCTAGCGACCGCCCTGCCTGCCAGCGGTTGAACGGGTCGGTGTCATGAGCCAGAAGGAAGGCGCGTTCGGCATTGCTGATCTCATGTTCAAGGATCACAGGGGCCGAGAAATCGCGCAGGATCGAGGGCACAGGTTTGGCCGCGAGACCGGTAAAGGTAAAACTCTGCTCGGCTTCGGTCAGTTCCAGCACTTCGGTCGCACGTATCTCGTCCCCGTTCGGGCCAAGCAGACCCACAGCGATAGGGATGACCTGAGGTTGCTTGTCTTCTTGCCCCGGCGTCGGCTCGGTCCGTTGGCGCAGCGTCAGGGTATAGGTGCCATCGGTCCAATCGTCGGCAACTGAGACACGGGGGGTACCGGATTGGCTGTACCAACGTTTGAACTGGGTCAGGTCGCGGCCTGTAGTGTCTTCGAATACTTTCAGCCAATCTTCGATCGTGCAGGCCTGCCCGTCGTGGCGATCGAAGTACAGGTCCAGTGCTTTGCTGTAGGCCTCATCCCCGACCAGCCGTTTCAGCATCCCGATCACCTCGGCGCCTTTTTCATAGACGGTTGAGGTGTAGAAGTTGTTGATTTCCTGAAAGCTTTCGGGTCGGACCGGGTGCGAGAGCGGCCCGTTATCTTCGGGGAATTGCCGCGCGCGCAGGTCGATGGCATCGTGGATACGTTTTACAGGGGCCGAGCGCATATCCGAAGTGAACTGCGCGTCGCGGAACACAGTCAGCCCCTCCTTCAGGCACAGTTGGAACCAGTCGCGGCAGGTGATGCGGTTGCCGGTCCAGTTGTGGAAATACTCATGTGCGATGATCGCCTCGATCCGTTCGAAATTCATATCGGTCGAGGTTTCAGGGCTGGCCAGAACGGCTGAGGAGTTGAAGATGTTCAGCCCCTTGTTCTCCATCGCGCCCATGTTGAAATCGTCGACGGCCACAATGTTGAACACGTCCAGATCGTATTCACGGCCATAGACGTCCTCATCCCATTTCATCGACTTTTTAAGGGCTTCCATGCCAAAGGCGCATTTGCCTTCATCGCCGGGGCGGACCCAGAGATTTAGTTCGACGTCGCGACCGGATTTGGTGGTGAACTGGCCGGGATGGGCGATCAGCTCTCCGGCGACCAGCGCGAACAGATAGGCGGGTTTTGGCCATGGATCGACCCATTCAGCCCAGCCCTCGCCTTTGCCCGAAGGGTTGCCGTTCGATAGCAGCACGGGAAGGTCGCCATTGATGCGCACCGTAAAGGTAGACATCACATCCGGGCGGTCGGGGTAATAGGTGATCTTGCGAAACCCTTCGGCCTCGCATTGGGTGCAATACATGCCGTTCGACATATACAGCCCCTCAAGCGCGGTGTTGTTGCCGGGATCGATCTCGACCACGGCCTCCCACACGAAAGGCGCGTCTGGAACCGTTGCGGTAAGGCCTTCGGTGGTCACCTCAGGCGTGATCACGTCGCCATCAATTGCGGCACGGATCAGCTTTAGCTCTTCGCCATGCAGAAAAAAAGTGCGGTCGGTCGCTTCGGGGTTCGGGCGGAAGGCGATGCGGGAAGTGACGCGAGTGGCGTGTGCGGTCAGATCGAAGGTCAGATGCACACTGTCCACTAGAAACCCGAACGGAGTGTAGTCTTTCAGATAAATCGTTGTGGGGGCGGCGTCGCGCATCGGGGGCCTCATCGACTGGGAATCTGGCGCGACGTTATGGGCTTCGCGCGGACGCTGCAACCGATGTGCCATTGCCGCTGTTCATTTGAGACGGTTCGCGCTGGGTCAAATGCCCCTCATGTCGGGACAGAAGTTGCCTATCGGAAACGAACGCCCTAATTGAGGAGCGCATACAATGGCACACAATCGTAGGGGATTCGGAATATGAGCAGCAGAGAGACCCGCAACGGGCTGCAGATTGACCCGGTTCTGGTGGATTTCATCGAACAGAAGGCGCTGCCGGGCACGGAAGTTTCGGCAATTGATTTCTGGGCGGGTCTGGCGCGCTTGGCCAATGAGCTTGGGCCGAAAAACCGGGCGCTGCTGGACAAGCGGGCTGACATTCAGGGCCGGATCGATGGCTGGCACGCGGCGCGGCGGGGGTTGCCCATTGACGCGGCTGAATATCAGTCTTTTCTGCGTGAGATTGGGTATCTGGTAGAGGAAGGCGACGATTTCGAGATCGAGACAGCCAGTGTCGACCCTGAAATCGCGCTAATCCCCGGACCGCAATTGGTTGTGCCAATCACCAACGCGCGCTTTGCGTTGAATGCCGCAAATGCGCGCTGGGGCAGTTTATATGATGCGCTTTATGGAACAGATGCGTTAGGCGATCTGCCGACAGGCAAGGCTTATGACGCCGGGCGCGGTGCGCGGGTCATCGCCTGGGCGAAGGCGTTCCTGGATGAGGCTGTGCCGCTATCCGAAGGGTCCTGGTCGGAGGTCTCCGGGTTAAGCGTTAGGGACGATGCGCTGATACCGAAGCTCGCCGACCCGTCTCAGTTCGCAGGCTACGCTGGCGCGGCTGAAGCACCGGAGTTTGTATTGCTGCGCAACAACGGGTTGCACATTCAAGTCAGGATTGATGCGCATAGCACAATTGGCGCCACCGATCCTGCAGGTATTTCTGATGTCCGTTTGGAATCCGCGCTTTCGACCATCATGGATTGCGAGGATTCTGTTGCTTGTGTCGACGCGACCGACAAGGTGTTGGCCTATGGAAACTGGCTTGGCTTGATGGCCGGCAACCTAACCGAAGAGGTTACGAAAGGCGGCACAACCTTCACGCGCAAGCTTGCTGGGGATTTGGCCTACATGGCTCCGAATGGCACGCCAGCCACTCTGAAAGGTCGGTCGCTGATGCTGGTGCGAAATGTGGGCCATCTAATGACGAACCCCGCAGTGCTGGATGCCGAAGGGCGCGAGATTGGTGAAGGTTTGATGGACGCGCTCTGCACAACGCTGATCGCCATGCATGACCTGAAGCGTGAGGGCGGGAACTCGGTCAAGGGGTCTGTCTATGTGGTCAAACCCAAGATGCACGGGCCCGAGGAGGTGGCGTTTTCGGTCGAGATTTTCGACATGGTCGAGGATATCCTGGGCCTGCCGCGCAATACGGTGAAGCTGGGCATTATGGATGAAGAGCGGCGCACATCGGCAAACCTCAAGGAATGCATCCGGGCCGCAAAATCGCGCGTGGCCTTTATCAATACCGGATTCCTGGATCGGACGGGGGATGAGATTCATACTTCTATGGAAGCAGGCCCGATGCTGCCGAAGGGCGATATCAAGGATACGCCATGGATTGCGTCTTACGAGGATCGCAATGTGGATATCGGACTGGTCTGCGGCCTGAAAGGCAGAGCGCAAATTGGCAAGGGTATGTGGGCCATGCCCGATCGGATGGCGGACATGCTGGCGACCAAGATCGGCCACCCGCAATCCGGTGCAACCTGCGCCTGGGTGCCGTCACCTACTGCGGCAACGCTTCATGCAACCCACTATCACAAGATCGATGTGTTGGCGCGCCAGGATGAATTGGCCGCTGGCGGGGCTCGGGGTACGTTGAATGATCTGCTGACCATACCTCTGCTGGGCGGTCGTAATCTCAGCGCTGGTGAGATCACCCGTGAGATCGAAAACAACGCACAAGGAATCTTGGGTTATGTTGTGCGCTGGATTGATCAGGGTGTTGGCTGCTCGAAAGTTCCGGATATCAACGACATAGGACTGATGGAGGACCGCGCAACCTGTCGGATTTCTTCGCAGGCGCTGGCCAACTGGTTGCATCACGATGTGGTCAGTCAGGAACAGGTGATGGCGGCTATGCAGAAAATGGCCGCGGTAGTGGACCGTCAGAACGAAGGAGACCCGGCCTACAGGCCCATGGCACCGGGTTTTGACGGGGTGGCGTTTCAGGCGGCTTGTGATCTGGTGTTCCGGGGGCGGGTGCAGCCCTCGGGTTATACCGAGCCTGTGCTGCACGCCCGTCGCCTGGAACTGAAGGCAAGTTTGAGCTAGGGGCAAGGGCAGGAACGAGGGGGCTGTCTGCCCCCTCGTGCTCCCCCGAAGGTATTTTTGGCCAGATGAAAAGGATCGGGCATGAACATTTCATTGCGCAAAGCGCGGACCATCATTCGGAAAGCTCTGGAAAAAGGGCGCGAGATGGAGCTGAAACCGCTCTCGGTTGTTGTCCTGGACGCCGGAGGCCACGTGATCTCGTTCGAACGCGAAGATGGCGCCGCGCCGGGGCGTTTTGCAATCGCACATGGCAAGGCTTACGGATCGGTAATGCTAGGTATGGCGGGGACCGCGCAGATGCAGCGGGCCGAAGGGCAGGCCTATTTCATGGCGGCCGTGAACGGGGTTTATGGCGGTCAGGTTGTTCCGGTTCCTGGCGGTGTGCTGCTGCGTGACCGCAAGGGCGCGGTGATCGGTGCCGTGGGTGTAACCGGCGACACTTCGGATAATGACGCAGCGGCCGCGTTGGCAGGTATCGAAGCCGCTGGGTTGACGGGCGAGATCTGACCCCTTTGCCGAACTTTATCGGGGATGTGCGTCGCTGAACACGCGCTTGCGCTACCATGCAGGGTCTGTGCCGTTGCGCGCGGCCAAACCTGCCGATAGGTTTTGCAGGAAATGAGCGATACAAGGGACTTGGAATGGCGCGCCCCGTCGTTGGAATAATCGGCAACTCTTATCTGATGAATGATCAGTATCCGACCCATGCGGGCGGAACGATGAATTCCGAGGCGGTCTCGAACGTGTCTGACTGTCTGCCGCTACTGATCCCCGCCGACCCGCGTTATGTTGCGGTTGATGAGTTGCTCGAGGTTTGCGACGGCTTCCTGTTGACCGGCGGCCGTCCGAACGTTCACCCCGAAGAATATGGCGAGCCCGCGACCGAGGCGCATGGTGAGTTTGACCGCGCGCGGGATGCAATCACGCTGCCTTTAATCCGGGCTTGTGCTGAGCGGGGCCAGCCGTTCTTTGGGATTTGTCGCGGGTTTCAAGAAGTAAACGTCGCCTTGGGTGGTACGCTCTACCCTGAGATTCGTGACCTTCCAGGGCGTCAGAACCACCGGATGCCACCAGACGGCACTTTGGAGGAGAAGTTTGCTCTGCGCCATATCGTGTCGCTAACCGAAGGTGGTGTGTTCCACCGCCTGCTGGGCGCGGCCGAAGTTATGACCAATACGTTACACGGACAAGGGATCAAGACGCTGGGCGAGAATGTGGTGATCGATGGCCACGCGCCTGATGGCACGCCCGAGGCGATCTATGTCAAGGATGCCCCCGGCTTTACCCTTTCGGTCCAATGGCACCCTGAATGGGACGCGGCGAATGACCCGGTCTCGCGGCCATTGTTCAAGGAATTTGGTCGCGCCGTATGCGATTGGAGAAACGCGAAAACGGTCGGGGCGATCCGACAGTCTGCTTAGTCACGCTAATCTGTCGATGGATCGTTCTAAGGTTTGCCGGCAACATTCGAATAAAAAGATAATTGGATATCTTCCCTGAACCGCGAATTTGCGCCGAGATACCCTTGGCAATATTCAAATCTGACTGGGTTCGGAGCAGTTCGTGCACAGCTTTTCAGGAAAGTACCCTCGCGGTTTAAGAGAATTCGTTCCTGCGGCACTTTTTTTGGCGGTCCTGGGAACTGCTGGGCATGCGCAACAATGCAGCTCGGCCGGAGACCTGCTTTACATCGGGCGCACACCTGACTCTTCATCCTCATTGTGGTTATCGCAGACGGAAAGCGGTGCTTTTCGTCTGGAAGCTGCACAGGGCAACACGACCGTTGATACCTGGAGCCGATCTCGGCCTGGAGTTCATCTAAGCTTGTCTCCCTTCGTATCTAATGGATCAGGGGGCGTTCATCGTCTGTTCAAACGCGGAGGGGCACCAAATGGGCGCGACTGTCTGATCGATACGCAAAACCAAAAAAGAGATTGGACGCTGCCGGGTTGGGGTGGTGGCAATGGTGGCGGCGGGGGAGGAAACGGAGGCGGCTCGGGTGGATCCGGCGGTGGCTCTGGGGGCGGCGGCTCGGGTGGATCAGGTGGCGGATTCGGAGGCGGGGGCGGCTTTGGAGGCGGCGGTTCCGGGGGTGGCTTCGGCGGTGGCGGCGGCTCGGGCGGATCCGGTGGTGGCTCTGGTGGCGGATCCGGAGGGTCGGGCGGTGGAATTGGCAACATAGGCGAGACAGGTCGACCCGTTAATCCGCTCTACGTAAGTGGGCGACCTTCGGGCGATGACCAAGCCTGCGTGGCGGATGCGACGGGTAAGCTTGACCCTGCCTTGTGCGATCCGGTTGTCGGCCCTCCGCTGACGGAGGGGCGCGAGTTTGGGCCAGAATCTGTTTGGAATGTATGGACCAATTTCACCTACACAGACATTGAAGACACCCGTGGAAACAGCGAACTGGATGTGAACGACAGCTTTTTCGAAATTGGGATCGACCGTCTTGTCCAAGAAAACCTCGTGCTTGGTTTGCAGCTTGAATACGAAAACACTCAGCTGGACGGCTTTCAGGGGCAGTTTTCTCAGGATACTTCGGGATTCGCGATCGGACCCTATTTCGCCTGGCGGATGTCTGAGAGGTGGGTTCTAAACGGTCTCGCCACGATCGGTCGCTTCTCCACGGATGTGGATGTGCTGGAGCTGAGCGGTGATTTTGATCGCACCCGTTGGCGCGCGAATCTCGAGGCAATCGGACAATATGAGGCTGGAGCTTACTTAATTCGTCCGTCGATCTCGTTTGATTACTATCATTACAGTGCCGAGGATTACGATCTCACCGGGACGTATCTGGGAAATCCAGCCGAGTTTATTGGTGAAATCCAAGAAGCAAAATACAGTGCCCTAACGCCCGAGGTCGAAGTAAGTCGTCCGTTCTTCAATGGCAGCTCTGTCATTTCACCTTATGCATCGCTCAGCGCGACCTATTGGTTTGAACGCGAGAACTTAGGGGGTGGAACAGTTGCAAACACTGACAATGATGTTGTTTGGTCAACCCGTTTGGGTGTGAGAGGACGCACAAGCAAGACGGTGTTTCTGGAGGCTTCAATCGGATATCTCGACATGTTCGAAAGTGATTTTGAAGCGACGGAAGCTGCAATCTTTCTTTCTGTCAACTTCTAAGGCCATCAGGAAGAGCGAGCGCCGACCCAGAACCGGGTCGGCGCAAATTGATCATACGAGCAAGTCGAACTGCTTGTTCAGCGGCAAGCTGCGCGCGCGTTGGCCGGTCAGGTCGAACAGCGCGTTGCCCAAAGCGGGCATCGACGGCGGTGTTCCCGGTTCACCGACACCGCCCAGATGTTTGTTGGTCTCGAGTATCCGGACTTCCGTGATCGGTGTGCTTTGCATCCGTAACGCATCATAATCCGGGAAATTATACTGTTCGACCTCGCCATCGGCAAAGGTGATTTCTTCTTGAGCGGCGGCAGACAATCCGTAGATCATGCCGCCGATCATCTGCGCCTCGACCGTCGCCGGATCCAAAGCCAAGCCGACATCGCAGGCGATCCAGGCCTTGTTGATGCGGATGGTGCCGTCATCGTCAACCACTTCGATCACCTGTGCGACCGGAGTGCCAAAGCTGTAGGCCATTGCCACGCCACGTCCGACACCATCGGGGGTTTTGCCGGTCCAGCCTGACATCTCTTTCACGGCCTCCAGGCACCCCGCAGCCGGGGCGAACTCGGACCTCGCCAACTCCAGCCGGAACTCCAGCGGGTCGCGCGCGGCGGCATGGGCCATTTCATCCAGGAAGGTCTCGTGGAAGAAGGCATTGTGGCTGTTGCCGACCGAGCGCCAGAAACCAACCGGTACAGCAAAATCGGCAACGTGACCACTCATTCTGTAGTTCGGCACCGCGTAGGGCTGGTTGAAAAAGCCTTCGACCAGAACCTTGTCGGGGCCGCCGCCAGAGAAACCCGTCACACGTTCGACCGCTTGGTGGGTCGGGGATTGCGAAGCAACCTTGCCGTCGATCAGAACGGCCTTGCCATCCTTCACTGCCCCTCGCATGCGCGCCATCGCGCCGGGGCGGTAGAAATCGTGACGCATATCCTCTTCGCGGCTCCACGTCGTTTGCACAGGGGTGCCTGGAATGGCCATGGCAACCTTTGTGGCGATCTCGCCGAAATCCAACTCGCCCCGGCGGCCGAAACCGCCGCCCAGATAGGTGGTGTGAATCTCGACGGCTTCGGTGTCCAGACCGGCGGTGTTGGCTGCGCGGATTTGGATGAGAGTCGGGGCCTGATTGCCGCACCACAGGTCCAGCTTGTTACTGGTATAGAGCGCCGTGGCGTTCATCGGTTCCATCGTGGCATGGGCCAGATAGGGCACAGTATATTCGGCCGTGATCTCAGTTGCACCTTCGGGTAGGGATTCGACATCGCCATCATCGCGCATTGTCGAGTTCGGCGCGTCATCAAACGCCTTGGCAATTTGCGCGAATATCGCATCACTTTCGGGCGGATAGGGGGCATCGCCCCAATCCACGTCAATCGCCTCGACCGCCTGCATGGCAAGCCAAGTGTTGTTGGCAATCACCGCGACGCCCGTGCCCAGATCGACGATCTTTTCAACGCCGGGCATGGTTTCTGCAGCACTGGCGTCAAAGCCGTTCATTGCCCCGCCCAGCTTGGGGTTCATGCGGACCGAGGCGAATTTCAGGCCCTCGGGGCGCACGTCGATGCCAAAGGTGGCGGTGCCGGTGGATTTGCCCGGAATGTCGACGCGGGGCAGGGATTTGCCGATCAAACGCCATTCGGACGGATCACGCAGGGAAACCTCGGGCGGTTCGATCTGGCCTGCGGCCTCGGCCAGTTCGCTATAGGGAATGCGCGTGCCATCCGGGGCAACCACAGCACCATTTTCGGTCATGAGTTGATCGCGATCGACCCCCAGTTGGTCCGCGGCAGCCTGCTTCAAGGTTTCTCGCGCAGTAGCGCCGGCCATCCGCATCCGTTCGAACCCGTCTTTCATCGAGGTTGAGCCGCCGGTAACCTGCAGGCTTAACGTTTTGCCCAGAACACCCAGTGCCTCACCCAGATTGTGCTGGAAATCCGAGATGTCATAGCCCTTGCCTGGCAGGCTTTCCCCCATAAGAGCATGGTTGTAATAGGCGGCAGCAGCAGGTCCGTGCAGCACACGGATTTCGTCCAGCTCAACATCCAGCTCCTCGGCGATCAGTGCTGCCCAGGTGGTCATAACGCCCTGACCCATTTCAGCGCGGGGGG
This sequence comes from Ruegeria sp. C9, assembly GCF_056537585.1. Classification (NCBI taxonomy): domain Bacteria; kingdom Pseudomonadati; phylum Pseudomonadota; class Alphaproteobacteria; order Rhodobacterales; family Roseobacteraceae; genus Ruegeria; species Ruegeria sp. C9. Next base: position 345,510 of record NZ_JBQFRU010000004.1, read on the forward strand.
CGAACAGGGTCACGCCCTGCTGGTCGATCAGAACAAAAGGGCTAAGCGCGGTTTCCCCGTCACGCGGTTTCAGCGGGTTCGCAGCTGGACGCGTGACGTAGTAGGCACCGAAGGCCACTCCACCTACGATGGCGGCAGATCCGATCAGGAATGTGCGGCGAACGATTTTACCGATACGTCCCATGGCTCAAGCCTCCTTCAACTTGGCAGCGGCATCATGGATGGCCGCGCGGATGCGAGGATAGGTGCCACAGCGGCAAAGGTTGCCTTGCATCGCATCGTCGATGTCTTCGTCCGTTGGGGCCGGGTTTTCAGCCAGTAGCGATGCGGCCTGCATGATCTGGCCCGACTGGCAGTAACCACATTGGGCCACTTGGTGGTCAACCCAGGCCTTCTGGATCGTTGCCATGGCGTCAGGCGTGCCAAGCCCCTCGATCGTGGTGACATCACCCCAAACATCCGAGAGCGCTACCTGGCAGGACCGCACGGCCTCACCATCAATATGAACGGTGCAGGCACCGCAGGCAGCCACACCACAGCCGAACTTGGTACCGGTTAGTCCAACCTCATCACGCAGAACCCATAACAAGGGCACATCATCAGGCAGATCAACCTGATGGGTCTTTCCGTTGATCTTAAGGGCCGTCGCCATGGCGCACCTCTCTTAGCTTTGGCTGGTTTCTGACATAATTAATGAAATGTGTCAGCTTGTCAATTGACAAAATGAACAAGAAGTGTCAGAGGTTCTCGCATGACGAGTGTAAGTGAAGATTCCAAGACAGCGGCCATTCTGAAATCGGCATTTCAGGCCTTTGCGACCTATGGGTTTAAGAAAACTTCGATGGATGACATTGCCAAAGGGGCAGGGATGTCCCGGCCTGCGGTCTATCTGCATTTCAAGAATAAAGAGGCCATCGTTCGCGAACTGACGCAGTTTTATTATGGCGAGAAAGTTACCCTAGTCGCTGAAGCCTTGGCCAGCGAAGGTCCTTTGCCTCAGATCCTCGCTCAGGCGATCGAGGCGCAATCAAACGGGATGGCTGAAATTTTGGCCTCACCTCATGGGCTTGAAATGCTGGACGCAACCAAATCCATGTCGACGGATATCGTTCAGGAGGGCGAGGCCAAATTGACGCGACTTTACGCCGAATGGTTACGGCGCGAGGATGCGGCAGGTCGCGCGCATTTGCCTGTCGGCCCGGATGAGGCCGCAAAGACAATCACCACATCGCTGAAGGGCGTCAAGATGACAGCCTCCAGCGCTGAAGAGTTCGAACAAGGCATTTCGCAATTGGCCACGCTTTTGGGCGCGGCGCTTGAGGTCAGGTGACGCGCTGACGGATTTTGTATTCCGGTTTGTCCCACAGCTTGTTGGTTATGATATCGGCCAGAATTTGGGCGGCCTGTTCTACATCCCCTTCATCGACATATAGCGGTGTGAAGCCAAACCGCATGATATCGGGCGCTCGGAAATCGCCGATCACGCCACGCGCGATCAAAGCCTGCATGGCAGCGTATCCTTCATCAAAATGAAACGATACTTGACTTCCGCGCTGGGCTGGATCGCGGGGGCTTGCGAGTGTCAATCCCGGGCAGGTAGCCTCAACCCGGGTAATGAATAATTCGGTCAATTCGATTGACTTGGCGCGCACATCGGCCATTTCAGCCATGTCCCAGATATCCATCGCTGCCGACAGCGCTGCCATCTGAATGACCGGAGGGGTTCCGACCCGCATCCTCTCGATTCCCGCGCCGGGGCGATAGTCGAGATCGAAGGCAAAGGGGGCTTCATGCCCCAACCAGCCCGAAAGCGCCGGGCGCACGCGATCCGACAGACGCGGAGCGACATAGACGAACGCTGGCGCGCCGGGACCGCCATTGAGGTACTTATACGTGCAGCCAACAGCGAAATCCGCGTTGCAACCGGACAGATCGACCGGGATTGCCCCCGCAGAATGGGCAAGGTCCCAGACGGTCACGACACCGTTCGCGTGGGCCAGTTCGGTCAAAGCCTTCATGTCATGCATACGGCCGGAGCGATAATCGACCTCGGTCAGCATCAGAACGGCGACCTCTTCGGTGATATGTGCAGCGACGTTTTCGGGATCGACCACGCGCAGTTCGTAATCCGTCCCCAGTGATCGCAACAGCCCATCTGCCATGTAAAGATCCGACGGGAAGTTGCCGTTGTCCGACAGGACCACCTTGCGGGTCGGGTTCAGCTCCAGCGCTGAGGCGACCGCCTGATAAACCTTGATCGACAGAGTATCGCCCACCACGACGCTGCCGGGCTCTGCCCCGATCAGCCGTCCGATCCGATCCCCCAGGCCGGTCGGCATACCCATCCACCCGGCTTTGTTCCAGCCGGTGATCAGCAACTGACCCCATTCGTCCTTCATCATGCTTCCGACACGGTCACCGGCTGATTTCGGCAACGGGCCCAGAGAGTTACCGTCGAGATAAAGAACACCCTCGGGCAGGTGAAACATGGATTTGGTTTTGGCGAAATCGGTCATGGCGAGGCTTTGTCTTTCTGAATCAGTCAGGTTGTAACTGGCTATCTGATACCGTTGTGTCTGTCTATTGGTGCGGGTTGTCCAGCGCCCTGGGTCGATGCGACACCCTGCGCTTTTGCCAATGCGGTCAGAAAACGATAGGAGAGCGATCAGAAGCGACATCTGCCACCATGTGTCGCCGCGTGAAGGGACAGCCATGCGCCTGATCGACATACCACCTGTTTGGCTTGTGGGCTTTGCCTTGCTCGCCTGGGTCCAGGCCCGCGTGTTGCCGCTGGGGTTGTCTCTGGATGGGGCGGTGACAGATCTGCTCAGCGGCATACTAATCGGTGGCGGTATCATTCTGGCCGTGATGGCGGTAATCGAGTTCCGCCGGCACAAAACCACGGTCTTTCCGCACGAAACACCCTCGACCATGGTGCAGACCGGGATTTATAAGCGCAGCCGCAATCCAATCTATGTGGGTGATGTGTTGATCCTGACCGGGCTGATCCTGCGTTTTGACGCGGTGTTGTCGCTGGTGCTGATCCCGGTTTTTGTCTGGGTGCTGGAACGCCGCTTTATCATACCCGAGGAAGACCGTCTGCGCCGCACATTCCGCGCCGATTTCGCCCGGTATGAACGCAAGACCAGACGATGGATATAAGGGTGTGGTCATCATGACACAGCGTCATAATTGCTGCGCTTGCGAAATAATCTTGCGCAGGATACATGTCTGCTTGTCATTCTATGCTGAACACCCACCTGGCCTGAATCAAAAATTAGGGGGAACCGACTGGTGAAAATTGGGACGCCAAAGGAAACGTACAAGGGCGAGAACCGGGTCGCGATGACTCCGGACTCGGCTGTGCAGTTGCAGAAACTGGGCTATGAGTGCCTGATCGAAAAGGGCGCAGGCGCTGCTGCGGGGTTTTCGGACGCCGCTTATGAAGCCGCAGGCGTTGAGGTCATGAAGACCGCCGCCTCGCTTTGGAAGGCGGCGGATATTATTGCCAAGGTGCGTCAGCCCGATGCCACCGAACTGAAGCGTCTGACCAAGGATAAGACCCTGATTTCCTTCTTTAACCCGGCTGGGAATGAAGATGGGATGGAGGCCGCCAAATCCAAGGGCGCGACCGTGATCGCGATGGAGATGGTCCCGCGTATCTCGCGCGCGCAGAAGATGGACGCGCTGTCTTCGATGGCCAATATCGCCGGGTACCGTGCTGTGATCGAGGCAGGCAACAACTTTGGCCGTTTCTTCACCGGTCAGGTGACGGCGGCCGGTAAGGTGCCGCCTGCCAAGGTGCTGATCGTTGGTGCTGGTGTGGCTGGTCTGGCCGCGATTGGGACCTCAACCTCGCTGGGTGCGATCACCTATGCATTCGACGTGCGCCCCGAAGTGGCCGAGCAGGTCGAATCCATGGGGGCTGAGTTCGTCTATCTGGATTTTGAGGAAGAACAGCAGGACGGTGCATCGACTGGTGGCTACGCATCGGTCCAGTCGGAAGAATTCCGCAACGCCCAGCTTGCCAAGTTCCGGGAACTGGCACCCGAGATGGACATCGTCATCACCACGGCGCTGATCCCCAACCGTGAGGCACCTGAGCTTTGGACCAAAGATATGGTCGAGAGCATGAAGCCGGGTTCGGTCATTGTCGACCTTGCAGCGGAAAAGGGCGGTAACTGTAAACTGACGGTGCCGGATGAGAAGATCGTGACCGACAATGGCGTGACCATTATCGGCTATACCGACTTCCCCAGCCGGATGGCGGCGCAGTCATCGTCTCTTTACGCGACCAATATCCGTCACATGATGGCTGACCTGACACCCGAGAAGGACGGCAAGGTCAATCACGACATGGAAGATGACGTGATCCGTGGCGCGACCGTGACCCATGAGGGCGAGATCACCTTCCCGCCACCGCCGCCCAAGGTGCAGGCGATTGCGGCACAGCCTAAGGCCGAGGTCAAGGAACTGACACCGGAAGAGAAAAGGGCGCAGGAAATCGCGGCCTTCAAAGCGCAGACCAAGCAACAGTTCACGTTGCTGGGCGTCGGCGGTGCGTTGATGTTGCTGGTGGGGTTGATCGCTCCGGCCAGCTTCATGCAGCATTTCATCGTTTTTGTGCTGGCGATCTTTGTGGGCTTCCAGGTGATCTGGAATGTCAGCCATAGCTTGCACACACCACTGATGGCGATCACCAACGCGATCTCTTCGATCATTATCGTTGGAGCCTTGATGCAGATCGGATCGGGGTCGTTCCTGGTCATTCTGCTGGCGGCGCTGTCGGTCTTCATGGCCGGAATCAACATCTTCGGCGGCTTCCTCGTAACCCGGCGCATGCTCGCCATGTTCCAGAAATCTTAAGGAGGCCGGGCAAATGGAATTTGGCTTCACTACTGCCGCCTATGTCGTTGCGGCTGTCCTTTTCATCCTGTCTCTGGGTGGATTGTCGAACCAGGAAAGCGCCAAGCGGGCGGTCTGGTATGGCATTGTTGGTATGGCGCTCGCGGTTTTTGCGACGCTGGTTGGTCCGGGTTCAGGCCTGTGGCTGCTGTCGTTGCTGCTGATCGCGGGCGGTGGTCTGATCGGTCAGTACGTGGCGCAACGTGTGCAGATGACCGAGATGCCACAGCTTGTAGCCGCGATGCACTCGCTAGTGGGTCTCGCGGCTGTGTTCGTGGGATTCAATGCCCATTTCGAGATCGGCAATGTGGCGCAAGTCATGGCGATTGCTGACAGTGCGTCTCAGGCAGACCTGTCCGATCTGGGGGCGTTCGCCAAGCTGATCGCGAAGAAGACCGCGGCCGAACTGGCGATCCTGCATGTTGAGCTGTTCCTCGGTATCTTCATCGGTGCGATCACCTTTACTGGATCGGTCGTGGCTTATGGCAAGTTGGCGGGCAAGGTGACCTCGGCGGCGACCAAGCTTCCGGGCGGTCATGCTCTGAACGCGGGTGCGGCTGCTTTGTCGTTCATCTGCCTGATCTGGTACACCAATACGGGCGGTTTCTTCCCGCTGTTCCTGATGACGCTGGCAGCGCTGTTCATCGGCTATCACCTGATCATGGGCATCGGCGGGGCCGACATGCCGGTGGTTGTGTCGATGCTGAACAGCTATTCGGGTTGGGCGGCTGCGGCCATCGGCTTCTCGCTAGGCAACGACCTGCTGATCGTGGTTGGTGCATTGGTGGGCTCGTCTGGTGCGATCCTGTCCTACATCATGTGTAAGGCGATGAACCGTCACTTTGTCAGCGTGATCTTAGGTGGCTTTGGTGGCCCGCAAGGCGAGCAGATGGCTGTTGAGGGCGAGCAGATTGCCATTGAGGCAGATGGCGTAGCTGCAGCGCTGAATGACGCAGATAGTATCGTCATCATCCCCGGCTACGGCATGGCCGTGGCGCAGGCGCAGCAGTCGGTGTCCGAGCTGGTCCGCAAGCTGCGCGCCAAGGGCAAGAACGTGCGCTTTGCGATCCACCCCGTTGCCGGTCGTCTGCCGGGCCACATGAACGTGCTGCTGGCCGAGGCGAAGGTGCCGTATGACATTGTTCTGGAGATGGACGAGATCAACGACGACTTCCCGGATACGGATGTGGCCATCGTGATTGGCTCGAACGATATCGTGAACCCTGCGGCGCAGGAAGACCCGAACAGCCCCATCGCCGGGATGCCGGTGTTGGAATGCTGGAAAGCCAAGCAGGTGTTTGTGTCCAAGCGTGGTCAGGGCACCGGCTATTCGGGCATCGAGAACCCGCTGTTCTTCAAGGAGAACACCCGCATGTTCTATGGCGACGCCAAGGCTTCGCTCGACAAGCTGTTGCCCATGATCGATTGATCAGAAGGGACAATCTGATTGCAAAGGGCGCCTGAGGGCGCCCTTTTCTTTTGTGATGAGATGGGGGCTTGCCTCCAACCCCCTCAAGGTTTTTTAGCCATATGAAGCAAGCGGGCTGTGTTAAACTTGGCGAGTGTTCGGGATAGTCGGAGGCAGACCATGCAGAAGGTAAATGGAATTGGCGGGATATTCTTTCGGGCCCGTGATCCGCAGGCGTTGAGTGCTTGGTATGAGAAGCATTTGGGCGTCAATCACTACGATCCTGTGCCCTGGAAGCAGCGGGAAGGATATACGGTGTTCGCACCCTTTGCGCAGGACACCGAGTATTTTGGCCGCTCCGAGCAGCAGTGGATGATCAATTTTCGAGTTGATGACCTGAACGCGTTGATCGACCAATTAAAGATCGCCGGAATCACCGTCGAGACGAACCCGGAGTGGGACAGCGAGGTCGGGAAATTCGCCCGCATCCACGATCCTGAAGGCAATCCCATCGAGCTATGGGAGCCGAATCAATAAGATAGCGGGATTGTATACCGTTGTATCCTTGTAAGTAATTGAAATAAATAAACAATTGATGTTGTGTCGGTCTGCCTTATAGTGCCGGTGATACACCGGAGCCTTACATGACGCCCATAGACAATCATCCGCTTCGCTATGCGCTGGCCAATGAACTGCATGCACGCCCATTTCCGGTTGCACCCTTACCCAGCACGGTTGTGTTTCTGGCGATCAAGAAGCCCAAAGAAGCGGTTACGCGCGATCGTGGCGAGGATATGGCCCACCTGATCAATCTGCTGGATCGCCACGGCGCGCAGCACCCTCAGCCAGAGGCCACTCACTACGCGGGTCAGATCGGGCGTCATTGGCTGAAATGGGAACAACATACCGAGTTTGTGACCTATACCGCGATCACTCCGAATGTCAGTGAACGTGCATTCAATCCGGCAGACTTTGAGGTGTTTCCTCCAGACTGGTTGAAGGCGAGCCCGGGGCAGCGGGTGACATCGGCCTTAATTCGCGTCGTCGAGTACGAGGGAGATGAGGCGGCAAAGGCTTCGCTGGCTCAGTGGTTCGAGCCGGAAAGCCTAGCAGTGGCGCGGGTGCTGGATGATGCTGCGATCTGCGCTTGTGATTTCCGAATTGATCCGGCGGGGCATATGCGGCTTGCGATGTTTGTCAAGAAAGGCACCGGGCGGCGTCGGACCGGGCGGATCGTTCAGCGGCTGTGCGAGATTGAGACCTACAAGGCAATGTCGATGCTGGGATTTGCACGGGTCAAGCAATTGATGCCGCGCATCGGCGAACTGGATGGTCAATTGACCCGCCTGATGGGGCAGATGTCCGACGAAACAGCCCACCCGGACGAATTGTTGCCGGATCTTCTGTCTACCTCGATCGAGCTTGAGACACTTTCGGCACGGTGTTCTTTTCGGTTCGGCGCCACGGGTGCCTATGAGGCGATTGTCAATCAGCGCATCGAAGTGTTGCGTGAACAAAGATTCAATGGACGTCAGAGTTTTGCCGATTTCATGATGCGTCGTTATGACCCCGCGATGCGGACGGTGAAATCAACCGAGCGACGTTTGCAGGCCTTGTCCGACAGGGCTATTCGCGCCGGCGACCTGTTGCGTACCCGTGTCGATGTCGAACGCAGCGCTCAAAATCAGGCTCTGCTGGAAAGCATGGACCGGCGTGCTGATCTGGCCCTTCGATTGCAGCACACAGTCGAGGGATTATCTGTGGTGGCGATCAGCTACTATGCGGTGTCTCTGGTCAGCTACTTGCTATACCCACTGACGCAGGCCGGGATTAGCAAAGGGATGCTGACGGCAATTGTGACCGTGCCTGTCATCCTTGCCGTTTGGTTCGGGGTGCGCCAGATCCGGAAGCGAATTGAATAAGCGGTCTATGCCGGGCGACGAATGATCTGTAGAACGGGTGGCGTTTGGCAGATTTTATGAGGATTCCCTGTGATCGGTATTGTTGCGGCGTGGCGGGCTGTGGCCGCCATGTTTATCCTGAACGGTGCGCTGTTCGGCATCTGGGCATCGCGCATACCTGCGGTTCGGGACAGGCTGGATCTGACGCACGAGGCGCTAGGGCTTGGTTTGCTGTTCATGGCTGCAGGGGCCGTGTGTTCGTTTCCGATCACAGGCCGTTTGACCGACAAGTTTGGGGCAGTGGCGATCACGCGGGTTATCGCGGTTCTCTATACCTTTTCCCTGATTCTTTTGGCTCTCGCCGGCGGGTTCTGGTCGCTTGCGGCGTTTCTGTTTGTGTTCGGAGCTTTCCATGGCTCGATGGATGTTGCGATGAACGCCTGGGCGGCAGAGGTCGAACAGGCCTATGACAAACCGGTCATGTCGTCCTTTCACGCGATGTGGAGCCTTGGAGCCGGGCTGGGGGCGCTCAGCGGATACGGTGCCGTGCAGATGGGGCTGTCGGTGTTGCAACATTTTCTGCTAGCAGGTGGCGTTGTCGTCGCGCTTGCGCTTGTTTTGTCTTGGGTACGCTGGACTTCGAAACGATCGGCTTCGAAACCTGGATCGGTGTTCGCTTTGCCATCGGGTGCCCTGATCCTTGTGGGTTTCACAGCGCTGTGCGGCGCTTTGGGCGAAGGGGCTGTTGCGGATTGGAGTGCGATCTTCCTGCGCGATGTCACCGGTGCGGCTGAGAGTATCGCGGCGTTGGGCTATGCGGTCTTCTCGGTCACGATGGTTGCGTTCCGGCTTGCGGGCGGGGTGGTGATCGCGCGTTTCGGGCCTGTTGCAACAGCACGATTTGGCGGCGTTTGCGCCGCGCTGGGCGTGTTTGGCGTGGTATCGGCGGGAGGGGCAGGATTGGCTTTGGCAGGTTTTGCTCTGATGGGAGTGGGCTATGCGGTAATCATGCCTCTGGCCTTTAGCCGTGCGGCCAACGACCCGCATGTCCCGCCCGGACAGGCGATCGCAAGCGTCGCGACTTTGGGGTACGGAGGGTTGTTGATCGGGCCGCCTCTGATCGGATTTCTGGCCGAGTTGATGACGCTGAGATTTGCCTTTGCAGTTCTTTTACCGCTGGCCGTTCTGATCATCGTATTGGCCGGCGCGCTGAAGCGCGCCGACTAAGTTCGCTTAACGTCCGCGAATACGTGGATCCAGCGCATCGCGCAGGCCGTCACCCAGATAATTTACACTGAGGACGGTTAGTGAGATCGCCAGTCCGGGCCAGAACACGCGCTCGGGGTATTGCTGCAGATAGTCGACGCCATCGAAGAGCAGCCGACCCCATGTCGGGAAGTCCGGCGGAAATCCGAGGCCGAGGAAGGAAAGCGCGCTTTCGGTGATGATCGCAGTTGCAATCCCCAGCGTGGCCGACACCATGATCGGAGACAGAACATTCGGCAGGATGTGCCGGGTGATGATCTGGCCATTGCTGGTGCCGATGGACCGGGCGGCCAGAACGAACTCACGCTCTTTGATCGCCAGCACATCGCCGCGCACGATCCGCGCTGTGGGCATCCATGAGGTGATGCCGATGGCGCAGACGATCAGGATGAAGATTCCACGCTCTAACCCGAAGGCGGCAGATAGCGGCTCGCGGAAGAGCAGCATCATGACCAGCAGCAGCGGTAGCAACGGCAAGGCCAAGAACAGATCCGTCAGGCGCATCAGTGGGCCATCCAGCCGTTTGAAGAACCCGGCCAGAACACCGATGAACGAGCCCAGAAACAGCGCCAACAGCATCGCGGTGATGCCGACTGACACCGATGTCTGACCGCCTGACATCATGCGAGCTAGGATATCGCGGCCCAACTGGTCGGTGCCAAAGGGATGCGCCCAACTGGGGCCCTGATTGCGCGAACGGATGTCGATCTGAGTGGGGTCGATGCTCCATAAGTATGGGCCCAGATAGACGCCTGCGACGATGAAGATGAACAGAATCGCTCCGATCATCGCGCCTTTGTGGGTCTTGAACTGATCCCAGACATCGCGCCATTGGCTCCGCGGTGGGGTGGCCAGTTCTTCCATCACATCGGTGGTTGGCAGCGCTGTCGAGGCGGGCGCAAGCCCTTCGTCCGGGACCAGTGTATCGGTACGATCATGATCAGTCATAACGAATCCTCGGGTCCAGAATGCCATAGAGAACGTCGGCGATCAGATTGAACAGGACGATCAGCACGGCAAAGATGAAGGTCAGGGTTTGGACCATCGGCAAGTCATTGGCCTGAATAGCCCCGATCAGCAACTGGCCGATTCCGTTCACTTTGAACACCTGCTCGGTAATGATCGCTCCGCCGAAGATGGCCGGAATACCCAGCGCGATAACGGTGACCACAGGGATCATCGAGTTGCGCAGGACGTGGACCATGACGACCGTGTATTCGCTGAGGCCCTTGGCGCGGGCGGTGCGGACATAATCCTGATTAAGGTTGTCCAGCATCGAGGCGCGCATGAATCGGCTGAGCTGTGCGGTGATCTGCAGAGCCAGAACCATGACCGGCATGATCATCTGTTTCAGCTGTACAACAAAGCTGTCCCAGCTATTGACCACATGGGTAGTGTCATAGATCGACGGGAACCACCCAAGCTGGACTGAGAAGATCACGATCACCAATACGCCCGAGAAGAACGGCGGTACCGAGAAGCCGACCATCGACACGAATGTGCCCATTTGGTCGAACCAGGAATACTGGCGATAGGCCGAATAGATACCGATGGGCAGGGCGATCAGGATGGCGACTACATAAGCGGTGCCAACAACCCACAGGGTCTGCGGGATGCGCTGAACGACGATGTCCATGACGGGTGAGCGGGTCTGCCACGAAATCACGCGCAGGTCACCTTCGGAGAAGGTTGTACCAAAGATCGAGTCGACCAGAACCTGCGGTTCGATCCAGAAGAACTGCACGATCCATTTCCAGAACCGGATATGCATCGGCTGACCGAGGCCCAGTGCCTCGCGCATCTTCTCTTTGACTTCGGGGGGGACGGTAAGTGGAACCTGCGCCATCGGATCGCCGGGTGCGAGTTCGAGGAGCAGGAAGATGACGAGGCTGATGAACAGTAGCGTGGGAACGGCCAGCACCAGTCGTCTGATGGTAAAGTTGAGCATTAAGAGGCGCCTTTATATGCGTCTTCTTGTTGGAGTGGTCTGCAAATGACCGCGCCCCGATATGGGTCGGGGCGCGGTTTTGCAAGATTAACGCTTAGGAACCGGTCTTGCGGTACCAGTCCGCAATGTTCCACAGCTCGCTGTCCCAAACGTTCAGGACAACGCCACCCAGCGTGTTGGCGTGTGCCGACAGACGACCACGGTGCACCAGCGGGATCATGCCGCCATTTTCAACCATGATGTCGTTCAGCTGACGCGCGATCTGTGCGCGCTCATCCGCACCTGCGGTTTCGGCCAGCTTGCCATGCAGCTTGTCGAACTCTTCGTTGCAGAAACGGCTGATGTTCTCGCCCTGCCACTGGCTTTCAGGCTTGGGTGCCTTGTCGCACAGGCCGTTGCCCAGATAGGACTGCGGGTCAGTGCCGTTGAAGGTGTTGGCATACATTTCAACGTCGGCATAGAACTTCTGGAAGGTGTCAGGCGAACCCGGATCACCACCAAAGAAGACCGAAGCATTGATGTTGCGCAGCTCAGTTTCGATACCGATTTGGCTCCACCATTCTTTGATCAGCGCCTGGAAGTCCTGGCGAACTGCGTTGGTAGAGGTCTGGTAGACAATCTTCAGCGGTACACCGTCTTTTTCACGGATGCCATCGCCATCGGAATCTACGATACCCGCGTCATCCAGAAGCTTCTTGGCACCTTCGATATCCTGAGTATCGCAGCTGAATGTGTCGGAATTCACCGCGGCAGGCGCAGGTACCCAATTGCAGGTAACCTTACCGGCCTGACCGTAGCCGATTTCAACCAGCAGCGGCCGGTCGATGGCCAGCGACATGGCCTTGTAAACAGCAGGGTCCTGCAGGAACGGGTGCGGATGCTTTGCAGTCGAACGCTCGCCCTCCGGCAGATCTGGCGACGGGTTTGTCTGGTTCAGCATGATGCGTTCCACCAGCGGGCCGAAGCCTGCGACCGGAGTACCTTTGCCGCCTTCCTGCATCTGCGCGATCACTTCAGGCGCAAGCTGCAAGTTCCAGGCATAGTCAAATTCGCCGGTTTCCATGACCGCACGACCAGCAGCAGTTGCATCACCACCACCTTTGAATGTCACCGTTGCGAACGCAGGCTTTGCCGGGTCACGGTAGTTATCATTGGCCTTGAAAGTGATCACGTCATTCGGCTTGAACTCGGTGACAACAAATGGGCCTGTGCCGATCGGGTTAAAGTTCTGCTCGGTGCATTCGGGCGCTTTGGCTCCCATGCAATCCGCGAACTGTGCCGCCTGGATGATCGGGCTCTCACCACCCACGAACGGACCGTAAGGGAACGGGGTCGGCGCATCGAATGTGACTTTGACGGTCAGATCATCGACAGCCTCGACATTGGTGACACCTTCAAATTTGGTCACCTGAGCACAACCGCCTTCTGGGTCCATGCAATAGTTTGCAGTGAACACAACATCAGCGGAGGTGAATGGCGTGCCGTCTGACCAGGTGATTCCCGGCGCGATTTTCCAAGTGATCGAGGTCAGGTCTTCGCTGACGCCACCATTTGCAACTGTCGGAATTTCAGATGCCAGGAACGGAACCATTTCGCCATCTTGATTGTACCGGGCGAGCGGCTCAATCACTAGCGACGCGGACTCCACATCCTTGGTGCCACCCGAAAGGAACGGGTTCAGGATCGATGGGGCTTGCCAGTAAATGATGCTGACATTGCCGTCCGATCCACGCTCGGCCATGGCCATCGGGGCCATTGCCGTGCTTGCAATCGCACCAAGCAAAAGGGTTTTGATTTTCATCATACACTCCATGTTGGACACATACGTGTCTCGATTATCTCCGCGATGCCCGCGGGTTAGGCGTGGCCGTCAAAAGGGATAAGGATTTGGAATCAAACGGAAACGATTGTATCGCCTTCGTGTATTCAGACCTCTCCCCAGAACGGTTACGCGGCGTATCGAAACAGAGTTTTGGAAAATTGCAAGCCTTGCCTTGCGAAATTTGACCTATCGGTTTGACTTTTCACATCTGCCCGCCTTAGCGTTTGGCACCCAATCCGAAAAGCCGCCAAGGGGAGAGCGCGCGTGCTGGATCAGCCAATTGCCCAGATCAAAAAACTGCGGGTCGAATTTCAAACTAAAGATGGCCCGGTGGTGGGCGTCGAGGACGTCTCGTTCGAGGTTAATCCAGGCGAAACCGTCTGTATCGTGGGCGAATCGGGGTCGGGCAAATCAGTCTCATCTCTATCGCTGATGCGCTTGGTCGAGTTCGGCGGCGGTGAAATTGCTGGCGGACAACTGCTTTTTGATCGCCGCGGCGGCGAGGAAATGGATCTGTCCCACGCCGATCAAGATCTGATGAAGCAGATTCGCGGAAATGAGATCGGAATGATCTTTCAGGAGCCGATGACGGCCTTGAACCCGGTTTTCACCGTCGGACGGCAGCTCACCGAAGGATTGCGAATCCACAAGGACATGAACAAAGCGCAGGCCGAAGAGCGCGCGCTGGAACTATTGCGTCAGGTGCGCATCCCCGAGCCCGAGCGACGTTTAAAGCAATATCCGCATGAACTGTCCGGTGGCATGCGCCAGCGTGTGGTGATCGCCATGGCCATGGCGTGTGAGCCTCGCCTGCTGATTGCGGATGAACCCACTACTGCATTGGATGTGACCATCCAGGCCGAGATTCTGGCGCTGATGGACCGCCTCAAACGCGAGACCGGAACGGCGGTGATGTTTATCACCCATGACATGGCTGTGGTCGCGCAGATGGCGGACCGCGTGGTGGTTATGTTCCGCGGCAACAAGGTCGAGGAAGGCACCGTCAAAGAAATCTTCGAAAACCCGCAGCACGATTACACCAAGGCGTTGCTGGCGGCGGTTCCGAAATTGGGCGAGATGCAGGGTAAAGCCGCGCCCGAGCCAATGAAACTGCTGGGTGAGGAAGGCCAGAAGATCGCTCCGATCCCGGGTACGAACGAAGTGTTGCTGACGGTCAAGAACCTGACCACGCGATTTGCGGTGAAAGGCGGATTGCTGCGCCGGACCATCTCGAACGTGCATGCAGTCGAAGATGTCTCGTTCACGCTGAACCGGGGGCAGACTCTCAGCCTCGTTGGCGAATCTGGGTGTGGCAAGTCGTCGGCAGGGCGCTCGATCCTGCGATTGGTGGAGCCGATGGCGGGTGAGGTTGATCTGGACGGTGTCGACATCATGAAGCTGGACCAGGCCGGCCTGCGCAAAGCGCGGCTGGACATGCAGATGATCTTTCAGGATCCGTTCGCCTCGCTGAACCCGCAGATGCAATTGGTTGATCAGGTCGCCGAACCGATGCGGAACTATGGGGTTGCGTCGGGGTCAGAACTGCAGGACCGCGTGGCGCAACTGTTCGACAAAGTGCAACTGCCGCGCAGCTTCATGCGCCGCTTCCCACATGAGATGTCGGGTGGTCAGCGGCAACGGATTGCGATTGCGCGAGCACTGGCGCTGAATCCCAAGCTAATCATCGCGGATGAGGCCGTTTCGGCGCTGGACGTCTCGGTTCAGGCGCAGGTGCTGAACCTGATGATGGAGCTGCAGTCCGAGCTTGGCCTCAGCTATCTGTTCATCAGCCATGACATGGCGGTGGTCGAGAGGGTCAGTCACCATGTCGGTGTGATGTATCTGGGCCGCATTGTCGAACTGGGCCCGCGTGCTCGGGTTTTTGAGAACCCACAGCACCCTTATACGCAGGCACTGATGAAGGCGGTACCAATTGCCGACCCGAACAAGCGCAAGTCGGAAAAAGACTTGAACTTCAAACCGATCCCGTCGCCAATTCATCCGATTGGATACGCGCCCGAACCCTCGCAATACAACGAGGTTGAACCGGGCCATTTTGTTTTGACCACTGACAGCGGATATTGACCCTCATGGCTGAGCGCCTGTCTCCGCTAGAGATCATGACTAAGCTGATCTCATTCCCGACTGTCAGTCGCGATACGAATTTACCGCTGGTGGATTGGGTCGAGGCGTATCTGCAAAGCCACGGGATCGAACCGCATCGTTGGCCTGATCCGGATCAGCCGCATAAGGCGGCTCTGTTCGCGCATGTCGGCCCGTGGGAAGAGGGCGCGATTGTCCTATCAGGTCACACTGATGTTGTTCCCATCGATGGCCAGCCTTGGGACACCGATCCATTTGTCGTGACCGAGAAAGATGGCAAGCATTTCGGGCGTGGCACCTGCGACATGAAGGGCTTTGACGCGCTGGCGATCTGGGCCTTGGTCGAGGCGCATCACGCTGACACCAAACGCCCCCTGCAACTGGCGTTGAGCTTTGATGAAGAGGTTGGCTGCACCGGCGCGCCGCCGATGATCGCCCACATGCAGGAGGTTCTGCCCAAAGGATCAGCCGTGATTGTGGGCGAGCCGTCGATGATGCAGGCCGTCACCGGCCATAAGGGCGGGTTTGGCTTTGACACGCATGTGGTGGGGTTCGAAGTTCACAGCTCAATCATGCACACAGGCGTCAATGCGATCATGGAGGCCGCGCCGCTGATCAATTGGGCCAATGATCGGAACGCCGAGAATATGGCGGCGCAACCTTCAGACATTGCGTCAGTGTTCGATCCGCCTTGGACTACCTGCCATGTTGGTATGATCGAAGGCGGAACCGCGCATAATATCACTGCCAAAGACTGTCGCTTCATGATGGATTTCCGCACCGTTCCGGACGATGAAAAATCGGTCTGGCAGAAGGCCTATTTCGATAAGGTTCGTGAAGTCGAGGCGCGGATGCAAGCGGTTCATCCCGACGCCCGGATCGAGCTGTCCGAGCATTTTTCGATCCCAGGTCTTGTGCCTGAAGAAGATGGCGAGGCTGAGACGCTGGTGCGCGCGCTCACCGGTGACAATGCGACACATGTGGTAAGCTATGGCACCGAGGCGGGGCAGTTTCAGGAAGCTGGTTATTCCGCTGTTATCTGCGGCCCAGGTGATATCGCGCAGGCCCATCAGCCGAATGAGTTCATTACGATTTCTCAATTCAACGCAGGTCAAAAATTTATGGAGCGTCTGGTAAAGAGGCTCTGCGAATAACATCTCAAAGGAGAGGTTAAAGATGCCCGTCAAGAACCGGCTCGCCGAAATGCATGGCGAGATCACCAAATGGCGCCGTCACCTGCATATGCATCCCGAGCTGATGTACGATGTGGAAGAAACGGCAGGGTTTGTGGTCGACCGACTGAAGGAGTTCGGTGTGGATGAGATCACGCCCGGCATCGGCAAGACTGGCGTGGTTGCCGTCATCAAGGGACGTCGGGATACGCTAGGCCGTGTTATCGGGCTGCGTGCCGACATGGATGCGCTGCCCATTCAAGAGGCGACGGGGCTGGACTATGCTTCGACGGTTTCTAGTAAGATGCATGCCTGTGGTCATGACGGTCATACCTCGATGCTGTTGGGCGCCGCGCAGTATCTGGCCGAGACGAGGAATTTTGACGGTACTGTTGTTTTGATTTTCCAGCCTGCCGAAGAAGGCGGGGCAGGTGGTCTGGCCATGTGTCAGGACGGGCTGATGGAGCGCTGGGGTATTCAGGAAGTCTATGGCATGCACAACATGCCGGGAATGCCGGTTGGTGAGTTTGCCATTCGACCAGGCGCATTGCTGGCTTCTTCGGATGAATTCGAAATTGTTGTAACGGGTAAAGGCGGTCATGCTGCCGCCCCGCATGAGGCGGTAGATACAACGCTGATTGCGTCGCACATTGTTGTAGCTTTGCAATCAGTGGTGTCGCGTACCGTGGACCCTATCAAAAGGGTGGTGCTGACCGTCGGGACTTTTGAAACCGATAGTGTGGCCTCGAATGTGATTGCCCATACGGTGCGGTTGCGGGGAACTGTTCGCACACTTGACCCAGAATATCGAAAGGTCGCTGAAGAACGCGTGCGCCGGATCGCCGAAGACACTGCCTCGGCCTTTGGAGCTTCGGCTAAGATGACGTGGACACCGGGCTATCCGGTGACGGTGAATTCGGACGATGAAACCATCTATGCTGCTGAGGCCGCGCAGGCCGTGGCAGGCAAGGTCAATGACAGCACCGATCCAATCATGCCGTCAGAAGATTTTGCTTACATGCTTGAAGAACGGCCCGGAGCCTACATCTTTATCGGAAACGGGGACACGGCCATGTGCCATCACCCGGAATACAACTTCGACGACGACGCCATTCCCGCCGGTTGCAGCTGGTTTGCTGAGCTGGTGGAACGACGATTACCCGTCGCCTGATTTGGGAGGATCAGATGCCAATCAAGAACCGACTTGCCGAAATGCACGAAGAAATCACCGGTTGGCGGCGGGATATTCATCAACACCCTGAGATCCTCTATGACACCCACCGCACCAGCGCCTTGGTGGCTGAAAAGCTGAAAGAGTTCGGTTGCGATGAGGTTGTGACGGGCATTGGCCGCACCGGTGTTGTTGGCGTCATCAAGGGCAAGACCGACACGCAGGGTCGTGTGATCGGCCTGCGTGCCGATATGGACGCGCTGCCGATGCAGGAGCAGACGGGCCTTGATTATGCCTCGAAAACCGATGGCGCCATGCATGCCTGTGGCCATGATGGCCATACGGCGATGGTGTTGGGCGCGGCGAAATACTTGTCTGAGACGCGGAACTTCGACGGCACGGCCATTGTGATTTTCCAACCAGCGGAAGAAGGCGGCAATGGGGCCGAGGCGATGTGCAAAGACGGTCTGATGGATCGGTTCGGCATTCAGGAAGTCTATGCCATGCACAATGTGCCAGGTGTGCCGACGGGGCAGTTCGCGATCCGGTCTGGCCCGCTGCTGGCGGCTGCGGATGAGTTCGACATTCATCTGGAAGGTCGAGGCGGCCACGCGGCGAAACCGCATGAAACAATTGATACTACAGTGATGTTGTCGCAACTGATCGTGGCACTTCAGACCATCGTGTCGCGTAACGCGGACCCTATTTTACAGGCGGTTCTGTCTGTGACTTCGGTCGATACCTCATCCAAAGCGTTCAATGTGATCCCTCAATCGGCGCAGGTGCGCGGTACTGTACGAACGCATTCGAACGAAATGCGCGACCTGATCGAGACGCGGCTAAGCGAGGTGGCTGAGGGTATTGCTGAAACCTTCGGTGGCACTGTCAAAGTCTCCTACACGCGTGGAGTTCCGGTGACGATCAACGCCGAAGAACAGACGGAATTTGCCGCTGAGGCCGCCATTTCCGTAGGTGGCAGCTGTGATGAAGCGCCGATGGTGATGGGGGGCGAGGATTTCTCGTTCATGCTGGAAGAACGCCCCGGGGCCTTCATCGTGCTGGGCAATGGCGACAGCGCCGGGCTGCACCACCCTGAATACAATTTCAACGATGAGATCATCCCGATGGGATGCTCATGGTTTGCCGAAATGGTCGAGCGCCGGATGCCGGCGGCTTGAATTAGGAGAGAGAAGACATGCCAGTTAAGAACCGCTTTGCCGAATTGCAGGCCGAAATCACCGAATGGCGACGGGATATTCATGAAAACCCCGAGATTCTGTTTGAAACCCACCGCACCAGTGCTTTGGTCGCGGACAAACTGAAAGAGTTCGGCTGCGACGAGGTCGTTACCGGGATCGGTCGCACCGGGGTTGTCGGTGTGATCAAGGGCAAATCAGACTCGAGTGGCAAAGTCATCGGTCTGCGTGCTGATATGGATGCGCTGCCGATTCACGAGGCGACGGGGTTGAATTACGCCTCGAAAACCGATGGGGCGATGCATGCTTGTGGCCATGATGGACATACGGCGATGCTGCTCGGGGCGGCGAAATACCTTTCGGAAACGCGTAATTTTGACGGCACTGTAGTGGTCATCTTCCAGCCCGCTGAAGAAGGTGGCGGCGGTGGTCGCGAAATGTGCGAAGACGGCATGATGGCGCGCTGGAATATTCAGGAAGTCTACGGCATGCACAACTGGCCGGGCCGTCCGGTCGGCAGTTTCTCGATCCGTCCGGGTTCGTTCTTTGCCGCGACCGATCAGTTCGACATCACCTTTGAAGGACGCGGTGGCCACGCCGCGAAACCGCAGGAGACCGTGGATACAACCGTGATGACGGCGCAGGCGGTTCTGGCGCTGCAGACGATTGCCTCGCGTAATGCTGATCCGATTGATCAGGTGGTGGTATCGGTGACGTCGTTCGAGACTTCTTCGAAGGCGTTCAACGTGATCCCGCAAACGGTGCAGATCAAAGGCACCGTACGCACCATGAGCAAAGAGATGCGCGATCTTGCCGAGAAACGGATCAACGAGATTTGCGCAGGAGTTGCAGCGACCTTTGGTGGCACGGCGGATGTGACCTATATTCGTGGCTATCCGGTGATGGTGAACAGTGACGAGCAGACCGATTTCGCGGCCGAGGTGGCGAAATCGGTCTCGGGCAGCTGTGACGAGGCGCCCCTTGTCATGGGGGGTGAGGATTTTGCCTTTATGCTCGAAGAGCGTCCGGGGGCTTATATTCTGGTGGGCAATGGCGATACGGCCATGGTTCATCATCCCGAGTATAATTTCAACGACGAGGCCATTCCTGCCGGGTGTAGTTGGTGGGCCGAGATTGTTGAGCAGCGGATGCCTGCTGCTTGATCGGAAGGGTGGGGGCTCTGCCCCCACACCCCCGAGGTATTTTTAGCCAGATGACGAGGGATCGGTGTGTTTTGTCAGCCGAGAGACAGGCGGGAGCAGAGCGTTTCGATCACCGCATCCAACGCCGAACTCTGTGTTTTCACGCAGGCATCGGCTGCCATTCGAGCGGTGTGCAGTTCGGCTTTGTCCGAC
This sequence comes from Ruegeria sp. C9, assembly GCF_056537585.1. Lineage (NCBI taxonomy): Bacteria > Pseudomonadati > Pseudomonadota > Alphaproteobacteria > Rhodobacterales > Roseobacteraceae > Ruegeria > Ruegeria sp. C9. The sequence goes on from NZ_JBQFRU010000004.1 coordinate 365,757, forward strand.
AGCCAGAGGGTGACAGCATCTGACAATGCGTTGGCCGAGTTGATCCGGACGGCGCCGCCCGTTTTGATGAGCGGCTCAAATGTCTCGGCAAAATTGAAATAACCAGGGCCGGTGATCACCGCAGCCCCCGCCTGAACCGGTTCGAACGGGTTGTGGCCGCCGATCTCTTTCAGCGACCCCCCCAGGAAAACAATGGGGCAGAGGGCGTACCAGGTTCCAGTTTCACCCAATGTATCCGCGACATAGACCTGTATGTCTGATGCTATCTGTTGGTCAGCGCTGCGTCGTGCATGCGAAAGACCAGCATCACTCACCAATTTAGCAACGTCGTCTCCACGCTCCGGATGGCGAGGGATCAGCAGCAATAGCAGGTCGGGCCAGCGCTGCAGCAACGCTTTGTGGGCTGCCAGAACCGTTTCTTCTTCCCCTGTATGGGTCGAACTGGCAATCCACAGCGGGCGACCATCTATCTGCGCTTGGGTTTTGGTCAGGACATCCTGATTTACGGGCAGCGGGTCAGACATGGCCTTGAGGTTGGTGCCGGGTTGGACGCGCTCAGCATCAGCGCCCATGGTGATCAGGTTATCGGCTGTTTTAGAGTTTTGCGTTAGGAATACCTTGAAATGATCCAGAATGAAGCGCGCAGTGTTCGGGCGCTTGTTCCAACTGTCCACTGATTTGTCAGATAGCCGGGCATTCAAGAGCGCCAGTGGCGTGGCGCGATTGGCGGCCTCTACGATCAGGCGGGGCCAGATTTCACTTTCTACAAAGATGCCTGCATCGGGTTTCCAGTGGCCCAGAAACTCGCGCACCGGAGCGGCGCTGTCCAATGGCGGATATTGGTGGCGCGTCCGGGCAGGCAAGCGCTTAGCAATCAACGTCGCCGAGGTCGGGGTGCCTGAGGTGATGAGAAACTCAGCATTCGGCAGGCGCTGCCCCAGACGGTTGATCAGGCTTAGAACCGACAGGCTTTCACCCACACTGGCCGCGTGAAACCAGATCAGCTGCCCATCTGGGCGCGGCAAACTGGCATGGCCAAGCCGTTCTTGCTGGCGGCTTTCGGGAACACCCGCAGCGTGCAGTTTGTTGCGTACTTTTCGCCAAATCAGGGGTTCGGCAATAGATATGAGACCGCAGTACAGTTTGTACAGCAGCGTTGGCTGCGCGGGTGTGCCGGGCATCTCAGCCGCCCGTATGACTCATGTGGCGGCTCATCTGACCGTCGACGGCTTGCCGGGAATAGTCGAAATCATGGCCCTTGGGCTTGAGGTTGATGGCTGCACGGATCGCGTCTTCCAACGGTTTCTCGGTATCGGGATGATCGCGCAGGGGTGCGCGCAGATCAGCCATATCTTCCTGGCCAAGGCACATGTAGATCTCACCAGTGCAGGTCAGGCGCACGCGGTTGCAGCTTTCGCAGAAGTTATGGCTGAGTGGCGTTATGAAACCGATCTTTTGACCGGTCTCTTCAAGCCTGACATACCGCGCCGGACCACCTGTCCGTTCGGCCAGATCAGTGACCGTATAGTGGTTCTGGTATTCCTTGCGGACGTCTTTGAGCGACCAATACTGATCCAGCCGGTCTTCGTTGCCTATGTCGCCCATGGGCATCACCTCGATCCAGGTCAGATCCATATCACGTTCGGCACACCATTCGGTGATCTTGGGTAGCTCGGGCTCGTTGAACCCTTTCAGAGCGACAGCGTTGATCTTGATCCGCAGGCCAGCCTTTTGTGCTGCGTCAATGCCGTTCAGCACCTGTTTCAGGCGGCCCCATCGGGTGACTTTGGCAAATTTGTCTTCATCCAGCGTATCGAGCGAGACATTCACGCGCCGCACGCCCGCTGCGAAAAGATCATCCGCAAATCGGTGCAATTGTGATCCGTTGGTTGTCAGCGTCAGCTCCTTCAGGGCGCCGCTGTCCAGATGTCGGGTCATGCTGTTGAAGAATGACATGATGTTTCGCCTAACCAGTGGTTCGCCCCCGGTGATGCGCAATTTCTCGACGCCCAAATTGACGAAAGTCGTGCACATACGATCCAACTCTTCCAGAGTCAGAAGGTCTTTCTTGGGAAGAAACTTCATATCTTCGGACATGCAGTAAACGCAGCGGAAATCGCAGCGATCCGTAACGGAGACGCGAAGATAGGTGATGGCGCGGGCAAACGGGTCTATAAGCGGAGCTGTCATGGCTCATAGGTAAAGCGGAGGCATGTTCGCGGCAAGTGCCATCTGCGTTTTGGACTGGTACAGTTAGGCGCAGCGCTCTAGGTTTTGTGTTATGAAATATGCTTTGGTTTTAGCTTTTAGCCTCGTTGCCGGTTGCGATGCCGTTCGGTCCACGACGGATCGGGTGTTCGGAAGTTCATCCAACGAGACGGCGGCTGAACCCGTTACAGCAGAGGCGACGGAGGTAACTCCTGAGCCTGTGGCTGCCGCAGGGTGGTCTGGCGCCAAAACGACCGTTGCCGGGCTGGGCGATCCCAACACACCGGGGCGCTGGTTGCAGACGCCTCTGGTGCAAACTGAAATCAACGGCCGCGTGGTTGTGCCGCGCACGGGTGCGCAGGCCTATGTCACGCTTGTTCCCGCACCAGGCCCCGAAGGCGGTGGCGGACGGCTGTCGCTTGAAGCCATGCGCGCGCTGTTGGTGCCATATGACGAGTTGGTGGAACTGGAAGTCTATTCCGACTGAGCGCGCAGGTATTTCCCAGCCTCTTTGCGGGCAAAGGGTTTCATGTTTGCGCCGTGCGTTTCCAGAAACGCGACTACGCGCTCTGGATCATGCTTTGACAATTCGCGCAGCCACCATGCGATGGCCTTCTGGATAAACCATTCCCGATCGGAGACATACGTGGCAGCCCAGCCGAGTATACGGTCGCGACATGCCAGGTCTTCCGGTTTGGGATGGTTCTGTTTGGTCCAGGGCAAGGTGGCGACCAGCGCGGCGCGTTTGGTCCACATGTGGCCCGACGTGGTCCAACGTTCGACCTGATCCAGCCGGGTTGGATCAGCCGAAAGACGCTTTTGTATCGCCATACAGGCATGATCGGCCACGGCCCAGGCGTCAAAATCCGGTAGCCAGCTTTGCAGCAGGTCCCACACCGCGTCATCCGGTCGGATACGGGCTTGGGTCAGCAGCTTTGCTGCCGCGACCCGCGCCTCGTGAATGTTGGTCTGCCACAACCCATCGGCGACGGAGAAGCGGTCAGCGACCTCAAGTTCGCGTCGCCACGCCTTGGTCAGATCGTTCAGAACCGGGTTCGGAACACCCAGATAGGGGCGGTCTACCTTGTGATAGGCCGCCACCTGTTCTGCGCGTTCGGGATCGGCATGGGCTTTGATCTGCTCAAGATAGGCTTGCATACCTGATCACTCAACCGTGACGGATTTTGCCAGATTACGGGGCTGATCAACATCTGTGCCTTTGGCCACCGCCGTGTGGTAGGCTAGCAATTGCGCGGGCACCGAATAGAGAATCGGGGCAAGGCTGGTGTGCACATGTGGCATACGGATCGTGCTCCAAACTCCATCTTCTGCCTCAGCGATACCGTCATCATCCGAGACAAGGATAACCTTGCCCTTGCGCGCCATCACCTCCTGCATGTTCGAAACTGTCTTGTCGAAAACTGCGTCGCGCGGGGCCATGACAACAACCGGCATATGCTTGTCGATCAAGGCGATGGGGCCGTGCTTCAACTCACCCGAGGCATAGCCTTCAGCGTGAATATAGCTGATTTCCTTGAGTTTCAGCGCGCCTTCCATCGCCAGCGGGTACATGAGGCCACGGCCCAGGAACAGCACGTCGCGCGCCTCGGACAGGCGCTGGGCAGATTGGCGAATAGCGTCATTTTGATCCAGCGCAGCATTCAGAACAGTCGGCAAACCGCGAAGGGCGGCCGCGTGATCGGCGATCTCTTCATCGCTAAGCGTGCCTCGATCTGCAGCGGCCTTGAGGGCAAGCATCAGCAACACGCTAAGCTGACAGGTGAACGCCTTGGTCGAAGCAACACCGATCTCAACACCCGCATGGATCGGCAACGCCACATCGCTTTCGCGCTCAATCGAGCTTTCCGCGACATTCACGACCGAGACAATCTTGTCCGCCTTGCCCTCGCAATAGCGCAGGGCAGCAAGCGTGTCGGCGGTTTCGCCCGACTGGCTTACAAACAACGCCAACGTCCGGTCCGAGATTGGAGGCTCGCGATAGCGGAACTCGCTGGCGATATCGACTTCAACCGGCATCTTGGCCAACTGTTCGAACCAGTATTTTGCCGTCAGGCAAGCATAGAATGCCGTGCCGCAAGCCACCATGGTCAGACGGTCCAGCTTGGTGAAATCCAGACCGTCGCCGGGTAATACAACCTGATCGCCTCCGGTCGGAAGATACGAGCGGATGGCTTCGGCCACCACAACAGGCTGCTCGGCAATTTCCTTGGCCATATAATGCTTGTGGCCGCCTTTGTCGGCACGGGTCTGATCGATTTGAATCTGCCGAATTTCGCGGTTGGCAAGCTCTCCCGATTCGGTTCGAATCTCAAGCGACGTGCGGGTCAGAACCGCACGATCGCCTTCCTCAAGATAGGTGATGCGATCCGTCAGGGGGGCCAGCGCGATTGCGTCAGACCCGACAAACATCTCACCGTCGCCGTGACCAATTGCAAGGGGCGAGCCCTTGCGCGCCGCAACAATCAGGTCTTCTTGACCGTCGAACAGAAAGGCGAGCGCAAAGGCGCCCTTAAGCCGATCAATGGTTTTAAACGCGGCGTCGACCGGAGACAGCCCTTCGGACATGTAGCGTTCCGTCATCAGGGCGACGGTTTCAGTGTCGGTATCCGTCACGAAACCGACCCCATTCTCGGCCAGTTCGGCCCGCAGTTCACGATAGTTTTCAACGATGCCGTTGTGCACTACGGCGACAGGCCCGGCCTTGTGCGGATGTGCATTGTTAACCGATGGGGCACCATGGGTGGCCCAGCGTGTGTGACCGATACCGGATTTACCTGGAAGGGGGTTATGAACCAGAAGGTCGCTTAGGTTCACCAACTTGCCGACAGCCCTCCGACGGCCCAATGCTCCATCGTTCACAGTCGCGATACCGGCGCTGTCATAACCGCGATACTCAAGCCGCTTCAGTGCTTCGACCAGGATAGGGGCAGCTTCGTGACTGCCCAGAACACCAACAATTCCACACATAACTCAGGCTCCTTTGTCGCGGCGAGCCTTCTTCGCCTTCAACATTTCAAACAATTTACGCGCATAGCCGGGTTTGTTTTCCTGCTTAGAACGCGCCACGGCTAGTGCGTCTGGCTCAATATCCTTGGTCACTACGGTCCCCGTGGCGGTCATTGAGCCATCACCCAGAGTGACCGGGGCCACCAGCATCGTGTTCGATCCGATGAACACGTTTTCCCCGATGGTCGTTTTATGCTTCATCACGCCGTCATAGTTGCAGGTGATGGTTCCCGCACCAATATTTGTCGCCGCCCCGACTGAGGCATCGCCAATATAGCTGAGGTGATTCACCTTAGCGCCTTCGGCGATTTCGGCGTTCTTGATCTCGACAAAGTTGCCAATTTTGGCGTTTTCAGCCAGCTCTGTACCCGGGCGCAGCCGGGCATAGGGTCCGACCACCGAACCTCGGCTGACATGGCAGCCTTCGAGATGTGAAAACGCCCGGATCGTTGCGCCGCTTTCCACGGTCACTCCGGGGCCGAAAACCACATTGGGTTCAATGACAGTGTCGCGGCCAATTACGGTATCTGCGGCCAGATACACGGTTTCAGGGGCCATCAGAGTGACCCCCAGATCCAGCAATGCAGACCGTGCTTGCACCTGAAACACCGCATCAGCCGCCGCCAGGTCAGTGCGCGAATTGATGCCCAGCGTCTGAGCTTCGTCGCAGGCAACCGCAGTTACGGACAGCCCTTGGCTGCGGGCGATCTCGACTACGTCGGTCAGGTAGTATTCACCTGAGGCATTGTCATTTCCAACGGCATCGATCAGCGAGAACAAAGTTTCAGCATCACATGCCAAAAGACCAGAGTTACAGAAGGTTATAGTGCGCTCTTCATCTGTGGCATCCTTGAACTCGACGATCCGCTCTAGGGCGTTTCCGTTCATCACAAGGCGGCCATAACGGGCGGGGTCTGCAGCTTCGAATCCAAGAATGACCAGATCGTTTTTTGCGCGCGCTTCGATCATCCGCTGCAGGGTGTCGGGCTGTAGAAACGGGGTATCACCATAGAGGACGACCACATCCCCCTGAAAGCCCTCCAGCGCTGCACGCGCCTGCGCAACAGCGTGGGCGGTGCCAAGTTGTTCTTCCTGCACCGCAATGCTGGCGTTTTCATCTTCGGCTTCAGCCACACGCGCGACTGCTTCCGCACCGTGGCCGGTAACAATCACCGTGCGCTCGGGCGACAGGACAGCACCGGCGCGCATGGCGTGAACCAGCATTGGGGCCTGAGCGATCGGATGCAGGACTTTGGGAATATCAGAGTTCATCCTTGTGCCTTTTCCGGCGGCAAGAATGACAAGGGCAGTGCTCATGAAATCGTTTTCTCTTTTGTTTTGTCGCCGCCCGTTTTATCCGCTGTGGGCAAAGGCGCAAGCGGTTCAGCCATCAAAGAAGATTGCCGTTTGCAACACGACATGGCGGAAACCCGCCGGTTCAGGAGGTGAGCATGCGAACGGTAATCTTTGATCTGGATGGAACTTTGGCGGATACATCTGGTGATTTGCTGGCCGCTGCAAACCATTGTTTTCGCGAGATGGGTCATGGGGATGTTCTGTCGCCCGAGCTTGATGCGGCGGTATCGGTACGCGGTGCACGCTTGATGTTGTCCCATGGATTGAAGCGGGTCGGCGCCTATGACGCGGACGTTGTTGAAGCCTATTATCCGGTCTTTTTGGACGTCTATGGGCAGGCGATCGATACGCATACCTATTTCTATCCCGGTGCGCTTGAAGCCGTCGAAGCACTGAAAGATGCAGGTTATGGCGTGGGGATTTGCACCAACAAGCCCGAAGGCCTGGCTGATTTGCTGCTGACCCGGATGGGTGTCCGTGATCACTTTGCTTCACTGATCGGTGCAGACACATTACCGGTGCGGAAACCCGACCCTGAACCGTTACGCGAAGCAGCGCGTCGCGCCGGAGGGCACCCTGACCACTGCGTATTGATCGGCGACTCAGATACCGACCGAAATACGGCGCGGGCTGCGGGAGTGCCGTCGGTACTGGTGACATTCGGCCCGTCGGGCGATGAGATGGCTGCGCTGGAGCCCGAGGCGTTGTTGCATCATTTTGATGATTTACCGAAACTGGTCTCCGATTTGATCGGAGCGGCGGCCTGATCCCTTGACCCGCTTAACACTCAGCATAAAAACGGATTCATGACTGAGACATTCACAGGTAATTTCACCCAGCAAGAACCCATTCCCGAAGAGGCGATCGAGGCCGCCTTGGCCGTTTTGCGCCATGGTCGTTTGCACCGCTACAATGTTGCCCCTGGCGAGTTGAGCGAGACGGCTTTGTTGGAGCAGGAATTCGCCGCCCAGATGGGAGCGAAATACTGTCTGGCGGTCTCGTCGGGTGGCTACGCTCTGGCCACAGCTCTGCGGGCGGTGGGGGTTAAGCCGGGCGATCCGGTTTTGACCAACGCGTTCACTCTGGCCCCGGTGCCCGGGGCGATCGTGTCGGTTGGGGCAAAGCCGGTCTTTGTTGGTGTGACCGAAGCCCTGACCATCGATCTGGATGATCTTGAGGCCAAGCTGGATCAGGCGAAAGTACTAATGCTTAGTCACATGCGAGGGCATCTGTGCGATATGGATCGCCTGATGCAGATGTGTGATGCGGCGGGTGTGATCGTGATCGAAGATTGCGCCCATACCATGGGTGCCGCCTGGCGCGGGCAGCTGTCTGGGCGGCAGGGGGCCATCGGATGTTACTCGTGCCAGACCTATAAACATGTCAATTCGGGCGAGGGCGGGTTGCTGATCACGGATGATCCGGAACTGGCCGCCAAGGCTACGATGTTGTCCGGGTCTTACATGCTTTATGAACGCCATCTGGCCGCGCCTGGGCCGGAGGTGTTCGAGCAGATCAAGTACACAACCCCCAATGTCTCGGGTCGGATGGATAATTTGCGTGCAGCGATCTTACGTCCGCAGTTGCGTGATCTTGATCGGCAGGTGCAGCGTTGGAATGAACGTTATGTTGAGATTGAGCATGGCCTGCGTGAAACGCCGGGTTTGACGATGGTGGAGCGGCCTGATGCTGAGACCTATGTCGGTTCATCGATACAATTCCTGTTGCTGGACTGGACGCCCGCGCGCATTGCCGAGGTAATCCAGCGTTGCGCCGCGCGCGGGGTCGAACTGAAGTGGTTCGGGGGGGCTGAACCGTCGGGCTTTACCTCACGCTATGACAGTTGGCGTTATGCCGACAGCGCCCCGATGCCGGTCAGTGATCGGATATTGGCAGGGATCATGGATATGCGCGTTCCACTGACCTTTTCGCTGGAAGATTGTGCCCAAATTGCGCGCATTATCCGGGCTGAAGTCAGCGCTGTCTATCAATCATAGTCCAGCGGAGTGCGCTTTCAGCGCACGCTCGATTTATCTGAAAACGCCGCCGCTTACCGGGCGGCGTTTTGCGTTGGCCTGCGTGTCGTCATTGACCAGAGGAGGAAACGCTGCTATCTGATTATTGAACGCTTGTTCATTAATGCAATCGGAGGAGCCCTGCATGTTTATGGCCACAATGCAATTCGATCTGGGCGAGGACGTGAACGCCCTGCGTGAGATGGTGCACCGCTGGGCTCAGGAACGGGTCAAGCCGATGGCGGCCGAGATCGACGCGTCCAATGCCTTTCCGAATGAGCTGTGGAAAGAGATGGGTGAGCTTGGTTTGTTGGGCGTCACAGTCCCTGAAGAATATGGCGGGGCCGGTATGTCCTATCTGGCGCATACGGTGGCAGTTGAGGAAGTGGCGCGCGCCTCGGCCTCGGTATCTTTATCATATGGGGCGCATTCGAACTTGTGCGTGAACCAGATCAAGCTGAACGGAACGGATGAGCAGAAGAAAAAATATCTGCCCCGTCTGATTTCGGGTGAGCATGTCGGGGCGTTGGCTATGTCCGAGCCCTCGGCTGGGTCGGATGTGGTTTCCATGAAGCTACGTGCAGAAAAGCGAAACGATCACTATCGGCTGAATGGCAACAAATACTGGATCACTAACGGGCCGGATGCAGACACTCTGGTCGTCTATGCCAAGACCGATCCGGACGCCGGGTCAAAGGGGATCACGGCTTTTCTGATCGAGAAAGAGATGACCGGGTTTTCGACTTCGCCTCATTTCGACAAGCTTGGCATGCGCGGCTCGAACACCGCTGAGTTGATCTTTGAAGATGTTGAAGTGCCGTTCGAGAATGTTCTGGGCGAAGAAGGGCGGGGTGTAGCCGTTCTGATGTCCGGTCTGGACTATGAGCGTGTGGTTCTTGCGGGAATTGGAACCGGGATCATGGCCGCCTGCTTGGATGAAGTGATGCCCTATCTGGCCGAGCGTAAGCAGTTCGGAAAACCGATCGGGAGCTTCCAGCTCATGCAAGGCAAGATCGCGGATATGTACACAGCCATGAATTCGGCGCGGGCCTATGTCTACGAAGTTGCCAAGGCATGCGACCGCGGGGATGTAACCCGTCAGGATGCTGCAGCGTGCTGCCTATATGCCTCGGAACAGGCGATGGTGCAGGCGCATCAAGCCGTTCAGGCGTTGGGTGGTGCCGGATTCCTGTCGGATTCGCCGGTCAGCCGGATTTTCCGAGATGCAAAGCTGATGGAGATCGGCGCGGGCACCAGCGAAATCCGCCGCATGCTGATTGGGCGCGAAATGATGAACGAGATGTTGTGACGGAAAACCCCGCAGTTCATTGAACCACGGGGCTTTTTGCGATTGGATCAGAAACGATGAACGTAGGACAGGCCAATCAGGAACGGGTCGATTTCGGCGGTGCCGATGTTGTTGCCGTCAAGTTTGACGTCCGAGTCGATGTCGAACCAGCGCACGTTCAGACGCACCGCGCCTTTTTCCGTGACCATGTAATCCAGACCGGCCTGCAGAGAAACGCCGAAGGAGTTGTCCAGATCGAGATCGCCCAAAGGCGAGTCTTCCTCGAAGAAGATGGTGTAGTTCAGACCGGCGCCGACATAGGGCTTCCACGCGCTATTGGTCGGGAAGTGATAGTTCAGCGACAGAGTAGGCGGAAGATGCTTGACGCTGCCCGCGTCAACGCTGCCACCGAGAGTGACGTCATGCTTGTAGGGGGTCGAGGCCAAGAGCTCGATCCCGAGATTGTCCTGAACGAAGTATTCGACGGTGAAAATCGGACGGGTGTCCGAGTCGATTTCGGCGTCGAACCCGGCCAGAGTTCCATTGTCGGATTTGGGGTCCAGATAGCCGACACCAACACCGACAGTCCAATCGCCCTGGGATTGGGCGAAGGCTGGGGCAGCCAGAGCGACAAGTGCGGTAGAAAGGGTCAAAGCGGCGAGTTTCTTTGTCATATTCGTGCCTTTGCTTGCGTTGATGCCGATGTTTTGGATGCCGCGGCGCAGAAATGCTCTGATCTGCATCAAACTCCGGAAATTGCTGAATCGGGGAGGCTAGCTGCAACCGCTAATGAAATAAGGGAAAATCAGCATGCATCCCGCTGAGCGCATACCGGGTTTGCGCGGCGACCAAAGCTGGGCGATTTCTGATCGGCTGAACATGGCGCAGCAATGCCTGTCGCAACAATCCGATCGGGTTGCTTTGCTGGACCTGACCCGGGGCGATCCGAGCGTGGTAACACTTGGCGAACTGGAGTTTATGGTTGATGGCATCGCTCGCGCGTTGATAGCTCGGGTCCAGCCAGGGGACCGGGTTGGCGTCTTGCTCAGCCAGTCGCCGTGGTGTGCCGCCGCGCATCTGGCGATCTGGAAGATCGGCGCGATTTCGGTGCCGTTGTTCAAGCTGTTCAAACACGATGCGCTGGCATCGCGCGTCAGAGATGCAGGTGCGCGGATCGTATTGACCGATGCGGAAGGGTCTGCGTTACTGGGTGAATTGGCCCAACCGCTTTTGGTTGATGAGATTAGGCAGGAAGGGCAACCGGTGCCCTTTGCTGATACCGGCCCCGAGGATCCGGCAGTCCTAATCTACACGTCCGGCACTACTGGCAGCCCCAAGGGTGCGCTGCATGGTCATCGTGTGCTGCTGGGCCACCTGCCGGGCGTCTCGATCAGCCACAACCACCTGCGTGAAGGGGATTGCCTGTGGACGCCAGCAGACTGGGCGTGGATCGGCGGCTTGTTCGACGTTCTGATGCCCGGGCTTGCGCTGGGCGTTCCGGTGGTCGCCACGCGGTTGGACAAATTCACCCCACAGGCCTGCGCCGATGTGATCGCGCGGGCAGGGGTGCGGAACGTCTTCTTTCCGCCGACGGCTTTACGGATGCTCAAAGCTGCGGATCAGTCGATACCGGGATTGCGGTCGGTGGCGTCTGGGGGCGAGCCTTTGGGCGCTGAGATGTTGGCTTGGGGCCAGCAGGCGTTTGGTCTGACGATCAACGAGTTTTATGGCCAGACCGAGTGTAACATGGTCGTATCCTCCTGCGCCGAGGACTTCCCCGTTCGCCCCGGCTGTATCGGTAAACCGGTGCCGGGTCATGAGGTGGCGGTAATTGACGATCATGGCCAACCGACGACGGAGGAAGGCGATGTTGCCATCCGGCGCGGTTCGGCCTCAATGCTGCTGGAATACTGGAATAATCCGCAAGCAACGGCTGAGAAATTCCGAGGTGATTGGCTGATCACCGGTGACCGTGGCGTGTGGGAAGGGGACTATTTGCGCTTTGTCGGTCGCGATGATGACGTGATCACCTCGGCAGGATACCGGATTGGCCCGGCTGAGATCGAGGATTGCCTGCTGACCCACCCGTCAGTGGCAACGGTGGGCGTGGTCGGCAAGCCCGATGAGCTGCGGACCGAGATCGTGAAGGCCTATGTGGTATTGAAGCCGGGGGCTGAGGCGTCGGGCGCTGAGTTGCAGGACTGGGTTAAGGACCGTTTGGCGCAGTATTCCTATCCGCGTGAGGTGTCGTTTCTGGAAGAGTTGCCGATGACGGTCACGGGAAAGGTGATCCGGAAGGAATTGAAGGCGCGGGCTGCAGGGGAGGCAATTACATGATGCGAATTGCACTTGCTGCGACGCTAGTACCATCGCTTGTTTCCGCTCAGGGCGCTTGGGTAGACCAGTCGTATATTCAACAATGTTTTTCTCAGACGCAGCAGGGCGATAGTATGTCATCATGTCTCGGCGCAGCTGCCAATGCCTGCCAAACGATACCGGGAAATGAAACAACCCTTGGCATCGCCGAGTGTATTCAAGCCGAAACCCAAATTTGGGATTCATTTCTAAACGAACAGTATAAACTGCGTCGAGCAGAACTGGCTGAACAAAGTCCCGAACTTTCGGACCAGTTGCGAGATGCTCAACGCGCATGGATCGGGTTTCGGGATGCTGAATGTGCTCTGGCCTACGGCATATGGTCTGATGGAACGATACGCTCGATTGTTGCCGCAAATTGCCTGCTGACCGAAACCGCTGAACGCGCTGTGGAATTGCGCGACTTGGGGAAGATGGAATGAAAATAAAATCCAAAGCCATACCAACCTCTGAGGGGTTTAAGGCGAACCGAGCCGCACATCTGGATGCGCTGGCACATATTGCGGATGCCGCCGAAGCGGCCCGCATGGGTGGCGGTGAAAAATCGCGGACGCGGCATGAATCGCGGGGCAAGATGCTGCCGCGTCGTCGGGTGGCGAACCTGCTCGATCCGGGTTCTCCGTTCTTGGAAATCGGCGCGACGGCGGCGCATGGGATGTATGGGGATGCCGCGCCCTGTGCTGGGGTGATCGCCGGGATTGGCCGGGTACAGGGGCGCGAGGTCATGGTGGTGTGCAATGACGCCACAGTAAAGGGCGGCACCTATTATCCGATGACGGTCAAGAAACACCTCCGCGCGCAGGAGATTGCCGAGGAAAATCATCTGCCCTGCATCTATCTGGTCGACAGTGGCGGTGCGAACCTGCCCAATCAGGATGAGGTTTTCCCCGACCGCGATCACTTTGGCCGCATCTTCTATAATCAGGCGCGGATGAGCGCGAAGGGGATTGCTCAGATCGCCGTTGTAATGGGGTCGTGTACGGCGGGCGGGGCTTACGTTCCGGCGATGTCCGACGTGACGATCATCGTGAAAGAGCAGGGGACGATTTTTTTGGCCGGACCGCCTTTGGTCAAGGCCGCGACGGGGGAGGTTGTGACAGCCGAAGATCTGGGTGGCGGCGATGTGCATACGCGCCTGTCCGGCGTGGCGGATTATCTGGCCGAGGACGATGCGCATGCGTTGGCCCTGGCTCGGCGGGCCGTCGGGTCGTTGGGGGGTGCCGGGCTGAAGCCTAGCCTACAGTTCGAAACACCGGAAGAGCCTGCCTATGATCCCGAGGAAATTTTGGGCGTAGTTCCGGCCGATCTGCGGACGCCCTATGACATCCGCGAGGTGATTGCGCGGCTGGTCGATGGCTCTCGGTTCGACGAGTTCAAACCGCGATTTGGTGAGACGCTGGTGACCGGTTTTGCCCATGTCAAAGGCTGCCCGGTCGGGATCATTGCCAACAACGGTGTGTTGTTTTCTGAGGCCGCGCAGAAGGGTGCGCATTTTGTCGAACTGTGCTCGCAGCGCAAAACCCCGCTGGTCTTCCTGCAGAACATCACCGGCTTCATGGTTGGTCGGAAATATGAAAACGAAGGCATCGCGCGGCACGGGGCCAAGATGGTGACGGCGGTGGCGACGACGAGCGTTCCAAAGATCACAATGCTTGTCGGAGGGTCCTTCGGAGCTGGAAACTACGGCATGGCAGGACGCGCCTATCAGCCTCGGTTCCTGTGGACTTGGCCGAATTCGCGTATCTCAGTGATGGGGGGCGAGCAAGCTGCAGGTGTCCTAGCGACTGTCAAACGCGACGGGATTGATCGGCAGGGCGGTACGTGGTCCGCCGATGAAGAGGCTGAATTCAAACGCCCGACGCTGGACATGTTCGAGGAACAATCTCACCCGCTTTATGCCTCGGCCCGGCTCTGGGATGACGGCATCATCGACCCGCGCAAAAGCCGCGACGTGCTGGCCTTGTCGCTGAGCGCCGCACTAAACGCCCCGATCGAGGAGACACGTTTCGGCGTGTTCAGGATGTAAGATGAGCGTTTCATTGAATGAAGTAATGGCCCGCTACCCGGGCGCGCAGACCTTCAAGTTTGGAGACAGCGCATCGCTAAGCGCCGAGCTGCTGGCGTTGGTAAGATCAGGCCGAAAAACGGCGACATGTGGTGCTTTGCGAGACTACCCAGAAGGCAGTGCTGATACCCCGGTCGTTGGGCGGCAGGATATTGCACTGGAATGGGATGATCGCCCGGCTTTGGTGATCGAAACTATCGAGGTCTCGACCTGCCGATATTGCGATGTGACCGAAGACTTTGCGTTGGCCGAGGGTGAGAATGAAACGCTTGAGGGATGGCGCGAGGATCATCGCCGGTATTTCGAACGCAATGGCGGGTTCGATCCCAAGATGGAATTGCTGTGCGAACGCTTCCGCCTTGTCGAAGATCTGGCGGTTAAGGGGTAAGCTATGTTTAACAAAATCCTGATTGCCAACCGCGGCGAGATCGCCTGCCGGGTCATGGAAACTGCTCAGAAGATGGGCGTATCTTGTGTGGCTGTGTATTCGCATGCTGATGCATCGGCCAAGCATGCGCAAATGGCGGATGAAGCGGTGCATATTGGTGGCGCGGCCCCAGCCGAAAGCTATCTGAAGGGTGATGTGATCATTCAGGCGGCGCTGGATACAGGAGCGCAGGCGATCCATCCTGGTTATGGGTTCTTGTCCGAAAACCCGGATTTTGTGGATGCAGTCGAGGCTGCAGGTCTGACCTTCATCGGGCCATCGGCGGACGCGATCCGCAAGATGGGCCTTAAGGATGCAGCCAAGGTATTGATGGAGGACGCAGGAGTTCCCGTCGTCCCCGGCTATCATGGCGAAAATCAGGACCCTGAACATCTGGCTGGCGCGGCAGACACAATCGGTTATCCCGTTTTGATCAAGGCCGTTGCGGGTGGTGGCGGCAAGGGGATGCGGCTGGTCGAGGCGCCCGAGGAGTTCTCGGCTGCATTGGACAGCGCGCGCGGTGAGGCAAAGACGGCGTTCGGTAACGATGCTGTACTTGTCGAGAAATTCGTCGCCAAGCCCCGCCATATCGAGGTGCAGGTGTTCGGCGATGGCACCCATGCGGTGCATCTGTTTGAACGCGACTGCTCGTTGCAGCGGCGACATCAGAAAGTGATCGAAGAGGCCCCAGCCCCTGGAATGACAGCCGAGATGCGTGAGGCGATGGGGCAGGCGGGCGTGCGTGCGGCTGAGGCGATTGGCTACAAGGGTGCAGGGACGGTTGAGTTCATCGTCGATGCCTCGGACGGGCTGCGCCCGGATCGGTTCTGGTTCATGGAGATGAACACGCGCCTGCAAGTCGAGCACCCGGTGACCGAGGCCATTACCGGCGTTGATCTGGTCGAATGGCAGTTGCGCGTAGCAGCGGGTGAAAGCCTGCCGAAGCGGCAGGGCGATTTGTCGATCCGCGGGCATTCCTTTGAGGCGAGACTTTATGCCGAAGATGTGCCCAAAGGCTTTCTGCCTGCGACGGGTACGCTGACTCATCTACAGTTCCCGGAAGGCTGCCGTGCCGACAGTGGCGTGCGCGCCGGGGATACGATCAGCCCATGGTACGACCCTATGATCGCCAAGGTCGTGGTGCATGGCCCGACACGCGCGGTCGCTTTGGAAAATCTCCACCGGACCTTGCGCCAGACCGAGGTCGCCGGGACTGTCACAAATCTCGCCTTCCTTGGTGCTCTGACGCGGCACAGCGGGTTTGCGTCGGGCGACGTGGATACCGGGCTGATCGGGCGCGATCTTGAGGCTCTGGTAGAGGTCGCTGATTCAGGTCATGCGTCAACGGTGGCTGCGGCGATGACGGCGCTGGGCCTGATAGAGACTGCCTCTGAGACAGGCTTCACCCTTTGGGGGGCATTGCTCCGGGCTGTGCAGCTAATGCGCGACGGAGAGGTCATTGATTTGGACGTGCAGGTTGAAAACCCGCATCGGCAGGTTTGGACTGTTAACGGCGCGCAGGTGATTGCGCAGCGAAATGGCGGTTGGATTATTGACGGAAAGCCAATGCCCAACGTCGCCATCGCAGGATCTCAGGTCACCGTGTTCGACGACTACGGGCAGGTGTTTGACGTTATCGATCCTCTGGATCGCGATGCAAGTGCGGCGGGCGACACCAACGTGATCGAGGCGCCGATGCCCGGTTTGGTCAAGGCCGTCTTTGCCGCAGCAGGGCAAGCGGTGAAAGAGGGCGACCGGCTGGCCATTCTGGAAGCCATGAAGATGGAGCATTCTTTGTTGGCCGCCCGAGATGGGGTGGTCGCGGAAGTGCTGGCCGAGGCGGGGGCACAGGTCGAGGCCGGTGCAGCGTTGGTTCGGTTGGCCGAGGATTGATCTGTTCGGCCCGCGGATTGCGTGGCAAAGTCGGGCCATCCGCAATTGAAACGATAAGAAACCGGGAAGGGATGCGCTGATGAAAGAACGGGTCGAAATATTCGAGGTCGGGCCACGCGACGGCCTGCAGAACGAACAGCGCGAGATCCCGGTGGCCGAGAAGGTCGCCTTGGTCGATTGCCTCAGCCGGGCCGGTTTCAACCGGATCGAAGTTGCCAGTTTTGTCTCACCGAAATGGGTCCCGCAAATGGCGGGCAGCGGTGAAGTTATGGCTGGAATCACACGGACCGAAGGCGTGCGGTACGCTGCGCTGGCGCCGAATATGCGCGGGTATGAGGACGCGTTGGCAGCCAAGGCAGATGAGATCGCGGTGTTTGCTTCGGCGTCCGAGGGGTTCTCGAAAGCGAACATAAACGCGACGATTGCCGAATCCATCGAACGGTTTGTGCCCATTCTCGAAGCGGCACGACATATTGATCTGCCCGTCCGGGGCTATGTCTCGTGCGTGACCGACTGTCCCTATGACGGCTCGACCCCACCCGAGAAGGTGGCCGAGGTGGCGGACGCGCTGTTTGCCCATGGCTGCTATGAGATATCGCTAGGGGACACGATTGGGCAGGGAACGCCGGACAAGATTGCTCATATGCTGCTGGCCGTGCGCGAACGAGTGCCGGTTACCCGGCTTGCAGGACATTTTCATGACACCAACGGGCGGGCAATCGACAACATAGACGCTTCGCTTGCCTTGGGTGTGCGGGTATTTGATACCTCCGTGGGCGGGCTGGGTGGTTGCCCTTATGCGCCGGGTGCGGCCGGTAATGTCGCAACCGAAGCTGTGGCCGCACATCTGGAACGGTTGGGATATGAGACCGGTCTGGATGTGCCGGTTCTGGAACAGGCGGCGCGCATGGCGCGGGCAATGCGGGCGGAATAAGACATGTTCGAGACCATTACGCTGAACACAGACGCGCGTGGCGTGGCCACTCTGACGCTGGATCGACCCGAGAAGCACAACGCACTGTCGGCGCAGATGATTGCAGAGCTAACCCAGGCCGCTGGGCAATTGGCAAATGATGATGCGGTGCGGGTGGTGGTTCTGGCCGCCTCGGGCAAGAGCTTTTGCGCCGGGGGCGATCTGGGTTGGATGCAGGCGCAGATGGCTGCCGATCCCGAGACGCGTTTTGCCGAAGCGCGCAAGCTGGCTGAGATGCTGAATGCCTTAAATACGCTGCCCAAACCCTTGATCGGCGCGTTGCAGGGAAACGCGTTTGGTGGTGGTGTTGGGATGGCCTCGGTCTGCGATGTGGCGATCGGCGTGGAAAGCCTGAAGATGGGTCTAACCGAAACGCGGCTTGGCCTGATCCCGGCGACGATTGGACCCTATGTCATTGCCCGAATGGGCGAAGCACGTTCGCGGCGCGTCTTTATGTCTGCCCGCCTGTTCGAAGCGGCGGAAGCGGTCGAACTGGGCCTGTTGACCCGCGCGGTGCCCGCTGTGGCGTTGGCCGACGCGGTCGAAGCTGAAGTGCTTCCCTATCTGTCCTGTGCACCCGGTGCGGTGTCTTCGGCCAAGCAGCTGATCCAGTCACTTGGGCCGCGAATTGATGACGCGGTGATTGACCACACCATTCGACAGCTTGTCGCGCGTTGGGAAACTGATGAGGCGCAAGAGGGAATCGGCGCCTTTTTCGACAAACGAAAACCTGCATGGAATAGTTAGGTTTAGCCGATCACTTTGTTCCAGAAGTATTCTCCGCAATAGCCCGCTGGATGATTGTAACAATGCCGACCTGCGCGTTTCTGTTCGGTTGACCCTCTGACCCCACAGGGATAGAGAATGTCCAGTCAAATCGCCAATTGACGGCGCACCCTTTCGGGACTTGCGCAGGAAAGGAGCTATACGTGGAAGACCTGCTGCGGGAGTACCTCCCGATTCTGGTGTTTCTGGCCGTTGCCGTAGGCCTTGGAATCGTACTGATTCTGGCTGCTGTGGTCCTGGCTGTCCGCAATCCCGACCCCGAAAAGGTCAGCGCCTATGAATGTGGTTTCAACGCCTTCGACGATGCGCGAATGAAGTTTGATGTCCGATTCTATCTGGTCGCGATTCTCTTCATCATCTTCGATCTGGAAATCGCCTTCCTGTTCCCCTGGGCCGTTGGCTTCAAAGACATCAGCGATGTTGGGTTCTGGTCGATGATGGTGTTCCTGGCGGTGCTGACCATCGGCTTTGCCTATGAATGGAAGAAAGGGGCCCTGGAATGGGAGTGATGACGGGCGCAAACACCGCCGGCGTCGACAAGGAAGTCGCCACCCAGGCCCTGAATGCGGAACTGCAGGACAAAGGTTTCCTGTTGACCTCGACCGAAGACATCATCAACTGGGCCCGTACCGGTAGCTTGCACTGGATGACCTTTGGTCTGGCCTGCTGCGCGGTTGAGATGATGCACACGTCGATGCCACGATATGACGCGGAACGGTTCGGCATCGCGCCTCGTGCGTCTCCGCGCCAGTCTGATGTGATGATCGTCGCTGGAACGCTGACCAACAAGATGGCCCCGGCGCTGCGCAAGGTTTATGACCAGATGCCCGAGCCGCGCTATGTGATCTCGATGGGCTCCTGCGCGAATGGCGGTGGGTACTATCACTATTCTTATTCTGTCGTTCGTGGCTGTGACCGGGTTGTTCCGGTGGATATCTACGTGCCCGGCTGCCCTCCAACCGCTGAGGCGTTGTTGTATGGACTGATGCAGCTGCAACGCAAAATCCGCCGAACCGGCACCATCGTACGCTGAGGGAGAGGGTAGATGAGCGAAGCACTCAAAGAACTCGGCGCTCAGTTGGAGCTGAAACGTACAGATTGCGTTCTGGCCTGGGATGTGACCCATGGCGAGCTGAACGTCGATGTGGCTCCTTCGAATCTGGTGGAATTCATTGAGTTTCTCAAAAGTGAGCGGACCTGCCAGTTCTCGACCCTGGTTGACATCACCGGCGTCGACTACCCCGAACGGGCCAAGCGGTTCGATGTGGTCTACCACTTCCTGTCAATGTATCAGAACCAGCGCATTCGCTTGCGAGTCTCGATCCGAGAAGATGACATGGTGCCTTCAATCGTGGACGTGCACCCCTCTGCCAATTGGTTCGAGCGCGAGGTGTTCGACATGTTCGGCATCCTGTTCTCGGGTCATCCAGACTTGCGACGCATCCTTACGGATTATGGTTTCCGCGGCTATCCGCTGCGCAAGGATTTCCCGACCACTGGCTATACTGAAGTCCGCTATGACGAAGCGCAAAAGCGCGTGGTCTACGAACCGGTCTCATTGGTTCAGGAATACCGTCAATTTGATTTCATGTCCCCGTGGGAAGGTGCGAACTACATTCTTCCGGGGGATGAAAAACAGGAGTCGTAAGTCATGGAGTTCCTGATCTGGATTGCCGTTACGGTTGCCACGATTATCCCGATGCTGAAGCTGCTACCGCATTTCGGGATCGAGAAATACTGGGTCGTAGCCTGCGTCATCCCGATTGGAACGCTGATCCTGATTTGGATCATGGCCATGAAACTGCAAGAGATGGAGCGCCGTTGATGGGTCTGGGGGAACTGATTGCGTTGGGGGCGCTTGGGGTTCTGTTGGCTGGGGCCGCTGCCAAGGCAGCTGAGGCGGAAAAGGTCCGGGTACGGGCCGAAGCGAAGAAGAAACGAGGGCGTTGATGGACGGCTCAAGATACGATGACGGCAGCACGGACGCGCTGAGCGGAGAACAGAAGATCCGCAACTTCAACATCAACTTCGGCCCGCAACACCCTGCGGCGCACGGGGTTTTGCGTCTTGTGCTAGAGCTGGACGGCGAGATCGTCGAACGCTGCGACCCGCATATCGGCCTGCTGCACCGTGGCACCGAAAAGCTGATGGAAAGCCGGACGTATCTGCAGAACCTGCCGTATTTCGACCGTCTTGATTACGTGGCACCGATGAACCAGGAGCATGCGTGGTGTCTGGCCATCGAAAAACTGACCGGGGTTGAAGTGCCGCGTCGCGGCTCTCTGATCCGGGTCCTCTATTCCGAGATCGGTCGTGTTCTTAACCACCTGCTGAACGTGACCACTCAGGCCATGGACGTTGGCGCGCTGACCCCGCCTCTGTGGGGTTTTGAAGAGCGTGAAAAGCTGATGGTGTTCTATGAGCGTGCCTGTGGTGCCCGCCTGCACGCCGCCTATTTCCGCCCCGGCGGTGTCCACCAAGATCTGCCACCCGAACTGCTGGACGATATCGAAGCGTGGAGCCATGAATTCCCTGCCGTTCTGGACGACATTGACGGACTGCTGACCGAAAACCGCATCTTCAAACAGCGCAACGCCGATATCGGCGTCGTAACCGAGGATGACATTCAGAAATACGGCTTCTCGGGCGTGATGGTGCGCGGGTCTGGCCTCGCATGGGACCTGCGTCGTGCGCAGCCTTATGAATGCTATGACGAGTTCGAATTCCAGATTCCGGTTGGCAAGAACGGCGACTGCTATGACCGCTATCTGGTTCGCATGGAAGAGATGCGCCAGTCGCTGCTGATCATCCGCCAGGCTATCGCCAAAATCCGCGATTGCCCCGGAGACGTGCTGGCGCGTGGCAAGATCACCCCGCCGAAACGCTCGGACATGAAGACCTCGATGGAAAGCCTGATCCATCACTTCAAGCTTTATACCGAAGGCTTCCACGTCCCCGCGGGCGAAGTCTACGCCGCCGTCGAGGCCCCCAAGGGCGAGTTTGGCGTTTATCTGGTCGCCGACGGCACTAACAAACCCTACCGCGCCAAACTCCGCGCGCCGGGGTTCCTGCACTTGCAAGCCATGGACCACGTCGCCGGAGGCCATCAACTGGCCGACGTCGCCGCGATTATCGGCACCATGGACGTCGTATTTGGAGAGATTGACCGCTAATGCTCCGCCGTCTTCACGCCGAACAACCCGAAAGCTTCGCCTTCACCGCTGCTAACCAGCAATGGGCCGAAGCGCAAATAACCAAATATCCCGAGGGGCGTCAGGCCAGTGCGGTCATCCCGCTGCTGTGGCGCGCGCAGGAGCAGGAGGGATGGCTGAGCCGTCCGGCGATCGAATCCGTCGCCGACATGCTTGGTATGGCCTATATCCGCGTTCTTGAGGTTGCCTCGTTCTACTTCATGTTCCAACTGCAGCCGGTTGGTTCGGTTGCGCATATTCAGGTCTGTGGCACGACGTCCTGCATGATTTGCGGGGCCGAGGACCTGATTGCGGTTTGCAAGGAAAAGATTGCCGCGAAACCGCATGAACTGTCTGCTGATGGCAAGCTGAGCTGGGAAGAGGTGGAATGCCTCGGATCTTGCACCAATGCCCCGATGGCGCAGATCGGTAAGGATTACTACGAAGATCTGACGACCGAGAGCTTTGGCAAGATTCTCGATGATCTGGTGGCGGGCAAAGTGCCGACTCCGGGTCCTCAGAACGGGCGCTATGCGGCGGAACCTCTGAAGGGGCTGACCAGCCTGACGGAGTATGACAGCGGCAGAACGCAGTATAACGCAAGTGTTCAGCTTGCGAGCGATCTGGGCGATACGGTCAAGCGCATCGACGGAACCGAAGTTCCGATCCTGACGCCGTGGCTGGGCAAGGATGGCAAGGCTGCTGCTACAAAAGCTGCGCCGAAGCCGCCCAAAGCGCCAGCCTCGGCGAAGCCAGCGGTGAAACAAGCCGCTGAGGCGAAAGCAGCGAAAGAGGATCAGCCGGAAACGCTGAGCAGTGCGCGCGATGGCAAGCCCGATGATCTGAAGATGCTGAAGGGCGTAGGTCCGAAGCTGGAAGAGACTCTGAACGAGTTGGGCTTTTACCACTATGACCAGATCGCTGCATGGACACCCGAGCAAGTGGCCTGGGTGGATGCACGGCTGAAATTCAAAGGCCGGATCGAGCGGGACGGGTGGATCGAACAAGCCGCGAAATTGGCTTCAGGTGAAGAGACCGATTTCGCCAAACGTGCCAAGGAAGACGGCACTTACGAGGACTAGATGGGTGCCCGTTTGGGGCATCAGGACGAGATGGATAAAGACAAGGAACTGGCCATAGCCCGCAAGGGCCGACATATCGGCATCGTCATCGCCGTGACGATGGTGATTTGGCTGGCCATGAATTTGTTCATCGGCCCGGCGCTGGGCTTGACCGCGCGCTATGCGCTGCTGTTTGATTTTGCCGCTCTGGCAGGTTTCATCTATGCGGGCGTCAACATTTTTCAACTCTGGCGCATGCGTCAGGACAGCCAAAGGTAACTGAGCGATGCTGAAGGATCAGGACAGGATCTTTACCAACATCTACGGGATGCACGAGCGCACTTTGAAAGGCGCGCAGGCCCGGGGGCATTGGGACGGCACCGCTGGCCTGATTGAAAAGGGCCGTGACTGGATCATCCAGACGATGAAGGATTCAGGTCTGCGCGGCCGTGGTGGTGCGGGTTTCCCGACCGGTCTGAAATGGTCTTTCATGCCCAAAGAAAGCGATGGTCGCCCGGCTTATCTGGTGGTGAACGCGGATGAATCCGAACCCGGGACGTGCAAAGACCGCGAGATTATGCGTCATGATCCGCACACGCTGATCGAGGGGTGCCTGATCGCGTCTTTCGCAATGAACGCGAATACTTGCTACATCTACCTGCGCGGCGAATACATCCGCGAGCGTGAGGCTCTGCAGGCGGCGATTGACGAAGCCTATGACGCGGGTCTGCTCGGGAAGAATGCTGCTGGTTCCGGCTGGGATTTCGACCTGTTCCTGCATCACGGCGCTGGGGCTTATATCTGCGGCGAGGAAACTGCTCTGATCGAAAGCCTTGAGGGCAAGAAGGGTATGCCGCGCATGAAGCCTCCGTTTCCGGCGGGTGCGGGTCTTTATGGCTGCCCGACCACGGTGAACAATGTGGAATCGATTGCCGTTGTGCCCACGATTCTGCGGCGTGGTGCCGACTGGTTCGCAGGCTTTGGCCGTCAGAACAACGCGGGCACCAAGCTGTTTGCGATCTCGGGCCATGTGAACAACCCCTGTGTCGTCGAAGAGGCGATGTCGATCTCCTTCGAAGAGCTGATTGAAACCCATTGCGGCGGCATTCGTGGCGGCTGGGACAATCTGCTGGCGGTAATACCCGGCGGGTCTTCGGTGCCATGCGTGCGCGGTGAGAACATGCGCGACGCGATCATGGATTTTGACTATCTGCGCGGAGAACTGGGTTCGGGTCTGGGCACGGCAGCGGTCATCGTGATGGACAGGTCCACCGACATCATCAAGGCAATCTGGCGGTTGTCGAAGTTCTACAAGCACGAAAGTTGCGGCCAGTGTACGCCATGTCGTGAAGGCACTGGTTGGATGATGCGCGTGATGGATCGTCTTGTACGCGGTGAAGCCGAACTGGAAGAGATCGACATGCTGTTTGATGTCACCAAACAGGTTGAAGGCCACACGATCTGCGCCCTTGGCGATGCGGCGGCCTGGCCGATCCAAGGTCTGATCCGCAATTTCCGAGAAGAAATAGAGGACCGCATCAAGGCCCAGAAATCGGGCCGCATGGGTGCGATGGCAGCGGAGTAAAGTCGATGGAAGTCTATGCCGAATATTCCCACGCGATCGCCGCTTTGGTGATCTTTACCCTGATCGTTCTGTTCATGTCGCCGTTCTCGGCGCTTGCAAAAGCGGGCAAGGGGCTGGCACCGGGGGCCACTCCGGATCAGGATTATTCGGACAGGGCCTATCGTTTGAACCGCGCTTATCTGAACGGCACTGAAACTCTGCCTGCCTTTTTGACTGTTACAGTCGCGGCGATCCTGTTGGGGTCCAGCCCGTTCTGGGTGAACCTGCTGGCCTCAGTAGCGCTGCTGGCGCGGGTTGTTATGTTGGTGATTCACCTGCGCGGGATCGGCAAGCCGCATAGCGGGGTCCGGTCTGTTGCTTATGTGGTTGGATGGGCCTGCATGTTCATTCTTGGCCTTATTGCTTTGGTGGCCGCGTTTTGATCCAGCCCGAAGGATATCATCTGGCCGAGTTGAATGTCGGCCGTTTGTTGGCGCCAACAGACGATCCGCGCGTGGCTGAATTCATGGCCAACCTGGATCGCGTCAACGGGCTTGGCAAGCGGATGTCCGGCTTTGTCTGGATGATGGAAGGGTCCGGAGAACCGGGAACAGGCAACACCGAAAACAGCATCGGGGATGATCCGCAATTCGTCGCGAACCTGACGGTTTGGGAAGACGTCGCCAGCCTTGAGAAATTTGTTTGGGGGACTATCCACAAACAGTTCTACGAGCGTCGGCAAGAGTGGTTCGAAATCCTTGGCGAACAACATTTTGTCATGTGGTGGGTGCGGGAAGGGCATTGCCCCAGTTTGGCCGAAGCGCTGGATCGTCTGGAAAAGCTGCGCTCGGAAGGACCCAGCGAGCATGCCTTTGGGTGGGCAGAATTGAAACAGGCCAGCAAGTGGCGCGACAATCGTTGCGTACAGGTCGCGGCGGAGTGAACGGGATGTTGTTTCATACGCTTTCTCCTGCGCATCAGCGGATGCCACAAGCGCCAGCCACGAAACAGGAGTGGTCATGATGGCGAAGCGCGTATTCGTAATGACAATGGTATTGGTGGGAAGCTTACTTGTATCTGCCTGCGGTACAGCGAAATCGAGGGCGACCCGCGTGGCGTTTGACGGCATTTTCTTCAACGCCAACGCTAAACACGTGGATAAGAAGACGACACCTACCGATTTCACTGTGACTGTGAATGGCGTTTCGCAGTCATTGGAAGGCGCACGCGAAGCGGGCCGCTATGAGGCGACAAAATTCTGCATTCAGAATTTTGGATCGTCCAGAATTGTATGGAAGGTTGGGCCGGAGACCGAGCCGCAAAATCTACGGATCGAAAACGATAAGCTGACGTATGCCGGAAGCTGTCAGCGACCATGAGCCACCGTATCGCATATCACGGCAAAACCCATGGGCTGCTATTGCATAGCAGCCCGGCTGACCGCCGTCTTGGGAATCCCAAGACGAAAGGAAATGTCATGACTGTTGTACGACTTCTGGCCGCGATTTGCGCGATTTCGATGCCTGTAATGGCCGAAGCCAAACCACCCTTGAGGGATGTCAAAGAGATCGACAACGAACTCTACTACATCGCGATCGCAAATGAGATTTCGGAGTACTGTCCGTCGATCAGCGGGCGTCGACTTAAGGCGATTGGGGTGATGTGGGATCTGCGGTCCAAGGCGAACAAACTGGGATATTCGGACAAGGAAATCCGCGCCTATGTGGACTCGGATGCCGAGAAAGACAGGATGCGTGCCAAGGGTGAGGCATATCTGACCCAAAACGGCGTGTCTTATGAAAATCCCAATTCTTTCTGCACGTTGGGGCGGAAAGAGATTGAAAGAAACAGCGCCATCGGCGTGTATTTGAGGGCGAACTAGCGATGTCTGACCTCCGCAAAGTCAATATCGACGGGCAGGAAATCGAAGTCGATGGCGCGATGACACTGATCCAGGCCTGCGAGCAGGCCGGGGTCGAAGTGCCGCGCTTTTGCTATCACGAGCGTCTGTCGATTGCCGGGAACTGCCGGATGTGTCTGGTCGAGGTCGTGGGCGGCCCGCCGAAACCGGCGGCCTCCTGCGCGATGCAGGTGCGCGATCTGCGTCCGGGTCCCGAAGGGCAGGCACCGGTGGTCAAGACGAACTCGCCCATGGTCAAGAAGGCCCGCGAAGGGGTGATGGAGTTTCTGCTGATCAACCACCCGCTGGATTGCCCGATCTGCGATCAGGGCGGCGAGTGTGACTTGCAGGATCAGGCCATGGCCTATGGTCTGTCAGGCACGCGCTTCAAAGAAGCCAAGCGTGCCGTGGATGATTTGGACCTTGGTCCGCTGGTTGGCACCGCGATGACTCGCTGCATCAGTTGTACCCGTTGCGTGCGCTTTACCACAGAGGTCGCCGGGATCACCCAGATGGGGCAGACCGGGCGGGGCGAGGATGCCGAGATCACCTCGTACCTGAACCAGACGCTGGATTCGAACCTGCAGGGCAACATCATCGATCTGTGCCCGGTAGGGGCGTTGACCTCGAAGCCATATGCCTTCACCGCGCGCCCTTGGGAACTGAACAAAACCGAGAGTATCGACGTGATGGATGCTTTGGGCTCAAGCATCCGCGTAGATACCAAAGGGCGTGAAGTGATGCGCTTTCTGCCGCGCAACCATGACGGTGTGAACGAGGAATGGATCAGCGACAAGACCCGCTTTGTCTGGGACGGCTTAAGGCGTCAGCGACTGGACAGGCCTTATGTGCGGGAAAACGGCAAGCTGCGTCCTGCCACATGGCCAGAGGCACTGAACAAAGCTGCTGAGGTTCTTAAGGGGGCCGAGAAACCGGCTGGGATCGTAGGTGATCTGGCTCCGGTTGAGGCCATCTATGCGCTGAAACAAATGATCGAAGGGCAAGGCGGTATCGTTGAGTGCCGCACCGACGGCGCCAAACTGCCTGCGGGTAACCGAGCAGCCTATGCCGGGACCGCGGCAATCGAAGATATTGATGCGGCTGAACGTATCCTGTTGATCGGGACCAACCCGCGTGACGAGGCTCCGGTTTTGAATGCTCGTATCCGCAAGGCCTGGGCACACGGCGCCGAGGTGGCCCTGGTCGGGCCTGCCGTCGATCTGACCTATGAGTATCACCATGTAGGCAGCGACCGTGCCGCGCTGCAGACCATCGTTGATATGGGTGGTGATGATGAGATCAAGAGCAAGCGCTCTCTTGTCATCGTCGGGCAAGGCGCGCTGCAGGAGGCCGATGGCTCTGCCGTTCTGGCCGCCGCGCAAGCCATTGCAAGCAATACCGAAAGTGGGCTGATCGTTCTGCACACCGCGGCATCGCGCGTAGGTGCGATGGATGTGGATGCAACCAACGAAGGTGGCATGGAGGCGGTCAACGCGGCCGATGTGATCTATAACCTCGGTGCTGACGAAGTCGAGATCGGCGAGGGTGCTTTTGTGATCTATCAGGGCAGTCACGGCGATCGAGGCGCGCACCGCGCAGATGTGATCCTGCCGGGGGCGGCTTACACAGAAGAAAACGGTCTGTTCGTGAACACCGAAGGGCGTCCTCAACTCGCCATGCGCGCAGGCTTTGCACCGGGAGAGGCCAAGGAAAACTGGGCAATCCTAAGGGCGTTGTCTGCCGAGCTGGGGGCTACTCTGCCCTACGATACATTGGCTCAATTGCGCACCTCCTTGCTCGAATCTGTTCCGCATCTGGCGCGCATTGATGAGGTGATTGAGAATGAAGCAGCGGCGCTACAAGCCGGAAAATTGGGTGAAGCCAGCTTCCGCAATGCAATCAAGGATTTCTACCTGACCAACCCGATTGCCCGCGCCTCCCAATTGATGGCCGAACTATCGGCACAGGCGCAGACCCGCAAGACTGAGAAGATTGCGGCTGAATGAACCAGAAACGTTTCATATCGCAGACGTACGCGGTGCCCGGGTGGCAGATAGCCGCGCCGGATTTGCGTGTGAAATTGAAGATTAAGGGTGGCGTACAGACGGCAGATGCTGTTTACACCAACGCGCCGACCCAGCCGCAGATTGCGCAGGCATCTGGCCTTTGCATCGCACGCGGAAACCAAAATACCCACGGTGTGAGGACCAATGGCTGACTTCTTTAACACCCCAGGCGGAATAGCCATCATCATTCTGGCGCAAGTGCTTGCTGTTGTAGCGTTCGTGATGATCTCGCTGTTGTTCCTCGTTTACGGCGACCGCAAGATCTGGGCCGCCGTCCAGATGCGTCGCGGCCCCAACGTTGTCGGCGTATACGGCCTGCTGCAATCGGTGGCGGACGCACTGAAATATGTGGTGAAAGAGGTCGTCATTCCCGCAGGTGCCGACCGTACGGTGTTTATCCTCGCACCATTGACCAGTTTTGTCCTCGCGATGATCGCCTGGGCGGTGATCCCGTTCAACGATGGCTGGGTCCTGTCGGACATCAACGTCGCCATCCTCTATGTCTTCGCAGTCTCCTCGCTTGAGGTTTATGGCGTGATTATGGGTGGTTGGGCGTCGAACTCAAAGTATCCATTCCTTGGGTCGCTGCGCTCTGCCGCGCAGATGATTTCATACGAGGTATCCATCGGTCTGATCATCATCGGCATCATCATCTCGACCGGTTCGATGAACTTTGGTGATATCGTCCGCGCACAGGATGGCTCGTTCGGGTTCTTCAGCTGGTACTGGCTGCCGCATTTCCCGATGGTGTTCCTGTTTTTCATCTCGGCATTGGCTGAAACCAACCGGCCACCCTTCGATCTGCCCGAGGCGGAATCGGAACTGGTTGCAGGCTATCAGGTCGAATACTCGGCCACGCCTTTCCTGCTTTTCATGGCTGGTGAATACATCGCCATCTTCCTGATGTGTGCTCTGACCACACTGCTGTTCTTTGGCGGCTGGCTGTCCCCGATCCCAGGCCTGCCTGACGGCGTATTGTGGATGGTTGCCAAGATGGCGTTCTTCTTCTTCATCTTCGCGATGGTCAAGGCGATCACACCCCGCTACCGCTATGACCAGTTGATGCGCCTGGGTTGGAAAGTGTTCTTGCCGTTCAGCCTCGTCTGGGTCGTCTTCGTGGCCTTCGCGGCGAAATTCGACTGGTTCTGGGGCGCGTTTGCCCGTTGGAGCGTAGGAGGCTGATATGACTCAAATCGACTACACCCGCGCCGCCAAATATTTCCTGCTGCAGGATTTCTGGGTCGGGATGAAATTGGGCTTGAAGTATTTCTTCGCCCCAAAAGCGACCGTGAACTACCCGCATGAAAAGGGGCCCTTGTCCCCGCGGTTCCGGGGTGAACATGCCCTGCGCCGTTATCCGAACGGTGAGGAACGCTGCATCGCCTGCAAACTGTGCGAAGCGATCTGTCCTGCACAAGCCATCACCATCGATGCCGAGCCGCGCGAAGACGGAAGCCGGCGCACCACGCGCTATGACATCGACATGACCAAATGCATCTATTGCGGTTTCTGCCAGGAGGCATGTCCGGTTGATGCCATCGTCGAGGGCCCGAATTTCGAATTCGCCACCGAAACCCGGGAAGAGTTGTTCTACGACAAGCAGAAACTGCTGGATAATGGCGAACGCTGGGAAGCCGAAATCGCTCGCAATCTGGAATTGGACGCGCCGTACAGATGAGTGACAGTCCGACAAATCCGTTCGAGCTGATGATGAAGCAAGCTCAGGACATGGCCAAGGCGATGAACCCGGCGATGGAAAATTTCTCGCCCAAAGGATTCGAGGCGCTGTGGCCGACCATGCCGAAAGAGGTCATGGAGATGATGTTCGGCAATACCGTCAACAAGGACGGGCTGGACGCCAAAACTCGCCTTCTGCTGACGCTGGCCGGGCTGACCTGTCAGGGCGCTCAGGCGGACTCGGCGGTGCGTCAGACCGTGCGCCACGCGCTGGAAGCTGGCGCCAAAAAACAAGAGATCGTGGAAACGATCGGTCAGATGTCGGTCTTTGCCGGCATTCCGGCCATGACCCGCGCACTGGATCTGGCGCAAGAGGTCATGGGTGATAACGAGGATGAGGATCAATGACCGTCTTTGCCTTCTATCTGTTTGCCATCAGCGCCATCACCGGCGGGCTGTTCACGGTGATCAGCCGCCAGCCGGTGCATTCGGTGCTGTGGCTGATCCTGTCCTTTCTGTCCTCGGCGGGCCTGTTCGTGCTGCTGGGGGCTGAGTTCGTGGCGATGCTGCTGATTATCGTTTATGTCGGCGCGGTCGCGGTTCTGTTCCTCTTCGTGGTGATGATGCTGGATGTGGACTTTGCCGAGCTGAAGGCCGAGATGGCGCGCTACATGCCGCTGGCGCTGTTGATCGGATTGGTGATCCTGATGCAGTTCGTCATGGCCATCGGAGCATGGGACAGCGCGCAGGGTGCCGCCGCCAATCTGGCGCAGCCAGTACCGAGCGACCGCCACAACACTGAGGCGCTCGGCGTCATTCTATACGATCAATACTTCCTTCTGTTCCAACTGGCGGGCCTGATCCTGCTGGTGGCCATGATCGGTGCCATTGTGCTGACACTGCGCCACCGTCAGGACATCAAGCGTCAGGACATCATCGGCCAGATGATGCGCGACCCGGCCAAAGCGATGGAGTTGAAGGACGTGAAACCGGGGCAGGGACTTTGAGACGATGATCGGACTTGAACACTATCTTACGGTCGCGGCGACGCTGTTCGTCATCGGCATTTTCGGTCTCTTCCTGAACCGCAAGAACGTCATCATCCTACTGATGAGCATCGAGTTGATGCTGCTGGCGGTGAATATCAACCTCGTGGCGTTCTCTAGTTTCCTCGGCGATCTGGTCGGGCAGGTCTTTACGCTGTTCGTGTTGACAGTTGCGGCGGCTGAGGCGGCGATTGGTCTTGCCATTCTGGTCTGCTTCTTCCGCAACCGTGGCACCATCGCGGTTGAAGACGTCAATATGATGAAGGGGTAAGAGAATATGGAAACCACCATCCTCTTTGCCCCGCTCGTGGGTGCGTTGATCTGCGGATTTGGCTGGCGCTTCATTGGTGAGAAAGCCGCCATGTGGACTGCCACGGGCCTGCTGTTTCTGGCCTGCCTGCTCAGCTGGATCGTCTTCCTTTCATTTGATGGCCACACCCAGCAGATCGAGATCATGCGCTGGATCGAAAGTGGTTCGCTGTCGACAAGCTGGGCCATTCGTCTGGACCGTCTGACGGCGATCATGCTGATCGTGGTGACGACCGTTTCGGCGCTGGTTCACTTGTATTCATTCGGCTACATGGATCACGACCCGCAATGGCGTGAAGGCGAAAGCTATAAGCCGCGTTTCTTTGCCTATCTGTCGTTCTTCACCTTCGCCATGCTGATGCTGGTGACGGCGGACAATCTGGTTCAGATGTTCTTTGGCTGGGAAGGCGTGGGTGTCGCCTCGTACCTGCTGATCGGGTTCTATTATCGCAAGCCCAGCGCCAATGCAGCGGCGATGAAAGCGTTCATCGTGAACCGAGTGGGCGATTTCGGCTTTGCGCTTGGGATCTTCGCGCTGTTCTTCCTGACCGACAGCATCAATTTCTCAGACATATTCGCATCGGCCCCGGCATTGGCGGAGGAAAAACTGAGCTTCCTCTGGGGTGAGTGGACTGCGATCGAGGTGATCTGTGTTCTGCTGTTCATCGGCGCGATGGGTAAATCGGCGCAGTTGATACTACACACCTGGCTGCCGGATGCGATGGAAGGTCCGACCCCTGTGTCCGCGCTGATCCACGCTGCGACCATGGTTACCGCAGGTGTGTTCCTGGTCTGCCGTATGTCGCCGCTGATGGAGTTCGCACCGGGGGCCACCGGGTTCATAGCCTTCCTTGGCGCTTCGACTGCGTTTTTCGCAGCAACCGTGGGCTTGGTGCAGACCGATATCAAGCGGGTCATTGCGTATTCGACCTGTTCGCAATTGGGTTACATGTTTGTCGCCGCCGGCGTTGGCATGTACTCAGCCGCGATGTTCCATCTGCTGACGCACGCGTTCTTCAAGGCGCTGCTGTTCCTTGGTGCTGGTTCAGTGATCCATGCGATGCATCATGAGCAAGAGATGACCGAGTACGGCGGTCTGCGGAAGAAAATCCCCTATACGTTCTGGGCGATGATGATCGGCACGCTGGCCATTACCGGTGTGGGCATCCCGCTGACCACGTTTGGCTTTGCCGGGTTCCTGTCGAAGGATGCCATCATCGAAAGCGCCTTTGTAGGTGGCACAGGTTATGCCTTCTGGATGTTGGTAATCGCAGCGGTGTTCACCTCATTCTACAGCTGGCGTTTGATATTCCTAACCTTCTATGGCGAGCCGCGTGGCGACAAGCATACGCATGAGCACGCGCATGAAAGTCCGATGGTCATGCTGGTCCCGCTGGGGGTACTGTCTCTGGGCGCGGTGTTCTCGGGGATGCTGTGGTACAACCAGTTCTTCGGCTACACCGATAAAGTGGCCAAGTTCTACGGTATTCCGCTGGCGGAAGAGACTGGCGGTCATGGCGAAGTTGCCGCAGACGCATCTCATGGTGAGGCCAAGGCAGATGACGACCAAGGCGACGCGAAGGCTGATAAAGGCGAGGGTGGCTACAAGGCGGACAAAAAGCATGCCAGCTTTGGCGGTGAGCCAGGCGAAGGCGCGCTGTATATGGCACCTGACAACAATGTCCTGAACGATGCGCATGAGGCTCCGAAATGGGTCAAAGTATCGCCTTTTGTTGCTATGCTGCTGGGTTTTGTCGTCGCCTATTGGTTCTACATCGTGAACACGTCGCTGCCCGCTCGTCTGGCGGCGAACCAGCGGCCGCTGTACCTGTTTCTCAAGAATAAGTGGTACTTTGACGAGATCTACGACGCGATCTTTGTCAAACCTACCATTGCGCTGGGTCGGTTCCTGTGGAAACGCGGTGACGGCAACACGATTGATGGCTTCCTGAACGGGGTTTCGATGGGCGTCGTGCCCTTCTTTACCCGCCTCGCAGGCAAAGCTCAGACGGGTTACATCTTTACTTACGCCTTCTGGATGGTTTTGGGCATCGCCGCTCTTGTCACCTGGATGTCGATCGGCGGAGGCGCAAACTAATGGACAATATCCTATCTATTGTCACCTTCATCCCCGCCATCGCAGCAGGCATTCTGGCCCTGTTTCTGCATGGCGAGGACGTAGCCGCGCAGCGCAACGCCAAATGGGTTGCGCTGGTTGCCACAACCGTGACCTTTCTGGTCTCAATCGGCATCTATACCGGCTTTGATCCGTCCAACACCGGCTTCCAGATGGTGGAAGAGGGCGAGTGGCTGCTGGGCCTGAAGTACAAGATGGGTGTCGATGGGATCAGCGTTCTTTTCGTGCTGCTGACCACCTTCATCATGCCGCTGACCATTCTGGCCAGCTGGCAGGTCACGGACCGGGTCAAGGAATACATGATCGCATTCCTGCTGCTGGAAACGCTGATGCTGGGCGTGTTCATGGCGCTGGATCTCGTGCTGTTTTACCTGTTCTTCGAGGCGGGCCTGATCCCGATGTTCCTGATCATCGGTATCTGGGGTGGCAAGGACCGCATCTATGCCAGCTTCAAGTTCTTCCTATACACCTTCCTCGGCTCGGTGCTGATGCTGGTGGCGATGGTTGCGATGTATGCGGATGCGGGCACCACGGATTTCGAGGCGCTGATGAGCCATCAGTTCTCGTCCGAAGGGTTCAGCGTACTGGGCATCTATATCGTCGGCGGCATGCAGACGCTGATGTTCCTGGCCTTCTTCGCGTCGTTCGCGGTGAAGATGCCGATGTGGCCGGTGCATACCTGGCTGCCGGATGCGCACGTTCAGGCGCCGACGGCAGGTTCGGTCGTGCTGGCGGCGATCCTGTTGAAGATGGGCGGCTATGGCTTCCTGCGCTTCAGCCTGCCGATGTTCCCGGTGGGGTCTGCGGTGATGACCGATGTGGTGCTGTGGATGTCGGCGATTGCTGTTGTCTACACCTCTCTGGTCGCGCTGGTGCAGGAGGATATGAAGAAGCTGATCGCCTATTCCTCGGTCGCGCATATGGGCTTTGTGACCATGGGTATCTTTGCAGCGAACCAGCAGGGCATTGATGGCGCGATCTTCCAGATGCTCAGTCATGGGTTCATTTCCGCAGCGCTCTTCCTGTGTGTTGGCGTGATCTATGACCGGATGCACACCCGCGATATCGAGGCGTATGGCGGTTTGGTCATCCGGATGCCGGCTTACGCTCTGGTCTTCATGCTGTTCACCATGGCCAATGTCGGCTTGCCTGGTACATCGGGCTTCATCGGGGAATTCCTGACCCTGATGGGCGCATTCCAGGTCAACACCTGGGTGACGGCTGTGGCTGCAACCGGTGTGATCTTCTCGGCGGGCTATGCGCTATGGCTCTATCGCCGGGTAGTCTTTGGAGATCTGATCAAGGAAAGCCTCAAGGCCATCACAGACATGAGCTCGCGCGAGCGGCTGATCTTCGCGCCGCTGATCGTGATGACCATTCTGCTTGGGGTTTATCCCTCGCTGGTGACCGATGTGATCGGGCAATCCACCGCAGCGCTAATCTCGAACTATGACACGGCTCTGGCCGCGGCTGAAGCCGCAACCCAGACAGCCGCTTCGCATTAAGGGGGCTTTGGAGACATGATCCAGGCTGATCTGACAATCATCCTGCCGGAAATTGTTCTGGCAATTTATGCGATGGCGGCGCTGATCGGGGCTGTCTACACCACCAAGGATGCTCTGGCTCCCATGCTGGTCTGGGCCACTTCAGGTCTGATGGCGGCGTTGGCAATCTGGATTGCGATGAATGGCGAAGGTACTAACGTGGCCTTCAACGGCATGTTTGTGGATGACGGCTTTGCTCGATTTGCAAAGGTTGCGATTCTGCTGTCTGCCGCTGCGGTATTGCTGATGAGCCAGGAATATATGGCGCGCCGCGATCTGCTGCGCTTTGAATATCCTCTGCTGGTCGCACTTGCGGCTGTAGGCATGATGATGATGGTTAGCGCAGGCGATCTGATGTCGCTTTATATGGGGCTTGAGCTGCAGTCGCTGTCACTTTACGTCGTCGCCGCCTTGCGGCGCGACAGTGCCAAATCCACCGAAGCCGGTCTGAAATACTTCGTGCTGGGCGCGTTGAGTTCTGGCTTGCTGCTCTATGGTGCGTCGCTGGTTTACGGCTTCACTGGCACTACGCTGTTTTCGGGCATCATCCAAACGGTGCATCATGGAGATGTCTCGATTGGCCTCCTGTTTGGCCTGGTGTTCATGATCTCGGGTCTGGCCTTCAAGGTCTCGGCCGTGCCGTTCCACATGTGGACGCCGGATGTGTATGAAGGGTCTCCGACCCCGATTACCGCGTTCTTCGCCACCGCTCCGAAAGTGGCTGCGATGGCCCTGTTCGCGCGCCTGATGCATGATGCCTTCGGAGGCGTGATCAAGGATTGGCAGCAAGTGATCGTGCTGCTTTCGGTCCTGTCGATGCTGCTGGGCGCGGTTGCGGCCATTGGGCAGCGTGACATCAAGCGGCTGATGGCGTTTTCGTCGATTGCCCATATGGGATATGCTCTGATCGGACTGGCCGCCGGGACCGAGATGGGCATCAAGGCAATGCTGATGTATCTGGCCATCTATGTGACGATGAATATCGGAACCTTCGCATTCATCCTGATGATGGAGCGTGATGGCAAACCGGTCACTGATATTGATGCGCTACGTCAGTTCTCGAAGCGCGATCCGGGCAAAGCTCTGGCGGTCCTGATCTTGATGTTCAGTCTGGCGGGCGTGCCACCGATGCTGGGCTTCTTCGCCAAGTTCGGCGTCTGGCAAGCGGGTATCGATGCCGACCTGTTCGGGCTGGTGATCGTCTCGGCCATCGCCTCGGTCATTGGTGCGTTCTACTATCTGCGGATCGTGTTCTACATGTATTTCGGGGCGGAGAATGAAGACCCGATCGAGATCCGCTCGACCCCGGTTTTGTGGGCAGCGCTGATGGGCTCTGCGGCTCTGATGTTGATTGGCGTATTTTATCAGTTCGGTGTGGAAGGGGCAGCTGCAGCTGCTGCGGCGACGCTTGTCAACTGATACTGCCGCGTTTCGATCAACCGAGGCTCGGTCGCGCGACCGGGCCTTTTTGACATGAGCGAATGGCCGCAGGGATATGGCCTGCATATACTGAAAGAAGTCGACAGTACTCTGAATGAGGCGGTGCGGCTTGCGCCAACAGCGACCGGTCCGGTCTGGATCATGGCACATCATCAGACCGCCGCGCGTGGTCGGCGCGGGCGAGCCTGGGCCAACCCCAAAGGTAATCTGGCAGCGACTTTGCTGATGCGCCCGCCGGGTGATCCGGAACAGGCGGCCCTTCGAAGTTTTGTCGCAGCGCTCGCCCTGTATGATGCCTGTGTGGCGGTAACGGGGCGCGCAGTAGGTTTGGCACTGAAATGGCCCAATGACGTGCTGCTCAACGGCGGAAAACTAGCGGGTATCCTGCTAGAAAGCACGGGGCAGGGCCGGGGTGTGTCACATCTGGCGATAGGTATTGGGGTGAACCTGTCCGAGGCACCGGGCACTGATCGCGTCGAAGCCGGAGCGGTGCGACCTGTTTCTCTGCTCTCGGAAACCGGCGCGCTCACCACCCCCGAGGATTTTCTGACCGAACTGGCGGTAGCCTATGCGCATTATGAGACCCAGTTCATGACTTACGGGTTCGAACCGATCCGCACCGCCTGGCTATCCCGAGCAGCGCGGTTGGGCGAAGTCATAACCGCTCGTACAGCCACGTCTGAAACGGTTGGAACCTTCGAAACGGTAGACGTGGGTGGCAGCCTTGTCCTAAACACCGCCAAGGGCCGGGTCAGCATTCCGGCTGCGGATGTTTACTTCTGAAAGGGGCGCGGGATGCTTCTGGCGATTGATTGCGGCAATACCAACACCGTTTTCTCGATCTGGGATGGCGAAAAGTTTCTGTGCACCCTGCGCACCTCAACTCATCATGCCCGCACAGCGGATGCCTATTTCACCTGGTATTCAACCTTGGTGAAACACTACGGTATCGAAGCTGATATCTCGGATGTGATCATCGCCTCAACCGTGCCACGCGTGGTGTTCAACCTGCGGGTCTTTGCTGATCGCTTTTTTGGATGCCGGCCGATTGTTGTTGGCAAGCCAGATTGCCTGCTGCCGGTCAATCCGCGCGTGGACGAAGGCACCGTGCCCGGTCCGGACCGGTTGGCCAACGCGGCGGCGGCGTTCGACCGCCATGGCGGCAATGTGGTTGTGGTTGACTTTGGGACCGCCACGAATTTCGACGTGGTCGCAGCCGACGGCGCCTACGTCGGTGGTATCATCGCCCCTGGCGTGAACCTGAGCCTTGAGGCACTGCATCAAGGTGCCGCGGCATTGCCGCATATCGACATCACGAGACCCGAAAAAGTGATTGGAACAAACACGGTTGGCTGTATCCAGTCCGGCGTGTATTGGGGATATTCCGGCCTGATTGAAGGGCTGATCTCGCGCGTGAAAGCTGAATACGGAATGGCGATGAAAGTCGTCGGTACCGGGGGCCTGGCGCCTCTGTTTGATCAGGCTGACGTGGGTTTTGACGCTATCGAGGATGATCTGACGATGCACGGGTTGACCGTGATACATCGCTATAACAAGGAAAATGGCTCAACATGAGCAGTGAACGACTGATCTATCTGCCGCTGGGCGGTGCAGGCGAAATCGGCATGAATGCCTATGTCTATGGTTACGGCAAGCCGGGGCAAGAGCGGTTGATCCTTGTGGATCTTGGCGTTGCCTTCCCGGACATGGACACCTCGCCCGGCGTGGATCTGATCTTTGCAGACATCACCTGGCTTAAAGAGCGTGCCGATCAGCTGGAAGCAGTTTTTGTCACCCACGCGCACGAAGATCATGTCGGGGCGGTGGCCCACTGTTATGAGGCTTTGGGCGCGCCGGTCTACGCGCGCGCTTTTACCGCCAATATCGCGCGTCGCAAGATGGAAGAACGCGGCCACCCGACCGAGGCGGTGCAAACTGCGTCTCCATGGCCCGAACAGATCAAGGCTGGCCCGTTTACCGTTGGTTTCCTGCCGGTTTCGCATTCCATCCCTGAAAGTGCAGGGCTCGTTATCGACTCGCCTTCCGGGCGCGTGGTGCATACGGGGGATTTCAAGCTCGATTCCAACCCGGTCGTGGGCGAACCATTCGATCCCGATCTGTGGGCCGAGGTGGCAAAGCCCGGCGTCAAAGCGTTGGTCTGTGACAGTACCAATGTGTTCTCAAGCCATCCTGGGCGTTCGGAATCCGAAGTCGGACCCGAGATCACCCGTCTGGTTCAAGAGGCCAGCGGCATGGTCATCGCAACCACGTTTGCCTCGAACGTGGCACGCGTGAAAACGCTGGCAGAGGCGGGACAGAAAGCCGGCCGTTCGGTCGTACTGCTGGGTCGTGCGATGCGGCGTATGATCGAGGCGGCGACCGAGACCGGCATCCTGACCGATTTTCCAAAGGTTATCAGCGCCGAAGAGGCCGTCGATGTGCCACGCGCGAACCTGATGTTGATTGTGACTGGCAGCCAAGGCGAACGCCGCGCAGCCAGCGCCCAACTGGCGCGCGGTAAGTATCGCGGACTAGAAGCGAAAGAGGGCGATCTGTTTCTGTTCTCGTCCAAGACTATTCCCGGCAATGAACGTGGCGTGATCCGCATCATGAACCAGCTCAGTGAGAAGGGAGTGGATGTAGTCGATGACAGCTCTGGTCTGTATCACGTCTCGGGTCACGCCAACCGGCCTGATCTTGAGAAGGTTCACGCTCTGATCGATCCGCAGATGGTCATCCCGATGCATGGCGAACACCGCCACTTGCGTGAGCATGCCAAACTGGCCGAAACGGGCGGACGTACTGGGGTTCTCGCTGTTAACGGCACTATGCTGGATCTGACTGGGAATGCGCCCAAAGTGGCGGATTATATCGAGACTGGCCGGACCTATCTGGATGGTACAGTCAAAATCGGCGCCTTGGACGGCGTGGTACGCGACCGGATTCGCATGGCGCTGAACGGCCATATCACCATCACCGTGATATTGGACGAAGAAGACGAACCGCTGGGTGAGCCGTGGTGCGATACGATGGGCCTGCCCGAAATGGGATCATCCCGCGCGGGGCTGATTGAGGTGCTGGAAGAGGACCTGAACCAGTTCCTGATGCGTGCGGGCGCAAAGACGCTGCGTGATGACGACAAACTGGAAGAAGGGTTGCGCCGGATCGCACGACAGACCGCGCAGGCCGAGATCGGCAAGAAACCCGAGGTAACAGTGGTTGTTAGCCGAATGCGTTAATCTGCATAAGGCATCGGATAGCCCCGAAGCTGCAGGAAAAGGCTGGCCTCTTCGTTGTTGAGAAAGAAGGGAACGGTTTCAGGCGGGTTCTGGTCCTCTGCACGGGCGGCGACTTCGGCCAGAACAACTTCGGTGATGAAGGGCAGGTCGTACTCCCGCGCTTGGCTGATCTTGACCCATTGCAAATGCGATAGCTCGTCCGAGGCATGGGTGAAGTCGTCAAGATCCCCCTGAATCGCGTCCGCATCGACCAGAAAGAACCTGGCGTCGAACCGGCGGGGTCGTCCCGGTGGTGTGACTGCGCGAAAGACAAATTGCAGTGCTTCTGCAGACGGCAGGTAGCCCATCGCCGCAAAGCTTTGCCAATCGGCCGGGATCGCGCCTTGCCAATCCCCTTGTTGCCCCAGAATAAGCCCGGTTTCTTCCCACAACTCTCGGATCGCCGCGACAGCCAGAGAGGTCTGCAAGTTTGGCGCTGATTGTTGTGACAGGCGATCGGTGCATAGATCGGGCAATGGCGTGCTGAGCGAGATGCCCGCATCGGAAGCATCAACCGCGCCGCCCGGGAACACGAATTTGTTCGGCATGAACGCAGCCTTGGCACCGCGTTGGCCCATCAGGATCGACGGGTCTGTGAACCGATCACGCAATACGATTACGGTAGCAGCATCCCGGATTGCGGTTTTATCCGCCGTCATCCGGCCTTGCCAAACCCGTGCATCCGCCGCGCCCATTGATAGGCGACAACGGCCCCTTTGAGACGGGGCAGGAGGAACAGGGATAGCGCGACGCAGCCGATCGAGAATGCAATCGCCATGGTCCATGGATCGGGACGCCACTGCACGTAAGAGACATGAAGGGCGGGTGCCAGAAGGTGCCCCACCAGCAGGATCGTCAGGTAGGCCGGGCCGTCATCAGCGCGATGATGGAACAATTCCTGCCCGCATTCCGAACAGGTGTCATTCACCTTGAGATAGCTGTGCAACAGCGCACCCTCACCGCAATTCGGGCATTTGCACCGGAACCCTCGGATCAATGCGGGTTTTGTTGGGCGGTCTTCTTCGAGCGAACTGTCAATAGTTTGGTCAATCATATGTATCTCGCGCATCTTTCCTGAAGGCATATAGGCAGGATCAGACCCAACGGAAAAGGGGGGTGCGTCGCTTTGTGGCGCTGCTGCTTAGCGTATCATTTTCTATTGGCGTTTCAAATAAACCAAAAAAAAGTTGTGCCGGAAGCGACGGAAACCCGCCCAAGCCGCGTTTGAACAGGTATCAACAGCGGCAAATGGCCGCCAAATTCAGGGAACTATGTAATGAAAACCAAAAGCTTCATTTCGGCAATCGTCGTAGCTGCAGTTACTGTGACCGGCACTTCCGCTTTGGCCAAGGGGCCGCGTGCGACATTTCAGGAACTGGATGCCGACGGGGACGGGCAGGTGACTCAGGCCGAGATCGAGACACATCGCAACCAGAAATTCACCGCTGCCGATACGGATGGCGACGGCCAACTGAGCGTCGAAGAAATGCAGGCTGCGGCGCAGACCAAGGCCAACGAGCGTGTCACCAAGATGTTCGAAAAGCACGACGCAAATGCGGATGGTTTCCTTAGCGAAGATGAATTGCCGAAGCCGCGCCGCGCCTCCAAGATGTTCGAGCGCATCGATGCCGACGGCAACGGTTCGATCTCAGAACAGGAATACGCGGATGCAAAAGACAAAATGGGCCGGAAACACAAGCGGCATCAGAAGTCGGACACCGACAACAACTGATGCGGGATGGAGGATCTGACCTCTTATCCCGACATCGAGCATGGCGGAACACCTGCCATGCCCGAGCCCAGCGACGAAGAGTTGCTGGGCCGGTTTTCTGATGGCGATGCTACGGCGGCCCGCCTGCTGACCGGGCGGTTGGGGCCGCGAAGTTATTCCGTGGCTTTGCGAATGCTGGGAAACCCAGCAGAAGCAGAGGACGTGACGCAAGAAGCGATGATGCGCCTTTGGAAGATGGCACCTGACTGGGTGCCGGGGCAGGCGCAGTTATCGACCTGGCTCTATCGCGTAACACTGAATCTATGTGTGGACTTGCGCCGGAAAAAGCGGCCTCAAGCGTTGGACAATGTGGCCGAACCCGAAGATGAGACTGCCAGTGTGGTCGACCAGATGCAGGAGAGTGCCCGCAAGGACGCGTTGCAGGCTGCATTGGAGCATTTGCCGGACCGGCAGCGGCAGGCTGTGGTTCTGCGGCACATCGAAGAATTGTCCAATCCCGAAATCGCGGGGATCATGGATATTTCGGTCGAGGCGGTTGAAAGCCTGACCGCGCGTGGCAAACGATCTCTTACCGCGATACTGGCGGGGCGTCGGGATGAACTGGGGTACGAACATGGCTGATCAAGATAACGAACTCGACCATCTGTTTGCACAGGCGCGTGCGGCGCGGGATGTGCTTCCCGACGATCTGGCTGTTCGCATCGAAACGGATGCCGAAGCCATACGTCTGGCCCGGACTGCAAGACCGCAGCGGCGGACATGGCGGCAAAAGATAGGCGTTATCGGGGGGTGGCAAGGGTTGAGCGGTCTTGTGGCCGCAAGCGCAGCTGGCGTCTGGATCGGGTTCTCCGCGCCGACCTTCTTGCCGGACCCTGTTGATTATTTCATCTCACAAGAGACGGCCTATCTGATGGCCGATCTGAATTTAGACGAAAACTATCTGGAGGATGCAGAATGAGCGATCATCCCGCACCCAAACGCAAATGGATGCCGATATTGCTGGTTGTCTCTCTTGCTTTGAATCTGCTGATTGTCGGAGTCATTTTGGGTGCGGCATTGCGCTTTAAAGGAAGCGCTCATGCCGATGCGCCTCCGGGATTTGGCCCGGCGCTGTATTATGCGCTGCCAAAGTCGGATCGAAAGGCTCTGAGGGGTGAGTTGTCGGACCTGCGCGGAAAAGGATCACATCGGCGCAAGCAGGATTTTACTGCTCTCAGTCAAGTGCTTAGGGCCGTGCCTTTCGATCCCGCAGCGGTTGCGAGTCTTTTGGCACAGCAGTCGAAGGCAACTGCTGATCTGCAGACTGCGCTTCATCAGCAATGGCTGGCCCAGATCTCGGCCATGAATGATGACCAACGTGCCGCTTACGCGGACCGGCTGGAGGACGTGGTTAAACGCGGCCCGCGCAAACACAAAAAACGGGACTGACTAGTCACGCTGCGCTTTGCCGAATCTGTACCTGGTTGCGGCCCGCTTTTTTGGCGGCATAAAGTGCTTTGTCCGCCGAGCTGATCAATCGACCAACCGGGTCTGCTTCGCCTGGATGAGAGAGTTCGGGCGGGGTACATAATTTCACCCCCACGCTGATCGTTACGGGTACTGGGGCCGGACGATCCGGCAGCTGAAAAGGTGTTTCGCAAATTGTTTCACAGATCTGCTTCGCTTGCTTCAGCGCTTGGTCGGTTGAGGCATTCGGTAGCCCGATCATGAACTCTTCGCCGCCGATACGCGCGACAAAACCGGTTTTTCCTATCACGACTCGCAGCCTTTTCGCGGTTTCGGTCAGAACCAAATCCCCCGCGGCGTGACCGTAACGGTCATTGATTGCCTTGAAGTGGTCCAGATCGGCCAGCATCACGGCGAATCCGTGTTCCGTTTCTGGGGCCTGATGCGCGATCTGGTCCAGCGCGCGCATCGCATAGCGGCGATTGAACAGTCCGGTCAGCGGATCGATCAGGGATTCGGCCAAATCCCTGCGCAATGTCGCTCGCAATCTGTCGTCTCGGGTCTTGCGGGCGATCAGAGTTTCAAGCCGCAAGCATATCTCATCTGTCTGAAACCCGCCCATGCAGACCGCATCAGCACCTCGGTCCAGCGCCTCGGCCGCAAGTGCGGGATTATCATCCGGCAACACACCGATCAGCACCGTATTTCGTGTCGCACCGCGCGACCGAAGATCTGCCAGAA
This sequence comes from Ruegeria sp. C9, assembly GCF_056537585.1. NCBI lineage: Bacteria > Pseudomonadati > Pseudomonadota > Alphaproteobacteria > Rhodobacterales > Roseobacteraceae > Ruegeria > Ruegeria sp. C9. The sequence continues at coordinate 409,303 of NZ_JBQFRU010000004.1, forward strand.
GGTTCCGCCCCGAGCTATTCGGTGCAAGCTCAACAACAATCGCGTCCGGGATCGTTCCGGACAGGATGCCTTTGAGATCAGGCAGAGTATGGCCGGTCACACGATGCCGGGTTTGATGGGTCAGAGCATTACTCCACAACGCGCTGGTTCGAACTGTTTGCGTCAGGATCGCGATCTCTGCCGTCGATGGCGGGGCGATCAGCACCTGTGGCGCCTCGCCAAAGCCAATGGTTTGGGCCGAACCTTCGATGTTTAATTCCTGCCGTTCGGCGCGCGTACGTAACAAGCTGCGCACGCGGGCCAATAGAAGTGTATCCTTGAACGGATAGCCAAGCACATCATCCAGCCCGTCCGACAGTGCCTTCAAACGCGCTGCTTTGTCGTTTTGCGGTGCAATCGCAACAATCGGCACATCGATCAGAGCAGGATCTGCCGCCATCACTTTCTTAACATCCGCAGCGCTTCCGTCGGGCAGAGTTTGCGCTGTAAGAACCAGATCAGGCCGTGTCCGCCGCAGCAATGCACCAAGCCCGGCCACTTTCTCACCCTGCACGACATGGTACCAGGCGGCCGTCAACTGAACCTTGAGCATTATGCGATTGGTCGAAACACCGTCGAGGACGAGTATGGTGCCTTGTACAGACATAGCCATTCACCGTTTGATTGCATGCGTTGCTAAAGTGTTTATGAGTCTGGTTAACAAACCCTTTCCAACACAGTGTCCGAGGCCAGTTTATGCCGATCTCCGCCAATTCCGCTGAAACTCTGGCCCTGAATGTGCTGGGCTGGCTGGTGGGAAATGATGAGTTGCTGCCCGTTTTCCTGGGGGCGACAGGTGCCTCGGAACAAGATTTGCGCGACCGTGCGGGTGAGGCTGAATTTCTTGGGTCTGTGTTGGACTTTCTGCTGCTTGACGATTCATGGGTGATCGCTTTTTGTGACGCCAATTCCGTGCCCTACGAAGAGCCGGGTCAAGCCCGTGCCGCGTTGTCCGGAATTTCGGATATGCACTGGACCTAACCCAAAGGAAATTTGTTTCATGGCAATCGACGCCCTCGTGTTCGACAAGGACGGTACTCTTTTTGATTTTGCAGCCACTTGGGGTGCGTTCGGGCGTATCGCGATGCTGCAGCTCTCTGATGGAGATGTGCAGCGCGCGACCGAGTTGGGGAAGGCCATCGGATTTGATTTTGAACAAGAGAGCTACGACCCGAATAGCGTAGTCATCGCCGGAACGGTCGATGAAGTTGCTGCAGCCCTTACACCGCATTTGCTTGAGGTATCTCTGGGGCACCTGATCGAAACACTCAACCGGGCGTCAGCGAACGCAGAGCAGATCCAAGCCGTTCCCTTGGCACCATTCCTTGCCGAGCTGCGTCGCGCCGGGCTGAAACTGGGCGTTGCGACGAACGATGCTGAAATGCCGGCCCTGCAGCACCTGCAGTCCGTTGGTGTGCGAGACCATTTTGATTTTGTAGCCGGATATGACAGCGGACATGGTTACAAGCCAGGTCCGGGGCAGCTATTGGCCTTTGCTCAGCATGTCGAGGTCGCGCCATCTCGTGTTGCGATGGTTGGTGACAGTCTTCACGATCTAGAGGCGGGACGCGCCGCAGGGATGGTCACCATCGGGGTTCTGACCGGCATGGCGACGGCCAAAACACTCGAACCGCTGGCGGATGTCGTCTTGCCCAACATCGGGCACATTCCCGGCTGGTTGTCGAAAACCGAATAACCTCGGTTCCAAATCGCCGGGTTGGATAATAAAACCGACAACTCTTGTCGCAGACAGAACGGCGATGCTGAGTCTTCGGGGCTTTCATAGGAGTGAAAGCGCGGAGGATGGTGATGGCTGAGAGCAAGACACGCAAACGTCGCGGTGGTGGACGCGCGGGCGCAGCCGCGAGGCGCGGCGCGGCGGTGATCGAGCAGATGCCCTGGAACCCGCCCACAAACATCGACAAGCCAATCGAGCCGTTGGGACCCGAGGGGATCGAAGCGGTTCACGAAGGTGCCATGCGGATTCTCGAAGAGATCGGCATCGAGTTCTACAATCAAGAAGCCATCGGGATCCTGCGCAAGGCGGGCTGTACAATTTCCGGCGACAACGTCCGTATGGACCGGGATTTCGTGATGGAAATGGTGGGCAAGGCGCCCAGCAAATTTACCATCACGCCGCGCAACCCGGAGCATCAGATCGAGATTGGTGGCAGGACCATTCTGTTCGGCAATGTTTCATCCCCACCAAATTATTGGGACATGGAAATCGGAAAAAAAGTGCCCGGCACCCGTCGGATGTGTCAGGACCTGCTGAAGCTGACGCAATACTTCAACTGTGTCCACTTTGCAGGTGGATATCCGGTTGAGCCGGTCGATATCCACGCCAGCATAAGGCACCTTGATGTGCTTTATGACAAGCTGACCCTGACCGACAAGGCAATGCATGCCTATTCGCTGGGGAAAGAGCGCGTCGAAGACGTGATGGAGATGGTGCGTATCGCGGGTGGCCTGAGCCACGAGGAATTCGAGGCCACGCCGCGGATGTACACTAACATCAACTCGACCTCACCGTTGAAACACGACCATCCAATGATCGATGGCTGCCTGCGGCTTGCGCGGCGTGGGCAGGCAATTGTCGTGACGCCTTTCACTCTGGCCGGGGCGATGGCCCCTGTGACGATGGCTGGCGCAGTGGCACAATCGCTTGCCGAAGCGCTGTGCGCGATTGCGTTGTTTCAGTATGTTCGCCCGGGTATTCCATGCGTGATCGGGACCTTTACTTCGAATGTCGATATGAAATCCGGTGCGCCTGCATTCGGGACACCGGAATACATGCGCTCGACCCAGATGACTGGGCAGATGGCACGGTATTATGGCTTGCCTATGCGGTCCTCGGGCGTTTGCGCGGCAAATGTGCCCGATGGGCAGTCGGTTTGGGAAACCTCGAATTCCCTTTGGGCGGCGGTGCAGTCAGGCACCAACATGGTATATCATGCGGCAGGCTGGCTTGAAGGAGGCCTTATCGCAAGCCCCGAGAAATTCATCATGGATTGCGAAATCCTGCAGCAGATTCAGAGGTATATGCAGCCGGAACTGACAGCGACGGGCCCGGATGACATCGCCCTTGAAGCGATCCGGTCTGTTGGAAACGACGGGCATTTCTTTGGCATCCAACATACGCAAGATCGTTATACCACCGCATTTTATCAGCCGTTCCTGAGTGATTGGAAAAACTTCGAAGCCTGGGAAGCAGCTGGTGGTATCTGGACTGCGGAACGTGCCCATCGGATGTTCAAGGAGATCGTGAACAATTTCGAAGCCCCGAAGATGGATGAGGCGATCCGCGAGGAGCTGGCCGAGTTTGTTGAGCGCCGCAAGGCCGAAGGCGGTGCGCCGACCGATTTCTGATCGCTGCCCAATCCGCACTTCAGTTTGGGATTAGATCGGATTCTCATAATCCCGTATCGGATTTTGGGTGTTTGTTAAGCTTTCTGCGATCACTTGAGAGTGTCTTTCAATCTGAGGCGACTCATGCACGGGCTGATCAACAGGGCGATCCAATCCTTTGTCTGCGCCACCTACGGGCGTCAATGCTGGTTGCGCGCGACTCATACGACCGGGCTGGGATTTGACGAGTTCGAGGCGATGTTGATCTATGACGCGGAGATATCGACCCGAGTGCTCGACGCTTTGTGCGCTGACTTGAACCGCCCAAAATCCGAATTTCTTGAGGATTTGGGCACTTATCTGGTCTCACACTCGAACATGGAAGATCTACGCAGGTTATTGCGTTTTGGCGGGGTCACCTATTTGGAGTTTCTGCATTCGCTTGATGATCTGTCGGATCGCGTCCGCCTTGCTGTGTCCGATCTGAGATTGCCGGATTTGGAATTGCAGGAACACTCGCCCGGGGAATATCACCTGCATTGCACTCCTGATTTGCCGGGGTATTCCAGCGTCATGACAGGTGTACTACGAGCCATGGCGGATGACTATGGGGCGTTGGTGATCCTGTCCAATGAAGGGTGCCAAAACGGGGCTGAGTTGATTTCAATCACATTGATCGAAAGCGCGTTTGCCGAAGGGCGTCACTTTGATCTTGGGGCACGTAAATCATGATCAAGACCGCAGATCTTGGACAGTTGCTGGACACCTTATGTCCGATGTTCGTCCTTGTAGATGACATGGGGCGGATCGGGCAGGTTGGACCAACTCTGCAGAAGCTACGTCCGGATCGGCCTATGGTCGGCCGAAGCTTTCTGGATGTCTTTGAACTGGTGCGCCCTCGCTCAATCACGACAGTAGCTGCGCTGATGATGGTGCCGGACCGAAAGCTACACCTCAGGTTTCAAGACCGGCCGCAGACTGCGTTCAAAGGTCTGATTGCGCCGTTTCCTGGCGGAAGCGGGGCGGTCATCAACCTGTCGTTTGGAATTTCGATACTGGATGCGGTACGCGACTATTCTCTGACCAGCACCGATTTCCCGGGCACTGATCTGGCCATAGAATTGTTGTATCTGGTCGAGGCAAATTCTGCCGCGATGGAAGCGTCACGCTCGCTGAACTTGCGTCTGCAAGGTGCGATGCTGGCGGCAGAAGAACAAGCCTATACGGACACGTTGACCGGGCTGAAAAATCGACGTGCGATGGATCATATTCTGGGGCATTTGATTTCGTCGAAATCGAGTTTTGCAATGATGCATTTGGATCTGGATTTCTTCAAATCGGTCAATGATCGATTGGGGCATGCTGCAGGGGACTATGTTCTGCAGCAAGCCGCAAAGATCATGCTGGACGTCACACGCAGCGACGACACGGTTGCCCGAGTCGGGGGTGATGAGTTTGTCTTGATTTTTAAGGGCATGAACGATCGTACAAAGCTTGTTGGTATTGCAGGGCGCCTGATTTCACGCCTGTGCAAGCCGATGCAGTTCGATGGGGCAACCTGCCGTATATCGGCAAGTATTGGTACAGCACTCTCGACACAATTCGAAGTGCCCAAGGCCGAAGATATTCTTCATGCCGCCGATCTGGCTTTATACGCAGCGAAACGAAGCGGGCGATCCTGCCACCGTTTCTATTGCGAGCTATCGGATGCGCAGCATTCCGGTTGACGCAGGTGGCCCCCCTTTGCTTCGCTACAGTGTATCCAACATCGCCGCGATGTGTCGCTTGACCTGAGGAAGCTCTGAAATCACGGGCATTACGTGTCCGTGAAAGCTGGCGCGGGCAAGTTCCTCGGGTACATCTTCCAAAACATGGCCTCCGGTGCAGGCAAAAAACGGCAGGCACAGCGCCTTGCCACCGCACCCGGTGGCGGCGTCCGCAATTGATGGGGTTTGCTCAACGAACCCGGTGCGAATGCTATTGAACGCGGTAAGCCGACCCAGATTCTTGGCGAAACCCTTTGCGACAATGGCCGGATTGGCGCTGCGGCCCGAGCCATGTGCAGCGATCACAAGATCTGTGTCCGCCGCGCTCCAAACCCTGTGCGTCAGTTCCTGATGTATGGCCGCTGTAATCAGGGCAGGCAGTTCGGGATCGATACCCATGGGGTCCAGAATCGTGACAGAACGCTGGCCAATCCGCTTTGGCAGAGCGCTGGTGACAAACCAGCCGCGCGCCATGAATAAGGGGTAGATAACTGTGTCGCTGGTCAATCCATCAAGGCAATTTTCCAACGCCTGCGGGGCTGCCAATGTGGCCGACGATACCGAAACCCGTTGACATAACTCATCTACCTCTCGCGCAAAGGCTGCTAGCGCAGCTTCTGCAGGTGCAGGGTCCGAGGGTTGGCCATGGGCGACGATAACGGCGTGTGTCATGCAGGACTCCGGATAGGTTCTGCGATAGATGTATTGCTGGTGGGCAGAGTCAATGCGGTGTTGGCAATTTCGTCATCCCAGTAGAGTCAGCCACAACCAGACCGTCAATATTGACGCGGTTGTTCCGATCAGAACCGACGACGCGGCCACACGTTTGGCATGTCCGTACATGTTCGCGAAGATGTAGCTATTGATCCCCGGCGCCATCGCTGCGGTAAGAACGCCCGAGCGGAACAGATCTTGCGGCAACGCCAGAGATGACCCGAAGAACCAAACCAGGCTCGGGTGCAGCATCAATGAGATACAGCAGACGAAAATAATGGTACGCAGATCGCCCTCGGGTCGGTACTTGACCAGCACGCCCCCCAGCGCGAACAGGGCACCGGGCAAGGCCGCGCGGGTGATCAGGTTCAAGGCTTCGTCCACAACTCCGGGTATGGCCAGTCCAGTGAGGTTTACGACAAACCCCAACGAGATCCCAAGAATGAGTGCATTCTTGAACATGGCCGACAGCACGGATTTCAACATCCGCACTCCGCCGTTGCCGCGGTTTCGAAGCACCTCCATCACCGTGATGCCGAGGCAATAGCAAAAGGGTGAGTGGAACGCGATGATTGTGAAGTTGCCAACTAGATTTTCGACCCCATAGGCGCGCTCGGTAATAGGCAACCCCAAGAGGACCGAGTTTGAAAACAGACAGCAAAATCCAATAGCAACCGAATCCTCCCACGCTCGTCCGAAGATCAGGCGCGCACCGATCATACCAGCGACAAAACACAGACCAGCTGCTGAATAGAAACTGACCAAAAGCCGAGGATCGAAGCTGGTGCCGAGATCGAGATTGGCAATGGCGAGAAACAGTAGGCAGGGAATGGCAAAGTTCTGCGTGAAACTCATTAACCCATCGATATGGGTTTCGCGAAAATAGCCGAACCTCGTCGCCGTGTATCCGGCACCGATGACCAGAAACACCGGCAGGATGACATCAATCAGGCTTTGTAACATGGCGGCGCCATACGGTGTATCGTAAGCGCGTGCAGCAGCATGCCTTACAGGGCGTGCCGGATCACCATGCCATCATAGGCAGGCGTGATATGATCCGGTGTTTCCGCATCGACCGTCGCATAATCCAGATCGATATGCATGTTGGTCAAAACGGCGCGTTTTGGTTTCAATTGGTCGATCCACTCCAGCGTCTTTTCCAGATGGGCATGGGTTGGATGCGGGGAACGACGCAGAGCGTCAATAATCAGGCAGTCCAGATTCGCCAGTTCAGTCATGCTCTCATCATAAAGCTCTGCTACATCAGGCAGATAGACGATGTTTCCCATTCTGAAGCCAAGCGCATCAATCGATCCGTGGTTCACGCGAAATGGCCGAAGCGGGATCGTGCCGCCTGGACCGGGAATTTCGAACGGCCCATTGATTGTCTTGAGGTCGAGTATGGGCGGATAGGGCGATCCCTCGGGCTGAACGAAGGCATAGCCAAACCGGCTGAGCAGATCGTTCTGCGTGTCACCATCGGCCCAGACTGGGACGCGGGTTTTCATATTGAAAACGATCATCCGCAGATCGTCGATCCCATTCATGTGGTCCGCGTGGGAATGCGTGTAGACGACACCGTCCAATCGCCCAGTCCCGGTGTCCAGCAATTGGCTACGCATATCAGGTGAGGTGTCGATCAGAACCGAAGTAGTCCCGTCCGGCCCGTCCCGTTCGACCAGTAACGAGCATCGCCGACGCTGGTTTTTCGGGTTTTCCGGATCACAATCGCCCCAATGTCCCCCGAGACGGGGGACGCCACCGGATGACCCGCAGCCCAGAATTGTCAGGCGCAGCTCGCTCATGCAGCCGCCTTGTATGTGGCGGCTTTAGTGAAGAGCCGATCAAAATTGGCCTGCGTTTTTGCGGCGAAATCTGCGTAATCCAATCCGAAGACCTCAGCCCCTTTACGGGCGGTGTGTGCCGTATAGGCGGGCTCATTCCGTTTACCGCGATATGGTGGGGGGGCAAGATAGGGCGCATCGGTTTCGACCAGAATTCGGTCAACAGGTGCCGAAGCGAAGATATCGCGCAGTTCCTGGCTTCTTGGGAAGGCCGCGATGCCGGACATGGACAGGTAAAAGCCCAGATCAAGCGCGGCCCGGGCCAGTTCTGCCGACGAAGAAAAGCAATGCATGACACAGGAATAGGGCGTATTACGATGCTCTTCGGTCAGAATGCGGGCCATGTCGTCATCAGCAGCGCGCGCGTGGATGATCAATGGCAGGCCAGTGCGCTGGGCGGCCTCGATATGGATGCGCAGCGATTGTTTCTGAACATCTGCCGACTCGGCCGTGTAGTGATAATCAAGCCCGCTTTCCCCAATGCCCACGAACTTGGGATGCTTAGCCAATGCGACCAGCTCATCGACCGTGGCCATCGGCTCATCAGCGGCGCTCATCGGGTGGGTGCCTGCAGCGTAGAAGACTGGGGCGTGAGCCTCGGCGATGGCGCGCACAGCGGGTTCGTTGCGCAGCCGGGTGCAGATGGTCACCATGCGGGTCACGCCAGCCTCGGCAGCGCGTGCTACGATTTCATCCAACTGACCGTCGAAATCAGGGAAATCCAGATGGCAGTGGCTGTCGGTAATTTCGGGGGTGAGGCTCATCAGCTGTGACCGGCGGTTTCCTGTATCTTGAACACCGTATCTAGGACAAGCGAGGCAGGGTCAAGGTTCACCGCCTGCCCGTGTCGTGCGCGCGCCGTGATGAGCGCGGCGACCTCCGCCCATTGGCGGGCCTTGTGCTGCGAGTTAGAGAGGCGCGACAGAGTTTCAGCCTCGTTCGGGGCGGCCTCGGGTATGGAGGCGGCACCTTTTGCACCTGTCAGCGCCAAACGCGAGAGCGCAACGTCGATCAGTGAAAGCAGCAGATCAAACCGTTCGGCAGCCCCCCGCTGAGCTGCCGCTTCTGCCAGTTTCAGGGCGCGCTGGCGGTCGAGCCGGGGAAGGGAGCCCAGAATTGCAATCAGCTCGGCATAAAGCTCTAGCCCGCCGAGATTGATCAAGCGGACGGCATCACCCACTGAACCGGCGGCGAGGGCTGCCAAATGCTCGGCCCGACTAGGGATTTCTGTGCCGGTCTGCGCTAGCGCGGCCTGCATGTCATCTGCGCCAAGGGGTGAAAGCCGCAGCGTGCGGCAACGCGAACGGATGGTCGGCAGCAGGCGCGAAGGTTGGTGTGAAACCAGCAGCAGCGTCGTGCGCGCTGGGGGTTCTTCGAGCATTTTCAGCAGCGCATTGGCGGCGCTGACATTCATTTCATCCGCTGAATCGACGATAACAACCCGGCGACCACCATCGGCAGAGGACAGGCCGAAGAACTTGCCCAGTTTGCGGATGTCATCGACAACGATTTCGTTGCGCAGCCGTCCCTGATCGTTGACGGACCGGGTGATTGCGGCAAGGCCGGGCTCGGCCCCCGCCTGGATTCGGTGAGCGACGGGGTGGTCCGGGTCGATGTCCAACGTCTCAGGCGCAGGAGGGGCACCAAACAACCCGCCTTCATCTGCCGGAGGTGTGGCCAACAAAAACTGTGCAATGCGCCAGGCAAGGGTAGCCTTGCCCACGCCGCGCGGCCCCGTTAGCAACCAGCCGTGGTGCAGCCGGTCCGAGTTATACGCGGTTAAAAACGCCTCTTGGGCCGCATCCTGTCCGAACAGCTTGAGAGTTTCGCGCGGATGCGGGGCACCAGGGGCCTGATCCGGTGTTTGGATATCGTCGCTCATGTCAGCTCAATTGCAGGGACGTCTTGACAATATCTGTCACATCCCGCGCAACGCTGTCCATGTCCCGATTGCCGTCGACCACGTGGAAACGGTCAGAGAATTCTTGGGCCAGACCCAGAAAACCTGCCCGCATCTGTTGTTGAAGATCCAAACCGAAATCTTCGAATCGTTCTTCAGTGCCCTGACGACCTTTGGCGCGCAACAGGCCTATTTCCGGGTCCATATCGATCAGCAAGGTCATATCTGGCTCTCGCCGGATCATCAAGCTGTGCAACTGATCCACCAAACCCCGCAGATCGCCGCGCGACAGACCTTGATACATCCGGGTACTGTCGGCAAAGCGATCGCAGATCACAACCTTGCCCTCTGCCAACGCGGGTTCAATCGTGCGCTCAAGATGATCGCGCCGGGCAGCGGTGAACAGCAGGATCTCGGTCTCGGCCGACCAGCGGTCCGGATCACCCTGCAGCACAAGGCTGCGAATTTCTTCGGCCCCGTCCGATCCGCCGGGCTCGCGCGTCAGAACGACGTCGCGGCCTTGATGCCGCAAGTGCTCGGCCAGCAGGCGCGCCTGCGTGGACTTGCCTGATCCGTCAATGCCTTCGAAGGTCAGAAACGTTCCGCGCGCTGTCACATTTGCTCCAGCGGGGTGTTGATCACTTCTTTCAGAACGATGCCACCCACGGTCAACATACGCACGACAAACCCGCCCAAGGGAACATCCTTTTCCGCAACCAGCGGGCGGCGGATTTCGGGCAATCCCTCGGGTTGGATCACAAGCTCGGCCAATTGCTGGCCCTTGCTGACCGGTGCGTTGATAGGGCCGTCATAGACAACCTCGGCCTTGATGTCCTTGTCGCCCAAAACGGGGAACAGCAGGGTCAGATCACCCTCGGGCACCAATCCCACAGTCTTTTCCGCCCCCATCCAAAGCTTGGCCTGGGCTACCGGTTCTTCTGATTTGGCAACTGTCCTCTCGACAAAATTTCGAAACGACCAGTTAACCACGGCCTCAGCCTCCTCTGCGCGCTTGGCAGTGCTGTCGAGCCCTGAAAGAACAAAGACAACCCGTCGGTCGCCTTGTTTGGCAGAACCGACCAAACCATATCCTGCCTCTTGAGTATGGCCCGTCTTGAGGCCATCGGCCCCGATATCCAGCTTCAGCAGCGGATTGCGGTTCCGCGCGTTCGAGGGCGCTCGGCCATCGAATTCGAACTCTTCTTCGGCAAACAGGGGATAGTACTCGGGGAAATCGGTGATCAGCCGGTCGGCCAGAACTGCCAGATCGTGCACTGACATCATGTGCCCAGCAGCAGGCCAGCCGTTGGAATTGGCAAAGTTCGAGTTGTTCATGCCCATCTGCTGCGCCCGCTGAGTCATGAAACGGGCGAATCCGGCTTCGCTTCCGTCGGGGCTGAGCGCTTCGGCGATCACGACACAGGCGTCATTGCCCGAAAGCACGATGATCCCGCGCAAAAGATCCTCGACCCGGACACGATCCTGCGTGTTCAGGAACATGGTCGAGCCGCCATAGCTCATTGCATGTTCCGAGACGGGCAAAGTTTCGTCCAGCGTCAAACGGCCATCGCGCAAGGCTTCAAACGCCACATAAAGCGTCATGAGCTTCGACATGGACGCTGGAGGCAGAGGCTGATCGGCGTCTTTAGACAACAGCACAGTGCCGGTTTTCTGGTCCATCACATAAGCCGCACGCGCGGTGGTGTCGAAGGCATGGGCGGGCAGTGCCAACAGCGCCAACCCGAGGGCCAGTGTGGTGGATCGCAAATCGGAAAGCATCATGGGCCTCCTGTTTGATCAGTTCTTTGCCGTGAAAGCATCGGTAAACCCAAGGTCTTTCACATCGTTCAACATCGCCCGGCGTTCCGCGCGGGTTGCAACGGGTCCAACCAAAACGCGCCAGACCGACTTGTCCTCGCTTTTCAGTTCCATGACTTCGGCAGCCATGCCATTGCGCCGGATCTTGTCTGCCGCGCTCTTGGCATTGGATTCGACGCTGAAGGTGCCCGCCTGAACAAAAGGTTTTGCCAACCCACTTGTCGTCGCAGCACTCGCCGTCGCTGGTGCCGCCGCCGTTGGTTCAGAGGCCTCGATGGCCGCTGCCGCTCCGGCAATCGGGTCCAGAGGCGTTTCGGTGATTGCGTTAGGGTCTTTCTTTTGCCACCACTTACGCTTGGCCGGTTTTTCAGCCGGTGCCGTCAGTTCGGGATCCGACAATGCTGCCGTCTGTGTTTCTGACGAAGGGGATTCGGTCTCGGCAGCCGCTGCGGTTGCTGCGCCAGCTGCTGCGACTGCAGTCTCGTCGCTTGGCTTTTTCTGCCACCATTTGCGTTTGGCCGGTTTCTCTGGGGCTGGGGCCTCATTCGCGGCCAATTCACTGGTCGGGGCTTCTGCATTGGTCGGGGCTTCTGCACTGGGCGCATCTTCATCCGACGATGCAACAACGGCAGCCCCGGCAACGACCGCAGCTCCGGTCGCTGCTTCGGTGCTTGGCTTTTTCTGCCACCATTTCCGCTTTTGAGGCTTTTCAGCAGCGCCCGCTTCCGACGCTTCTGCGGTGTCGGTTGTTTCCGAACTCTCTGCACTATCTGTCTCTTCGGCAGGTTCCGCGGCGACAGGTGCAGGGGGTTCTTCAATAGCCTCACGTCGCAATGCGACAACCTGCACCCTGGTTGGAGCACCAGCCAGCATTCCCAATTGCTCGGCAGCGGATGACGAGACCTGCAGCGCGGGTCCCGGCAAATTCCGCTCACGGCGGAACAGGGCACCCGTTACCGATTTGTTGTTGGCTGTATTCTTGATCAGCACCCGCTCGGGTTGAGTCACATCGGGATGCGCCACCCAGATACCACCCAGCGATGGCCGCCCGTCCCACAACCCTGCTTCGGTGACCTGAAAAACCTCGGGGGCTTCAACATCGCGCTGATTGGTCGCGGCAGCCTCGGGGAACAGTTCGAACCGGTTTGTGTTGTCCGCGTCTTCGGCGGCCGTATCCTCAGGCGGGTCCTCTGTAGTAAGTAGCCCTTCTTCGCATCCAGCCAATGCTGCCATGGTCACGACCAAAATTGCCAGCCGTTGTGGCCCAAAGCGTGTGCCCGTAGCTCGCTCCATTTTCTCAATCCCTTGCCTGACAAGGCCATTCCGGCCGCGCCCCACCGCGTCATTGCTGGTTCTTGTTGCCAGTCTTGTGCGGTCTTTCCCGCAGATCATAGCGCGGGCATCGGGCCATGGAAAGACTGCTACATTCGCTTCGGCAAGATTTCCCGCTTTATGGCTTGCCTCCGCGCTCAACTCGTCATAGACCCAGCCTCACGCGGGGAGGTGGCAGAGTGGTCGAATGCGGCGGTCTTGAAAACCGTTGAACGTGAGAGCGTTCCCAGGGTTCGAATCCCTGTCTCCCCGCCACTCATACCCGTCTTACTTCAGTTGTGTTTTCTGACCCGGAATTGTGTCGCAATTCCCGCGAGTAAGCGCATGCGCTTTCAATCAGAGACGAAGCAGACCGTACACTCAGAGTGCAATTCAGGCCCAAGTCTCAGTGACGCATTTTGGCGGGGTCGCTTTGGACTGGGTTTCCCTGATAACCTGCAATTTACAGGGAATTTTCGCAAAACAGGTCTGGAACCCGGCATTTCAGATGTCACAACTCTATTTTTTCCAATGGCTTAAGTTGCAAATTCCCTAAAACGTGAAACAGGGAATTTTTTTTGTGGGAACAGGGAAATGTTTATTCGGATCAGGGAGGCCGAACCCTGTATCAGGGACGCCGGATCTGGAGGTGTCAGAAGCCGAATAGGCGCTCCTGTTCAGCCCAATCAAGTGGATGGGTCACGCTGACCAGACGCTTGAGTGTGAGTTCGGGCGGCTGGGTGCCGTCGAGAATCGCGGCCTGAATCTTTGGTGAGAGAAAGGCGAGCTGGGCGCGTGTGCGGATGAAGGCGCCGGGGAGGTTTTCCTGCCGCGCAATTTCCATCAGTTGAATCCCGGCTTTCAGATCACGGGCCCAGCCATGGGCACGGATCAGCATGGACCGGAGGTGAGGATCGGGTTGGGGTGCCATGTCTCCGGCGATGACCTTGGCCTCGACGCCGCGGCGGCGCAGATCGAAAGGTGCGGTGATGTGTGTGAGATCCGGGTGCAGTTGGTCAGCAGTGATGCCAAGTGCGCTTGCCAGAGTCTCGGGATTCAGTTCGAGGTCGATCTGTCCTCGCGCAATTATACCGTTGGTCAGGATATCTGCGCCAAACAGATCGCCCTGGCCTTGACGCCGGATCACTAAGTCCGCAACTAAAGTCTGCACTGCCTCGGCTGATCCGGCCTCCGGCTGCGCCAGTACCCGGTGCGCGACGGCGGCGTCTTGCAGATGTCTGACGATGACATCAATGACCGCGTTTTCCAGCGCCGGTCCGGGCAGTCGCCAGCCGGAAGTATCCTTGCCGCCCGAGGTCAATCTATTGGAGACATAGTAGCGCAACCGTCTGCCTTTGCGCGTGGTGTGGGTTGGCGTCAACCGATCACCTGTCTCATCCCTCAGACGACCCGTGAGCCAGGCGCCGGGGTCATTGGTACGTTGGCGCTCATTGGGTGTAGGGTCTGCACGGGATCGCCGCGAGGCTTGGCGCATTTTCTCCTGCACCCGGTCCCAGATGTCCTGGTCGATGATCGCCGGATGTTGTCCGTTCCAGATCTTATCCTTGTGGCGGATTTTACCGAGATAGACCGGGTTGCGCAGCAGATAGTAGATCTGGCCGCGTGACAGCGTACAATCTCCCTTCACGCTTCCATCTTCCCGAACTACCCGTTTTGACCGCAGCCCTTCTGCTGTTGCCCGTTCTTCTACTTTGCGCAGGCACCCCAGTTCCCCATAAAGACCAAAGAGAAGCCGGACGGTTCCGGCCTCCTTCTCATTCACCACCAGCGTTCTTGCCTTCGGATCGGGGTGGCGGTCGTAACCAAGGGGCAGGTTACCACCCATCCAGAGCCCTTTTTTCTTGGAGGCGGCAATCTTGTCACGAATACGTTCCGCAGTGACTTCCCGTTCGAACTGGGCAAAGGACAACAGCACATTGAGGGTCAGCCGGCCCATGGACGATGAGGTGTTGAAGGCCTGTGTAACCGAGACAAAAGAACAGTTCGCCTTTTCCAACCGTTCGACCAGCTTGGAGAAATCGGCGAGCGATCGGGTCAGCCGGTCGATCTTGTAAACCACAACCATGTCGATACGCCCGGCATCGATCTCTTCAAGAAGACGCTGAAGGGCAGGGCGCTCTAGGGTGCCGCCCGAAAGGCCACCGTCATCGTAGCGGACTGGCAATAAGGTCCAGCCTTCATTTCGCTGGCTGGCGATATAGGCTGCGCAGGCCTCATATTGCACGTCCAGGGAATTAAAGTCCTGATCCAGACCATCTTCTGAGGACTTGCGCGTGTATATGGCGCATCGGATTTTGCGGCGCGGGCTCATTTGGCCCCCTTGCTGGTGAGCCCAAAGAAACGCGGCCCTGACCAATGCGCGCCGGTAATCTCTCGGGCGATGGCGGAGAGCGAGCGATAGGACCGACCGTTCCAAGTGAAGCCGTTCCCTGTCACATCGACCATATGGGTCACGCCATTCCACTCGCGCAGCAAGCGCCCGCCGGGTTTTAGGGTAGGACAGGCAGGCCGGGGCTTCTTCTCAGCGCCCTTGTCCAGCGAGGCTTTGACCTGCCGGGGTAGCCCGCCATGACGGCGGGACTGCATCTCAAAGGCGATAAAACAGCGCAGGAAGGGTTGGCTGAGCATGGCCGGGGCGGGTTGATCAAACAGTTGTTGCCAAATCGTGACCAGATCCGATCGACCCATGGCGACGAGATCGGCGACATCGCTAGTCGTGGTCATGACTCTTCTCCTGTTCCCACCGTCAGGTGATATGTGGAAGACCCATGTGGTTTGTCGGATGCGCGTCGTTCTATCGTGACGCCGCTTTTCTTTCGCAGGCCGCTCAACGCGGCTCGAACCGAATGGGGCTGCCACCCTGTTGCTTTGCAGAGCGCCTCCAGGCTGGCGCCACTTGGGCGACGCAACAAAGCTTGTAACTTTTCAATCTTGGTTTGTTTGGAATTGGACATGTACTGTCTCCTCTGATTTTGGGTCAGCGAGATGCTGAGCCCCGGTACCGAGGAGCGCCCGAATGGCTCGGGCGTAGGACCAGTGATGCGTGGTTTGCAGTAATAGTCCAGCGCTTTCTGGAGCAGTCTCAGGAGGGGGGTGTATTGTAGGGTGTTGCTGCCGTACCCTCGATTATTCGTCAACAATCTTAATTGGTTACTTTTGGTTTTGGGGTTGCGTCTCGTATTGATGGCGCCTACATGTAGCACAATCGCCCGGACTATCAGGGCGGGAAACTGCTCCCGCAGGCAACACTCATTGGAAACACAGGTTTCCGCAGAGAGCATTCGAAGGGGCAACGAACCGGATCGATTGGTCCGGAGAGTTGTTAATCGTGCTCTCTCCGAATTCCCAACACGATCCTTTCTTGTCGACGCTAAAGAGCGTCAAATGAAAGGAGGCGGCTATGCCGGCTAAGAAACCACAGAGCGACGCCAAGGCGTCCAACACGCCGATCTGGATGGCAGAAAAAGTCATCCAATCTCAGATCAGCAAGATCAAACCCTACGCCAACAACAACCGCGTGCACGCGGCCAAGAACATTGACAAGCTGAAGGCGTCGGTGGCCCAGTTTGGCTTTGTCACCCCGATCCTGTTGGATGGTTCGGGCACAATCATCGCGGGTCATGGCCGCTATGAAGCCGCCAAGGCTCTGAGATTGATGTCCGTTCCAACTGTTGTCGCGGATCACCTGTCAGACGCAGAAGTGCGCGCTCTGCGCATTGCGGATAACAAGCTGGCGGAATTGTCGGACTGGAACGAAGCGGCCCTCCAGATTGAGTTTGCCGAGCTGATGGATCTCAGCCTTGATGGCGAGCTGGATTTTGATCTGGGTATCACCGGGTTCGAAACGCCGGAGATTGACATCATCATCGACGGCGCAGACGAGGCCACGGAGACTGAAGCAGAAACTGTTGAGACGCCGGACCCTGCGGCACCCCTAATCACTCAGCCGGGCGACCTCTGGGTTCTTGGAGATCATCTCATCTTCTGCGGGGATGCCATGCAAGCCCAGAGCTACGACACCTTGCTGGATGGCGAGACCCCGCAGATGGTCTTCACCGATCCTCCTTATAACGTGCCGGTCAATGGGCATGTCCGCTGTGGCACCGGTGGCGATCATCGCGAGTTTGCCATGGCGTCGGGGGAAATGTCGGACAGCGAGTTCCGCGGCTTTCTTGCAGACGTTATCACCCGGGTGTTTGGCCGTCTGACTGACGGGGGTATTGCGATGATCTGCATGGACTGGCGTCATATTGAAGAGTTGATTGCGGGGGGCAAGGCAGGTGGATTGGAACTCATCAATCTCTGTGTCTGGAATAAGACCAACGGAGGCATGGGCAGTCTTTACCGGTCCAAGCACGAGCTGGTTTGCATCTTCAAGAAGCCCGGTGCGCCGCATGTCAACAATGTCGAACTGGGAAAACATGGTCGCAACCGGACCAATGTCTGGGACTATGCCGGTGTGAACAGCTTTGGGTCAGGGCGCGAGGCGGATCTTGCTGATCATCCCACGGTGAAGCCGACAGCTTTGGTGGCAGACGCCATCATGGATGTGAGTCATCGCGGCGATGTTGTGCTGGACGCCTTTGGCGGGTCCGGCGCGACATTGCTGGCAGCTGAGAAAACCGGGCGCCGGGCGCGGCTTATTGAGCTCGACCCGGCCTATGTCGATGTCGCCATTCGCCGCTGGCAGGAGATGACCGGTGAGAGCGCCGTGCATTCGGTGACAGGCCAGACGTTCGATGCGCTTTCTGCGGCCAGCGACACCACTTCTGCTCAGGAGGTGGGTCATGTCTGACGATACGAAAGACTACGAGGTGGGTTACGGTAAACCGCCCAAAGCGACCCAATTCAAAAAAGGCCGCTCTGGCAATCCGAATGGACGACCAAAAGGTGCCAAAGGGGTGAATGCCAGTCTGAAACGCGAGCTGGAAGCCAAAATCACCGTCCGTGAAGGCAGCCACGAAACTCGGATTTCCAAGGCGGAGGCAATTGCCAAGCGGCTCACGGCTGGCGCGTTGAAGGGCGACACGAAATTGCTGATGGCGCTTCTCAAGGTCGACGCCGATCTGTTCGGCGGGACAGATGATGGAAGCGAACAGGCTAGCGCTGCTTTGAATGGGCCGGAGACAGTTGATTATGATATCCTCCGGGATTTCTTTTCCAGCCAACTGAACAGTGACGGCGGTCCTGAAGATGGGGAGGTGGATGATGTCAGCTCCTGATCCCAAAATGGTCCGGCAAGCCGCGCGCGAGATTTGCCGGGACAATTTCTTTCCCTTCGTGTGGCGCGTGTTTGACACGCTGCACCCAGGGACCGACCGCAGCTTTGATCCGGCCTGGCATGTGCGTGCCATGTGCCATGAGTTGGACAACGTTCGCGTCGGCGAGAACAAGCGATTGATCATCAACATCCCGCCGCGGTGCCTGAAATCCGTAACAGTGGCTGTTGCGTATGTTGCCTATCTTCTTGGGCATAACCCCAGCGCCAAAATCATTGTTGCCAGCTACGGGCTGGATCTGGCGCGCAAGCATTCCGAAGATTGTCGACGGATCATGTCTGCGCGCTGGTACCGGGAAATGTTCCCTGAAACTGTCTTGGCTAAAAAGGGCAACACCTCAGAAGAAATCCGCACCACAAAGGGAGGCAGCCGAAAGGCTGTCTCCATCGGCAGTTCTGTGACTGGACATGGCGCTGATTACATCATCATCGATGACCTGCTGAAAGCCGGAGATGCGGGCTCCGAGGCCGAACTGATCAAGGCGCAGGAGTTCATTGAGGGGACCTTGCTATCGCGCTTTGACAACCCGGCTGAGGGGCGTGTGGTTATGGTTGCACAGCGGTTGCACGAGATGGACCCGCCGGGCTACCTGCTGGAACGCGGGACCTATCGGCACCTAAATCTGCCTGCCATCGCCGAAGACCATGAGACGGTGCCTCTTGGGCATGGAAGGGTCATGCACCGCAAACCGGGTGATCTCCTGTGCCCGTCGCGCCTGGACCAGAACACGCTGGATACCAAGCGTCGTGAAATGGGCGCAGCCGTGTTCAATTGCCAGTATCAGCAGAACCCCATTGCTCCAGACGGGTCACCCCTGCGCTGGGAGTGGTTTGGCACCTATGAGATCCTCGAAGATCGTCGCTGGTTCCAACTGGTCGTTCAAAGCTGGGATACAGGCATGTCTGCGGATCCCCGGTCCGACTTCTCGGTCTGTACAACATGGGGGTTCCGCGAAAATGCGTGGTACCTTGTCGACGTCTGGCGTGGGCAGGTGGACTACCCAGACCTGAAAGCTAAGGCGCTGCAGCTTGTCGGCCGTTGGGATCCCGATCGTGTTCTGATCGAGGATGCTGCCTCAGGCAAACCGCTATTGGACGAGCTGTTTCGTGATGACCGTCGGCGATACGAACGCATTAAACCCGACAAAGACAAGGAAACCCGGTTCCAGTCCGCTTGCGGCCCTGTCGAAGAGGGCAAGGTGTATCTGCCTGTAGACGCGCCCTGGCTGCGGACTTTCAAGCGGGAGCTGCAGTCCTTTCCACGCGGGCGCAAAGACGATCAGGTCGACAGCTTTGCCCATTTTCTGAACTGGTCCAAGGGACTAGGCTTCTACCGGGCGCTGGGTCGCGATCACCAGATCAACATCGAACGTCGGGAGCGTAACCGCGAGAGGGTTAGGCGACGGTAGAACAGAAATCAAAGTTCGAGGCCGATAGTCGGCCCTGAACCGCCCAGCGAAACCTTGGCCATTGGGCCCAAAAGGGCGAGGAGCGGTCATTCGCCGTGCTTGTCGCCAACGTCCGCAATGCAGAGTTGCTGTTCAAAGTAAATCAACGACTAAATGCTCTGAGACTGAACACATGGCCGATACCGGTTTCACCATCACCAAATATGTCTTCATCGCTGTGAATGCGGCGGACAAACGGATTGCGCATTCACACGCGGGTCTCCGGCATCAAGGGAAGGACGTCGACCAAGGTAATCTTCATCGTGCCACTTCTGTTTACCAGATTTAGTTGAACTCTGTCATATCCACCTTACGACGGGCCATGGCATGGAAATTCTCCATGGTGAACTCCACCTCCTCACCGGTGGTCCATTCAAAAAGAGAGCGTTGGACCTGCGTCAATGGGCCCTCGTAAACATGGATGGCCAGGCTTTGCTCATCGTCTGCCGTGATCGCGTGGATCGCATCAGGACCAAGGCGCACGACGTCACCCGCCCTGACAAATCTGTTGCCGCCATGGCGCATTTTGCCGGGTTCGCGCTTGTACAGCACCTCGATCTCGGCGCCACGATAAACGGCGATGTGCACCCCCATGCAATGTTCGTGAGGGGCGAAAACCACATCCGAATTGTAGCGACACGTCCAGATCGAACAGGTTTCATCCTCGAACACCATCACCTCGTCTTCGTCCAATTTGGCGATGGCATCAGCCAGATCTTCATTGCTCGACTGGCTGTCTTGCAGCACTGTACGAATGGCCGCGGTGCGGTCTGGAGACGCGGCAGCCTCGCGGATGGTCCCGGCAAGTTCTTCCAAAATCTGCTTCTCCATATGACTACTCCCCATCAACCATTTGTCCGTTGCTACCATCCAAAACGAACTTCATTCGCCGGGCTCGCCTAATTGCGACCGCTGCAGCAGCTCCATCAGGTTAGATGGTGAAGTGGCTTCGCCGGGATTGGACAGAATATTTGAAATGTTTTTGCGTGCTTCTACATCAAGGACAGGCTCGGCATAATTATCCAGTTTTTCGATAAGTTCCTGATCGGAGAGAGGTGCGTCATGGTTCCCCCGTGCGGCCTTGAAGTCGGAACCCAGTCGGCTGCCGTCTTTTAACGTCAGTGTCACACGTGCATAGCGCTCGGCCGGAAAGGCTGAATTGCATCTGTCGTCCTCTTCCAAGATCACCATGTCGACGAGACGCCAGATTTCCGGTTGATCATAGTGGTCCGGCAACAAGTGATCAGGTTGGATCGTGCCAAATCGTAGAGCAAGCGCCACCGCAAGCGGCAGGCTGTACTGAGCAGCATCGCTGTCTTCGGGGCGACGTGTCGCCAGTTTTGTTGCTTCATGGAAGGTTGGCACCGTGATCTTTGTGATCTCGTCTCGTGGAAT
This sequence comes from Ruegeria sp. C9, assembly GCF_056537585.1. NCBI lineage: Bacteria > Pseudomonadati > Pseudomonadota > Alphaproteobacteria > Rhodobacterales > Roseobacteraceae > Ruegeria > Ruegeria sp. C9. The sequence continues at coordinate 430,185 of NZ_JBQFRU010000004.1, forward strand.
GTCATGTTCGCGCAGGACGGATAGGATCGCCTCGACCGGCGGATGTGCCCATCGGCAAACCGGGTAAGCTTTGAAATTGCTTTCAAGGATCCGCCAGTTTACGCCGAGGTCGCTCCAGGTGGCGTCGACTTCGGCAGCCTCAACAGTCATGGCAGGTGCCCCTGTAAACCCGTCTTCGGCCAGATCTGCGGCGGAAAGGCCGGTCAGAGCCCCCCAGGAACTGCTATCCTTGACCATGGTAGGGTGCTCAATACAGCGCATCATTGGAGCACGGGGACCATAGTATTCGGCAATACCCAGTGCCTGCCGGGTCTGCTCTTGGGACAGCCTCCGCAGACGGCTGGCAATGGCGGCGCAGCCGAGCGCGTTCCAGGCCCCGGATGAGTGATAGTCAGGCGCAGTTGCGTGCAGGGAAAGACCGGCACGAATTGCGATTTCCTGACCCACGACGAGATGGCAAAGCAACTCGTCCATGGTGCACGTGGCATTGCTCAATTCGGCAAAAAGCGCGGGGACCAGTGCAACGCTTGCATGCCCTTTGCAAAGCTGGTGGCCGTCATGGGCATCCAGCGCATCCACCGTCGCCGCCCCGGAAAAGGCATAGCCCACAGGGTTCACCGGGCGACCGTCGAAGGGCATCGGCAATGTGCCGGGATAACGTTTGGCTGCGTGGTTCCGTGCGATCCGGCTGGCCTCGGTTATCGTCCCAGCGGCCCAGATCGCCAGCGTGTCGACCAGACAACGGCGGGCCATATGAAGCACCTCCGGGGGGATCTGCGCCGGAGTCAGGCCGTGGATGAAGCCGGTGATTTTGATGGGCGATGTCACTTAGCGATCCTGCCAACGAACCTGCTCGGCCCGCTTCGTGGCGGACATGAAGGTGTCGTGATACAAGTAGCTGTTGCAGATAGGTTCTGAAATCACCCATGAGGCACTTGCCCCGGCCTGAACCGTCAAGGTATCGCCTGCCTGAATATCAACCGCTTCACCATCCGCGAAGGTTAGGACAGCGGCACCTTTGTGCACATACATGGTTACTGTCCGATCATAGTCATAGCTGAAGGCCGGATCGGCGCATTCCCAGATCTCCCAGCCATCAATCTTGCGCTTGGTGTCTTCGGTCGCCTTTCGGCGTTTGAAATGGGTTGAATCCAGCAGACGCTCGGTCAGTCGTGTCATGTTCGGTCTCCAGTCAGACGGCGCGGTGATAGGGCACCGTTTCGGGGGGCAAAGGTTGTCGGCCAAGGATCATGTCAGCCGCTTTTTCAGCGATCATGAACGTGGCAGCGTTGATATTGGCGCTTGGCACGGCCGGGATGACAGAGGCATCAACGATGCGCAGCCCATCGATACCGCGGAACTTGAGCTCAAGGTCAACCACGGCGCGCGGGTCGCCATCGGGTCCCATCCGCGCAGTGCCACAAGGGTGATAGGCGGACGACGCATCCTCCCGGATGAACTCATCCCAGTCTGCATCGGTCTTGACGTGGTTACCCGGCAGATCCTCGCGCAGATGGAAGTCTTTGAACGCGTCCTGTGCCAACACTTCGCGGCCCAGTTTCAGACCTTTGCGCATGACGAACCAGTCGTGGCCCGTCGCCAGATAGTTGGGGTCAATCAGCGGAGCGTCATTGGGGTTTTTTGTCGCCAATCGAACAGTGCCCCGGCTTTCTGGCCGCATGGGGCCAGCACCAAGGCGATAACCGTTCTTGGCCGGATCTGGAATCCAGTTCGGCCCGAACAGGATCGGGAAGAAGTGGAACTGGATATCTGGGTGTGTCGTTTCAGGTGTGGAGCGCAAAAAGGCCCCAACATGGCATTGGTTCACCGCTGCCACGCCGCCTTTCCAGCCAAACCATTGGATACCGGCCCAAAGCATAAGATGCGGTTTGAGATATTTGTTCAGCGAAACGGGTTTGTCGGTTTCGACCTGTACATGGGCTTCAAGGTGGTCATGCAGGTTCTCGCCCACCATCGGCGCGTTGAAGACAACGGGCACATTGCGGTCGCGCAGATGCGCCTCGGGGCCTATGCCGGACAGCATCAGGATTTGCGGCGTGCCAAAGGCACCAGCAGAAAGGATGACCTCTCTATTGGCGCGCACGGTCTGGTTCTTTCGCCCCTTTGAGAACTCCACCCCTACCGCGCGGCCTTTTTCTACCACCACCCTCAGCACCTTGGCGCCGGTTGTGACCGTCAGGTTTTCGCGCTTGGCCTGCGAATGCAGATAGGCGCGGGCCGAGGTGCTGCGATATCCCCGTTCGACGGACATTTCAAACCGGCTGACACCTTCCTGGGAATAGCCATTCACATCTTTGGTAAGCGCATGACCTGCCTGCTGCCCAGCCTCAAGAAAGGCAGCGTTCAGCGGATTCAGATCCTCCATGGGCTGCGCTTTGACCCCGACCATGCCAGCATTGTTACGGTAATCGTTGGCCGACCCGTCTCGGCGCTCGGATTTCTTGAAATAGGGCAGACAGTCGGCAAAGGACCAACCGTCGCACCCCTCGATCTCGGCCCAATCGTCATAATCCCGCGGGTTACCACGCAGGAAAGTCATGCCATTTATCGCGGACGACCCGCCAAGCGCCTTGCCTCGGGGCTGGTCGATCTCGCGGTTGTTTAGATGCTTTTGCGGCGTAGTCTTGAACCAGTAATTGTATTTGCTGGTCGGCTTGAAGGCTGATCGTAGCCCGGCAGGCATTTGCAGAATCCAATTGCGATCATCGCCCCCATGTTCCAACAGCAGCACCGAATAAGTGCCGCCTTCGGTAAGCCGATGCGCCAGCACACAGCCCGCCGTGCCTGCGCCGACAATAACGTAATCATAGCTGCTCACAGGTAGTCGTCCTCGAACGGGCAATCTGTCAGGGGCACGGGGCCGTTCTTGGTGATCAGTACTGGTTGTTCCAGCTTCACGCCCTCGTCCCCGCCCACCGGGCCGATATAGCTTTCGACACAGACGCACATACCCTCCTGGAAGGTGCCCGAATATTGCCAGGTCTCGTGGTCTTCAGGGTAATAGATTACCGGGTACTCCACGCCGAAGCCAATGCCGTGGATCATTTCGGCATAGCGGTTGGGTACATAGATGTCGTGCATCTTCCAGCTCAGCTCGCCGAACTCTTCAAAGGTCATGCCGGGACGCAGCAACGCCATGTTGTGCTCCATCTGCTCATAGGCATGCGCATAAAGCACGCGCTGTTCGTCAGTCGGTTTGCGGCCTCCAATGACAAAGGCGCGGGTCTGGTCGGCAAAGACGCCATCCGGCCCGATCAGATCGCTGTCGAACACCAGCATCTCACCGTTTTCGATCTTCTTGTCGGTGGATTCTGTGAACCACGGATTGGTGTGGTGACCCGACGCCAGCAACCGGGTTTCCTGATACTCGCCCCCGTGGCACATATTGTATTCGTTCATTTTGGCCAGAAGAAAGTTCTCGGTCACGCCGGGTTCGGCAAAGCTGCGCATGTAGGCGATCGCTTCTGTGCAGACCTGCATCGAGTTCTTGATGATCGCAACCTCGTCCATCGACTTGATGGACCGTGCCATTTCCATCGGACCCTTGGCATCCTTCATCTTAATGCCGCGATGCTGCAACGCTAGCATTGGCAAAAGGTCAGCCCGGTCGATACCCAGCGTCGCCCCGCGCCCACAGGTGCGATGCAGCAGGTCGACAATCTCGTCTGCCCAATTGTTGGCGTGTTCTTCGGCGCGATGCCCTGATCCGAAATAGTCCCAGCTTTTCGCGGGGCGGGTTTCCTGGATTGTCTCCAGATCGTCGGACAGGTGCTTGGCACCACCATAATCGAACAGAACCACAGGTCCCTCGATCGGCACAAAAACGTATCGGGACATGTGATGCGAGGTCCAGACCTGCATGTTGCGGCAACCGGTGGCGTAGCGCAGGTTGAGAGGATCGAACAGTACCGCCGCATCCATCTTGAACTGGGCCAGCAACTCGCGTGTTCGGTTCAGGCGATAGGCGCGCACGCGCTTCTCGTCAATGATGTTGGGTAGATCCAGCATAGGGTCCTCGCAGTTTGGGACTATTCCATATAGCGTCAGAATTTGTGGTTAAATCAAACAAAACAATCTTAATAAGTGCATTAGTAAAATTGTTTCACAAGGCGCCACTTGAACGCTTGATCGCAATGTATTCGAACTTCGTGTATCGCGCGGACGGCACACGTCTCTGCACCAGATCAACCAGACCCCCCTCGTACAGTGCCCACGCAGCAGAAGCTAACGATCGATTGAAAAGGCGCCAATCACGAGCATAAATCACCTTCTGTCCTGGCCTCCCCAATTCGACGGCACGTTCAAGTGCTTGGCCAGGTTGATCATGAGACGAAACATCTACTACAGGTTCAATTTGTTCAGGCATGCCCTTCCTTCCAGATTTTTCTCGCCAAGCGTGGCTAATTTCAGTAAATCAGGCAAACGAAACAACTTTAACATCTTATGTCGGATTTACTTAATCATGCCCCCTGCGCTTGATCTTGATCTCATCAAAACATTTCTAACTGTGGTCGACGCAAAGGGTTTCAAACCTGCCGCCATACAATTGAACAAGACCCCAGCGGCCATCAGTCAGCAGATCAAACGCCTCGAAGAAATTCTTGGAAAACGTGTGCTGGAGCGCAGCAATCAAGGCATCTCACTAACTTCAGCCGGAGAGGTGCTCAGGGCAAAGGGGCTGAGACTGATGTCGCTCAACTATGAGCTGCTTGGGGAGTTGCGGCAGGATGAATTGGCTGGGCCTCTCAAGTTCGGTGCGCCGACCGATTATGCGCCAACCTTGCTACAAAAGCTGTTGCCGATCTTTCAGCGCGAATTCCCAAGAGTGTCCCCGAGCATCGTTCTTGAGCCAAGCAGATCACTTCGGCCGAAAGTCGCCTCTGGGGTTCTGGACATGGCCATTGTGGCTCGAGAACCTGATAGTGAAGAAGGCCATGAGCTCTGGTCCGAAGAAATCACATGGTTTGGGTCTTCGAAGAGTGAAAACGGAAAAGCTCGCTGCGGTCTGCTAACCACTGACTGCGTCCTGAGAGACGGTGCGCTGCGCGATCTGAGGGATGGGCGCTATGCTCATGAGCTGGTTCTTGAAGCTGCTACCGTTGCGTCCTTACGGGATGCGGTTGAAGTAGAGTTCTGCCGAGCGTTTCTTCCAGCTTCTGTTGCCGAAGGGTTCTCCCGGGCACAATCGACTGAACCCAGTTCCACATTGCAGTTGACTTTCTGCTTGATCGCCGGACCACGGTTTGACGAGGGCACCGCCGCGCAGGTGGCCAGGAAGTTTCGAAAGGTAATGTAAGCGGACATACGGCGTCGTATGAACGAATGTCTGGAATATGCCGTCATCACACTTCCCAACAAGCTGACTTATCGGCAGCTTTTTCCGCCAAGCGGTCATTGTGCGGATTTTGCAGAACGTCGGCTCTTGGAACTGATCAGACATCGATTCAACTCGAACCAATGTCTGCTCTTTGCCTTCAGAACTTGCTGATGGAGTTGCCCCCATCGACAAGCATCGCACTTCCGGTAACAAATGAGGCGCCGTCCGACAGAAGAAACTGAGCTGCTGCGGCGACTTCGGAGGGTTCAGCCATGCGCTTGAGCGCATGAAGCCCCCTGACAACCTCATGGAAAGAGGCGTCTTCACCTGCCATAGGGGTCATCGTTCCACCGGGAAGAAGTGCATTGACTCTGATGCCCTCGGAGCCATGTTCAGCTGCCAGGACTTGTGTCATGCCGATCAAGCCTGCCTTCGCAGCAGCGTAGGCTCCCATTCCCGGAAGACCAATAGTGTGCCCGACAAATGACGACGTAAACACAATAGAACCACCACCTCTCTTGCGCAGCGCTGGAACCTGAAACTTTGCAGCAAAAAAACCACTGTTCAGGTTAACAGCTATCACTTTGTGCCAGTTGTCACTTCCCATATCTGGAATAGACTCCATGTCGCCAGTGGTGCCGGCGTTGTTGAATGCTCCGTCTAAGCCACCAAAACTCTTTTCCGACAATTCAACGAGCGCACAAGCGTAAGCCTCGTTCGTGACATCGCCCGCAAGCGAAACAGCGTTGCCGTTGCCTTGCCTTATTTGCCCAACAATCTCATCCAGTTGAGCTTTACGACGCGCGCCCAGAACAACGTTTGCTCCGCTCTTGGCAAAGAGAAAAGCTGCAGCAGCGCCGATCCCGCTGCTGGCACCAGTGATGATGATGGTTTTGTTTTCGAGTTTCATTGCCATGCCTTTCCTTAATTGCATGACACTCCACTAAGGTGGCGACGAACTGTTCTTCGACCCGATTCATGCGCATGCCCAACCGGCAGAAATGAAAGCGCAAAATTCGGGTCGGCACGATGACAGAAAGATTTACGCTTTATTACTACAAGCGAGTTGTACGCAAAAAATCATTTTAGAACAAAGCCCTAAGAAAATTCACTGATGGGCGCGTCACAAAAGCCGACCGACAATCGTCACTAGTGCATAGGATAGTCAAACAAAGGAAAGTGACGATGAGTACTTCAACTACGACTCAATATGAACAGACGATCCCCGACGTACTCCAGACGATGGCCAGCGTGCATCAGGTGCTCGACAACCATGGCCTTGATCTGAAAGTCCGCCACCTCGTTCAACTTCGGGCATCTCAGATTAATCGCTGCGGTTTCTGCATCAAAATGCACACGAAAGAGGCTCGGCAAAACGGCGAGACCAGCGAACGTCTGGACAGGGTAATTGCCTGGGACCAGGTGAGTGATTTCACCGACGCAGAGAAAGCGGCGCTGGAATGGACAGAGGCTTTGACAAGCCTGCACTTGAAATCAGACCTTGCGGCCATGCGCGCACGTTTGAGCAGGCATTTTTCCGACGCTGAGATCGGAGCGCTGACTGCCGAAATCGCCATGATCAATCTGTGGAACCGGATAAATGTATCAAAGCACTGAACTCACAAAGTCGGAACTTGATGCTTTCGAAAGCATGCGTCCAAGACTGTCGGGCCTCGCTTACAGAATTCTGGGGTCTCTAAGCGATGCTCAGGATGCGGTGCAAGACACGTTTCTCAAATGGGCGGGCACGAACCGTGCGGCGATTGAGAATCCAAGTGGTTGGCTTGTCACCGCTTGCACTCGGCGCTGCCTCGACATGCGACGCTCGGGCGACCGGGCACGCATGAACTACGTGGGGGCCTGGCTGCCGGAACCGATTCAGATTTCCAGCGAGAATGATGCAGAGAAGGAAGCGGAGTTAACATCCAGTCTCTCGATGGCTTTTCTGATCATGCTTGAACGGTTAACCCCGAAGGAGCGTGCGGCTTTCCTGCTTCACGACATTTTCGAAATGTCTCATGCCGCCGTCGCGGAAACACTAGAAACCTCTGAAGTTAGCAGCAGAAAGCTGGTATCTCGGGCGCGTGGAAACGTCGGCCGAGCGGTTACTCGCCACAAGGCATCCCCAGAGCGACAGATGGCTTTCCTGACGGCGTTCAAGGCGGCCGTTACGGAAGGTCGGATCGACAAACTTTCCCAGATGCTGGCCGCAGATGCTCGTCTGAGCGCAGATGGCGGCGGCAAGGTGCCGGCAATCCTCGAAGCGATTGAAGGCGCTACGCCACTCTGCAATTTCGTCTCCTCTAACCTGCACCGATACTGGGTCGATCACGAATGGGTGCTTGTCAATCTAAACGGCATGCACGGTGCCTTGATAAAACTCGGGAAAACGACAACGGCGGCGCTCTCTTTTGCGTTCGACGACGAGGAGAAGGTTCAAGAAATCTACATCGTCCGAAACCCAGACAAACTCACCCATCTCGACGTGGTTCATATCCAATGATCCGCATAATCGGAGAATAGTTATGCGAAACGTTATCCAAGCCATTGGAGCCATTACGATGTTCACATTTTCAACCAACCCGGGTTTGGCCGGTGAAATTCAAACCATCAATCCGTCGTCGCTCTATGATCCTGTGCCAAACGGATACAGTCACGCGATGACTTCAAACGGTCTTGTTTTCATTGCGGGTCAAGGCGGTGAGAACCAAAAAGGCAACCTCGCACCTGATTTCGAGATGCAGGTCGCCCAAGCCTACCAGAACCTTGCCATAGCGCTTGCGGCTGCCGGGGCGGGTCCCGAGCAAGTGGTCAAACTCACTACCTACGTTGTTGATCACGATCAGACGAAATTGGCGGCGTTAACACGTCAACTCAAGTTGGTCTTCGGAGGCCATCTGCCGACGCAAACGTTAGTGCCGGTACCAAGGCTTGCCCTCGACGGAATGTTGTTCGAGGTCGATGCCATCGCCGTTCTGGATTCCGGCAACGTCCAGCGCTGATTTGTCCAGTCGCTATTGAAATTGTTGGGAGGCACCCACGCAGGTGCCTCCCTGATCAAGCGAATGGCTCGCGCCTCAGGTCTCAGTTGTCCTCAGGAGCATGCTGATGCCACATGTCGGTAATGATTTCCCAACCATCGTCTTCCGGACGTAAGACAAACAGGTAGGTGCCTGTTGCATCCATACCGACGGCTTCGATTTTTGCCTCAACGAACCCGATCATCACCGCCAAGGTCTCGTCGTCCGAGACGTAAACGTGGTCAATCGTGTGGGTGACGTCGCCTTTATTGGCGGTGACGAATTCGAACAACTCACGAGGACCTTCCAAACCCTGACGAACAGGTTTGCCCTGTTCGATCCAAAGCGTGTCTTCGGAATAGAGCGACACCAGGCCAGGCGCGTCGTGATTGGCGGCGAAGGCGTTGAACTGGTCGTTAACAGCGCTCAGGCTGGAGGCTGTGTCATCTGCAACGACGACACCGGTCGATAGCAGGACAGCCATAATGGGGGTCATCATACGCATAATGCGTTCCTTTTTTTTGATGGGGAGGTGTCAGGAAATCGGATCTGGGTCAGGGCGCGCGAAGATCACCTCTCGCGTGACCTGCCAGCGGTCGTCTTCGAAAATCAGATCGATGCTGAGCTCAAGCGCTTTGCGTGCATCGCCGATTGGCACGCGTCGGGTGATCAGGACATGTCCTTGGTCTCCATTGGCTTCAACAGCGTTGAACCGGGCCCATTTGTGATCATCCGGGTTTGTGTCTTTGACCGAGCTGGCCATCAGAGCCATGAAGCTGGGTTTGTCAAAACGTGCCAATTCGCCGCTGATGTCCAGCATCAGGATTTGCATGTCTTGGTGATAGATGCGGTCCAGACCGCTGGTATCGCCGTGGATCGCGACATTCATCAGGTCCTCAACCGCGGCGCGCACGCCTGTTTCTGTTCTGTCTGCCATTTCAGTTCTCCTTCAGGCGTGGCTGCCGTTGACTGGGAAGTCGCCCGACAACCCCCGCAGGAATCGGATACCCATCACAAGGCTGGTCAGGCTGGGTCGGGCAAAGGGGACGTTCGAGATGTCGACGATTTGCAATACGCCTTGACCGTTGATGACGAACAGACCGGGCTCGGCAAATGGCCCCTCGACATCCATACCGTTGCGCGGGCCAGAGATGTACAGACCCAGCGCCTGCATCTGCGCAACGCTCAGGCCATAGCCAACATCGAATACCGGTGAGACATCTTGCATTTGTGCCGTGGCACGCTCTGCGCTATCGGCTGAGACCACCAGCACATCGACACCTAAATCGTTCAGGTCAGGGAGCGCGCTGTTCAATTCTCTCAAGTAGATCGTGCAAAGCGGGCAGTGTTTGCCGCGATAGACGACGGTCAACATCCAGTCGTACCCGTCCCGGGGTGCGGACAGGCTTCGAGTGTTACCGCCAAGCACAGGTATATTGATCGTCGGAAATGCCTTTCCGACGGCAGGTTTAGGGCTGGTCATGAGGAGCCTTTCTTGTTATATATTGATTGATACATAATTATCGCAGCAACGCGAGAGTCAAGGAATTATATATTGACCGTTACAAAAAAAATGGGTCGACCGAGAAACTTCGACTATGACGAAGCCCTTATGCAGGCGATGTCGGTCTTCTGGACCAAGGGTTATGACGGGGCGTCTCTGCGTGATCTGACGCAGGCGATGGGGATCACTGGGCCAAGCCTTTATGCGGCCTTTGGTGATAAGCGAGAGCTGTATCTCAAAACCATCGACCTCTACGCCGACGTGGATGGCTGCGCCCCCGTGGTGGCCTTCGAGACCGAGGAAGATATTACTAAAGCCATCAAGGGGTTTCTGTCCGAAGTGGTGCACTATGCCACTGAGCATGAAAGCGGCGCGAAAGGGTGCTTTTTGGCCTCAAGCGTGGTCACGACGGTCGGGCAGGTCGAAGGCGTGGCCGAACGCATTGAGGCGGCTATTGAAGATACCGAGAAACGCCTTGCCGCTCGGTTCGACCGGGAGATCGAAAAGGGGACCTTGCCCGCAGATTTTCCGTCTCGTGAACGGGCCGCGCTTCTTTATGACCTGAGGCAAGGCTACATGTTCCGAGGGCGCGCTGGTTGGAGTGGCGAACGCATGCAACAAGACCTCGATTCCAGAGTTCAGATGCTGCTGTCTTAATGCCGATCAGTTCTAGAGCCTCCTCTGCTGAAACATTGACCTATTGGGACTTGGACTGAAAAGTTGAATGCTTCTCAGCGCGTTTTTTGCGAACCGAGAACGGCGCATAAAGGGGGGTGCACCTTCACAAAGCTGAGCTCGATAAAGGCCCCCACTTAAGTCGACCGCCAATTTATGTTGAGCAATAACTGTAATTTCGCTCCACCGTCGTCTGTCGAGCTAACGATGAATTTGGGTAAGATCAGCATCGGTCTTAGCTTGTATTGAACTCAACCGCCTTGGCGTTCATTTGGTGAACCTGAACGCATCGTGTTTGGGTATCCGTACTCCGGTTATGCGCCGAAACAACGGTGAAATTGGGTTTGGATTTGCAATTGCCTCAATTGTCTGTCCTTCAACTCGTTATTTTAGCGAAGTATTCTGGATTCTGAAGTACTTGCTGTTTTTCGAGCGTGATTGGCTTTTCTTGCAGTAACTCGAAGCAAGCTAAGAAATGAATACCAACCAAATGCACAGAATTTGAGCGAGAATTGTCTGCTCTCTGACCCCAATGGAGGGTTCCACAGTCGAGACTGTTGACTCGTTGCGACAAGTTGTACATTCTCTATATCAATACGTATGTGCTGAAATACAGAACAACAGTGGAGTGAAGAAAAATGCATGTCAAAGGTGTAGTGGCAAGTTTAGCTGTTGCCGCGGGGTTCGCTTTCCCAAGTTTGGCACTTGCGGAAAGCCCGACCATCAAAGCAATCCAGGAGCGTGGCAAAATGCTTTGCTCAGGTCACAACGGCTCATATTTTGGTTTTGTCGAAGTGAATGACAAAAATGAGTGGAAAGGCTTGGACATTGACCTTTGCCGAGCGATGACCACCGCGCTGCTGGGTGATCCTGGCAAGGCGCAGATTGTTCCTTTGAGTTGGGCTCAGCGTTTCCCTGCGCTGCAATCGGGTGATGTTGATATCATTATAAAGGCAACCGGCTGGACTATGGGGCGCGACACTGAACTTGGGCTGCAATTCTCGATCCCATACTTCTTTGGCGGTGCGCAATTCATGGCGCATGGAAATTTGGGCATCACCGAAGCCAAAGACTTGGAAGGCGGTACGATTTGTGTTGAGGCGGGTACGACTATTGAGCGCATCGCTGCTAACTACCTTGAGAGCCTTGGAGTAGAGCACACGATGGTGAGCTACGAAAAAGCATCGGAACTACGCGCGGCTTATCTGGCCAACAGATGCGATAGCTTCGTCGCCTGGGGCCCGTTCCTGGCCGTTCTGCGCGCCACCGAGATTGAAAATCCAGATGCGCACGTGATCTTAAACGATCAACTTTCGAATGAACCGATCTCAGCCGCGATGCGTCAGGGCGACGAGGACTTTGTCGACTTTACCAACTGGATGCTGGCCGCTCTGCTGATTGCCGAAGAAGAAGGCATTACATCGGAGAATGTCGAAGAAATGGCATTAAACCCGCCGAACCCCAAAATTGCGCGTCTGCTGGGTGCGGAGCCGGGCATGGGTGAGCGTCTAGGCATCCGTGACACATGGGCGAAAGAGATGATCGCAGCCGTCGGTAACTATGGTGAGATTTACCACCGAAACCTTGGTGACAACAGCCCGTATAGGCTGGAACGCGGTCTGAACAATCTCTGGAGCCACGGCGGTGTTCTGTATGCTCCACAGCTTGACTAAGAGGTAACTTAGACACGGGGCCGCGTGGTATTGCGGCCCCGCATTCCCCCCCCAAAATCAGAAGATTAAAAGCCATGGACGCATCCGAACTGAAGGCGCGCGCCAACAGGCGCAAATTGATCATCCAAAGCGCACTGATCGTGTTTTCTGCGCTGGTCGTCATCAGCGCCATCCAAAGTGCCAAGATCAATCTGAATGCTTTGGGGCTGGCAAGTGGTTTTGGGTTCCTCGAGCGGTCTACCGGTTGGTCCTATTCGTTTTCGCTGATAGACCGGGATATCAATGACAGCTATGCTCGGACCCTGACGATCGGGTTCCTGAACACTGTTTTCTTAGGCTTTCTGACGATTGTGCTTTCCACTGTCTTTGGGTTTCTCATCGGGACGTTTCGCGACGCGCGGAACCCGGCGCTGAAAACCGCTGCGACAGTCTATATCCAAACCTTCCGGAACATTCCGCTGATCCTGCAGGGCATCTTTTGGTACGCCGTTGTGATCCACCTGCCGGGACCAAGGCAGGCGATGAATCTGGGCGAAGCGATTTTCCTGTCAAACCGCGGATTGATGATCCCGCTGCTGAACGTGTCTCTGACCGTCGTTCTTGTCATGGTATTGGTCCTGATCGCGGCGGCATTTTTTCTGTCGAGGATGAAGATCAGCCTTGCCAAAATTGCGCTGGCGCTGATCGGTCTTGGCTTTTTCATGGTTCTTATCGCAACCGGCCTGACAGTTCCGGCGGGTGAGGGGGCAATCTCCTGGCCCGCGCTCAAGGGCCTGCGGTTTGAGGGCGGTTTGACGATTTCACCCGAACTACTGGTGATGATCATCGCCATTACGCTATATGGCTCTGCCTATATCGCTGAGGTTGTACGTGGTGGCCTTGCCGAAGTGCCCAAGGGGCTAATTGAGGCCGGTGAGGCGCTGGGGCTAACCCAGCGTGCGATCTGGGCGCGGATCAAGATGCCCATGGCGCTGCGGACGATTATACCGCCGCTTGGAAACCAGTGGATTTTCATCATGAAAGCCACAACCATCGGTGTCGCCATCGGGTTCTCTGACCTGTTCTACATCGTCTCTACCTCAATCACGCAGTCCGGGCAGACACTGGAACTGATTGCTATCCTCATGGGCGCGTTCCTGCTGGTCAATTTCTCGATTGCTCAGTTCATCAACTGGCTGAACGAAAGCCTCAAACTGAAGGCGCATTGATATGGCTGACGCGGTAGTTACCAATAATTTCGACTGGGAGAAAATCCGCCGCCGTTCGTTCGCCACGCCGACGGATTCGGTCATAACAGTTGTTGTATTTGCGGGCCTCGCTTGGTTGGTCTGGCAAGCGCTCAGCTGGGGGGTCTTCCACGCGGTGTGGAGCGCAGACAATGTCGAAGAATGCGGCCATGGCGGTGCGTGCTGGTCGGTTATCGACGCCCGGCATCGGCTGATCCTGTTTGGTCTTTATCCGTATGATGAACACTGGCGTTCAGCGTTAGCTTGTTTGTCGATTGTTGGCACGGTTATTATCTCGTGCTTTCCCTGGACCTGGACGGCCAAGCGCCTGTCGACCATTTGGATAGTGGGTTTCGCCATCTACTACCTGCTGATGGAGGGCAGTCTGCTGGGCTTGCCGCAGGTCACCACGGATCAATGGGGCGGTCTGGCGCTGACGCTGTTTCTGTTCTCAAGTGTTGTTCTGATCGGGATGCCAATGGGGCTGGGCCTTGCGCTGATGCGCAGGTCCGAGATGCCCGTTGTGCGCGGCTTTGCCTCGTTGGTGATCGACATTATCCGCTCTCTGCCGCTGCTGACGACACTTTTCACAGCCGCGGTAGTCATCCCGATCCTGCTGCCAAGTTGGCTGGAAGGGGATAAAATCTGGCGCGTGATTATTGCGTTTGGCCTGTTCTTCGCCTGCTATCAGGCGGAAGTGTTACGCGGTGGGTTTCAGGCCATCCCCAAGGGTCAGTTCGAAGCGGGCAAGGCGCTGGGTCTGACATATTGGCAGATTTTGGGGCGCATTGTTCTGCCGCAGGTGTTCCGTCACGCGCTGCCGGCAACGGTCAACAACGTTGTTGTGACCTTCAAGGAAACTGCGATCGTGATCATCATCGGGTTCTTTGATGTGCTCGCCTCGGCCAATGCGGCCTTCGGAACGGGCGAATGGGCGCCTTATTATATCGAGGTATTGGCCTTTGTCGCCGCGATCTACTGGGTGTTCCTGTTCGGCCTTGGCCAATACGGAGAATACCTCAAGCGGCGCATGAAAGTTGCAGAGCGGTAATCTCCCCGTCTTCCTTCACCGCGTCTGCAAAACCGCCCATCTTGAAACAGATGGGCGGTTTGTTCTTTGCATGTTCAGTTGCTTATAATTTATTGATAGGTGTCTTGAGCATCATGTTCCCATCTTTGTCCTCGGGCACCTCACCGGCCCGCATGTTCACCTGAAGCGAGGGCAGGATGAGTTTTGGAACGGCCAGCTGCGCGTCGCGTTCCGTGCGGAACTTGATGAATTCTTCCCGCGATTTGCCGCCGCCAACATGGATGTTCTTGGCCTTCTGCTCGCCAATGGTGGTTTCCCACGCAATCGCGCGCCCTCCGGGGCCGTAATCATGGCAGATGAAAAGCCGCATCTCGTCGGGCAGCGAAAGAACCCGCTGGATCGAGTCGTAAAGCTGCCCGGCATCGCCGCCGGGGAAATCGGCGCGCGCTGACCCTCCGTCCGGCATGAATAATGTGTCTCCGACAAAAACGGCGTTACCGATTACATGGACCATGCAGGCCGGTGTGTGACCCGGTGTGTGCAGCGCAAAGCAGGACATACCGCCCAGCTGATACGCCCCGCCATCCGCAAAAAGCGCATCAAATTGCGAGCCGTCGCGCTTAAACTCTGTCCCTTCGTTGAAGATCTTGCCAAACGTGTCCTGAACGGTCTGTACATGCTCGCCTATGCCGATCTCGCCGCCCAACCCCTGCTGCAGGTAAGGCGCGGCTGACAGGTGGTCGGCATGGACGTGTGTTTCGATGATCCATTCAAGGGTCAGATCGTTCTCGCGAATGTAAGCAATGACCTGATCGGCGCTTTCAAAGGTTAGGCGACCGGCCGCAAGGTCAAACTCCATCACCGGATCGACAATGGCACAGG
This sequence comes from Ruegeria sp. C9, assembly GCF_056537585.1. Classification (NCBI taxonomy): domain Bacteria; kingdom Pseudomonadati; phylum Pseudomonadota; class Alphaproteobacteria; order Rhodobacterales; family Roseobacteraceae; genus Ruegeria; species Ruegeria sp. C9. Next base: position 445,533 of record NZ_JBQFRU010000004.1, read on the forward strand.
CCGTCGAGTCAGGGTCGCGCACGACATAGGTGATCGTGTTGGACCCCGGATCAAAGAAACCGGTAACTTCCGGTTTTTGCGACAGATTGACCGATGGGATCGTCATAGAGCACCTCTTGTTTAGTCGAGCGTTACCGTTCCGTTTGGGCTTTGCAGAACAAAGGAAAGCGCGGTGGGGCCTTCGGAAATCTCGGCCAAATGCGAGATTTGAAGTGTTTCAAAAATGTCCTTCAAACGCGCGGCATCCGGCGTCTGTACCTGCACCTTTGCAAGCGTCACGCCCAGGTTCTGCTGACCCGTTGACGGGTGCGGACCGGGGGACCATTCGATGAATGCCGGAAGCAGGCCGTTCTCCGGCAGATGTCCGTCTTTTGGCACGGTCAGACGCCAGGTCCGGTCACCGCGCTGGAAATGGACAACTTCACCCAGATCAACCGGGCTGGCGGCGATAACAGCATCCAGATCATCGGTGTTCACCACCCAGCACAGCGCCCGTGGGCGCGCATTCAGCCGGTCTTGCGTGGCGGGATCATCCAGAGTGAACCAGCGCACCCGGCCCGGATCCGGGGCATCGGGGTCGATTGCGATCAGTTCAAAGAAGCTCTCGTTCCCCGCCTGCATGACGCAGTTATGCGTGCTCATCGCATCGTGTTTTGAGCCTTGAGGCACTTCGACACCCAGCGCGTCCTTCATGGCCGCAACGCCTTCGGCCAGAGTGTCTGCGCCGATGGCAAAATGGTCGATCTTGTTGAGCATTCTCAAATCCTTACTGATCAAGCAGGGGGAGGGCGTTGACGACGTCTGCTTTCAGATTGTCAAGGTCCTCCAATCCGATATTGAAACGGACAAGCTGGCCGGTTTCCGACCACTCGGTCGCTGTGCGCAAAGGCGTGACCGGCAGGGCGAGGCTTTCATATCCGCCCCAACTGACCCCTATTCCGAAATGGTGCAGCGCGTCGACAAAGCGATGCACGGCGCTTTCGCTCGTGGTGTGGAAGACGACGCCAAACAGCCCCGCGGCGCCAGTAAAATCTCGCGTCCAGTTTTCATGACCGGGGCAAGAGGGCAGCGCTGGGTGCAGAACGGTTTTCACCCGCGGCTGGCCCGCAAACCACTGTGCCATTTCGCGACCGGCTTTATCGAAATACTCCATCCGCAGCTTCAGCGTTCTGAGTCCGCGCAGGGCAAGCAGGATTTCCTGGCCGCCGGTTTTATCCCCGACCTGCATGACTGCCTTGCGAATAATCTTGGCATAAGCGGCGTTGCCGGCGGTGATCCCCAGCATACAGTCCGAGTGGCCCGAGATGTATTTGCTACCCGAGTAGACAACGATATCGACGCCCCATGACAATGGTTGGCTGAAGACGGGCGTCCCCCATGTGTTGTCGAGGATCGTGGGCACATTCGCGGATTTTGCCGCTGCTGCGATGGCCCGGATATCGGGCATCTCGAAAGTACCGGAGCCGGGGCTTTCAAACATAATAGCAGCGGTTCCCGAGCGGATCAGATCGCTGATCGTGCCGCCCATCATCGGGTCGAAATACTCGACCTCGACCCCTTGCTGGGTCAGCAGCCCGTCGCAAAACCCACGCGTGTTGCCATAGACGTTGTCAGCGACCAGAACGTGGCAGCCTGGGCGGGTCAGCGCCATTAGGGTCGTTGTGATGGCGGCCACGCCTGAGGATGTCAGCGTGATCGCCTCGGCGCCTTCAAGCTTTGCCAGCATCTGCTCAAGCTTATAGGTCGCGGCATTGCCATAGCGCCCATAATAGAGTGTACCGCTTTCATAGCGCGCGTCGCGCGCGGCGTCGAATTCAGCAAAGCTGTCAAAAACCATTGTCGAGCCGAGCTCGATCGGCATATTCACATGCCGACCCTCAACACGATCAGGACGCCCATCCTGCACAAGGCAGTCTGCTAGATTAAATGGGATGTCTTGCACTTTTGTGCCCTCTAATGCTGTTCAGCATGATGACAGGTCGCCAAATTTGTGTCAATATTTGGAAAGACAGTTTTTCATACCGGAACAAAGACGTGACCGCAGAGACGACCCGGACCCTGACCGGAAACCATTGGGGTGCTGGTATTTCAGAAACAAAAGGCGGCAAACTGGTCGCGGTTCACCCGCATCCTGACGACCCGAATCCCTCAGACATCAATCTCAATGTTGCTTCAAGCCTGAATGGCCGCGCCCGTGTGCTGCGCCCGGCTGTGCGGCGCGGCTGGCTGACCGGGGAAGGCGTTCGCGGGCGCGACAGTTTTGTCGAAGTCAGCTGGGATGATGCGCTGGACCTGATCGCCGCCGAGCTGACCCGTGTGCGCAAGACCCACGGCAACGAGGCGATCTTCGGCGGCTCCTATGGTTGGTCCAGCGCGGGCCGCTTTCATCATGCCCAGAGCCAGCTCAAGCGTTTCTTGAACGGGCAGGGCGGGTTTGTGCGCTCGGAGGGCAACTACAGCTACAATGCCGCTTTGGTGCTGATGCCGCATATTGTCGGGCCGTTCAGAACACATGTCGCGCAGGCGACCCGTTGGCAGGTGGTCGCGAAACACACAGATCTTGTGGTGATGTTCGGCGGCATGGCTACGCGAAACACGCAGGTCAGTGACGGCGGTGTGGCGCGGCACCGGATGATGGACAACCTGAAGGCCTGTGCCGAAGCGGGTGTGAAGTTCGTGAATTTCAGCCCGTTGAGAACGGACGCCGCAGACGAGATCAACGCAGAGTGGCTGCCGCCCAAACCCGGCACGGATACTACTGTGATGATGGGGCTGGCGCATACGTTGCTGACCGAAGGCTTACATGACCGTGAGTTCCTTGATCGCTACACTGTCGGGTTTGACAAATTTGCGGCTTACCTGTGCGGCGATGACGACGGGATCGTCAAATCAGTAGATTGGGCGGCGTCGATCTCGGGCGTTTCTGCCAAACGCATTGCAACCTTGGCGCGGGAAATGGCCGCCGGGCGAACAATGATAACTTGCGCTGCAGCGCTTCAGCGGGCGGACTACGGTGAACAGCCGTTGTGGATGACGGTCACTCTGGCAGCGATGCTCGGACAAATCGGACTACCCGGTGGCGGATATACCGTCGGCTATGGCGTGAACGCCAATATCGGTAATATCGAACGACCGTTTCGCTGGGGTGCCTTGCCACAGGGTAAGAATCCGATTTCTGATGTCATTCCGGTGGCGATGATTTCAGACATGCTTCTGAACCCGGGTGGCAAATATCAGTACAACGGTGAAAGCCGTGTGTTTCCTGACATTCGGATGGTCTGGTGGGCCGGAGGAAATCCTTTTCACCACCATCAGGATCTGCGGCGCCTTCACAATGCGTTTCAAACCCCTGAAGCAGTGATCGTAAACGAACTGAACTGGACCGCGACGGCGCGGCACGCCGATATCGTTCTACCGGTGGCCGCGCCGCAAGAGCGCACGGATTTCGGTGGGGGCAAATCAGACAACGCATTGGTGCCTATGCCTGCCAGCGCTGAGCCGCGCGAGGAGGCACGGATCGAGTTTGAGCTGTACGCTGAACTCTCCAGGCGAATGGGCAACGCGGATTTGTTCACTGACGGGCTGGATCAAGAGGGCTGGTTACGCCGCATATGGGGTCAGACACAAGAGGCTGCTTTGGCAAGTGGCGAGCGTCTGCCGAATTGGGAAGCTTTTATCACTGGTGATGTCGTAGAACTACGCGACCCGTCCCCAACGCAGGTATTCTTGGCGGAGTTTCGGCAGGATCCGGATGCCAACCCGCTGCCAACACCTAGTGGCCGAATTGAGATATTCTCTGACAGAATTGCAAGTTTTCAGTTGGACGATTGTCGCGGGCATCCGACCTGGTTCGAGCCACGCGATACTGCTGCGGGCACGCAACCGCTGTATCTTCTTTCGGGCCAGCCGGGCACCCGACTGCATTCGCAACTGGATAATGGGGATTATAGTCTCAGCCTGAAGGTGCATGGGCGGGAACCGGTTCTAGTCCATCCGGAAGACGCGGCGGACCGAGGGATCGATGATGGTGATGTCGTTGAGCTGTTCAATGATCGCGGGCGGTGTCTGGCCGGAGCGCGCGTCACGCCGGATATCCTGAAAGGCTGCGTCTTTCTGTGGACGGGTGCCTGGTACGACCCGGACTACAAAGCCCCGCAGCAGCGGGACCGGCACGGCAATCCAAACGCCTTGACCCATGACATGCGCACATCGAGCCTGACGCAGAGCCCTGCGTCGCATTCGGCAATGTTGGACCTACGCCTCTTTGACGGTGAGGTGCCCGAGCTGACGGTTCATGACCAGCCTGCATTTGAAGCTGTTTCGCGTTCTGCTATACAGAACAAGTTGCGAGGAAAGGACGAGCAGTGAACGAAACACCAAAAGCCCCAAAAGTGGATTCCACCCTGTCTAAGGGGCTGGCCATTCTGGAGAATCTCGCAGCTCATCAGGGCAGCAAAGGTGTCACCGAGTTGTCTCGGGAACTGGAATTGACGAAATCAAACACGTTCCGCCTTTTGCAGACGTTAATCACGCTTGGGTATGTCAAGCATCTGGACGACAAAACCTATGCTGCAACCCTTAAAACCTGGCAGGTTGGGCGCAGTTCGGTTGAAAACTTGAACTTGCGGGCGGTCGCCGCGCCCGAGATGGCATATCTTAGCCAGGAGACGGGCGAAGCGATTTACCTCGCGGTGCCAGAGGGTTTGAGCGTCATCTACATTGACAAGGTTGAAAGCCTGAAGCCAATCCGGTCTTGGAACCCGGTTGGCGGCAGCGCACCCATTCATTGTGTTGGTACAGGCAAGGCTATCCTGTCGAGCAATTTCGATCAGCTACGCGACAAGCTGGATGGTCAACTGGCCAGATACACCGATAAAACCCTGACGACGCTGGAGGAAGTCACCGCAGATGTAGAGGAAACGCTCAAGCGGGGGTTTGCCTATGATCGCGGAGAATTCCGAGATCGCATTCTGAGCTTTGGAGCGCCTATACTGCTGCCCGACGGTGAGGCAATCGCAGCGCTTGGAATCTCGCTGCCCGATATCAACATGAGCGACGGTGGCGAAGAACGGTTGGGAATGTTGGTACACCACGCTGCGGAAGGCGTAACCCAGAAACTGCGCCAACTCTGAGGCGCAGCTTCCGATTTAAACTCAATCCTTTTTCTCGACGGGTCCGCCGGATTTCTCCCAAGACCCGAAGCCGTCCTTCAGATGTGCGGCTTCAAAACCCATGTCTTGCAACGTGGCTACGGTAAGAGCCGAGCGCCAGCCTGAAGCGCAATGGAAGACGTATTTCTTGCCCTCCTGCGCAAAAATGTCCTTGTGATATGGGCTGTCGGGGTCGACCCAAAATTCGATCATCCCGCGCGGGGCGTGGAAACTTCCTGGAATGAAGCCGTTACGTTGACGCTCGCGTACATCACGGATGTCTACAACAATAACATTGGGATCGCTGAGCATTTCAATCAGGTCCGCTGTTTCGATTTCCTCAATACGGTCCCGAGAGTCCTGCACCATTTGGGCGGCAGTTATTTTGAGCTTTGCCATGATCATTTGTTCCGCTATATAAAACACATTTTTCGTATATTGACACATTGAGAAGATCGTTGCAACTTGAGTTAACAGGAATCGTCAGTTTGTCTGGCGTTTTCTTCAGTTCAATAAAGAGGGTGCCCGCGCATGAATACAGACAGCCCGATCTCTCTTTGGCATATGTCAGCTGAAGAGCCGGACATTCGGAACCCATTGACAGGCGACGCGGAAACGGACGTCGCCATTGTTGGTGGTGGGTTCACCGGTTTGTCGACCGCGCTTTATTGTGCAGAGCGGGGATTGGGTGCCCACGTGCTTGAAGCCAAGCATATCGGGTTTGGTGGCTCAGGGCGCAATGTGGGTCTGGTCAATGCAGGGGTTTGGCACCCGCCAGCTGCGGTCCGGAAAAAGCTGGGTGACACTTACGGGCCTCGCTTTGTAAAGCGGTTTGGAGAGGGACCCGCGCAAGTCTTTGATCTGGTCGAAAAGCACCAGATCCGCTGCGAGGTTACCAAAACTGGAACCATTCACGCAGCGCATGCACCGTCTGGCTTCGAAGATTTGAAGGCGCGCCATGCGGAATGGGCACGTCTGGGCGAACCAGTCGATTTGCTATCCGAAAAAGAAATGGTGGCGAAAACAGGGACTCGCGTGTTTTTTGGTGGCCTGTTGGACCACCGAGCAGGCACCATAAACCCGATGGGTTACTGCCGGGGTCTTGCGCGTGCCGCAAAGGGCGCCGGCGCCGAAATCAGCACGGGTGTGCGCGCAACCAACCTTCGGCGAGACGGTGGAAAATGGGTTGTCGAAACCGATAGAGGAGCGGTCAAGGCCAAGTACGTTGTGCTGGGTACCAATGCCTACAGCGATACGCTTTGGCCGGGCTTGAATCGCGTGTTCACTATGATCCGCTATTTTCAGCTGGCCACGAAGCCTCTGGCCGCGGATATGTCGCACATCTTACCTGGTCGTCAGGGTATCTGGGACACAGGTCAGATTATGTTCAGCATACGGCGCGATGCACATGACCGCCTTGTGATCGGCTCCATGGGTGCGGTCGTCGGGTCAGTCGGTCGAGGATTGTCGCACCGTTGGGCCAAGAAACAGCTTTCGCGCCTCTATCCAGAACTCGGCCCCGTAGAGTTCGAGGAAGCGTGGCATGGGAAAATAGCCATGACCCCGGATCACCTGCCTCGTATCTATCAGTTGGCGCCCAATCTACTTACTCCGATCGGTTACAACGGGCGTGGCATCACCACCGGGACGATATTTGGCGAATGCATGGCCAAACTGATTTCGGGCATGGACCCCAAGGACCTTCCACTTCCCATGACCGAATTGTCGACCGTGCCATCGGCCCCGATCATGTCCCGCCTTTACCAAACGGCTTTCACGGCCAACCAAGTCCTCAAGAGCCTTTAGAGACCCATGAGCAATTCAAAAATACGCGTCGGCGTTGACATTGGTGGAACCTTTACGGATGTAGCGCTGCAACATCCTAGCGGTTTGTCCACCTGCAAAGTTCTGACCAACTACATTCAGCCCGAACAGGCCATTCTGGACGGGATCGTCAAGGCTGCGGATCAGGCGGGTGTCGCATTGGGTGACATCGGTCAGGTTATCCACGGCACCACTCTAGTGACCAATTCGCTGATCGAACGGCGCGGTGCAATAACTGCATTTATCACCACCGAAGGGTTCCGAGACGTGGTCGAGATGCGCTCGGAAAACCGGTTTGAGCAATATGACCTGAACCTCAACCTGCCGAAACCTCTGGTGCCGCGTCAGGACCGCTTTACGCTGAACGAACGCATGGGGCCGGACGGAGAGGTGCTGCTGGCGTTGGACCTGTCCGAGGTCAACGCGATGGTCGATAGGATCAAGGCAGGTGGGTTCGAAGCGGTCGCCATCGGCCTGATCCATGCCTATGCCAATGACGCGCACGAGGTGGCCATGGGCGAGGCGCTGCGCAAGGCGATGCCAGACCTGTCGATTTCGTTGTCTTCGGTGATCTCGCCGCAGATGCGGGAACTGCCACGTTTCAACACGGTAATCGCCAATGCCTATGTGCAACCGCAGGTCGCCGACTACTTGGGCCGTCTGGTGGCGCGCTTGCGCGACACCGGAGTGACGGCGCCTGTGTTTATGCTGCATTCTGGCGGCGGTCTGATCTCGGTCGAAACCGCTGCGGAACAGCCTGTGCGCTTGCTGGAATCCGGCCCGGCTGGTGGGGCGATCTTCGCAGCTGATTTTGCGCGGGCACATGGTCTGGACAAAGTACTCAGCTTTGACATGGGCGGAACCACCGCCAAGATTTGCCTGATCGAAGACGGCGCGCCCAAGACAGCCAATACCTTCGAAGTTGCGCGGACCTACCGGTTCAAAAAAGGCTCGGGCATGACCGTGTCGACACCCGTTGTCGAGATGGTCGAAATCGGGGCGGGCGGCGGTTCGATTGCCTCGGTCGATAGCATGGGCCGTTTGCAGGTTGGGCCCCGCTCAGCGGCGTCGGAACCTGGACCAGCCTGTTATGGGCGTGGCGGGACCGAGCCGACAGTGACGGACGCGAACCTGCTTCTGGGCCGTCTGGATCCGGACAATTTTGCCGGGGGTGCTATCCCTTTGCACACGGCGGAATCCGAAAAAGCCGCCACCAAACTTAACCTCTCCGCCGGAGATGCCGCCTTTGGGATCACTGAACTGGTGGATGAGAATATGGCCAACGCAGCGCGAGTTCATACGGTCGAGAACGGGCGCGACATCGAGCATTTTACCATGATCGCCTTTGGTGGCGGTGCGCCGCTGCACGCCTGTCGCCAATGCGAAAAGCTTGGGATCAAGGCGCTGATCATCCCTCCGGGTGCGGGTGTAGGCTCGGCCATCGGGTTCCTGAAAGCGCCGTTTAGCTTTGAGGCGACACGCGGGCTGTTCCAGCGACTGGACGATTTCGACGCTGGCGCGGTGAACGCTGCGTTGATCGAGATGGAAGCTGAGGCGCGCGCCTTCGTCGACGAAGGTGCCAAGGGTGCAGAGACCGAAATCCGTCTGACCGCTCAAATGCGCTATTTTGGTCAGGGATGGGAAATTCCCGTGGTGCTGCCGCACAAGCAATTTGAAGACAGTGATGTTTCGCTGATCCTTAAGGCGTTCGAAGACGCCTACCGTACGCTCTTTGGTCGGATCATCGACGGGTTGGCAGTTGAGATCACCAATTGGCTTTTGACAGTCTCCACGGTTTTGCCGGATGCCGAACCTGTTATCAGCCACAACAGTGGGTCGGACGCGGATGTCGCGCGGACGCGCGAGTTCTTCGATGCCGCCCTGCGCAAATCGGTTGAAGCACGCGAGGTTGATCGGCCCAGCATGGCGCCGGGCAAGGCGGTCGAAGGCCCTGCGATCATCGTCGAATCCGAAACGTCGACCGTCGTTACCTCGGGCTATCGCGCGGTTGGGCAGGGCGATGGAAGTTTGCTGTTGCTGGCGAAGGAGGCTTAAGCCATGGGTGCGTCAGATATCGATCATCAGATCATGTGGAGCCGCCTGATAGCGGTTGTGGAGGAACAGGCCACAACACTTATCCGTACGGCCTTTTCAACTTCCGTCCGCGAGGCGGGCGACCTGTCGGCGGGTCTGTTCGACCGCGAGGGCCGGATGATCGCGCAGGCTGTGACCGGAACTCCAGGCCACGTGAATGCGATGGCAGAAAGCGTCACGCATTTTACTGCTCAAATCGGGCCACAGAACACGTTCGACGGCGATGTCTTCATCACCAACGATCCTTGGCTGGGCACCGGGCACCTGCATGACATCACCGTTGTCACTCCGGTGTTCCGCAAGGGCGCGCATATTGGGTATTTCGCATGCACCGCGCATGTGGTGGACATTGGCGGGCGCGGATTTGGCCCGGACGGCAATGAGGTTTTCGAAGAGGGTCTACTGATCCCCATCACCAAATTCGCCGAACGTGGTCAGGTTCAACCTCTGCTGATTGAAATGATCCGCGCCAATGTGCGGACCCCGGATCAGACTGTGGGCGATATGTACTCGCTGGCCGCCTGTAACGAGGCTGGTGACCGCCGCCTTCAGGCGATGATGGATGAGTTCGATATTGACGACCTGCAATCCCTGTCGGATTTCGTCATCGAGACAAGCCGTAAGGCGACGCTGGAGGCGATCGCCAAAGTGCCCTCGGGCACCTATCACGAGACGATGCAAGTCGACGGCTATGACGCCCCGGTGCATATGGAGGTGACGCTTAGCGTCGATGGCGATCAACTGCTGGCGGATTTCGCGGGCACATCGGGGATGAGCCGGTTCGGCGTGAACTGTCCCGAGGTCTATACCCGCGCCTATGCCTGTTACGCACTAAAATGTGTAATTGCACCCGAGGTGCCGAACAACACAGGCTCGCTTGAGCCGTTTCAGATCACCGCGCCAGCGGGCTGCATCTTAGCGGCCAAACGTCCCGCGCCAGTTTCGGTGCGCCACGTCATGGGCCATTTGGTGCCGGATGTGGTTCTGGGCGCGTTGCACAAGGCGATGCCCGACACAGTTCCGGCCGAAGGTGCGAGCGCTCTGTGGAACATTCAGATTTCTGCGCGGGCCTCGAACCCCGAAAGCGGCCTGCCAAACCGCGAGGTGCTGATGTTCAACTCGGGCGGCACCGGTGCGCGCCCGGCCTTTGACGGGCTGAGCGCCACGGCCTTCCCCTCCGGCGTATCAACCATGAGCGTCGAGGCGACCGAACATGTCGGGCCAATCACTGTCTGGCGCAAGGACCTGCGCGACGGCTCAGGTGGAGCTGGGGCTTTGCGCGGCGGTCTGGGTCAGACCATCGAGATCGAACCGCGCGAAGGTTATGATTTCTACTTCAACGCCATGTTCGACCGGGTAGTCAACCCAGCGCGCGGGCGGAATGGCGGGCTGGCCGGTGGTGCAGGGGCAGTCGAACTGTCCGATGGGACAAAGCTGCGCTCGAAGGGTCGGCAACTGGTCAAGAACGGCCAGCGGCTGAGACTCAGCCTGCCGGGCGGCGGTGGTTATGGCGCACCCGAGCAAAGGGATCGTGATGCGGTGGCAGGCGACTTGGCCGCCGGGTTCATCACAGCCGAACAGGCAAAGCGAGATTACGGATTTGAAGGGTAAACGCAGATGGCTGACACTCCTATAGCAGTTGTAACCGGGGCCGCGCAGGGCATTGGGCTGGCCTGCGCCGAGGCGCTGAGCGAGGATGGCTACAAGGTCATTCTGGTCGACATTCAGGACAGCGTGCGCGAAGCCGCCGCGACCGTTGGCGGGGTAGGAATGGTCTGCGACATGGGCGATGTGGACGCCATCAGCGCGATGTTCGACACGGTTGAGGCCGAGCATGGCCCGGTCGCGGCGTTGGTGAACAACGCGGGTGTCGCGATGCCGGGGAATTTCCTGGACTATGATCTGGCCGCCTACGACCAGGTGATGGATATCAACCTGCGTGGCGTGTTTGTGGCGATGCAGCGGGTTGCGAACACGATGGTCGAGAAAGGCATCGAAGGTGCGATTGTGAACATGTCGTCGATCAACGCGCAGGTCGCGATCCCTGCGATCCCGGCCTATTGCGCCTCGAAAGGCGGGGTAATGCAGCTGACCAAGGTTGCTGCACTGGCGCTGGCTCCGAAAAACATTCGTGTCAATGCGGTTGGTCCCGGCTCGATTGATACCGAGATGATGGCTGGTGTGAATGCCAACCCCGAAGCCTTCAAGATGGCGATGTCGCGCACGCCGATGGGCCGCGCAGGCACCGCGCGCGAGATCGGCGATGTGGTGGCGTTCCTGTGTTCCAAAAAGGCCAGTTATGTCACTGGTGAAACGATCTATGTCGATGGCGGTCGCCTCGGCCTGAACTATGTGATGTCATGAGCTACACAGACGCATATGCAAGCTGGCAGGCCGACCCCGAGGCGTTTTGGGGAAAGGCCGCCGAGCAGATCGATTGGTTCACGCCAGCCGAAAAGGTCTTTGACCCGGATAAAGGCGTCTACGGGCGCTGGTTTGCAGGGGCGACCTGCAACACCTGCTGGAACTGTGTCGACCGCCATGTCGAGGCCGGGCATGGCGACCGCAAGGCGCTGGTCTATGACAGCCCGGTCACGGATACGGTTCGGACCTTCAGCTTTGCTGAATTGCAGGCCGAAGTCGGCGCGTTGGCCTCGGTCATGCGGGCGCATGGCGTCGGTAAAGGCGACCGCGTTGTCATCTACATGCCGATGGTGCCGCAGGCAGTGTTTGCAATGCTGGCCTGCGCTCGTTTGGGAGCGATCCACTCGGTCGTATTCGGCGGCTTTGCACCCCATGAACTGGCCACCCGCATCAATGATGCCGCACCCAAGATGATTATCTCGGCCTCCTGCGGGATCGAGCCGGGTCGGATCGTGCATTACAAACCATTGTTGGATGCTGCGATTGAGGAAGCCACCACCAAGCCCGCGCACTGTCTGATCCTGCAACGCGACATGGAACTGGCAGAACTCACTCCGGGTCGCGACCTGGACTATGCCGAACTGGTCGGCGCAGCAAAGGCAGCATGGGAAACCACGGAATGTGTGCCGGTCGATGCGACCGATCCGCTGTACATCCTGTACACTTCCGGCACGACCGGCCAGCCTAAAGGCGTTGTGCGCGACAATGGCGGGCACATGGTGGCGCTGAAATGGACGATGCAGCACCACTATGGGATCAAACCCGGTGAGGTGTTCTGGGCAGCATCAGACGTGGGCTGGGTCGTTGGGCACTCCTACATCTGCTACGGGCCGCTGCTACATGGCTGCGCCACCGTGGTCTACGAGGGCAAGCCGGTGGGCACGCCCGACGCAGGCGCCTTCTGGCGAGTCATTCAGGATCATGAGGTTGCAGCGCTGTTTACCGCCCCGACGGCCTTCCGGGCGATCAAGAAAGAGGACCCAAAAGGCCAGTTGATCGGTCAGTATGACTTGTCCAAATTCAGCACACTCTTTCTGGCCGGGGAGCGCTCGGATCCAGCGACGATCCAGTGGGCTGAGCAGAAACTGCAACGTCCGGTGATCGACCATTGGTGGCAAACCGAGACCGGTTGGGCCATGTCGGGTAACCCGGTGGGATTGGGGCAGTTTCCAGTCAAATACGGCTCGCCCGGCAAGCCGATGCCTGGGTACGACATACAGGTTCTGGACGACGAGGGGCATGGGGTCAAACCCGGCACTCTCGGCAACATCGTGTGCAAGCTGCCGCTGCCGCCCTCGGGTTTTCCGACGCTTTGGAACGCGCCGGAACGGTTCCTGACCTCGTATATGAACGAATTCCCCGGCTACTACGCCACGTCGGATGCGGGGATCATTGATGAGGACGGGTATGTCTTCATCATGGCGCGCACGGATGACATCATCAACGTGGCCGGGCACCGCCTGTCGACCGGCGCGATGGAGGAGGTGATTGGGGCGCATCCCGACATCGCGGAATGTGCTGTAGTCGGCGCGGCGGACGCTCTGAAAGGTCAAATGCCGTTGGGTTTCTATGTGACCAATGATGGAGCCGAACGGGATTCGGCAGAGTTGGAAAAAGAGTTGGTCGCGCTGATGCGGGAACAGATCGGGGCAGTCGCATCCTTTAAAACCGCCATTCCGGTCAAGCGGTTGCCGAAAACGCGCTCTGGCAAGGTTTTGCGCGGGACGATGCAGAAGATTGCCGACGGTGTTGAATTCAAGATGCCGGCCGCAATCGACGATCCGGCCATTCTGGATGAGATTTCCGATGCGCTGAAGGGCCGGGGGCTGCTGAAATGATAGAACGTCTCCACACCGGTGGCCGAATGTCGAAGATCGTCAAGCACAATGGCGTCGCCTATTTGTGCGGTCAGGTTGGTGCGGGTGACAACGTCACCGAACAAACGCAGGACTGCCTGTCGCGCGTTGATGCCCTGCTGGCAGAGGCGGGCTCGGACCGCGAACATATCCTGCAGGCCATCGTCTGGCTGCGCGATATGGCGGATTTTGCTGAAATGAACGCCGTCTGGGATGCCTGGGTGCCCGAAGGCCATGCGCCCGCCCGAGCCTGTGGCGAGGCCCGTCTGGCGCGGGATGTATTGAAAGTCGAGATCATCATCACAGCCGCAATAAAAACCTGAAGGGGGGGATTGCCATGTCCGAAACACCAGCCGTCAGACTAAGCAAAGTGGAAAAATACTACGGATCTTTCCACGCCCTCAAGAACATTAATCTGACCGTGACGAAGGGCGAGAAAATCGTCGTCTGCGGACCTTCCGGATCGGGTAAATCGACAATGATCCGGACAATCAACCAACTTGAGGAACATCAGTCCGGTCAGATTGAGATAAATGGCCACGCGATCAGCGCCGAAGATCCGAACATAGACAAGATGCGGCAGGAAGTAGGTATGGTGTTTCAGCACTTTAACCTTTTCCCTCACATGACGATCCTTGATAATTGTACTCTGGCCCCGATGCTGGCCCGCAAAATCTCGCAGGCCGAGGCCGAAAAGACCGCGATGATGTATCTGGAAAAGGTCCAGATCGCTAATCAGGCCCCGAAATATCCCGGCCAGCTGTCCGGCGGCCAACAGCAGCGCGTGGCCATCGCGCGGGCGCTTTGTATGAAGCCCGACATTCTACTGTTTGACGAACCTACTTCGGCTCTGGACCCTGAGATGATCGGCGAGGTTCTGGACGTTATGGTGACGCTGGCCCAGGAAGGGATGACTATGATTTGCGTTACTCATGAAATGGGTTTCGCACGGAAAGTAGCAGATCGGGTTATCTTCATGGATGCTGGTGAAATCATCGAGGAAGACGACCCGGAGAGCTTCTTCAACAACCCCAAGAGCGAGCGCACAAAAAACTTCTTAGAGCAAGTTTTAGTTCATTAGGGAGTAAAAATTCGCTCTTTTGAAAACCCAATCAGCATGTCGCCGAGCTATCGCGCTTTTTGCTGAAACTCTTGGTGTGGCTGTTTCTTTGGAACATGCAAATTCTTCCTAGGTAGAAGGCAATATGCCCAATGAAAATGCTTATCTTCGCTCATACTCAGTTTAGGTTGGCATTCGAAATGCTCGATAGAAATGGCTATGGTCCATTTCTCTATACAAACTGAACGCTTGGTGGAGACTTGTCAGGAGAACTTTTTCTTGGGTCTTGTCAGAAGAACTTTGCTTGAGCGGGGTAGGGGTGTTGCGTAGCTTTTGCCTATGACCAATCCTGCCTCTTTCAAGTACTTTAAAACCAGTCCCGAAATCATCCGCCTTGCGGTGATGTTGTACATCCGTTTCCCGTTCTCGCTTCGGAATGTCGAAGATCTGTTGCAAGAGCGAGGCATCGACGTGAGTCACGAAACTGTCCGGTATTGGTGGAACAGGTTTGGCCCAATGTTTGCTGCTGAGATCAGACGGAAGCGTGTTCAGCAACTGCGCGCGTTCTCCAAATGGAAGTGGCACGTGGACGAGGTTTACTAAATCCGCAACTGAAGTCTGTACCGCCTCCGCTGACCCGGCCTCCGGCTGCGCCAGCAAACGTTCGAAAATTCCGGAGGTATTGTCAGAAGAACTTGGGTTGAGCGGGGCAGGGGTGTTATGTCACTCTCCGTCGACTGCGAAGAGGAAAACGCTCATCTTTTCAAGTTCTTAATTCGATGCGAAGTTTCGGAAGCTGATTGTGCGAGACGCAACAATGCCCGGACCGTGTACTCTACCAATCCGGAAAACGTGTCGTGAAATAGCTGGGGAGTCTGACTGTAAACAGCCGTTTCAGCGTGGATCTTAAGACAATGCCCACTGTTGTTTTCGCGGGGCTTCCGTTCTTTGGAGGGTCTTGTCAGAAGAACTTTGCTTGAGCGGGGCAGGGCGGTTGCGTAGCTTTTGCCCATGACCAAACCTAACTCCTTCAAGTATTTCAAAACCAGCCCAGAGGTCATCCGTCTTGCGGTGATGCTGTACATCCGTTTCCCGCTCTCGCTTCGGAATGTCGAAGATCTGTTGCACGAGCGAGGCATCGACGTGAGTCAAGAAACTGTCCGGTATTGGTGGAACAGGTTTGGCCCAATGTTTGCTGCTGAGATCAGACGGAAGCGTGTTCAGCAGCTGCGCGCATTCTCCAAATGGAAGTGGCACGTGGACGAGGTTTTCGTGAAGGTGAATGGCAAGAGACACTACCTCTGGCGGGCTGTCGATCATGAGGGCGAAGTGCTGGAAGCAATCGTCACCAAACGCCGAAACAAGCAGGCCGCGTTGAAATTCCTCAGGAAATTGATGAAGCGACACGGTAAAGCGGAAAACGTCGTCACGGATCGCTTCGCCTCATACAGAGCCGCGCTCAGAGAGCTGGGCGCGCTCGAAACACATAAGACGGGAAGGTGGCTCAACAACCGCGTCGAGAACTCGCACCTGCCGTTTCGACGACGCGAACGCGCGATGCAACGTTTCAGGCGCATGCGAAGTTTGCAAAAATTCGCCACCGTCCACTCCTCCGTCTACAACCACTTCAACCAGGAAAGATCGCTAGCCAGCCGAGACACCTTCAAGTTGACACGAAGCGCCGCTCTTGCCGAGTGGCGCGAACTTGGTGCTGGATAAAGGACAGCGTCACTGGCCTAATAGAGACTGGTTCGAATTCGTCTGACAGCACCAACGCCACTACCTCTGGCGTGCCATCGATCAAGAAGGTGAAGTGCTTGAGGCCGTCGTCACGAAGCGTCGAAACAAGCAGGCGGCATTGAAATTCCTCAAGAAATTGATGAAGCGGCACGGTTGCGCCGAAGAGATCGTCACAGATCGCTTCGCTTCCTACAAGGCTGCGCTCATAGAATTGGGCGCGCTCGAAAAACAACAGACGGGCCGGCGGCTCAACAACCGCGTCGAGAATTCGCATCTGCCGTTTCGACGACGCGAACGCGCGATGCAGCGTTTCAGGCGCATGCGAAGTTTGCAGAAATTCGCCTCCATCCATTCCTACGTCTACAACCACTTCAACCAGGAAAGATCGCTGACCAGCCGAGACACCTTCAAGCTGATACTCACCGCCGCTCTCAACGAGTGGCGTCAACTTTGTTCCGGATAGGTTCGCAGCTTCCGCGGCAAACTGAGACTGGTTCGAATTCGCCTGACTGCACCGCCACTCATACCTGTCTCATTTCAGTTGTGTTTTTTGACCCGGAATTGTTCCGCAATTCCCGCGAGTTGACGCATGCGCTTTCAATCAGAGACGGAGCAGATCGTACACTCGGATCACGATTCAGGCCACAGTCTCAGTGCCGCATTTTGGTGGGATCGCTTTGGGCGGGATTTCCCTGATACCCGGAAGTTTACAGGGAAATTTCGCAAAACGGGACTGAGTTCAGTAATTTCACCTGTCAGAACTGAATGTTTTACA
>NZ_JBQFRU010000005.1:0-431899 GCF_056537585.1 Ruegeria sp. C9
TCAGCGCCACCGCCCAATCAAAAACCTCAGATGCCCCCAGTCTCTCCCGAGCGTCTCCGCAGCTTCCACCGCGTCCCAGCACCTCAGCAGCGCCGGTGAAGGGCGTTCTATGCCTTACGCATTCAACGCGCAAGTGGAAAATTCAAGAATATCGCAAAAAACTTCAAATTCATTTTTTATACAATAATTTCAAATATTTGAACGGAACTCACCTCGTGGAAATCGGCGAAAATCATCCTTCAAGCACATCAGATATACCGCCTAGGTTTCAGTGCTTGTTGGTTCAAACCCAACATATAGTGAGAGCATTGCAGTCACCCACAAGACTATACCGACTCGACGGCAATCAGCGATTCATTTCCAATCCCGGAATCGCACCCGATATCGGCGCCGCCAGGCGCAATGCAAGTTGGTCTTACAGGGCCTTGCGCATTGTCTATGGATAGGCTCAGGTCTTTTCAAAGCAAACCCGATACGCCTGTGACCTTGATATGACGAATGACATTAAGTTTCCCTTGCTGCGAACCGTTGGATTTGACGGTCTGTTGGTGACCTTTGCGCAAACCATGTCCGAGCCGTCCAACCGCGCCGCCCTGGCGTTTCGGGGCGCAGTCGAGGCGCAGCAGATTGACGGCGTGCTTGAGACTTCGGCCTCGCTGGCATCTGCATTTATAAGGTTTGATCCATTAAGCCTGTCGCATCATGACATCGAAGAGTTGCTGCGGGCTATGCTGGTCAGTCGCGATTGGTACGCTGCACCTTTGCCTGCGGGGCGACGATTCTGGAAAGTGCCGACGGTCTACGGTTCCGATCTTGCGCCACAGCTAGAAGATGCGGCATTGGCAGCAGGGTTGTCACCAGCGGACGCCATTGATCGTCTCAGCCAATCGCGTGTACGGGTTTTAACCATCGGATTTGCGCCGGGCCAACCTTATCTCGGGCCACTCGGACCCGAATTCAACATTCCACGCCTGAAAGAGCTGACGCCGATGGTACCTGAAGGGGCGTTGGTTTTGGCAATTTCGCAATTTGTCCTGTTCTCGGGGCCAACCCCAACCGGATGGCGTCATGTTGGACAAACCGCGTTTCGTTGCTTTCGTCCGGACATGGGGCGAAGTTTTGCCCTCAACCCCGGTGATGAGATGCAGTTCATCTCAGTCTCGCGCGAAGAGCTTGAGGACATCCGTACAACTTGCACTGATGGCTCTGGTGGTGCGAGTTGCGAGGAGATCACGACATGACGCTGATCGTCCATCGCATCGGCCCAGCTTGCACGGTTCAGGATCAAGGGCGCACCGGGTATCTGGATCAAGGCCTGTCGCGTTCGGGTGCCGCAGATATAGTTGCGCTTTATGAAGGGGCCGCGTTGCTTGGTAACACCCCAACGAGCGCCGCCCTCGAAATGGCGGGGATGGGTGGTGAGTTTGAGGCAACCGCACCAACCGCCATCGCGCTGACCGGCGCACCGATGCAGGCCAGTATCGATGGCAGCCCCGTCTTGTGGAATGCCTCGCATCAGATGGAGGCTGGGCAGCGGCTGGTAGTCGGGTCGGTGCTGCAGGGCAGTTACGGGTATCTGAATCTGGGTGGCGGGATCGGGACCGACATGACTCTGGGCTCACGCGCGGCCCATCTGACCGCAAGGATCGGGCGCGCCGTTCAAGCGGGTGATCACCTGCCTTCGACGGAAACCGGCAAGACCGGCCTGAAACTGCGTTCGGAGGATCGGTTTTCGGGTGGGACGTTGCGGGTTGTGGCCAGCTTTCAAACCGCACTGTTCGATGACGAGACGCTGGCACGGTTTACGCAAACGACATTCCGCCGCGGTGCCCGAGCCAACCGGATGGGCATGCAGCTGGATAGCGACGGTAACGGCTTCGCGGCAAAGGGTCAGTTGAACATACTGTCCGAAGTCATAACTCCCGGCGATGTACAGATGACCGGCACCGGTGCGCCCTTCATCCTACTGCCCGAGTGCCAGACCACCGGAGGTTACCCGCGCATCGCAACCGTTCTGCCCTGTGATCTGCCCCGCGCTGCACAGACCCCGGCGGGAGGCGAGGTGCGCTTGGAATTCGTAACACTGGAACAAGCCATCGCGCTGCAAGCCGCATTTAAGGCCGACCTTGCCCGCCTGCCCGCCCGTGTTGAACCATTGGTCCGCGATCCGCATGACATCCCGGACCTCCTGTCCTACCAACTGATCAGCGGAATGATCTCTGCCACCGAATAAGGAGTTATTGCGATGCCGAGCGTCGATCTGAATGCCGATATGGGCGAAAGCTTTGGCCCGTGGAAGATGGGTGATGATGAAAGCCTTCTGAAGATCATCACCTCGGCCAATATTGCCTGTGGCTTTCATGCGGGTGACCCTGATGTGATGGCCAAGACCATGGCTCTGGCAGCCCAGAACGGTGTGGGCATCGGTGCGCATCCCGGTTTTCCTGATCTGCAGGGGTTCGGGCGTCGAAACATGAAAGTGCCCCATGACAGTTTGCGCAATCTGGTGCGCTATCAACTGGGATCGGCAATCGGCATGGCCAAGGCGGTGGGCACTGAAGTACGGCACCTGAAATTGCACGGGGCGCTGGCCAACATGTGTTCGGTCGATATCGATATGGCGCGGGCCTGTTATCAGGGTGCATTGGACGTGGACCCGGACATCATCATCATGGTGCTGGCGGTCACCAAACAAGAAGAAGCGGTGCGCGAGCTGGGCTGCAAATGGGTGGGCGAGATTTTTGCCGACCGTGCCTATAATGACGATGGCACTTTGGTGGATCGGTCACTGCCGGGAGCCGTGATCCATGATCCGGCGCTGGCCGGACCACGTATTCTGGAAATGGTGAAGGAAGGCGCCATCATCACCAAATCCGGCAAACGCCTTGAGACCTCAATCGATACGATCTGCCTGCATGGTGATGGCCCGACGGCAGTTCAGATCGCGCACTCGGTGCGCGAGAACCTGATCGCGGGCGGAGTCGAGGTCACAAAATTCATCCGTTAGAGCGTCATGTTAATTACCTGAAACTGCGCTTATCCTTGATCGGTCATTCGCCTGCTCGGATATATCCCAGCTTCAATGGCCGTGTTTAGATGCACAAGCATGCTATTTCATTCAGAACGTGCGTTCTTACTTGCCCCCGCGAACATGGCTACTAATGTTGACCAACATTCCCTGAATGTCCCGGATGCATTAAATCTTCGATCGAGGTGGCGGTGAAAACAGTTGGATTTCTGTGGCTTGGCAATGAACTGCCATGGTTCAACAAAGTCGCGATCAAAACATTTCAGGATATCGGGCATCCCGTAGAACTGTTCTGCGAGGAGTCGCTGCGCGAAACCGAGAGCGACCTTCCGCTCCGAGACTATCGGGAGGTTTTGGATTCGCAGATTCTGACCAAGCTTGGCACGACTCCTCGAGTGGCATCCGACATATTCAGGCTCATTCTAATGCGGGACACTAATTATATCTGGGCAGATTGCGATTGCGTGGCGCTTCAGCCCCTGCCGGATACGGATATCATTCTTGCCAGGGCGGACGCGGAATCGAAGCTATTGAACAACAATGTTCTGCGAGTCCCCTCGGAGTCTCAGGAATTGTCAGAACTGCTTGAGATTGCTCTGGACCCCGAGGCTATTCCCGATTGGGTTCCACCGCGCCGCGCCAAAAAGGCAAGACAATTCTCTGGCCGCGAACGCCGCGAAATTGTGACCAGCAGACAGACTACATTCGGGCCCGATCTTCTTAATCATGTTTTCCAGAAATCCGATAATATCGATAAAGCCTTCAGCCACGAGGTTTTCAATCCGATTGGGAACACCAAAGGCTACATGCTTTTCTCTGAAGGGATATCGATAGGCGACGTATCGACTCCCAAAACCTGTGTGACGCATTTCTATCAGGCCAATGTGAGACGTTTCTTTCACGCAAACGGACCACAGAAAGGCACAGTTCTTGGCGACTTAGCCTTCAAGTACGGGATTACTACCGATTAGGCGTGCCCGACCCGAAGTTCACATTCGCACGTGTAAACCAAGCATTCCATCTGATGCTTCTCTGAACAGGCAGTTGCCCAAGCAAAGCTTTGCGCCTAGCATCGCGGCAAGTGCATGATCTGACTACCACAAATCCAAGCAACGCGCCGCAAGGAGGTGAGCCTATGTCTTTTGATCTGATGTCCTACCAGCCAAGGGGCGACAAGAAGAACTCGGACTTCTTCACCGAATATCTTCCCAGGATTTACGAGCGCCGCATCAGCTCGGGCATTGCGGATCAGGTCGGTGCGATGCGGGCCATTGTCATTCAGGTCGAGACAGATGCGCTGTTTGACACGCTGGTCGAGCTTTATGTGATGACCCCCTATCGCCACACCGCCAGCTATTTGGGACAGACACACAAGTTCTCGGTGATGCATTCACATGCCGATTATCCGGCGCTGATCCTGATGGCTCCGCTCAGCCCGGCATTCGAGGATTTCATCCCGCGTATCAATCGTATGTACCCGCTGGCGCGCGGTAAGCCGCAGACGCGATATGTAGGTGAGATTTACGGTGCCACCGACCTGAAGGCGCTGACTGGAACGCTGGAGGATCAGAACATTCGGTTCGAATATTCTGGGGACACCGAAAATCCGTTCTACACGCTGGAAGGATACCGCTTTACGACGCCATCGGATTTCACGTGCAATCGCGTCGGCTATTCCACGTTGGATTTCAACGATACAGACAGTCTGGGACTGGGTGACCGTGTGCTGTTGAGTGATGCGGAACAGGTCAAGCTGGATCAGGCCGCCGCTTTTGGGACCGAAAGCAATATCTCACCACTGATGCTGGGGATCGACCATCTGGCGACACGCATTCTGGCCGGGGAACGTGAGGACGCGATCCTCGAGTTTCTGACCATGGTGCCTTATTACTTCTGGGGGGCGTACAACATCTTCGACATGAACTCGTCGACCAATGTGAATCGCAATGCCAATGTGGATGACGACAAGAAATCCCCTGCCAAGGTCTTTACTGCTAACAACACGCCGTCGTTCGTGAACTCTTTCGAGCAATTGCCGATGCCAACCGAGGATTTCGTGCGTAATTTCGGACGACGCTTGCACCACATGGCGGTTGAAATCCAGGACGGCGACCATGGCGCGGGTGAGAAAAATGTCGATTTCGTGGTCAACACTCTTAAAGACAAGGGCGTTCCGTTCCTGGCCCATGTGGTCGGGGAATGCAAAGATGATCCGAACCTGAAACAGATCTTCTCAAAGCACTCGAAACACACGCTGCTGATCACCGAATACATCGAACGCTGCCATCACTACGACGGCTTCTTCACCAAGGATAACGTTGCAGCCTTAACTGCGGCGGCCGGGCAAGATGAACAGTATAAGCACGGCCACGTCTTCGATTGATTTGCCATAAAAAATGGGCTGCGAGATCATCGCAGCCCAGGCCCATCCAGGAGAGAATGCCGGGTCTTATGACGGCCCGATCATGAAACACGTGACATTGCGCGCCTGTAACCGACGGCAGGCCAGATCAGCCTGTTCGCGGGTCATGCCCTGAAATGTCGCGTCAAACCCACGCGAGCTTTGGTTCACCTTGCGCAAAGTGCCTTCCAAAGTGGTCATTTCCGACAGCGCAGTTTTCAACAGAACCTTCTCGGCCTCATACCGTGTGGTGTAGCGGCCAACATTGACGCCCCAAAGGTGACCGCCGGATGTGGACAAGCGGGTCACAACTTCGGGTTCAGGCTCGGGTTGTTTGGCCGGTTCGACCGAGGCCAGCACCACGTTTTCGGAAGGCTTGGCGCCATCCGACGGTGCTATGTCTGCTGCTGCAATCGCAGCAGCGATACCGTCCTGAATCCGGGTGTTGTCTTTTTCAGCCGTTGCGGCGACCGACCCCGCGACCTGAACCGTTTCGCTCGCCACCGGGCGCAACACCGGGCGCAGGCTCTTTTTCGGCGGGCCCGCTTGGGCGACCACTTGTGCGCTACCCAGACCTGCATTCCCTGCATAGGCCGGGCGGGCGGGCTTACGGATTGGCGCACGCGAGGGGGCACGGCGGAAACCCATATCCAAAAGCTCGGCCACCCGGGCGTTGCGCGATGCACCTGATTTGCCACCGAAGACGGTCGCGATGATACGTTCATCCTTGCGCTTGGCCGAAGCAACCAGATTAAACCCTGCAGCGCGGGTATAGCCGGTCTTGATCCCATCGGCGCCCCGATAGGCTGCCAAAAGGCGGCGGTTGGTGTTCGGTACAGTCTTGATCCCGGCATTCGTCGATTGGCGCGAGAACAAGTTGTAGTACTGCGGGTAATCATACAGCAGGTGACGGCCCAGCGTGGTCATATCCCGCGCGGTCGACAAATGCCCCGACTCGGTCAGACCATGGGCATTCTTGAAGGTGGTCCGGCTCATCCCCATCGCTTTGGCGGTGCGGGTCATGCGACGAGCAAACGCCGCCTCGGACCCGCTGAGGGCGATGCCGATCGCGGTTGCCGCGTCATTGGCGGATTTCACCGCCGCCGCCCGGATCAGATAGCGAAACGCGATTCGCTGCCCAGTGCGCAAACCCAGCTTCGAGGGCGGCTCAGCCGCTGCCGCCTTGGTGATGCGCACCTGAGTGTCCAACGTGATCTCACCATTCCGCACGGCCTCAAACGCAATATACAGCGTCATCATCTTGGTCAGAGATGCCGGATGCAACCGCGTGTCGGCATTGCGGGAATGCAGCACTTCTCCGGTGCGTGCGTCGATCACCATGGCCGCGTAAGGGGCCGCCATGCCCTGAAGTGGTGCAAATGAAAGCAGCCACAGAAATGCTATAAGTAATAAGCCCATTCGGGCCGGAACTGTCCGCCGAATCTGCACGATCTTTGCCTCTGTCTGCCTCGCGCCGCCGGGTTTTCCCGGTCAGCAATTTTTATTTTGATATTCTTCAGGCTAACACAGGGACGGGTTTAAAGAAACTGAAAGCTGCGTTTGAGTGGATCATATACACGATCAGATTCACGCTACATATGGTGTTTCATGCGCGCCCGAACACCATACCGGCGATTGTGCCGAATTTCAGGCAAGCCGTGTCATCGAATTTTTTGTGACTGATGTCAAACGGCAACAGGTCAGGAAATCTGATCAATCAAAGCTGAAAGATCACCCAAATCCTTCAACTCGCGGAACCGTGGGTTGGAAGTTGGGACCTCGGCCTGCTCGACCTCCCATACCAACCCGTGCGGGACATGCACGCCCCAGCACCCGGCTTCGATTGGGGCCACCACGTCAGAACGCATCGAGTTTCCGATCATCATCGAAGCGTCGGGGCCATCACCGTACTGGTCAAAAATCATCGCATAGGTCGCCGCCGTTTTTTCGCTCACGATCTCGACGCCATCGAACAGCTCACCCAATCCGGATTGCGCCAGCTTACGCTCCTGGTCGATCAGGTCGCCCTTGGTGATCAGCAGAACCTTATGCGTCTCGGCCACCGCCTCGATGGCCTCGCGCGCATGGGGGAGCAGTTCGATGGGATGTGCCAGCATCTCCTGCCCCGCTTCAACAAGTTGGCGGATGACGCGCGCCGGTACGCGATCTTCCGTCACCTCAATCGCTGTCTCGATCATCGACAGGGTAAAGCCCTTGATGCCATACCCATAGTGCTGGATGTTGCGCTTTTCGGCGGCAAGTAGACGTTCCATCAGGTGATCGTGATCGGCGTGATCGGCCAGCAATTCGGCAAAATATGCCTGAGTCAGCTGGAAGAAACGCTCGTTATGCCAAAGGGTATCGTCTGCATCGAACCCGATTGTTGTCAGCTTGTCCCGCATCGCATTTCCGTCCGGTTGCTCTTTTCTCTGGCCACCGTGACGTTATATAAGCCGGGAAACAATTCGTAGTGTTAATCGAGATTCTCTTACAGCAATGCGCAAACACCAGTGGATCATGTCTGAAAAGGACGACGAAGACGACGACACGTCGGTCCTGGTGCAAACGCGCCCCAAGACCAAGCGGCCGCCGCTGTATAAGGTGCTGTTGCTGAATGACGATTATACACCGATGGAGTTCGTAGTGCATGTGCTGGAACGGTTCTTCGGCATGACCCATGCGCAAGCGTTTGAAATAATGCTGACCGTCCACAAGAAAGGTGTCGCCGTGGTTGGCGTGTTCAGCCATGAGATTGCCGAGACCAAGGTCGGGCAAGTCATGGATTTTGCGCGCAGGCATCAGCACCCGCTGCAATGCACCATGGAACGCGAAGAATAACGCACGGCCATGTCCTCTCGCCTTGATCTAGCCCTGAACAGCGGGCTCAGCCTGTCGCAACCGCTGACTGTCTTGGCGCCCACCCCGGACCACGATTTGTCGGACCTTCCGCGCGAGGCGCAGATGGTGCAACCGTTCAAACCATTCCACGATCACTTTGCCACGCAGGGCTTTGTCGCAACGCCCAATAGTGACGCGCCTTGCCAGGATGCGGTCGTGTTTCTACCGCGCGCCAAGGCGCTGGCCCGGGCGCTGATCCATCAGGCCTGCAGCCGCGCCAGCGGGGTCATCGTGGTAGACGGGGCCAAAACCGATGGCGTCGACAGTTTGCTGAAAGACATCCGCAAGCGGGTCGCGATCGAGGGCCCAATCTCGAAGGCACATGGCAAGATTTTCTGGTTTCAGTCTGATGCGGACGCCTTTGCCGACTGGGCTGCGCCTGAAAACCAAATGGTTGACGGCTTCCATACCGCGCCCGGTGTGTTTTCCGCCGATGGTATCGATCCTGCCTCGGCCCTGCTGCTGAAGTCTCTGCCAACCAAGCGCGGCACGCGCATCGCTGATCTGGGTGCAGGTTGGGGCTTTCTGTCCGCAAAGCTGATCGACGACACCTTGCGCAGCCTGCATCTGGTTGAGGCCGACCACACCGCCCTTACTTGTGCCCGCGCCAACGTCACCGATCCCCGTGCGCAGTTCCACTGGGCCGACGCCACCAAATGGAGCACGCCCGAGCCGCTGGACATGGTGATCATGAATCCGCCCTTTCACACCTCGCGCAGCGCCGACCCGACATTGGGCCAGGGCTTTATCGCCAGTGCTGCACGCAACCTCACCCGCAATGGTCAACTCTGGATGGTCGCCAATCGCCACCTGCCTTACGAGGCAACGCTGGCCGAGGCTTTCGCCCGTGTTGACGAAGTGGCAGGAGACAACCGCTTCAAGGTTTTCCATGCCTCTCGCCCTCGGGGCTGAGGCCCGCTAACCTGCGCCAGAACTCAGGAGGATTCGCATGTCCTTTTCCATCGCGGGCAAGACCGCAATCGTCACCGGGGGTGCCAACGGCATCGGACTGGCCATCGGACGGCACTTTGCCGATGCAGGCGCCAATGTCATGTTCGCCGATATGGATGAAAAGCGCCTGTCCGATGAGCTGGGCGAACAGGCGGATGACAGCAACATCCGTTATTTCGCCGGTGACCTGCGTGAAAAGCTGACCATAGCCAATCTGCTTTCGGCCACGCTGGATGCGTTTGATCAGGTTGATATCCTGATCAATGGTGCGCGGCAGGTGATCCCGTCGGACCCGCTGGACACCGATGACGATTCCGTGCGCACATTGCTGAACCAGAACCTGATGCCCGCGCTGCGACTGAGCCAACTAGTGGCTAAGCGATTTATCAAACAGGCTGATGGAGACGATGAGAACCCTGCCGGGTCAATCATCAACCTGTCCTCGATTGCCGCACGCCGCACCCATCCCGATCTGATGGCCTATTCCGTTTCGACCGCTGCGCTGGATCAGATGACCCGTTCGTTGGCGGTTGCACTTGCGCCCAGCCGTATTCGCGTGAACTCCATCGCGCTGGGATCGGTCATGAGCGCCTCATTGCAGTCAACGCTGAAAGAAAACCGAGATTTCCGGGACGACATCGAAAAACATACTCCGCTTTCCCGGATTGCCGCTCCGAACGAACTGGTCGAAACCGCGCAATTTCTCGCGTCGGACGCTGCGGGCTTCATGACAGGCCAAATTCTAACCATTGACGGAGGCCGCACCCTGCTGGACCCTGTCGCAGCCCCGGCCCACTGATCCCAATGTTCGATAACGAAAAAGCCACCGCCGCTGCCTGGTTCCGCCAGTTGCGAGATGACATCGTAACCGCCTTCGAAGCGTTGGAAGACAGCCACACCTCAGGCCCCTTCTCGGATTCTCAGCCGGGAAGGTTCGAAGTCAAAGAAACTAAACGGCAGTCTGACGATGGCTCCGACGCGGGCGGCGGGCTGATGTCGGTGATGCGCGGGGGCCGCGTGTTCGAGAAGGTGGGCGTTAATGTCTCAACCGTCTTTGGTACGCTGGGTGAGCGCGCGCAAAACGCGATGGCCGCGCGCAAGGGTATTCCGGGGATGAAGGACGACCCCCGGTTCTGGGCTTCGGGCATCAGCCTTGTGGCCCATATGCAGAACCCGCATGTGCCTGCGGTCCATATGAACACCCGGATGCTCTGGACCCCACATGCCTGGTGGTTCGGCGGCGGCTCCGACCTGAATCCCTGCATCGAATATAACGACGACACCGCCCATTTCCACGCCACCCAAAAAGCGCATCTCGACCCGCACGGACCCGGCCACTACCCGCGCCTCAAAGATTGGGCTGACGAGTATTTTTATATCCCCCACCGAAAGCGCGCTCGGGGTGTCGGCGGGATCTTCATGGATGACTATTGCACCGGCGACTGGCAGGCGGATTTTGCGCTGACTCAGGACATCGGTCGCGCCTTCCTGCCCGCCTTTCTGCCTCTGGTCGAAAAACGCCGGGTGCAAAGCTTTGACGACGCGGACAAAAACACCCAGCTGGTGCATCGTGGGCTCTATGCCGAATACAACCTGGTCTATGACCGGGGCACCAAGTTTGGTCTGGAAACCGGGCACGACCCCGATGCTGTTCTGATGAGTCTGCCGCCCTTGGCCAAATGGGTCTGACCGCTAAAACCCCATATCGATGGAATTATCAAAGCAGTAGTTTTGCGCCGAAGCGGCGGACAGGTTCTCACCCACCCTGTTGACGGTCAAAGAATATCCCGGATTGGTATTCGCGCCGGGCGGTGGAGTTAGCGAAAACTGCACTGTGCGAACACCTTTCTCGTAAGCTTTGGAAACATAAATCCGCTGCGAGTTTGAAACTCCCAATGTGCGAACTGCATAATCCCCAATTCCACACCAATAGGTGACCGCAGCCGAGGACCCGCCGACAGGCTTCACTTCGTAGGTTCCATCCTTAAGCGGCGTGATCTGGGTTCTGAACTGCGGTCTTAGTTTATAGCCAAAACCAACGCCCTGAGACTGCGCAATGGTGGGGGCCAGTATGATGGCTGTCAAAGAGAGGCATGTAAGAAAACGCATATAAAACACCCTATAAAAAACGCGATCACGGCTGAGACGACGTGGGACCAACCAGCCTATACGAATCAATATAGTCAAACCGGGCCTCAGGTCTAACTCAACCCGTAACACATCAGCTTGAGTGAAAATTCTTTCTTTGAATATGTGGTGCGCTATGATCTCTGCAGCAGCAGTTTCCAGAGTGGCCCGTGGAAAAGTCATTTCCCAAAGACTGGTTCGATCTTTCCGGTGAAAAATACGCCGACTTCGGTGCGTTATTTTATCTGGCTGCCCTGACCAAAACGCATCGTAACCGCAGTTTGGCACAGGTTCTCTATGCGTTCGAAACGCCGCTGAGATTGGGCCAGTATCACATCTTCCGCCAAAACGGCTTTCCGCGCGGATTCGTGACATTTGCCGGTCTCAGCCCGGAAGCCGAATATCGCTATGCGGTGAAGGAAGAGCCGCTGAGAGATGTCGATTTCGCCAGTGGCTCATCCTTCTGGATCATCGATATGGTGGCACCCTTCGGCCAAACTCGTCAGATCGTCGACATGCTGAAACGGGACATCCCGCACCCACGCGTGCGCACCAATCGCCTCAGCAGCGACCTATCCACAAAACGTATCGTCGAATGGACACGCGATGACCAGCAACAGGTGCATATGCGCCTTTACCGCGATGCCGAATTTGCCAGAACGCTCGAGCAGGAAAACGGATGACTTCGGTTGTAACCATATCGGGCGATATCACGGGCGACGTGACCGGCTTTCCTCCGAATGTCGCCTCGGGTGACCTCGATGTCACCGCAACATCGGATTTCGGGACCTTCACCGGGGCCACCTGGGCAATCTCCGATCAACCGGATTTCGGCACCGCCTCAATAGATGCGAACGGTACGTGGACCTATACCGTCGACCCGGCCTTCTTCGATAGCCTCGATGACGGAGAAATCCAATTGGACTCGTTCGAGGTGACGGTCACCGCCAATTTCGCCAATGGTTTCTTCACCTTCAGTGGAACCCAGACCCAGATCATTGATATCACTATCGAAGGCGTTTGCTTTACCGCAGGCACTCTGATTGAAACGGCGGAAGGCCAGCGCGCCATTGAGACCCTGCGCGTGGATGACGACGTGTTAACTGCCGATCACGGAATACAGCCGATCCGCTGGATCGAAAGCAGCACCATGTCGCCCGAGCGGTTGCGCGCAAATCCTGCGATGCGCCCGGTGCGTGTGACCGCAGGCAGTCTGGGACCCGGTGTTCCATCCCGCGATTTGCTGGTGTCTCAACAGCATCGCCTCCTGATCCGTGGCCCCAAGGTCGAGATGCTGTTCGGCGCGCCCGAAGTGTTGGTCGCCGCCAAACATCTGTGCTCGTGGCCGGGAATAGATATTGATACCGGTGATAAGCCGGTCGAATACCTGCATATCCTGCTGGACAGGCACGCGATTTTGTTTGCCGAAGGGGCTCAGGCCGAAAGCCTGTTTCTGGGTGAAGAAACCCTCCACACGCTGTCTTCTGACGCGCTGCAGGAACTCGCCGAGATATTCCCCGAGCGCGCCTCGGACGAACATATCGGCTTCGGCCTTGCTGCGCGGCTGATCCTGCGCGAACATGAGGCGCGTGCGCTTGCCTAGGTCCTAGACAACCCGCCCCCCGACATCCTGCGGAGCCAGCGCGACGGTCTTGATCACCGCATAGCATGTACTGCCCTGCTGCAAACCCAGCGCCGCGACCGAGCGTCGGGTCACGCGCGCCAGCACAACACCCGCAGTTGTTTTGACCGACACGATTGCACCGGGCCCCTCACCTGCCCGGATCGCCTCGACCTGCCCCGACAACACATTCAAGGCTGAAAGACCCTCGGGTGGTCTATTGGACAGGATCACCTCTTGCGCCGGAATACGAATACGCAGCTCTTCGCCGATTTGATGGGCAATCCGAGGCAGGTAAAGACGAGCGCCACCGGCATCAAGTTCGGACAGGCCATCGTCGTGATGCGCCGTAACACGGACCCGCAGAACGGCCCCCACCGCGCGCACGCCTGCAGGGGCCACGGATGGGTCCGACAGAACATCGGACGCGGGACCATGCCGCACGACACGCCCGTCCTGCAGCGCGACCACGGACGTTGCAAGCCGGGCAACCTCGGCCGCCGAATGGGTCACATAAAGGATCGGGACCGATACCTCGTCCCGCAACCGTTCGAAATAGGGCAGGATTTCAGCCTTTCGCGCGTCGTCGAGCGCGGCCAGAGGCTCATCCGCAAGGATCAGGCGCGGGCTGGCCAGCAGGGCGCGGCCAATGGCGACGCGCTGTTTCTCACCCCCCGATAGCATCGCTGGGCGGCGGTCCAGCAGATGGCCAACACCCAACATCTCGATCACCCGATCCGGGTTTTCGCGTCGTGCCCCGCGCGGTGCAAACCAGCGACCATAATTCAGGTTCTGGCGTACGGTCAGATGCGGGAACAGACGGCCTTCCTGAAAGATATAGCCCAAGCGCCGTCTATGTGGCGGCAGCCACGCACCGCGATCCGTGTCGAACAACACCCAATCGCCAACCGCGACCCGCCCGGCCTCGGGTCTCAGTAGCCCCGCGACTGCATTCACCACCGTCGTCTTTCCCGAACCAGAACGCCCAAACAGAACCGTTACACCGGAAGGTGCGTCGAAATCGAGGTCCAGCTTCATCCCGGGCAGCTGGTGTTGCAGGCGGACGGACAGGCTCATGATCCGGCCACGCGTTTGGCCACACGACGGCCCACATATTCCGACAGCAAAAGCGCGCCCATGGCGACGATGATAGAGATGATCACCAACCGAGTCGCCGCCGCCTCACCCCCTGGAACCTGCAAGAACGCATAGACTGCCGAGGGCAACGTCTGCGTCTGACCGGGTATGTTCGAAACAAAGGTGATCGTGGCACCGAACTCTCCCATCGCCTTGGCAAACGCCAGGATCGCGCCCGCAATGACCCCAGGCAGGATCATTGGCAGCGTCACCGTTCCAAAGACCAGCAGACGCGACGCCCCCAAAGTGGCGCCTGCCTGTTCCAGTTTTGGGTCTACCGCCTCGATCGACAACCGGATCGCGCGCACCATCAGCGGAAAAGCCATGATCCCGGCAGCCAGCGCAGCGCCAGTCCATCGGAAAGCAAAAACGATCCCAAGCTCGGCCAAAGGCGCGCCCAACGGCCCCTGAATCCCAAAGGTCAGCAGCAGCAGATAGCCGGTCACCACCGGCGGCAGGATCAGAGGCAGATGAACCAGACCATTCAGCAACTGGCGCCCCGGAAACCGCCAGCGCGCAAGCGCATAGGCAATGAAAATCCCAAATGGCAACGTGATCAGCGTTGCCCAGAACGATACGCGCAGCGACAGGCGCAATGCCTCCATCTCTGCCGGGCCCAACCATCCCATCGTACTAACCTTCGGGCAGGGAGAACCCCTGCCTCATAAATTCGGCCCGTGCGGAATTGCCTTGCAAATAGGTCAAAAGCGCTTGCGCCGAAGGTTCTGCAGTAGAAGTCAGGGCTGCCGGATACACAATTTTCGGATGGACATCCGCAGGGATGACACCGATGACCCCGACCCGCTCATCAGCCACAGCGTCCGAGCGATAGACGATCCCCAAAGGCGCCGCCCCCGTCGCAACCAGCGCCAGCGCGGCACGAACATTGTCCGTCTGGGCAATCCGGTCCTGAACATCGCCCCAGAGTCCCAGACCCTGTAACGCGGCCTTGCCATAGATGCCCGCAGGCACCGCATCGACCAAAGCCATGGCCAGATACCCACTGCCTAGACGGGTGCTCAGGTCAAACCCCGCCTCAATCTCGGCCGTGTCAGCCCCCGGCGCACCAATCAAAACCAGACCGTTACCCAGCAACTCAATACGTGAAGCGGTATCGATCAGGCCCTCATCCTGCAGCACGTCAATCCAATCCTCGTTGGCCGAAATGAACAGATCGGCGGGCGCCCCCGCTTGTATCTGCCGCGCCAGCACCGAGGAGGCCGCGTACGACACCGTCACCTCTTGCCCGGTCTCAGCCTCATAACTTCTGGCAATCACGTCCAGTGCGGTCTTGAGGCTGGCGGCGGCAAAAACCAGCACGCCCTCGGCCCGAACCGGGGCAGCGAGTATCGCGCAGAAGGCCAAAGCTGCGATCAGACTGCGACAGGCGCCCGTCATTCTTTGCCTCCGGATCAGAGGGTTGCAATCCCTCTGGGCATATCGGAGGCAACACGTGGCAGGCAAGGCCCTTTGGCCTTACAACCAAAGCTACGGCCCATATTGAACTCAGAATTCGGTGGAAAACGAGAATCGCCCAACCCAAGATCAATATGCTGTCGCGCTTCTCTAAAACCGGAAACTCCCGAGGTAGAGCGCTCAATCGCTAAACAACGTGTCTGATCCGCCTCGCCTGAACAGCGATATCCGCATTTCGCTATTCAACCACGATATGACACATGAGTTTGCTCGATTGGTAACCGCGCCCAGTTGCCTAAACGCTGATCTGAAACCTTGCGCAATTTTGCAAAAGAAATTGTGCCATACCCTCTTGCACCCACGCACGGGCTTAGCTACATGAGCCCTCACGGGTGATTAGCTCAGTTGGTAGAGCGCTTCGTTTACACCGAAGATGTCGGGAGTTCGAGTCTCTCATCACCCACCATTCCCTTCATTTTCAATGGTTTACTCAGGGTCTTGTAACGAGAACTTGGAGACTATTTGAGGATGAATGCACGGGAATCGAAACTTCAAAACCGTGTTGGACTACCCAGAGGATTGTTCCTTAGAGGTAAAGGGTACGCACTTAACTGCCTTGGAGGAAACAGCTTCTTTGGATCGGTCCAATGGAAAATCAAAATGATTTCCTCGGGAGAGACCTTTGGGAATGAGATTAGGCTATACTGGATTGATCACACCGACCGATCTATGGGCTTTCGGCTGCTCGGTCTTTGGAGCACCTCACCGAACTTTGCGGTTACAGCAACCTGCAACCTCTTTGGAAGCGGGACACCCTAGCAAAGGGCGGGGCGTAAGCCTCGCCCGTGCGGGCTAGAACCTGTTTTCTTTGCACAAGGCTGGTTGCGAATTTGCTCAACCCGCACCGATATCGAGTATTCAAGGAAAAAGGCGAAGCCGACATTCCCTTAGCTTATGCCGAACGTCAGTCCTGCGGACTTTCCTGCTCTTCGTGATGGCCGTTTAAACGTCCGCTTTGTAGTGCTTTAGAAACATCGCGACACAATCGTCCAGTACGTCTTTCGGCGTTGGGTTCTCACCAAGGAAGAACTCTGGCCAGAAGAAGAAGTTTTTTACAAGCGCCAGAAGCTGGTTGGTCGCAAGAACCGGATCAGCCTTTCGGATCACGCCTGCATCCATGGCTTCGCTGATCAGCCTCGTTATTGGATAATCATGTGTTGCTGTTTCAGTGAAGAATTGCCGGGAACGGTCAAGGTCACGGATCAATTCTGAGATGACCATCCGGTTCAATCCGATGGCGGTCTCATCGGTGATCACCCCAATGTAGCGCCACAAGGCGTTCTTCAGTTGCTCAACGAAGTCTCGATCCGGATCATAGGGCACTGGCTCCATGCTCCGGTTCTGCTCCAGCATGATCTGCGAGATCGCCTCGAAAAGGGCCTCCTTGCTCTCGAAGTGATTGTAGAGCGTGCGACTCGATACGTTGGCTTTTTTGGCGATTGAAGTGGTCTTTGCCCCCAGAAACCCCTGCTCTTTGAACTCATCGATGGCCGCATCGATAATATCTTTTCGTTTTTTTTCAGTTCGTTTCAAGATTTCTACCTCAAAAAGTAAAATGATGTGTTTACAAGCGCTACCTCCCCACCATAAGTAAACAAAACAATTTACTTTAGCAAGGCGCAAAGCTATCTGACCCCGAAAGGACCAAGACCATGACGACCCAAAATCTCACCGCGGGCAAAAACGAAGTTACCTTCAAATCCTTTGGCGTGGATTTGGCGGGCGATCTCTACCTGCCCGAAGGCTTTGATGAGACCAAGACCTACAAGGCCATCGTGGGGGCCAGCCCGTTCCCTCAGGTCAAAGATCAGATCCCGGCTACTTACGGGCCTGAAATGGCCGCGCGGGGTTTCATCTACCTCGGTTTCGATTACCTCGGCATGGGCTTGTCCCCTGCGCTGCCCGGAGAGTACAAGCAATCCCGCTACATGTTCCGGCTGATCGAAAACACCTGGGACGCCGTGTCTTACCTCGGCACTCTGCCGTTCGTTGACGAGATTTACGGTCTGGGTGTTTGCCAAGGCGGCTCGATCATCGCATCCGCCGCCGTGACCGATCATCGCATCAAGAAGATCGCCATGGTGTCGGGCATGATGGCGGCTGATGGTTTTCAATGGACCGCCGCGATATGGTCAACCAGCAGATCGCAGCCTCGAACGCCTCGATGCAGAAGATGTATGAAACCGGCGAGCCGGAATACGTTGCACCATTCGGGCTGAATGATGAGCAAACCCGAGAAGAATTTGTTGGATCGGGAGTCAACCCGATGGCCGGAGAATCCTATGACTACTACGGACGCGATGGGGTCAAAGGCCCTGTCGCGGTTCCGACATACACCAATATGCATATCGGCGATCAAGGTATGCAGTCTCTGATTTCCATTGGAGAAGCTTACGCCGACAAGATCGTGCAGCCATCCCTGACAATTTACAGCAGCACGGCCTTCACAGCCCCTTGCTCAACGCAGTTCGTTGAGAAGCTGACGAATGAACATGAGGAATTGGCATTTGATGAGTTCTCTCATGTGGACTTCTACTACAAGCCCGAGGCAGTAGAGGCGTCGACGGACGCTGTTGCTGAATTCTTCAATAGATGAAGTGATGAGGCAGAGGTCATACAGTGGTCTCTGCCTCCTTGCCGACAAGCGGAAGTTAGATCGAGGTTCAGCAATGGCCGCTTAGGGCTCAAAGCAGACATCAGGCTAAGACGCAGCATTGGCTGTTAAAGGCAGAAAAGCGGTCTTTCGCAGCGAAATGAGCCTACGTCGGCTAGTCGCAGTGTTTTGGCAGCTGCTATACTCTTCAAGCCAACCTTGGTTAGCTAGATGCACCTAAGCAGGGACAGCAAAAACTAGGCCAACTTTACACATTTCGAAAGTTGTCAGAAATGGCTAATTTGAGCCCGCGCACTCAAGCAGACAGGCCGCATGATTTTGATCCGAAAACCCTCAAGACTCTCACTTGTGATGCGCTCAGAGCCTAACGCGTTTGTGCACACAGCCATATATTTTGTACACTCTTAGGAATAACCTTTCAGGATTGACATGAATTTACATCGAAGCAACCGGGTCAAGGCACTAGTGCTGGCAAGCTTTGCAAGTATGGCGTTCGGGATTGGCGCTGCGGCCTCTGAGCGGCTACCGGCGCTACGCGTCGTACAATCAGGTCATAGCCTCACCGATGGCGTCATCGGTCCGCTTGAGATCATGGTACGTGTAACCAGTATGCGCGGCGGCAAACTGGACAAGGCTACAATTCCGGGCAGTCCGATGGAGTGGCGATGGGAAAATGCGAGTAACCCGGATATCCGTCAGCCTGAGGTGATGGCCCGTTACGACGTTCTAGCAATCACCGAACGTGTCGCACTGACAAACACAATGGACCATCATGACAGCAAACACTGGGCTTTGCATTGGGCGAGCCATGCGTGGGAGCATGGCGCGAATGGTGATGGCGCTCGGTCTGTGCTCTATGCAAGCTGGGTCGATATCGAAAGCGGTCCGGGTTTTGAAAATCGCCACAACGACCCTGAAGGTCATTTGACATTTCGCGAACGACTGCCGTTGGAGATGGTGCGGTGGCAAAGCATTCTTGATCACGTCAACGCAAACCGGCCCGAAGGGATGCCTGAAATGGACATGATCCCTGGCCCTCTGATTATGGCTCGCGCTTATGACGAAATTGCATCAGGCACAGCCCCGGGGCTCAATGATATTCACGACCTTTTTTCAGATAGCATTCACCCCAACAAGATGGGTAACTATCTCATCGCACTGGCACATTTCGCGGTGATCTACGACGGCGATCCACGTGGCTTGCCGCCAACGATGCTGACGCAGGGCGGGCCGGACAAGGTGCAGGCGGCATGGATGCAAGAAATTGTCTGGGACGTGCTTAACGAATACGCAGAAACATCAGGCGGCCCCTAATGAGCCCTGTGTAGGTCGGCTTACGTCGTTCACGCGCACCCTGGTCCGGTTTGGGCCTTCGCTCCTGCTGGGTCCAAAACAGCGAACGGCAGCAATGTCCGCAAAGTGGACGTACAAGCAAGTCGCCGAAAACGACCGCAATTCGGACAAACCCGATCTCCAACTTTGCGGACGGAATGTCGGCTTCTGTTATTTTGTCTTGAAGTCAGGCGATTTAGCCAACCGCCATTCAACTATAGACTGAGCTACTAGACCGCTCGAGCTCCACACTGTTAACTCCGATATTACCCATGTGGAGAGTTATTCGCTCTGCTAGCCTTTGTTTGCACAACTCCGCTACGGCCGCTGGCAAGCCTTGCAACTCCTCTTTCCTCGCAACGACCGTCAACGTGCGCGACAAACCCGAAACAGGCAATTCTTGCAATCGCAAAGCCATGTTTTCAACGAGACCATCGATCAACAGCGTCGGGGTCAAAAGGCTAAAACCCTGTCCTGTCGAAACGCAGGAAGTCACCATGCTGGAGCGATCTGCCTGTATGACTTTGTCAGGCTCGAAGCGCAATCGTCGCAGGTGCTGGGCAATCTGGCGTCCTGCATTGGTCGTATCCCCGAAACGTACAAGAGGCAGCCGCGTCTGGATTGCTTCCAGGCTTTTAGTTGGTCCGTTGTATGCTTCAGGAAGAACCAAGAGGTATTTTTCGGTCAAAATGTGATGCCGCTCTAGCCCGTCCATGTCCAAAAAAGGGTTTGATGTAATTGCCAGGTCCGCCTGCTTGGTGCGCAAGAGATGCTCATGGTTACCGCTTTGCCCGGCGTGCAATGTGATATCTTCGACGTTGAACATCTTTTGCGTAAGATCGATCAATGGCGGTGTAAGGGTTGTTGCAACGGAGGCTTGAATGCCCACCCTTAGCAGCGTCAGGGACTGGCCACCGACATGGCGCAACTCGGTTTCCATATCCGACAAAGCATCAAGTATCTTTTGCGCTTTGCCGTGCAGTCGTGCACCAGCGTATGTCAGTTTTGCGGGTCGCGTGCTGCGGTCCAGTAGCGTCGTGCCGAACGCCTTTTCCAACGCGGAAATGTGCTGAGATGCGGCGGGTTGTGACAGACTCAGCAGGCTCGCTCCAGCCCGCATTTGACCTGTTTCTGCTACCGCAAGGAACACCTCAAGCGAGCGCATAAGACTGGGTGACATTTTATAGCGATCAAGCACGGCTCATCCTTAGTATAAGAATTTCTAATACTATTTAGATTTTCTTGGGTTTGGTCAATCGCTGCGGCATCGTTATCACATGTCTCGCATACGCACCTCTCGCCGCAAAAAAACGGCAAAGCAACGCTCACCGAACGACGCGCGTGCGCCATTCATTTTGCGCAAGCTTTCAACCTTCGGTGTCCTCAGCGATGCCGGGCTTGAGCAGATTGAGGCAAATGCCGACACCATCCTTTCTGAGACGGGTATGGAATTTCAAGACGATCCTGAGATCCTCCTGATTTTTGCGGATGCAGGGTGCGATGTAGACGGCACACGGGTACGGTTCGCGCCCGGCTTTTGCCGCCGGACCATCATGGCAACCGCGCCAAGCCAGTTCATACAGCATGCCCGCAACCCCAAAAACACTGTCCAGCTTGGCGGCGATGCGACGGTTTTGTGCCCGTCCTGGGGTCCGCCTTTTGTGCATGATCTGGATCGCGGCCGGCGTTATGCGAGCCATGAAGACTTCAACAATCTGGTAAAGCTACACCACACGCTGCCATGGCTGCATCATTCGGGCGGTGTGGTTTGTGAACCTGTTGATCTGCCCGCCAACAAGCGCCATCTGGATATGCTCTACGCTCATATCCGCCACTCTGACCGCGCGTTTATGGGGGCCTTTATCGGCGCTGAACGGGCAGGTCATGCAATTGACATGGCGCGCATTGTTTTTGGCGACATCTCAGAGAAGCCCGCGTTATACTGCGTGTCTAACACCAATGCGCCTTTGGTGATGGACAGCCATATGTCTGGCGCGCTGAAAACCTATGCCCGCGCGGGCCAGCCCGTCGCCTGCACGCCCTGGGTGCTGACTGGGGCGATGTCACCCGCTACCGTGGCCGGCACGCTTGCGCAAGTGCTGGCCGAATCCATGGCGACAATGACGTTAACCCAACTGGTGAACCCCGGCGCGCCTTGTCTGATGGGCAGCTTCGCCTCGACCATGTCGATGAAATCCGGCGCGCCAACTTTTGGCACACCTGAGGCCGGGTTGATGGTTCTCGCCGCGGGGCAACTTGCGCGCAGGCTCGGGGTGCCCCTGCACACTGTTGGCACACTAAGTTCGTCCAAACTGTCCGATGCACAAAGCCAGCAAGAGGCCGCGTGGGGTCTGATGATGTCGATGTTTGCCGGTGCCAACTTGATCAACCATGCGACCGGCTGGCTCGAAGGGGGGTTGGTGACCTCGTTCGAAAAAACCGTGATTGATCATGATCTGTGCGGCAAGATCGGACGCTTTTTTGACGGGATCGATATGAGCGAAAATGCTCAGGCGATGGAGGCTATTGCCACAACAGGGCCGGGGCAACATTTCCTTGGGTCTGAACATACGCAAGCCAACTTCATGACTGCGCTCTTTCGCCCGTGGACACCCGACGATAACTCGTTCGAGCAATGGCACGCGGCAGGTGAACAGGATGCGGCCGTGCGGGCCAACGTCATTTGGAAGGAACGACTAGCAGGGTATGAGGACCCTGGCCTCGACCGAGACATTGATGCAGCTCTCAAGGACTACATCGCCGCCCGCAAAGCCGAAAAACCAGATCAGGAATACTTCTGATGGGCCTGGCTTTCTGCAATCTCACACATCCGCTCGTAGAACGGTACGTGATGCGCAGCTATGTCGGTATAGGGTTCTCCGAGCTGGTGAAGCTCTGCTTGGAAGTCGACCGCTTCAGGCGCCTTGATCGCCCCGCTTTGCAGCACTTCGGTATGCCAGCTTTGAACCGAACCCCATCCATCCGGCACAGCATCGTTCCACGTGAACGCATGGTCCAGAAACGTAAGCCCCACATGTGCCCAGTAGCGGCGCAATGTGGTCTGCGGATCATTGCGCAACTGATCTGCAGTAATCACCAACGGGCTATGGCCCAGCTCGGTCAACGCGCTGTAAAGCCTGCATTGCGCCTCATGCCCCAACTCCAACTGCGTAAACTCAGGATCGCGCTTTGCGTAGGAAAGCGCGGCTTCGATGGGATTGCGCACCAAAAAGGCGTGGGTCATTTCGCCCGCAAACCCTGCATCGCGGGGCAGTCTGTCGGCGACGTAGTACGCCATGTCCTTGAAGAAAACCAGACCACCCTGCGCGGTCTTGCAGATCATGGCGCGGATTTCATCGTAGGTCACCGGATGTCCCGGTTCCGGAGTGAAACCCGGGAAAAGCCGATCCTTGGTCGTAAGGTAGTGGTGGTACATGAACGGTTCGTGCAGGACCGACAGATCACCACGCTCGCGCATGATCCGTTCAAACGCCGTCGAAACCGAGCGTGGGTGGCACCACAAAGCATGTATAGTCATGTGGTTAGCCTAGTGGTGCTGAAAAGCTTGCGTCAACAGGGGTTTGCATGAGCCGCATTTTGATCATTGGCGGCGGCGCAATTGGCCTTAGCGTAGCCTATCATCTTGGGAAACGCGGCGCAGATGATGTCACGTTGCTGGAGCGCAACCAGTTGACGTCGGGCACCTCCTGGCATGCGGCGGGGATTGTTGGCCCCTTGCGCGCGACGCCCAATATGACGGTACTTGCCTCTGCCGCGCTTGAGGTCTTTCCGGCGCTGGAGCAAGAGACAGGCATGTCCACCGGATATCGACGCACCGGGGGTTATTGGCTGGCGCGCGAACCGGCGCGCATGGACGAATTTCACCGGATTGCTGACCTCGGCGCGACGCAAGGGTTAACGCCAGCGGTGATCGCTGCGCGCGATGTTCCGCTGCCCGCGCTCGATCTTTCAAAACATGTCGGCGCATTGCATGTGCCGGAAGACGCCAATGTGAACCCGGTCGACCTATGTATGGCCTATGCTCGTGCCGCCAAGACCCTCGGTGTAACGATCCGTGAAGGCGTCGAGGTCGAAAGACTGATCACCGAAAACAGGAAAGCAAAGGGCGTGGCACTTGCTGACGGCACCACTATGGAAGCGGACCAGGTGGTCATCGCGACAGGAGCCTGGTCGCGAGAGCTGGCTGCGACTGCCGGGGTCGCGCTACCGCTCCAGGCGGTTGAGCATATGTACGTTGTGACCGAACCCTTCCCCGATCTGCCCGACCCTTTCCCAGTGATCCGCGATCTGGATCGAGGCATCTATATCAAGGGCGATGCCGGAAAATTGGTGATTGGCGGATTTGAACCCAATGCCAAATGCTGGAACCCATACGGGCCAGAAGGCAACCGACCTTTCCTTGAGATGGCAGAAGACTGGGATCAGTTTGCCCCCTTTATGGAGGCGGCTTTGGAGCTTTGTCCCGCGTTGGAGCACTTGGGCGTGCAGCATTTCATGAACGGCCCCGAGAGCTTTACCGCCGACACACGCCCACTAGTCGGGGAAACTGACGTTGATCGTCTGTTTGTTGGCGCAGGCATGAACTCGGTGGGCGTTATGTCCTCGGCCGGGATCGGGCGCGCCTTGGCCGATTGGATGGTCGATGGCCAACCGCCGATGAACACGTGGGAGGTGGATGTCGCCCGGGTCGACCCACTTACGGCAACGCCCGCGCATTTGGAAGCACGGATGGAAGAGGCCGTCGCGGACCTCTTCAACCTGCATTGGCCTTACAAACAGCCCAAGGCAGGGCGCGGGATGCGTAAGTCCGCACTGCATGATCGATGGGCTGCCCTTGGGGCGCAGTTTGGACAAACCGCCGGGTGGGAGCGAGGGCTTTGGTATGGCGAGGCGCAGGCGTATTCTATTGGCGCTCAAGGATGGTGGCCGATTACCCAAAACGAAGCTGCGTCTATGGCCAAGGGCACGGCCCTGATCGACCTCACCCCCTTTACCAAGATAGACGTCACGGGGCCGCGTGTTCTTGACGCGCTGAACCAGCTTTGTACCGCGCAGATGGACGTCGCTATCGGTAAAGCAGTTTACACCCAAATCCTGAACGACCGTGGCGGGATCGAGATGGATATCACCGTCTCTCGTCTCGCCGACAGCCGTTTCCATATCACATCGGGTGCCGTGACCCGTGCTCGTGACTTTGCGTTCCTGCGACGCAATCTGGCCGATGGCGTGACGCTGACGGATGTGACCGAGGAGTTTTGCACACTTGGTGTCATGGGCGCAGGCAGTGGCCCGGTGCTGCAGAAACTGGATGCCGGGGTCGCATGGGCAAATGCGCCAATGGGTCAGGTGTGCGAATTTAAGGTCGAAGGCCAAAGTGCGCGCGCCACCCGCGTAAGCTTTGTCGGTGAATACGGCTGGGAATTAACCCTTCCCAATGCTGTCGCAGTGCGCGTTTTCGACGCGCTCATCGCTGCAGGCGCTGCGCCGCTTGGGCACTATGCGCTTGATGGCTGCCGGATCGAAAAGGGCTTCAAACACTGGGGCCATGACATTGATCCGACCGTCACACCTTTGGAAGCGGGGCTTGGCTTTACCATCGACTGGAATAAGGACTTCACCGGCAAGGCAGCTTTGCAGGAACAAAAGGAACAGGGCACCCGCAAACGTCTTGTCCTGATGCAAATCGAAGGTTCGGCGTTGATGCTGCACGATGAACCCATCTTTGAAGAGGGTCGACATGTCGGGTTCACAACCTCCGGCGCGCGTGGACCTCGCACCGGGCTGAACCTTTGCTTTGCTCTTGTGTCCACCGACCCAAGTGAGGCGAAAGCTCAAACTTGCGCACGTAGTTTCACGGTAAAGGTCGCTGGCAAAGACTATGCTGCCACCCCGTTGCAGCGCCCGCCCTTTGACCCGAAAAATGAAA
The DNA here is from genome assembly GCF_056537585.1 of Ruegeria sp. C9. Lineage (NCBI taxonomy): Bacteria > Pseudomonadati > Pseudomonadota > Alphaproteobacteria > Rhodobacterales > Roseobacteraceae > Ruegeria > Ruegeria sp. C9. The sequence goes on from NZ_JBQFRU010000005.1 coordinate 25,533, forward strand.
GGATGCGTGGACAATGAGCACCGTGACCAAGGCACAGGTTGTCATCATCGGCGGCGGCGCGATGGGCGTCTCGCTGATGTATCATCTGGTCAAAGTGGGTTGGACGGATGTGCTGCTGGTGGAGAAGAACGACCTCACCCATGGCTCAACCTGGCATGCAGCGGGGCTGTGTACCCATTTCGCGCACAATCCGACGATTCAGGAATTGCGTGCCACGTCAGTGCGACTCTATCGGGATATTCTGCCACAGGAGACGGGCCGTGACTGCGGGTTTCACACCACTGGCGCAATGCGGATCACGCGCAACCCGGACCGGATGGATGAGTTTCGCCATGTCGCAGGCCTGTCGGATTTCACGGGCTATCCGCTGGAAGTCCTGGCACCCGAACGCATCGCCGAGTTGCATCCGCTGGCAAGACTCGACGGTCTGTTGGGCGGAATCTATGAACCCGATGACGGCCACGTCGATCCCACGCTTGCCACCAACGCCATGGCCGAGGTGGCACGCCAGGGCGGCGCGCAGATCTGGCGCAACTGCCCAGTAACCGCGATCCGGCGCGATGGCGACCATTGGTTGATCGACACGCCCAAAGGCACGGTTGAGGCGGTACATGTAGTCAACGCGGCTGGCACTTGGGGATGGGAAATCGGCCAAATGATGGGGCTGAACATCCCCTCTGTCCCGGTGCTACACCAATATCTGGTAACCGATACTGTACAGGTCGTGGAAGACCGGATTACTCAGGGGCTGCCTGAACTGCCGATCATCCGCGACCCCGAAGAAAGCTGGTATGTCCGGCAAGAACGCGATGGGCTGATCCTTGGACCTTACGAAAAAGAGGCACAGGTCTGGTCCGTGGATGGCGTCCCGCCCGAATTTGGTGCGGACTTGATGCCGCCTGACCTAGACCGGGTCGAAGATATCATCGAGGCGGCCATGGCACGCATTCCAGCGCTGGAAACTGGGGGCATCAAATCGGTCATCAACGGCCCCATCACCTTTACCCCCGACGCCAACCCGCTGATTGGTCCGGCGCATGGGTTGCAAAACGCGTGGTTGCTGACCGGCTCGTCCATGGGTGTGATGGAGGGCGGCGGCGCAGGCTGGTTCCTCGCGCATTGGATGACCCATGGCGCGCCGCCTATGGATGCGCTGGCAGTGGATAGTCGCCGCTTCGGGTCCTGGGCAGATCGCGACTATCGCGTGGCCAAAGCCATTGAGTGTTTCGGCTTACAATTTGGTGTCCACTATCCCCACGAGGAACGACCCGCAGGTCGTGGCCTGCGTCTGTCTCAATTGCATGAGTTGATGGTCGAACGGGGCGCGGTCATGGGAGCGGCCCATGGCTGGGAACGGCCAAACTGGTTCACCGATACACCCGGCGCAGAGGCGATTGAAACCTTCCGCCGCGCCAATTGGTTCGATGCAGTGGCCGCCGAGGTCGATGCCGCCACCAACCGCGTTGCGATGGCCGATCTTTCGGTGTTCTCGAAATTCGATGTCACCGGGCCGGATGTGGCGGCGTTCCTTGAGGCGCTCGGATCCAACCGCGCGCCAGAACCGGGGCGCATCGGCCTGACCCATGTGCTAACACCAGCAGGCGGGGTATTGTCGGAGCTCACCGTCACCAGATTGGCCGAGGATCATGCCTACCTGACCTGCGCGGCTGCGGCCGAGGAAATCGACTTGGATCAGTTGATCAAGGCAGCGGCGGCGTTCGAGGTCACCGTTACCAACCGCTGCGAAGATCTGGCCGTGATCGGTGTCATGGGCCCGAAATCACCCGATGTGTTGCCCGAACTCACCAGCATGCCGTGGCTCACCGCGCAGGCAACCGAGATCGCTGGTATCCCCGTGCGAGCCCTGCGCGTGTCCTACCTTGGGGAATGCGGGTGGGAGCTGCATGTTACGCGCGATCAGGCCGTTGCGCTTTTCACCAAACTGGAAGAGACCGCCCAACCCCATGGCCTTGGCTTTTATGGCGCCTATGCCGCCAACTCGATGCGGCTGGAAAAGGGCTATCGCGCTTGGGGAAGCGACCTGATAACGGAACGCAGCCCGCTAGACGCCGGCCTTACACCCTTTGTCCGCAAAGACTTGCGCAACACCCTGCGTCAAGAATGGGACATGGTTCTGCTGGAGATTGAGGCAGGCGAAGTCGATCCGTTCTATGCCCACACGCTTTGGCATCGGGAGCACCCGGTTGGGATCATCACCTCCGGTGCTTATGGCCATCGCACCGGCAAGGTGCTCGCACTGGCGTACCTGCGCGACCCAACCGCACGCGAAAACTTGACCGTTTCCATCCTAGGGCAGCACAGGCGGGCAACCATTCTGCCGCGTCCTCCATATGACCCTGACAATACCCGTTTGAAAGCTGGAGCCGCCAAATGATCGAACATCCCCTGCATACCGATTGGAACTTTGACAGCACCGCCGCGCGGCGTGATCGGTTCTATGCGGCCTCACTGACCCGTTTCACACCGTTCCGGGAACCAATCGTATTTCAGAAGGGGCAAGGTCAGTATTTGTGGGATACGGACGGGCGGAAATACACGGACCTTCTGGGAATGAACGTCTGCATCTCTGTCGGCCATTCGCATCCCCGGGTCGTCGCCGCAGCGATGGAACAGGCGCAAGAACTCACCCATTGTACGACCATGTTCTATCACCCGACGCCTGCGCATTTGGCAGAGGAACTTGCTGCCACAATGCCAAAAGGTCATGACTGGGTGGTGCATCTTACCAATTCGGGGTCTGAGGCCATCGACCTGGCCATGACAATGGCGCGGACCTTCACCGGCAATCTTGATTTGCTCGCTTTGAGGACCGCCTATCATGGACCGACCGCTGCAGCGCAATCAGTCACGGGTATTTCTGGGTGGCGGCACCCGGGCATGCCCGGCAACGTGACCTTTGTCGCTGATCCGAACCAGTATCGCGGCATTTTTGGCCCCGGCACTGCGCCTTATCTTGATGAGATCACCCACACGATCAATGCCGCTACATCCGGCCAGGTGGCCGGGATTTTGGTTGAGAGTGTGCAAGGTTATGGCGGTATCCACCAGATGCCGCCGGGATACATGTCGGGGGCGGCGAAACGAGTACGCGCAGCAGGTGGGCTCTATATCGCGGATGAGGTTCAATCCGGTTTCGGCCGCACTGGCGATCACTTCTGGGGGTTTGAGGCGGACGGCGTGGTTCCCGATATAATTGTTATGGCTAAAGGTTTGGGCAATGGCTTTCCTATCGGCGCCGTTGTGGCCAAGAAACATATCGCAGAGCCAATGGCCGAGAAGTTCATGTTCCACACCTATGGAGCGAACCCGACCTCTGCTGCCGCCGCGCGTGCCGTCCTTGCGGTAATGCGCGATGAGGGTTTGCAAGAGAACGCAAAGACCGTTGGTGCAAAGCTGTTGGAGCGCCTGAACGATCTGAAAGCCAAGCATAAGGCCATCGGAGATGTTCGAGGCCACGGTCTGATGCTGGCACTGGAATTCGTGATCGACCGCGACAGCAAAACACCTGACAAGACGATGACGTCCGAGGTCTTCGAGGCTTGCCGCGCACAAGGAATTATCTTATCGAAATCCGGTCCGTTCCAGCAATGCCTACGCATGGTGCCCCCGCTTTGCCTGTCTATGGAGGATGTGGATCAAGTCACAACGAGTCTTGATCAGGCGCTAGGCGATGCGGCGATTCAGGTATGAACAGCACCAAAAAGTGTAGTGTTCATGACGCGGCCAGGTAACAGCGTGAACAAGCCAGTTACCACAAGCGCCAAAGCAAATAGGGATATCATAAGCACCTTGTGACGGTTGATGTCTCCCTGACGTGCCGCCTTGCTCGCCAGAAAAAGGCTAACAAGTGTAACCGGAATCAACAGGTGGATGGGAGAGTAGCTCCCCCATAACCGTATCTGGTGCATGAAAACTGCGGTAAACGCCGTTCCCGCCATAAGTAAGGCCCAAGCATATCCGAACAGCCGATGACAGTGGTTCACCTGATAGGTGCATGATGCCTTAATGACTGAGACGCGCGGCACGATCTTTGTAGCTTTTGGACCAAGCTTGCTGCCAGCGCGGGCTGATGAGTTGTGCCCTCCTTTTTTCGTCGACTTTGAGCCTTCGGCCATCGATCCGCCCATGTACAACCAGCGCACCCGATACCTCTTCGCAGCTGATATATTTATCGGGATGTGCTGCTTTCCAGGTGATCAATCGGGCGCTTTCGTTTTGGGCATTGTTCTTTGCCAACCAGTGCCAAAGCTGATCTTTGGATGTGATCACGATCTCGTCCATGGTGCCCCAGGTAGATCATGTTCAGGTTATCCGCTGCAGAAAGGCTTCGGCGGTCGTGACGTGCTTGTCTTTGACATCCGAGGACATGCGCTCAGCCGTGCGGCACATCATTGCCCATCTTGGATTGCTGGCAAGCGTGCCCGCGTGTTTCAGGATGAAGCGCCAATACAGACCGTCCCATATGTCGGCCCACGGCCCTTTGCCCCAATGGCTCATTTTGCGGATGTAGTTTGAGCCGGAAAAATAGGGCTTCGTTGTGATCAGCCCGCCGTCAGCGTGCTGGCTCATGGCATAGGCGTTGGGAACCATGACCCAATCATAGCTGTCCACGAACATCTCCATGAACCAGCGGTAAACATCGTCAGGATCGATCTCGCAAAGGAACATGAAGCCACCCAGAACCATAAGCCGCTCGATGTGGTGGCAATACCCGGTTTTAAGCACCCTGCGGATCGTGTCGTCCAGCGGATCGATCCCTGTGCTGGCGTCGTAGAATGCGACTGGCATAGTGCGGCGATGGTTCCAGTGATTTGTGGTCCGCATCTTTACGCCTAGGTCATCATAGGTCGCCCGCATAAATTCACGCCACCCGATGATCTGGCGGATGAACCCTTCCACCGAATTCAGCGGAACATTTCTGCGATAGGCATGGGCGAGCGTTGTATTCAAGACTTGTTTCGGCGTCAAAAGTCCAATGTTCAATGCGGGCGTCAGGACAGCGTGCCAAAGCCAGCTTTCGCCTTCGACAATGGCATCCTCATAATCGCCAAACCGATCAAAGCGCCGTTCCAAAAACTGATTTAGCCAGTCGGCAGCTTCTTTGTGGAATGTTGGGTAATAAAGACGATCCAGTGTCCCCAGAGCGTCCGGAAACTCGGCAAGAACGCTGTCTTTTGCCGTTTGATCAATTGCATCATGGGTCGGCCAATCAATCCAAGGCAGGCTCTTGAGCAGCGCTTTGGGGACTTTCTTTCGATTGTCTTCGTCATAGCTCCACTGACCGCCCACCGGTTGATCGCCATTCATCAGCACGTTCAAACGGCGGCGTTGGCTTTTGTAGAACTCCGCCATGAACCAGCGCTTTCTGCCGGTCGACCAAGCCAGGTTATAGTCTTGTGTGTTCAAGAAGCCTGGGGACGGCTGTAAGTTGATTGTGATGTTTGTAATACCCGCCGCCGCACTTAGGCGTTTTTCGGCGATAAAATCGACAGGATCGACCATGTTCACTTGATCGACGCCGAGTTCTTGCAGGTTCTGAAATAACCGCAAACACGAACCCGCCTCCCGTTCATAGGGCCAGATCGTCGCGTCGAAACCCTGCCTAATCAGATCGTCGCGATATCGGGCCATCGATGACCGGTGCAGCCAAAGCTTTTGCTTGTGCATGTTGGCGGGATAGATCGGGTCGCCAAAGAATAGAGGGTCTTCAAAGAGCACCACTTTGTCCGGCTGGGGAGTCAGACTGGGATGTTGGGCAAACAGTTGGTTAGGGAGCAGCAGGGCAGCGGTTGACAAACTGAGATCTCACTTCGTTACAGCGACAAAATTCAACTGGCTCCGAACGTTCGGTATCTTTTTCTTTAGTCCGAAAAATCCCGCCTTCGCGTGGGGCCATGAGACAGCGTCATAAGGGCGAATTAACCGATCCAGCGTCAGGCCTGCTTCACGCAAAATAGGCTCAGCACGATCTAACCTGGACCGTACCGGACCTATTGGCGCATAAGCAGTCGCAATTCTTCTTACTCCTGCACTTTGCGCAGCTTCAATTATTGGCAGACTCCAATCATCGGCAGATTGCGCACGCACTTCATGGTCTGACAAAACGCTGTTCATTGCTTCTTTTGCAAAATTCACCGGGATAAATCCAACCGGATTAGGGGAGCGACCGTGGGTTGCCAAAAGTCCTACCACTGCAACGGGCGGTACGGGCATGATGGATGCACCGGTCATGTCATCCTCGCTTACTAGCAATAGAAATGGCTCTTTCGGCTGCATTTGAAGGATTGGAAAAGAAACACGTGGGTGTTCTACCGGTTCGGTCAGCGGTTCTGCGAACTTGGCCAACCCAGTGGGGCGAAATCGGCCTTCGGTATATTTGGCGATGTTGTCAGGTCGGGCAAGGTAGGTCTTGCCTTTCGTGTGCAAGCCCGCGACCCATCGCCAGCTCAATGTGTTCGACGCCGGATCACCATCAATCAGATGTCGCAAAAACAAGTCAGCGCCCAACTGCCAAGGCAGACGCAAGGTGAATATCCAGATTGAGGCAAACCAAATCCGCGCATGGTTATGCAGATAACCGGTGCCCACGAGTTCTTTTGCCCAATGATCAAAGCAGTCTATGCCGGTATTGCCTGACACTGCATCAGTATGGCGGCTTGCCAATGACGTGTCGTTATCAAGTGAGTTAAGCGCGTCCATCAGGTCGCGTTGATAGTGTGACCAGACGCTTGGTCTTTGTTCCAGCCAACCTTTGAAGTAAGCCCGCCAAAAAACTTCTTGTACAAACTTCTCAGCAGTGTCGGGACTGTGCGACGCCAATACCCGTGTAAGCACCTCCTCTTCGGTCAACAAGCGATGGCGGAGCCATGGTGACAAGACTGATACATTGTTGCGCCGCTCGGTCCCAAAATCGTAGCTCCGCGTGCGAGCATAGTCCTGTCCAGCACGCGTCACGAATTTCTCTAGCCGTTTGAGGCCACCCGCGCGCGTCGGGCTGAAATCGACGGTCTCGGGTAAAGTAATAAGTTCCGGGAACAGTTCAGTCATGCGGCGGATCTGCATTTTTTTGAGCAGTACTTAACCTCATCCCAGACCTTTTCCCATTTCTTGCGCCAAACAAACGGACGCTGACAGACTGAGCAGATTTTCTGTGGTAGATTCGCTTTTTTTCGCATCTTCATTCGGCGTCTCCGCGTGGTAGACTGAGCTGTGCTAGATCCTCTGTCGATCCTGTGCGTTTAAGTGTTCTTTTACCGGATTTTCTGCTGGTGTGTTTTGACATGATCTTTTTGGATCCATCGCGGAATTCATCGCCTCTGCGGACCCTCCAGACCCTTTCGCGCGCGGCTTTGACGGCCGCCATATGATCAAAGACGCGTGCAGGATAGGCAAAGCCTATGATCTGCCCTGCGTTCGGTGCCCTCCAAGGTTCATGGATGTACGGGTCAGAGATCGCCGCCAATTCGGGCACCCATTTTCGAATGAACTGCTCATGCGGGTCCTGATCGCACCCCTGTTTCACTGGATTGTAGGTGCGCACCGTATTGATGCCCGTGGTTCCCGATTGCATCTGCACTTGGCTACAATGAATACCCGGCTCGTAATCCGAAAACATCCGCGTCAAATGCAAACCCCGAGCCCACCAATCAAGCCAGAGGTGATAGCTAGCCGTGGCCGTCACCATTGCCCGCATCCGAAAATTCAGCCACCCAGTCGCTGAAAATGACCGCATGCAGGCATCAAAAAACGGATACCCCGTTTCCCCCCTTGACCATGTGGAACGTAAATCCGCGTGGGGCTCCCGAGGACGAAGACCATCGTAGAGCGGATTTAAATTCTCCGACTCCATCCGCGGTTCGTCCTCAAGCTTTTGAATAAAGTGGCAATGCCAATGGAGCCGGCTGGAATATGATCGGAGAGATTTGCGCCAATTTCTGGCATTCGCAGGCAATGAACGACGCTGTCGATCCGTCGCTTGCTTCACTTCACGCATCGAAAACGCACCCCATGCAAGATAAGGCGAAATGCGCGAGTACGCGACTGGGCTCTCAATAGGGCTCGACACTTCGCGCCGATATCGTTTGCCGCGGCTGATCAGATAACTATCCAAGGAATCAAGTCCCGCACGGCGGCCAGCAAATTGGCGGTGGGCGCATGGATCATCCGCCAGGTTAAGGTCACACCGGATCGGCGTGGGGCCGAGCTCTATGTCTAAAGGGGTAAGTTGCGTTGACGAAGACACGAGTCGCTCCATAAACTCTGTCCAGCGGGCCGCCCAGCCATCGCGGGATTTAAGCGGGCGAAACACACCATGGTTCTGAACCTGGGTCCAAGGAATACCTCTCTGCCTGCACCACGCGCTAACTTCACGATCCCGCCGATAGATCCAATCATTTCCCTTTTCATCATGTGACCAAAGGACTTCGATCAGTCGGCTGGTCGCCAAATCAGACAGCACCTGTGTCACCCGACCCATACGTAAGATGAGCAGTTGGCCCAAGTCCGCTAAATCTCCACGCAATTCAGCAAGTGTTTCGGCAACAAAGTCCCAATGTCGCGCCGCGGCATCGGGTTGCTTCCAAAGCTCGGGCTCAACCACATAAAGCGGCAAAACCGGACCGATACGAGACGCCTGCGCCAGCGCTTCATGATCATCGACCCGGAGATCGCGTTTGAACCATACAACCTGCACGTAATCTCCCTTTTGATAGAATACGTGAAAGCTCTTACGTTGGATCTGCCGTCCAACAAGTCACCTATCAGTGTCAGACTTGAGCACAATGAACTCTGGCAAACCGCACTCAAACAAGAACTCGAATGTCCACAAATCTTTCAGTTCGATACTGCTCCGATTTCGCGTTTGCACCGAATTTCCATTCTTAGGAGCTACGTAGCCGGGTATCTAAAGGTAACTGGAAAGCAAGTTTGGGTCGTTCGTTTATGGCTCAATGTCAGCTCTGGGCGCATCGGTGCGTTTGGGGTGAGGCGCAGCATTTGGGAGATTGGGCACGAAGCAGTCGTTGTTTGAATTCAACTCAATGTCTGCTCTACGGACAAAGCCGCCTTTTGATTGCTTGCGATCAACGACTATTTCTAACCAGATGCGGCCACCTTTAGCTTGATATAAGTACTCGGCAGGCCAAGCCGCCAAGGTCCGCTGATTTCTCCAGTTTTAGTTTGCCGCCGTAAGCGTTCATCAGATCAACACAGATTGCCAAACCCAATCCTGTGCCGCTGACAGAGGTATCCAACCGACCTCCGGATCGAACTACTCCGTCAAGTGCATCCTCCGGAATTCCTTGTCCGTCATCCTCAATGCAAATCTCAATGCCGCCCTCTACACGCTTTGCGGCGATGTGAATTGTTGTCCGACACCACTTGAGCGCGTTGTCGAGAAGGTTTCCAATCACCTCTTCGATGTCCTGAGTATCCATTCGAACCTGAATCCCATCCTCGCAATCTGTCGTCAGAGATTTTCCTTCGCGTTCCGCCATGACCGAAAACAGTCTGGATAACCTGTTGACGGAATTGGTAAGGTCAGTTCGTGAATGCGTAAGTTCTGCGGTGTTCGACGCACGCATACGCGCAAGTGAGCGCTTTAGCTGAGCATCAATTCGATTTAACGCGTCATCTGCAGGTTCGATATCTGCACCCGCGTCCGACAAAATCGCCAGTTCATTTCTGAGAATTGCCGTCGGTGTTTTGAGCGCATGTGCCAGATCCGCAGCTTGTCGCCGAGAACCAGACACAATTTCACGATTCCTGTGAAGCAATTTATTTAGGTCCTCAACAAGCGGCGAAACCTCTTCTGGGTAGTCTTCCGGAATCAAGTCATCTCCTTTGTCCCAGCGATGCACCACATCTGCGCGCAGTTTTTTGAGTGGGCCAATAATTGCTGACATCAACAACAACGAACCGGCAACTCCAATCAGACCGACCAATCCAAAAACCGGTAGCAAGTTTTTTTGCGCGGCTCTGCGTTCGCTTATCAGCTCTCGCCTGCTTTCAGCGACCGTAACGCCCCACTCGGTTCCGTCTTCGAATGTGATTTTCTGATATGCGCTGCGAACTGCTTCGCTGTCTGGACCTGTGGTGTTCCAAACAACTGCCTCTTCGCTCACACGTACAGGTTCGGAAATTGTTTCGTCAAAGAGCGAGGCCGATGTGAATATAGCCCCGTTTCCATCGGTAACCTGCCAGTATCTGCCTGAATACGGCGCTCCATAGGCCGGGTCGAACATCAGTTCGCGCAGTGCATCAGGGTCGTGCGTCGTTGCGCTCAATCCGACAACGAGTTGGGTGTGCCGGTCGCGTAGCGTCTGGTCGAATTGTTCCAGAACACGGGTGTTGATGTACGAAAACACAACCAACGTTCCGACGCCGACAGAAAGCGCGCCTGTCGCAAGGCCGCCAAGCAAAGCGCGTTGGCGCAGCGATAACATCAGGCCGTATCGATCATATAGCCGCGCCCTCTTACCGTTGTGATAAGGTCAGAGCCCAGTTTCTTACGCAGCCGGGTTATGAAGACGGCAATGGTATTCGAGTCCCGGTCGCCGTCATACTCGTAGATGTGCTCCGATAATTCGGTGCGCGACACCATGCGTCCCATATTGTGGGCAAGGTATGTCAGAACAGCGATCTCTTGCGCGGTCAGATCAACGGGAATACCGCCAACGCTAACACGACCGTTTCGTGTATCGAGCATTACGTTCCCCATTTCGATCACCGGGTTCAACTGACCGCTTTGTCTGCGCAGGATAGCCCGCACACGAGCGGCCAGCTCGGGCATGTGAAACGGTTTGGTCATATAGTCATCGGCGCCCGCATCAAGGCCGTCCACGCGTTCGCTCCACCCATCGCGGGCCGTCAGGATCAACACTGGCGTCTTAACGCCCGCACTGCGCCATTCACGCAGGACAGAAATACCGTCGCGTTCTGGCAACCCGATGTCGAGGATGATCATGTCGTAAGGTTCGGTCGCACCCAAATGCAGGGCGTCTGTTCCATTGTTGGCCACATCTACCACGCGGCCCTCTGCACTTAGAAGTTTCTTAATCTGCTCGCATAGCTGCGGCTCATCTTCGGCCAGAAGTACTCTCATATTCAAAAACTACAGGCACAACGGCTTTGGTTTAAGCCCTATTTTTTGCCGTTGCCTTTGCCGTTCCCGCCAGAATTGCCGCCACCGTTACCACCGCTGTTTCCGCCGCCATTGCCTTTGCCGCCTCCATTGCCGTTGCCGCCTCCATTGCCGTTGCCGCCGCCGTTGCCGTTGCCGCCTCCATTACCGTTGCCGCCGCCGTTGCCGTTGCCGCCTCCATTACCGTTGCCGCCGCCGTTGCCGTTGCCGTTACCACCGGCGTTGCCGTTTTTCCCACTGTTTCCAAGGCTCGCAGAGGCACCACGGTTGCTGTTGGTATTGCGATTGTCGTTGGCATTGGCAGGGGTCGAACGAGCGGCTTTCGATATTTGGCGCCCAACACTGGATCGATTGGAAACGACCGTTCCGTTCTGAGCATTCACAATTACACTGACAATTTTTCCATCAGGCTTTTTGACAAGAATACGATAGTAAATCTGATCGGCCTGAAACGCGCGCGCATCGACAGGGGTGCCGCCATAGGCTTTCTCGACACCTTTGATAACCCGTTTCAAACGGATGGTGTCCCCGGTCAGGGTCGCTTTGCGCAGTTCACCTTGCTTGAGCTCGCGTGTCTGGGCAGCCGCTTCCCCAAAGGGCGCAGAGACAAGCAAGCTTGCAACCACCAAGATCACCTTCGCGCGCATGATATTCCTCTTATTTCGCGGCTAGAGACTACGTCGTTCGACATGAACCGATGATGAACAAGCAGTTAGCCCTGTGTTCAAGCTCGCTCAAGTTAAATGGCAAAGAGCATTGGGGATTCGTGCGTGAATCGAGACTATTGAACACAGCGAGTTGTTTCAGAAAACTGATACCCGCTGATTTCCACCGAGGAGGTCGATATGAAAACCACCAGTTTGGGGCTACTAAAAGCATCGACACTGGCAATTGCATTGCTGGGATCAACAGCCATTGTAGCCACCGTCACCGTGCCCGACGTTGCCTTTGCAAAGGAGGGCAAAGGCAATGGCGGTGGAAAGGGTAACGGCGGGGGTAACGGCAAGGGCGGCGATAACGGAAACGGTGGAGGCAACGGCGGCGGAAAAGGCAATAGCGGTGGCAAAGGGAACTCTGCCAGCGGAGATCGTGGTGACCACAGTTCCGCCGGTAACAAAGGTGGAAAGAAAGGTGCCGACAAAAGCCGCGGTGGCCGAAGTGCCGGGAAATCCTCTGCCGGGAAATCCAAGGCGAAATCTTCGCGCTCTGCTTTGGGCAAGGGCGGTCGTTTTTCCTTGAAGGATATCTTTAGCGGCAAAGGCAAGTCGAGAACGGTTGCCACATCTGGAAAACGCTCGACCACCAGCGGTGGCAAACAAAAGCTCAGGACGTACAAGAAGCATTCGAAAACAGTAATTGTCGAAGAGTCCATTCGCCCAGCGGTCCGGGCAAAGGGGAACAAGATGGCAGCACTTCTTGGTGCCCACCCGTCTGAGTTAGGGGCGCTCAATGCCGCCAACGCCAGCGCAGCTGCATTAGAAAATGCAGCACCCAATTCCCGCGTAGGCCGAATTGCCAATTATCGAGATACCGTATTAGCAGGGGAACCCTTGCGCGAAGAGCTTGCGGAACAGTTGGAAGAGCTCGCTGGCTTGGAGCCACCGGAGCGGACTGTTCCTGAGATTGAAGAAGACTTGGAAGCCGCGCTGGGTGAAGTCCAGGAAAACCAGGAGCGCGTCGAAGATCTAGAGCAAGCGCTGGAAGACGCAGGCGGAACGGACCCTGAGATTGAGGAGCAATTGGATGAAGCCCGCGCTGATTTGGACGAGTCGATCGAAGCGGCGCAGGACCTGAACGATGAACGTCAGGCTGCCGTCGAATACGAAGAAGCGACTGAACAAGTGCAAGAACTGGTTGACCAGGTCGAGGAACAGGAATTGACCGAGCGGGAAGCCCTGGAAGCCGCCGCCAACAAACCCGTGACCGACGCCGTTGAACAAGAGGTTAAGGCGCTGTTGGGTCTGTAACGAAAGACAACAGCCTCTCCGCGTCATTTAACCCTCAGTACTGACCATTCACGGAAGTACTAAAACTCGGGTCAGCCAAATGCTTCACAGGATGGGAAGCGGCTGGCCCGATACTTTTGTATCTCAATTGCAACGCCCTTTTTCCCAAAGGCGTAAAAAAGAAACCCCGCCCCATAACCGGAGCGGGATTTAGTTTTCAATTCCAATATTTAGGACGAATATCAGGAATTGTTTGGGGGTCTGCTGAACTGCCTTCAGACGTTGTTATGTGCCTCGGAAAGCCGCTTGTTTTTGACGATCTGTGTTAATGCATTTTCGATAGGAGGGAAGCGACCACTGCTCGATTTGGTCGTGGTTGACAAACGTTCTCCGGCGATTTTGCCGGAGGTTTGCATCACAGCTGTTGTGCTGGACTCTTCAGTCACAAAGGCAGACTTGATCATGCGTTTCCCCTTGTCAGCGATCAAACGGAACAACGTCCCTATTGATCCAACACCGTCACTATGCCTGAGACTGTTTGAACACTCTGAGAATACATTGTTCACGTTCAGTTAATGTTGTTCGCGAAATAAAGACAAACGAATAGGCGGGCGACCAGATGGAGGAAGAACATCCCGTTTTGATGCTTTAGTTGAATTTGCGATGACAATCGCAGCCGATGATTTCAGCTCGTGAACAAACTGCTGCATCGGAAAGCGACTCTTCGCTTATGAACTCGCTAAGGCCCATTCAAGATCATATCTAGGCTAAGAAGCTGAAAAAGGCGCTGGGAATGAAAAAGATTGTTGGGATTCTAGCGGTGGCACTTACCGTGCAAGGCGCGTCATTTGCGAACGCCAGTGTCAGCTTGTGGAGCCTTAGCACGGGGCACGTTAGCGGAACCGGCGCCACCTCGCCGATCCATGTGAAATCCAAATCCGGACATTGTCCGCCGGGCTTGGCAAAAAAGGCAATCCCGTGCGTACCGCCTGGACAGGCAAAGAAATATCGACGTGGCGATTACATCTATGATGGGTATGTCCGCATTGATGATCCCAGCCGTTGGGGACTACGGCGCAACGGATATTACGTGCGTGCCGGAGATTATGTTTACGAAGTAAACCGTGAAACACATGAAGTGCTGAACCTGATAGGGGCAATCGCCGACATTCTGAATTGAGAGCTGGTATCGCTCACCACCTTGAAGCACTGTTTGCGGCCATTCGGTTGGATTGCGGCAGTCGAAAGTATGGACTCGCTACGGCCATTCACTGTGGTGCGCTTGGACTGGTGGTGAGAGCCCTGAGCGGACCTTGATCGCCGTTTAGGGCTTCGCTCTTGCAGCAAGTCGCGAACTGCAAAAAAAGGTCGTTAGACCTAATGACGACTAAAGGCGAGTGTGCAGACAAAGACGCCGTTCAGTTTTTGGGTGGTTCGTAGGGATCGGGCGTTCCCGGTGGAATCGGAGGGTATTCCTCGAAGGTAGCGATGTGCTCTTGCAGCTGCGGAAGCGCCTTTTCGACCGCCCACGTGTAAGGGAAAAGTACACTTTCGCGCTCGTGTGGATCGTTCAATAGATTGTAGACCCTTGGTGTGTCGAAAGACTCCGTTGCACCAAAAGCCGTCGTATTCTCTTTGAAAAGAACTTTCCAATCCTTCCATTTTACGCCGAATATTTGCTCTCCCATGTAAACGATCACGCCTTCTCGGTTTGAATTTGGCTGGACACCAAGAAAGAACTTCGACTGGTCGATACCATCAAAGGCCCTGTCATCAGGCACCTTGCCGCCTGCAAATGCCGCAAGTGTCGGATAGAGGTCCATCGAATGGACAACATCGTTGCTTGCTGAACCCGCGGGAATCTTACCCGGCCACTTGATCGCAAAAGGCACGCGCATGCTTCCTTCGAGGCTGGTGAACAGAGTGCCACGCCAGGGCCCGGCGGTGCCATGTACCGCTGGCACGGGCGAGACATTTGCGTTTCCAACCGGAAGAGCTTCGGGGCCATTGTCAGCAGTAAATATCACCACAGTGTCGTCGGAAACACCTGCCGCCTCGATCGCATCCACGATGCGCCCGACATAGGTATCTGTTTGAAGCAGAATATCGGCCCAAACACCGTTACCGGTGGCGCCATCAAATTCCTCGGACGCGATATTTGGATAGTGAGTCTGAGTATAGGCAAGATAGATAAAAAACGGCGCTTCTTCGGCACTCTTCGCTTTGATAAACTCGATAGCCTTTTTCGTCAGGTCGCCGTCTATCTCGCCGCGATAGTCGAGATCGTAGTCCTGCGCGATGGTTGCTGGCTCACCTGCAACACCCTGCATCACAACAGGCTCTTCCAAGTTGGCTTCAGCAAATCCCGGAAGCGTGCGCCAGACTGTAACGTCAGTGGTCTCAACTCCGAAAAATTCGTCAAATCCTTGATTCGTTGGATATCGTCCTTCGGTCCAGCCAAGGTGCCACTTGCCGTACATGGCCGTGTTGTATCCCACATCCTTTAGCATCTCGGCCATCGTGAGTTCCCACTGAGTTAGGCCGTAGACACCGCCGCCTAGTGGGACCGTGTGGTTGCCGCTCCGGATGCCATATCGTCCCGTCATGGTCGCTGCGCGGGACGGCGTGCACTGGCTTTCCACGTTGAAGTTCGTGAGTCGCAGTCCCTCCGCAGCGAGGGCATCCATCTCGGGGGTCGCTGTACCTCGGATTATGCCACCCCCATTGAACCCGGGTTCACCCCAACCAAAATTATCTAGAAATATGAATACGATGTTTGGTTTATCTTGAGCTGAAGCTCCCGTGGCAAATTGAAGGGATAAGGCCAGTAGGAATGTTCGCGACAACCATTTCATAACAACGCCTCCAATCAAGATCACAGGTTCAAGTCTGACGATCCAGGCCACAAGTCGTCAAGAACACCCACTCGTTGCGGTATTTTCTCACAACGGCTGAGCGTTAAAGAATTGGGCGAAGCTGCGGCCCGATTTTGGTCGAACTTCCCCCGGGGTCCTTGTGCAAAACTAAGAAAAACTGTTGTTTTCCTTGACGAACAGCCGGCTCAGATGTTGCCATGGGCTGGCATTCAGCTCGGCTGGGAGGTTCAAATGAAGTTTTTTCTGACGACATCAACAGCAATAGTTTCCGCAGCATTCATAACAAGCTCTTCACATGCTCAAGAGGCCGCTCAAGGTGGGCAAGTTGGAGAGATGACCATATCAGTTGATGATATGCGTGAACCCGCGCCTGCTGATTTCTCACCTTATGCAGGTCGAAACTTTCCTACACGACCTCTGTGGGGTGACACTCACCTGCACACGTCAAATTCGCTCGACGCGCGGGGGTTTGGCGTCATCCTGAGCCCAGACGATGCTTATAGATTTGCACGCGGTGAGGAAGTCACTACGTCGCACGGCCTTCGGGTGCAGTTATCGCGTCCCCTCGACTGGCTTGTCGTATCCGATCACTCGGACGCCATGGGCGCCATGAATGAGATCGTCGCAGGGAATTCTACGCTGATGCGAGACCCAACACTTCGAGACTGGAACGAACGTCTTAATGCCGGTGGAGATGTTGCTCTCGGCGCAACAATGGAGGTCATAGAAACCTTTGCGGGTATAACCGGAGATGCTCTTCCCGAGGCTGTTTCAGATCGCAGGTTCGTACAATCCGTTTGGGACGAATTCACGCAAACTGCGGATCATCACAACGACCCCGGCGCATTCACTGCGTTCATCGGGTACGAATGGACGTCCACAGAAGGAGGCAACAACCTCCACCGCAACGTGATCTACCGAGATGATGCCATTCGCGCACGGCAGATGCTGCCATTCACAACCGCAGAAACTTTTAATCCCGAACGTTTGTGGGACTGGATGGAAACTTATGAACTAGAGACCGGCGGCCGTGTGCTGGCCCTTGCCCACAACGGTAACGTCTCCAATGGCCTGATGTTTCCTGTCGAGACCAACCCTGAAACGGGTGAACCATTGACAGAAGATTACGCAGAGCGGCGTGCCAAGTGGGAGCCGATGTATGAGATCACCCAGATCAAGGGCGATGGAGAAACCCACCCGTTTCTCAGCCCGAATGATGAGTTCGCGGACTATGAAACCTGGGATAAGTCAAATCTGGGTCCGACACCCAAAGAAGACTGGATGCTTCAGTACGAATACGCGCGTGAGGCTTTGAAGAATGGTCTTAAACTAGAGGCTCAACTCGGCACCAATCCATACAAGTTCGGAGTAGTGGGCTCGACCGACAGCCATACGGCTTTGGCAACGGCGGAAGAAGACAATTTCTTTGGCAAACACTCCGGTGTCGAACCGGAACCTGGCCGTTGGCAGCATGTCGTTGGCGAGTTCGATACGACAAGGATTCTTGGGTGGGAAATGGCAGCCTCAGGTTACGCTGCAGTCTGGGCAGAAGATAACACGCGCGAAGCGATATTCGATGCCATGGAGAGGAAAGAAGTATATGGGACGACTGGTAGTCGCATCGCGGTTCGCTTCTTTGGTGGCTGGGACTTTACTGAAGCTGATGCAAAATCTCGTTTGCCCGCCGACGTCGGATATGAAAAAGGCGTTCCGATGGGTGGGGACCTCGCAACCGCTACAGAAGGCGCGGACTCCCCGACATTCCTGGTCGCTGCCCTGAAAGACCCGTTTTCCGGCAATCTCGACCGTATTCAGATTGTGAAAGGCTGGTTAAATGCCAACGGCGACACTGAAGAGCGGGTTTATGACGTGGCATGGTCGGGAGACCGCGAACCTGATGCGGACGGCAACCTACCGGCGGTGGGGAATACCGTGGATGTTGCAACGGGTACGTTTACCAATTCGATAGGATCCCCGGAACTGATCACTGTTTGGACGGACCCTGAATTCGATCCTTCTGTGCGGGCTTTCTACTACGCCCGCGTCCTGGAAATTCCCACACCGAGGTGGACAATTTACGATGCCGTTCGGTTCGGAGACGAATTGCCTGCTGAAGTGCCGACCTCAACACAAGAACGCGCTTACACTTCGCCAATTTGGTATACTCCCGGGGGGTGAAATATACCAAATACCTACGTCGTTGCTGTAAAAGCCCGGCAGTTCAGGTCGCCGCAACATTAGGCTAATCCGTTCATGCGACCGTCCGCTAAGAGCTAAACTCGGTCATTCGCAACCGATCGTAAAAACGTCCGCTTTGGGACCGGACGAGAATTTACGGCACATTTTTTGGGAGGGTAGAGGCAAGCTCCATACGGTTACCGCGAATAGAATCCATCACGAAGTTCTTGCCTCAGACGCAAACGCTCAGGGTATTCTTTCATGAATTGCTCGGGTGGTTTGCCTTCCCAAACTTGCGCATAAACCCGCATTTTGTTGCCGCCATAGATCTTTGCAAGGTCCTCGTTTGAATAGCCCCGCGCCCAAAGGTCATCGGTTATCGCCGCAAGGATTTTGGCGAGTTCGCCGTTGCCGGTAGCCCCTTTGTTGAACGCGTCGATCATGTAGCCGCCATCATCGTACATACTCGCATTGTCAGTCGCCCACTGCACGACGAGTTCAAGTGAGAACATGTCATCCGTTGCGATTCCGACATGGTCAACTCCTACAAGTCGGACGTAATAGTCGATCATGTCAGCGGCCTGCTTGGGTGAGATATCTTCAGGCCAGACGCCGTCCATCATCCATTCAGTGAAGGTCGGAGAAATGTAGCCGCCCGATTTGGCCGCGCGCAGCGCCTCGTCGTCGGGAATGGCACGATAACACCCGCGCAGCGTCGCATTCGGTTCATTCGCGTAAAGACCAGCAGGGACAGAGTGCGTGTAAACATAAGGCACACCGGGATAGGTCTCATCCATGTAGTCCATTGCGTCATTGGCCGTTTTTGAGCCAGTATGGCTCAGGTCCAGCAGGATACCGAACCTCACCATTTCATCGATGACCGACTTCCCCCAAAGGGTCAGACCAATATCGCGCCCGTTGTAGGCCGCCAATTGTCCTGAACCTGTGCGGAAGATGTCATTGTAGGCCAGGATCATACTCTTGATCCCCATATCCTTGAGCACCGCCATCTTCTTAAGGTCGCTGTCAAGGATCGTGGCCGTTTGGCTGTTCCAGATGACCGCCGTTTTGCCTTGTAAATGGGCAGCTTCGATATCGCGGGTTTCATTCACAATCAGGTAGTTTTCCGGTTGCTGCGCCATGGCCGCACGGAAGTGGTAATGCTGATCCAGAAAGGTTTCGAAAGACATATCTGCAGCAGCCAGCGTCATTTCGTGCCCTGTGATACCGTTCTCGCGAGCACGCTCAAAGTATGTGTGAAGCTGCTCGTCTTCGGTCCAGCCGGTGCCGTGGGGGCTGGCCAACATGCCAAGGACAATTGCGTCCTGCACAAATTGCTTCGCCTCATCTGACGCTTCCCAAGTCTTGCTTTCCTCGCTGGCGTTCAATGCGCTCCCAATAGCAATCGCTATGGCACCTAGGGCTAACAAGGTCTTCATGTCCGAACCTCCCAATCTACTTTGCTTTTTGGTTGTCACTCTCGAACCATCTCAAAAAACGATCCGAGTTCTTAGACCGAACAGCATAATGCTATCCTGCGTGGGGTTCAGCAGCGGGTCAGAAATGAACTGCAGTGATGGCGTGATCTGCAGCCCGGGTGATATTGAAAAACGATAGAATGCTTCGAGCGTGAACTGATCACCGTCTATGCCCCTTGCCTCGGCCCAGTTCAGTCCCAGCCCGGCCAGATCGGTATTACGACCGTAATATCCCAGACCTGCAGAAACGGACCGATCATAAAGCGCCGCTGTCCCTTTTGAGGCCCCTGCCCTGAAGAATGGCATCCATTTATTGCCAACAAACCAAGCCGCTGAGAAGGCAGCCCCATAATCTTCAGGGCGGCTGCCATCGTCGGCTGCATCCGCGTGCCAAAGGGTCAGATGGATATTGTCGAAGTAAATGCGATCAAAGCCGGAGGTGTAACCAAGCTCGAGTGACTTGAAGAGATTGCCATCGCTGAACACATCGAAATTTGGATCAGACGGGTCGGCGTTTGCGTCTGAGACGCTCGCAACAGCGTAGAAGTTTTCGCTCAGCTTTACCCCACCGGCAATGCCAAGGCCTTGATTGGGTGTGTTGATAGTCGGGTTGGTATTGAAAGACAGGTTCTGGAAACCGCTGTATGGGCTGACCAACCCGTAAATGTCCACAAAGTCCGTTACATCAATCTGCCCGACTTGCAGTGTCCACGCGCCGTTCTTGGCCCTTTGCGTCCAGAACAGATTGGTCAGCAGCAAACCATTATCGTTGAAGGCTGTCCCAGTGATCGAAAGTGCTCCGCCATCCAGCCCAAGAAACTGTGGGGCAACATCAGTGTAACTGTGCCGGTCTTCGATCTTGAATGTCAGAGAGCCGCGTTCAGTTGCCTGCCAACTACCGTAAAAACGCGCAATTCCGCTTGCCGCTTCGCCGGTTCCAAGATCAGCATTCGTGGATTGGCCCAATGCCAAGTAGTCAATATTGAAGCGAAAACCTTCCTCGGCCAGTCGGTCTTTCCACTGAAACCAACCTGGTGCGATATTGCGTGGAAAATCGGTACGGTATTGCGGATCGGTTAGCCCATCGCCGGGCTCTAGATCAGCTTCAACTGAAGATGGTCCGGATAGTCCTTGGGCCGACGCTGCGCCAGCAAAGGCAATACTCAATGCGGCAAACAGAAGTCTTATCATTCAGACGTCTTTGCCCCGCTGGTCTTGCGAGCTCCCGCCGCCCGGATGCGATCGGCGGCGCGCTGCTTCCATTCCAGCCTGTCTGCTTCAGTTTCCAGAGTTTCGACGCGTTCCGTCTCCAACTGGAAAGTCGCATTCATAGGCATGAGGCCGTCCACAACCATCATATTCTGAACAGAAGGATCGATAGTCAGCGTGCCCGTCAGCCGAACGGGTTCGTGGAAATAGCTGGGCGTCCAGTCTCCATTCAACCGTACACGGATCATCTGGTTGGGCGGAGGAGGAGGCATGTGACTACACATCCCGCGTTCCGGCACCAGATACGCGACAGGTCGCCCGTCCGGATCACTCGGAGCGGGAATGGCAAAGCCCGCGAGTGTGATTGTTTGACCGTCGAATTGCGGATTTCCGTTTGTACCGGCTTTTCTTCGACGTTCCGTCACGACCTCTCGCTGATCCAGCAGCCAGTCGACATCAATCCCATCTGCCACCAAGGCATCCTCAGTCTCGGTCAGAAGCTCTTGCCATTTCTGCCTTTCTTCATTGCTACCAAAGTCCCGCTGCAATCTGCCGCGCAGTCGTACGACGTAAAGGACATCGTCGAATTGTTCGGCGCTAAGTTCGCGATAGGGGTCTTCAAAGACCTGCGCGGACGGGTCAGGCAGGTCAGACCAGTCTAACGCGGTTCCTGGCGTCGCCATGACAGGAAGAGCACACCAAACCAACCCTGCGAATACTACGGAGCGGAAGCAATGTCGCATAAATACTCTCCGGCTGTTCAGACAGGTCAATCCAGTGTGTTTTTGTAGATGACGCCGTCCTTCATGATCAGGCGGATCGTATCTGGGCTTTCAGGCCTCGGGTCGGCACCGAACCATTGATCACCCGTGCCAACAACCGTGAAGTCTTCAAGTGGGTTACCATCGATGAGCAGGATATCCGCATAAGCTCCTTCCTCGATAACGCCCAGTTTTCCGGCGGTGTACGGGTTCATAAAGTCACCTGACAAAGCGACCACCTCACCACCCGTCGATGTCAGCGTCACCATCGACGTGTAGGGTCCAAAAAACTCATTGTTCAGGTGCTTCTCGTAGGCAATCTGGATATTGCATGCCTCGACCGAACCAACACAGTCGGTCTGGAATCCTCGCTTCACCGGGCATTCCTTCATATTGTCGATGTAGCCTGCAAATGTGGCCGAGGCGGACTTTGCTTTGGCAAGGCTCGACGGGACATTTGCCACTGCCGGAATATCAAGCAATCCGGGATCGAAGGCCGTCAGATTGGTCGTAATGTACGCCCCTTTTTCGTTCATGACTTGGGCAATTTCACAGTCAAACGAGAAGCCGTGTTCGATCGACATCACACCCGCGTCTAGCGCGCTTAGGATTGCTTCCTTCCGATAGGAATGCGCCATGACATAGCTGCCATACTCGTTTGCCACCTGTACCGCAGCTTTGATTTCCTCAGGCGATCCAGCCAACAACTGCCACGGATCGAAGGCCGAAACGACGCCACCAGATTGCATGAACTTCAACTGCGTCGCGCCCATGCGGAAATTGTTGCGTGCGAACTTGTAAACGTCATCAACACCGCTAATTTCCTGCGCCAAGTTCAGCCTGCTCATGTTTGTTTCAGACCCGGGCGGTGCGGTGAAATTCGCGAAGTCAGCGTGACCACCTCGCGTTCCGATAAATGCACCAGATGGAAAGTAACGCGGGCCGTCAATTTGGCCTGCGTCAATTGCGCGACGTAACCCGCCATTGGCGCCACCCGCATCCCTGACTGTGGTGAAGCCCTGCATCAAATACATCTCGGCCATCCGCGCACCGTGTATGGCAAAATCCTCCCACGTAGTGTTGGCCTCCATCGCAGGTAACGTCGGCCCCATCAGCATGAGGTGCGCGTGCAGTTCAATAAACCCGGGCGTCAGTGTCCGTCCCTCTCCGTCAATGACCGTGGCGTTGGGGGCATCGATCGCATCGGTTGATACGGCCTTAATCAGATTACCCTCGACCAATACGCTGGCATTCTCGATACGCTGTTCATTCACGCCATCGAAGACATGCACGTTAGTAAACAGCGTTTGGGGTTCTTCTTGATCCTGAGCATGCGCGGACGTTGAAAAAGAAAGAGCTGCAGCGACAATTACCGTCGAGCAAAGGGACAATCGTAGGCCGGACATAAGTACTCCCTTCATATTCGTGTTTTGCAAACTGTAGTCCGGAAAATCTTGGCTCGGTTGCCACTTTCGAATTAGGATGTTCGAATGTGATTGAAAAAATGGCCACTTCTTAAAACTAATCCAGACAAGGGTGACGAGCTTGCCTTTCAACTCCACCTCTCAAGAGCATAGCGAGGGCTTTATTCGCCTCTCCTTAGCTGCTCCATTCCTGCAATATCTCACCGAACGTAAGATCAATCCGCAACCAGCATTGGATCAGGTCGGCCTGAAAGCCGAACTGTTGTCTGACCCAGCCGTGTTCGTGCACTCAGAGTTGGTCTATGGTTTGGTAAATGCCTTCTCAGAAGTATCAGGGGATCGATACCTTGGACTGAAAGTAGGGGAGACGTTTGACCTGCAAGAGTGGCCTCCGTTCGCTCAGGCCCTGCAATCGACAAAGACGCTGTTCGAGTTCTTTACCCGTTTCGTGGGGCTTGTACCGCAGGAATCCAATTCTGTGCGACACAGCCTTGTCGTAGAAGCGGACAAAGCGACTTATCGAATCGAAAGACAACAAGAGCCTACTGTACCGCCGATTCAGGTGACCGGTTTTGGTGCCGCAATCTATGTACGCCTATTGCAGACCGTCGTCGGAGATGCCTGGGATTCTTCTCGTGTGCGATGGGAAAGCAGATACATCAACGGACTACCTATCGATTACAAAGGGATCGAGGTCGGCCTTGGGACCGATCCCGGAATGCAGATTAGTTTCCCTGTAGAATGGTTGTTTTTGCACCATGTCTCTGAGGGCTCTGCCAAGCCCATCGCCTCACCGCGACAAGATGAAGAAGTAACCGTAGTAGCTGCTTTGCGATCTGTTTTACGCGATAAGCTGGATGAAACCGATTTGGGACCAGAGGTGGTGGCTGGATTGTTGGGAATACAGCCGGAACGGTTTCTTAAGGCGCTTCAGCAGCAAGGCACAACGCTGCCCCGCGAAATCAAACGGCTGCGTGTCGATGTCGCCAAGGAACACCTCGGAGAAGACAAAATGACAATAGCTGAGATCGGTCTGATGCTCGGCTACTCCGACAAATCCCATTTCACACGCTTTTTCAGGGGCCAGACCGGAATGACACCGACCAAGTTCCGCCTGGGTTCGTAATTATGTTGCAAATGCTTGGATCAGCTGTGCGAACTTGATCTCGGAACAAAAGCAAAGGCGCGACCAGACTGCCGTCTCGACCGCGCCTTAAATCATTCTATTCGAACGCCATTATTGGCCCGTGGTCTCTACGCACGTTCCCTTGCCCCATCCTGACTTGCTGCCAGAGGCAGAGTAATCAAACGTGCCCTTCTCAGGGTGAACGTTATAATTCAGCGTGTAATCCTCACCGACATACAGATAGGTCAGGGTGTCGAGACCGGGAAACACATCCACATCCTTGTCGATATCCCCGATCGTGATGTGGCCCTTCTGCTGGCCATCATACTTCACAAGCCGAGCGGCCATTTCCGGGTGTTCCGCATCCGGTGCCTCACATTCAAACACCCGCTCCTCAGCGACTGCGGCTGCGGGCAATAGGGCAAGAAGAAGAGCTGCCTTTTTCATTGATTTCCAATCTGTATTCGATCTGTTGCACAGCGGCGGCTATTGACGATTTTGGGCGGAATTTTGTCCAAACTCGGGTCGTTCTGCGGTCTCGTAGCACGCATCTCGTTAGACCAATTCACGTTTGGGTTTCGCCTGCGTTTTGAGGTGAGCCCTAAGCACATTTCCATCGCGTTTTGGGGAGTATCCAACCCAGCATTGAGGGCTCGAAGACAGAGACAATGGGTCTATGCACCCATCAGCTGCTGAGAAATTTCTTAGGGTTCGTCATGGCAACCATTTGGAACCTCAATTTGTGAATTCCAATGCTGAAGGGGGCAGCGCGGGACCGGGCCAACTCTGCCCTACAGCTTTGCCCATAGCGGGACGTGCGGTCGCAGTAGGGTGAAAAACCCTGCGCGCGCTCCCATCTGTTCAGGACAGAAAAAGGAGAGCGTCTGATGCAATGTCCGATTGATGGAACTCAGCTGGTAATCACCGAGCGGAGCGGGGTCGAGATTGATTATTGTCCGCAATGTCGTGGCGTGTGGCTGGACCGTGGAGAGCTGGACAAGATCATCGATCGCTCTGCCGACCATACGCCGCCCCCACCGCCGCAGCGGGGTTATGATGACCGATCTGATCACGGATACCGTAAAAAGAAGAAACGCGGCGGCTTTCTGGATGAGCTGTTTGACTTCTAAGACGTTGGCACCGTGATCTGAGAGGGTTTTATCGTTTGTTGTATAGTCACGGGTGAGATGGGTGCGAGCACCCATCCTACGCTTGCTAAAATTGGTTTGTCTCATCCTGAATTGGTCGAGGGACATTCTGAAATGTGAATTTTAGCGGAATCAAAGCTGTAAGAAACAACATCGTGATGCTGCTCACAGAAATTAAGATACCCGCCCAAACTATCCCATCTGATAGATCAAATTCATTGATTGGCAGTACAGAAGCAACGCAAATGGCTTGGGCAGCAAAGACGAGTAATATTGTTGAAACTGGAAGAACGAGTGAAAGGCTTAAGCCAATTGCTTGAGCGACGCGGTGAAGCCAATGGCTTTGGTAGCCCACTCTTTTTGGGATAAGGGCGTCAATCCAAGCGTTGTTCCCTTTTAGGTGCAACATCCGCATGTTCGGGTGTTCAGAGGTAGTAAGAGAGAACAGTTCGATTCGCATGCGAGTCATTGTGAAAATGTCGAGCGCTTGAAACACAATCAAGACGGCAAAAACGCTCAACGACAATGAGCAAAACTCCGTCAGATAGGGTATTTGATTGAAATTCAGTCCAAAATACCCTGCATCACCTATAGCGTCGTTTGCCGTTGCAATTGAGAGTATGCTTACAACAAATGCATAAACTATCGTTTTGCCGTAGTTTGCCTCTGCTCGATTTTGAACATTGCATAATGCTTGGATGTAGTCGTCATTAACGAAATAACTGTTGTCGCGTGTCTCACAATAGAATCCAAAAATGGCTCTACCTAGTGGCGTTTTCCAAATCGTTGACGGTGCATCTTCCTTTCGCTCTTGGTTAATATTTAGCTGACTATCACTTTGTTCCAATTAGCTTTTCCTTCTTCGCTTCACATTCCCGCCCCGCTGACCTGGCCTGCCCGCCGTTGACCTCCCGCGCGATTTCACGGCGTCTTCCGAGGCTTTCTCGACCGCCCATTGGCGCGCCATGGGGTCGTCGGCGACGGCCAGATCGACCGCTTCCAGACGTTTGATCTCATCCCGGATGTTGGCGGCTTCTTCGAATTCAAGATTCTCGGCGGCCTTGCGCATTTGCTCGCGCAGCCCGTCCAAGTGCGCTTCCAAATTCGCTCCGTGCATCGGTTTGTCGATGGTGGCGGTGACGCGGTTCATGTCGACATCGCCTTCGTAGAGACCGGCCAGAACGTCCTCGACATTCTTTTTCACCGTCTCCGGGGTGATGCCATGTTCCTGATTATAGGCCAGCTGCTTGGCGCGGCGGCGGTTGGTTTCGCCCAAGGCGCGCTCCATCGAGCCGGTGATCTTGTCGGCATACATGATCACCCGCCCATCGGCGTTGCGCGCGGCGCGGCCGATGGTCTGGATCAGCGAGGTTTCCGAGCGCAGGAAACCCTCTTTATCCGCGTCCAGAATGGCGACCAGCCCGCATTCTGGGATGTCGAGCCCTTCGCGGAGCAGGTTGATGCCGACCAGCACATCGAACGCCCCCAGCCGCAAGTCGCGCAGGATTTCGATGCGTTCCAGCGTGTCGATGTCCGAGTGCATGTAGCGCACTTTGATGCCCTGTTCGTGCAGGTATTCGGTCAGGTCCTCGGCCATGCGTTTGGTCAGCGTTGTCACCAGCGTGCGGAATCCGTTGGCGGCCACCTTGCGCACCTCGTCCAGAAGGTCGTCCACCTGCATCGACACCGGGCGGATTTCAACCTCTGGGTCCAGTAGACCCGTGGGGCGGATCACTTGTTCGGTGAAGACACCGCCGGTCTGTTCGATCTCCCACTTCGCCGGGGTGGCCGAGACAAAGACGGATTGCGGGCGCATGGCGTCCCATTCCTCGAACTTCAGCGGGCGATTGTCCATGCAGGATGGCAGGCGGAACCCGTGTTCCGCCAGCGTGAACTTGCGCCGATAGTCGCCACGGTACATGCCGCCGATCTGCGGGACGCTGACATGGGATTCATCCGCGAAGACAATCGCGTTGTCCGGAATGAATTCGAACAGGGTTGGCGGCGGTTCGCCCGGCGCACGGCCCGTGAGGTAGCGTGAGTAGTTCTCGATCCCGTTACAAACGCCGGTGGCCTCAAGCATTTCCAGATCGAAGTTCGTACGCTGTTCCAGCCTTTGAGCTTCCAGCAGCTTGCCCTCGCCAACCAGCTGGTCCAACCGGATGCGGAGTTCCTTTTTGATCCCGATAATCGCTTGGTTCATTGTTGGCTTCGGCGTGACGTAGTGCGAATTCGCATAGACCCGCACCTGCTCCATCGTTGCCGCGCGTTCGCCGGTCAGCGGGTCGAACTCGGTGATGTTTTCCAGTTCCTCGCCGAAGAACGAGAATTTCCAAGCACGGTCCTCAAGGTGGGCCGGCCAGATTTCCAGGGAATCGCCACGCACCCGGAAGGACCCGCGCTGGAAAGCCTGATCGTTGCGGCGGTACTGTTGGGCAACCAGATCAGCCATCACCTGCCTCTGGTCATACTCATGACCCACCTTCAGATCCTGTGTCATCGCTCCATAGGTCTCGACCGAACCGATACCGTAGATGCACGAGACCGAGGCGACGATGATCACGTCATCGCGTTCCAGCAGCGCCCGCGTGGCCGAGTGGCGCATCCGGTCGATCTGTTCGTTGATCTGCGATTCTTTTTCGATGTACGTGTCCGACCGCGGCACATAGGCTTCTGGCTGGTAATAGTCGTAATAGGAAACGAAATACTCGACCGAGTTCTCTGGGAAGAAGCCCTTGAATTCCCCGTACAGCTGCGCTGCCAGCGTCTTATTTGGCGCCAGGATGATCGCAGGCCGCTGCGTTTCTTCAATCACCTTGGCCATGGTGAAGGTCTTGCCCGTCCCGGTCGCACCCAGCAGGACCTGATCTCGCTCACCATCATTCACACCGCCTGCCAGCTCCTTAATCGCCGTCGGCTGGTCGCCAGCCGGTGCGAACTCGGTGTGCATGACGAACTCCTTGCCGCCCTCCAGTTTCAGACGCGCGCGCACGTCGTCTGCGGTCAGTTGAGTCTTGTCGGAATGGGCATAAGGCATGGGCGGGCTCCGGGTCAGGCCCCTACATTTGTTCTTATTTTGTCCATCTGCAAGGGCTGATCTGGATTCATTTTCAGCTAAGCGGTCCGGGCTTGGGCGTCGGGGTGCGTTTGAACCTTCACCGCCAAGGCCGACAGGTTCTCGGCCAGTACGCGGCCTATCATCATCTTCAACAGAGTTTGTCCCATTAACCAGCCCAACGGTCCATATTTCATACGAAAATCCATACTCCAGATAACACGGCTGCACGTGTCGGACAGCGGTGTGATGGCAATCGCCGCCTGTGCTTCGCGCAGAGGCATCGCCATCTGCGACAACCGCACGGTGTAGCCGCGTTCAACCTGCCAAACCGTCACCTCTTCGACCAATGATGTGCCGTTCGCGAAGTGACACCGGCGCTGTGACCCAACACCATCCGATCCGGCAGTCAAAGCATCAACCGATGTAACCTGCGGGGCAAACTCATCGATATGCATAAAGCGGCGGAGGATAGCCCAAATCTCATTGGGTCGGGCGTTGATGTCGAGGTGGCGTTCTTGGTGAAGCATCCTGCTGTCCTTTTATGTCTGCGCGCTTTCTACCCCGAACTAATGACAATACCTGTCATTAGGCAGTCCATGCGACCCGCGACAATTGTCATCTTGTCCCGGCGCGCGCTCTGACGCATAAACAGCTTCAGCCAAGTGAGTACGGAGAGGCGACATGCGCGCACGGATTTACCAGCCTTCGCGAAACGCGATGACCTCGGGGATGGCCAAAACCCGCAAATGGGTTCTGGAATACGCCCCGGCTTCTGCGCGTGAGGTCGATCCGCTGATGGGCTGGACCTCGTCCAATGACACCCAAACGCAGGTGCGTCTGAAGTTCGATACCAAGGAAGAGGCGCTGGACTATGCCAAAGACAACGGCATCGACGCGCAGGTAAGCGAGCCGCACAAGCGCAAGCCGAACCTGCGGGCGCGCGGCTATGGTGAGAATTTCGCCACTGACCGGCGCGCTCCCTGGACCCACTGACAAGGCCCTGTGAATGATCGACATCCGCCAAGCAGACCCCGGCGCCAAGGATCTGCGCCCGATCATTCAAGCGCATCTCGCCCATAGCTGGGACGCGACACCGCAAACCTCAAATCATACGCTGGACATTGATGCCCTGCGCGAGCCGGGCATTCGCTTTTGGGCTATTTATGAGGCGGGTAAGCCCTTGGGTTGTGGTGCGCTTAAGGCGCTGCCGGATGGCACTGCCGAAGTTAAATCGGTGCACGTGGTTGCTGCTGCGCGCGGCCGAGGATTGGCGCGTGTGATCATGAACCATCTTGCCGATCTGGCCCGAGCCGAGGGCGTTTCCGCACTTGTCCTGGAAACTGGCGCAAATCATCTCTCGGAATATGACGCAGCACGCAAGCTATATGAAACATTGGGATATTCCTATTGCGATCCGATTTATGGCTATGACGCCGATCCAAACAGCGCGTTTATGCGGTTGGACCTTAGGTCCAGCCCAAAACGCTGAGGGAAAAGCTGAATGCACCCGCTTGGTGCAGTCTGACCGACCGCTTTGAATTCAGATATAAGGGCCGTACCCTTGCCCCGTTTCGAAAAACATCTGAAAAAATGGCGAGCCGTGGAGGACTCGAACCCCCGACCTGAGAATTAGAAGTTCCCTGCTCTAATCCAGCTGAGCTAACGGCCCGGTCTTGTTCCGTTTGTATCAGTCAATCCATTAGGATTGTCAACTTGATAGGGGGCAAGCTTGTTCCTTCAAAAAGGTTATTTCCATCAGGGTATTGGCCGAATCTGGCAGACCTCTCGGCAAGAGACATCGAACCTACCTGCAGTTCAAACTTGCAGCCCAGCGCGCCCTGCGTCACGTTTGAAATCACAAATTGTGATTCCAAACGGATATGATGACGAACCCGGAAAACCTGCCCAGCCCTCAAGAGGTCCAAAACGCCATTCATCGGGTGCGCGGTGTACGCGTGGTTCTGGCAGAAGATCTGGCGCAGTTTTACGGAAAATCCGTCAGCGCCTTCAATCAGGCCGTCTCGCGCAATAAGGATCTGTTCGAAGGCTACCGCTTTCAGCTTTCCGACGCTGAGGTCGCGGATTTGCAATCACAGAATGTGATCTCAAAACCCGAAGGCCGCGGTGGCCGACGGGTCAATCCGTGGGTCTATACCGACTACGGCGTAGCTATTGCCTCGACTTTGTTTAAAGATCCGCGCGCGATCAGGATCACGCGGATGATCACCGAAGCCTTTGTTGACGGCACCAATGCGCTAGCGGAAACCCCGCGCAACCCGCCTGAGATTCTGCCACCGCAAAATGCCCCTACGCCGTTGCTTCCAAATGGGGATCAACTGCGTGATCTGGCAGAAAACATCCTTGATTCCGGACAGCAAAGCCTTGTGGACTACATCGCCAATCCCACCACCAAACGGCAGCAGGCGGTGGCAGTGATCATGAAGACCCTCGCTGAAACGGCGGGCGAAGAGGTTCGCACACAACATGACCGTCTGCGCCTCAGCATCGCCGAACGGCTGGCCAGCGGAGACTATGCCGACGATGATGACCGGAAAAAACTGCTTGAGCTGCTGCACGCCATGAAAGACTGACCGCCTTAAAGGCCCAGCTCTGCCCGCGCCTTTCTGGTCAGCTTAGCTACGACCAGATCGTATGAGATTACAATATGATCTCGCAGCGACGCGTCGCTCATGCCACGTTCATCGTAAACCTGCAGCCATTTCATACCTCGCGATGCCAGATAAGGCGCTGGGCGGATACCTGGCTCATCTCCGAGGACCTCAAAGGCTAGATCGGTAGCCTTGAAGGTAAACGCATCCTTTCCGTCGTTCCAACCACAGATGGCAAAGACTTTGCCGCTTACTTTCCAGACATCTGCGTTGCCCCACTGCACGACATGGCTGGTGGCTTTGAGGTCCGAGCAAAAGGCATTGAATTCATCACGAGTCATCGCGGCGACTGTGGCGCTCTGGTCAGGACAAGGCAAGACCCGCATTGCGGGCGCAACTTTCTTTACCCGGCATTAACCTAGCTGCGCCAAATCATAGGTGATGTATAACTGTAATTCTCCCCTCTCGCCTGAGGTTTGGCTCAGTGATCTATTCGCCTCCAAGGCGGTGCAGCAAGGTGGCGTAATCCGTCGCAAGGCGCGCGATATAGAGCGCTTTGCCGGGATGGAGCGTTTTATGGCCGAAATCAATCGTCGCGGTTATCAAGTGGCGGAAAACTCGGGCCAGATCGTAATCTTCTGCAACCGCGCACCCGTGCGTTGGCTCACCTGAGCCACGCAACGCTTTCTTGAAAAGAAAGCGCACCGAAATCTTCTCAAGATTTCGCCCCCCTCCGATTCAAGGCTTCAAAAATTTTGCCGTTCCGACAGTGCGCTGTTTCGGGGTCTGAAGATTCCGGGGATTGGCTTGGATATCTCCCGGCATCGCGACATTGCGTGGTTTCTGCAAGGCAAACGAGCCACAGGCGACACCATCGCCATCGGGATCATTGCGCTTATGGTATCCGGGCCTTCCTTCGCGAAAAGGCCCGAAACCCAGCATCTCCACAGCATCACACCCAGCCAGCGCCACCAGATGGATCACCGCTTCATGACGTTCGTAGTCTGAAACGCGCAGGTAGACACCGATTGCGATCATTCCTGTGGTTAAGGGCAAGGCCAGCACCATCAGTAGAATACGCACCGGAGACAGAGCCTGCCTGCGCAACGCGTCTGCCCGCCGTTGCCGCCGTGTAAGACGAGGGTTCGGATCGGTGTCTTTCGTTGGTTTCCCGGTTGTCATGCCATAGGTCTTACACGCGGTATGTGGCAAAGCCATGGCCGCAATCGGGGTCGGCTTGGAAAAAGCTCGACTTTATCGCACCACATGCACGGCACATTTGGCGTGGCGCACCACATGGGTCGCGGTTGAACCCAACAGCAGGTCCTGCATCCCCGGGCGGTGCGAAGCCAGGATTATCAGGTCAGGCTTATTCACTTCGGCCCAGTCCAGAATCGTTCGCCCGGAATGGCCTTCAACCACCAGCCCCTTCGCATTCGGGACGCGCGCCGCCAGAGCATCAAGCTCGGTCTGAATGGCCTTGCGGGCTTCGGACAAATACTCGGCAGGCATGTACGAGATCGCATAATCCGGAATGTGCTCTACCACATGCAGCAGCGTAACCGCAGCCTCGGGCGTCGACAGTAGTTCTGCCAGCTTCAACGCTGCCGAGCTGTCCCGTTCAGCATCAAAGGAAATGGGAACAAGAATGTTATGATACATGGCTCGCGCCTCCGTAGTTGTGCCGCTATACTGCGCGACCGGTGGTGGCCGTGCATTGACTCAGATCAGGTCTCACCGAATGTCTCGGCGACGTCGTACATCACGGGTTCAAAGCTCTTGCACAGCTCGTTAACCCTGCGATTCCGCTCTCGCATTTCCGGTGTGCGCAACATCGCCAGGAAATCCTCGCGGCGCTCCCATTGTGAATAATTGGCAATCCGCGTCTGGGCATCATTCACATGCAATCCGGCTGAAATGAAACCCGGCTGTTTCGAAATGAACTCGGCATAAGCATCGGTCAGCGCCTCAAGAAGGTCCTGGCAGGTTCCGGGGGTCATCTCGAAGGTGGTGATGACAGTCTGATAGCTGTTGGTTTTGGAAATCTGCGGCATAAGGCTCCTCCTTTATAGCTGACCCGAGCCTAGCACAGCTTTTGAAAACGCCACCCTTTTCCTGCACATAGACAATGTTTTTGGATCAAAAAATCTTTCTCGAAGATGAACAAGAAACTAACCATCCGTTAACCATGTCTGCCGATGCTGCCCCCATGGCTCGTCTGGTTCTCGTCATTCCGCTGCTTTTTATGGTGTGCACTCCGGCATGGTCCGGTGCGTGGCTCCGCGAGAAGGGGTCAAGCTTCACCGCGTTATCTGTGACCGCTTTCAAAGAGGAAGACGTCTACAAGTACAAAACCTCGCTTTATACCGAGTGGGGATTGCGGCCGAAACTCACGATCGGACTGGATGCCGAGGAGCATCAGGATTTGTATGGGCACGCGCTGGTCATTGCACGCGTGCCGGTTGCAGACATGGGGTCAGCAGGGCGTCTGGCGGCCGAGTTCGGCGTTGGCGCGCACCATCGCCAGTACAGTAGTTGGGCAATGTACAAAGCAACACTTTCATACGGCAAAAGCATTCAAACCGGATTGGGAGGCGGATGGATCAATGTCGACGCAGCGCTCGAAAACCGCACCCATGAGGCAGTGATCCGCAAATTGGATTTCACGGCCGGTCTGTCCTCGGGTCGACGGTTTGACCCGCTCCTGCAGATCGAAACTTCTTATGTTTCGGACCGACCATGGTACTGGAGGGTGCGACCTTCGCTGATGTATCGCCCAAAGACGGGCAGACTCACCTGGATTCTGGGTGCCGAGCGCAATTCGGCTGATGATAACATCGGGATCAAATTTGGATTGTGGCGCAGCTATTAAAGATGGGCCGCCTACATTCAGGCGGCCCACCGCATCAATCAGGTATCAATCCGCAGAATGGTCGAAACCGCACCACGCAAGCCTTCGGACCAGCGCAGGCGGATATCGCTCTGGCCCGATCCCTGTCGCAACTCGACATATGGCGCGGTATAGCGCACCGCATTCAACGATGTCCTGAGGCTTCCCAGGGCAACAACCGCATCACACCCGCGCGCCCTGCCCCCGAACGGCAATTGGCCCTGCGAACTGACGGTCCAGGCTGATGACGGTGAGCTTTGCGTGTGCTGCAGCCGCAATGGATTGGCGCAAGGCGTATCGATGCCGTGAAACGTATTGTTCTCGAAACACACCCTCTTGTGCCTTTCCGGGTCGAGATCGGCAAAACTGGTATCGACCCGGTCCACTCGGTCGATCCGCACGTTGTTGACACGGAACTTGTTGCCGGTGACGGTCAGCCCGTTCAAGAAATGCCCTGTGCCATGGGGGCGGATCACCAGATAGCTGAACCAGGGGGCAACATCGCTGGCATAAAAGATGTTATCCGTGATGCTCAGCGCGCTGAACGAGAAGCTGGTGAAGTAATCCGGGTTGGCATCGTGCTCGTTGGTCCATTCGATAAAACAGTTATCGACATAGTTCTCGGCGATGGACGAACTGTTATAGCCGCCGATGATCACCAACCCGGCGTTGCGCACCCCGTTCGCGACGTTGTCGCCCTGGAAGAAGTGGTTGCCCAGCACCAGATTGTTGTCGCCGCTCAGCACCGCGAAATGATGGAACCGCGTGGCCCGGTTGTGGCGCAGCTTGACGTCGTTGGCATTGGCGTTCAGCGCGATTGAGCTTCGGTCCGGCACGTCCAGACTTTCCTCGGTCGATAGGAACTGACAGCCATCGATCAGCATCCCCTGACATCCGCGCCCGATTGATGTGATACCCCGGTCCTTCGGGCGACTGATGAAACAGTCTTTCAGTACAAAAGTGTTCCCGCCCGGAGACAGCCGGATCGCGCTGCACCGACCGTTACACTGGAACTCGATCCCTTCCATGTTGAACTTCTGCAGCGCACTGAAACCGCTGAAATCTAGCAGGTACTTGAACGATGTGAAGGTGAAGGTCTGCGTCCCTGCGGCATCATAAGTCGGCGCACTCAGCGTGATTTCACCGGTGCTTTCGTTTTTCGACCGCACATAAACCTCACGCCCGACCCCGCTGCCGGTGACCAGCGAACCCACCGGTATATTCACCACATTGGCCACGTTGGTCAGCGTATCAGGATCAGACGGGCTGTAGGTCGCGACCGAGGTGAAGGTTTCGGTATCCCAATTCGAGCTACTTTTGACGTCAAACTGCCCGTTGCGCACCACTCGACGGGTGGCATAGCCCGTCCGGTTCGGCACTGCTGCCGCCATATCGATGGGCTCGGTCACTGCGATCTTGCGCCCGCCCAGATCCAGCGATTCATGGTCCGAGCTGTTCAGCAGCGCCTGAAACGCCTTCTTGAAGGCCAACATCTCATCGCCAAAAGCGGTGATATAGGTTGGCAGATCGAAATTCTTGGTCAACAGCAGCATCTTGTCGACCGGCATCGTAACGGTGCCGTCGAACGAGACCTCGGACGCCATATTGGTGTTCTCTTCCAGCCGGAACTCACCTTGCGGAATATAAACCTTGCGCCCGTTCGCGGCCTGATCCGCCGCCTCAAACGCAGCCGAGTCATCGGTGACCCCGTCACCCACAGCGCCAAAATCGCGCACGTCGACCAGACCAATCAAATCGCGCAGAAAGACCGAGGTCACATCAGTGATCTCGATATCATCCACCCGCACCACCGCACCGTTGGTACCTTCGACATCCAATCCAAAATGGCCATAAAGCGCCGTATTGCCCCATGGCATGTCCACACCGGGGCGCAGTCCCGTGCCCACGATGGCCGTCACTTCATGCACGGTGCCATAGCCGGTCAGTTGCACCGCCGGGCCCTGCTCGACCAACCCGTCCACATGCGCATCTCCGGCTCCACCGGCCCAGCCCGCGATCCGCACCTCGGGCAATGGCCCACTGATCGCCTTCACCCGCGCCTTGATCTGCAGATAGCAGCCCGGCAACAAAGGCGTCTGCCCCATATACCGCAGCCGCTGAGGCTCTGCCGTTTTGTAAATCTCCAGACAGCCTGCGAAATCCGCATCCGCCGGAACGAACACCCCCGTGCCCGACCCCTCATAGGTCGGAGAGCCCGGCGTGCCGTCGCCACTGGACCAGACCCCAAGACCAGCCGCATAGGCGGGCGGCATGAACACGATGCCGTCGGTGATTGCCTTGTTCATGTAAAATCCCTTTCCCAATCGCGCCAAGCACGCGCGCCAAAACCCGATACCGCCCGAGCCCTGAGCCCAAGCGCATGGGTCTGAGTATCGAAAAGGAATTAATCGCGGCTCTTACCACCGTGACGGTGGTGTTGCCTCAGGCCGCCGGGTCGGAGTTGCCCAGCAACTGTACACCGTTGATCTTCCAGCCGTTTTCTCGCTGGATCATCTGGTAGTCCAGCAGATGCACCCGTCCGTTACCATCAGTGATCATGACCTTCTGCCACAGGGCTCCGCCAATCTCGCGCAGCTCCAGAAACCTCACATCCGCAGGCCGCCAGACCATAGGATAGCCGCGGCGCACCATGATCCCGAAATTCTCGGGATCGCCGAACAGCCGCTGGATATTGGGGCTGGCAAAGGTGAAGGCGGTGGCAAAGTCATCCGCCTTGAAGGCCTGAATCTGCGCCGAGATATTGGCCTCAATCTCGTCACTCTGAGCAAAAGCTCCGGATGCCAGTCCGGCACTCAGGGATACAGCAAGCAATAGTCGACGCATGGGGCCACCTCCTGATGCAAGGGTAGCCCCACACTGGATCAGGTCAAATCAGGCCAATTCCCCGGCCAGCGCCTTGTCGATCAGAGCAATCGTCTCTGGCACGCCATAAAGCGCGATGAACCCACCAAACCGAGGCCCTTGCGAGGCCCCCAGCAGCACTTCGTAAAGTGCCGTGAACCAGCCGCGCATCGGATCGAACCGCTCACGCCCGATGGAATAGACCACCGATTGCAGTGCCTCGTCTTCCATCGGCCCGTCATAGGCTTCCAAGGCTGCCCTCAATGCTTCCAGCGCCTCACGCTCCTGATCCGTCGGCGCGCGATGCTGGCGCGTCGGCTTGACGAAATCGTTGAAGTACCTCACTGCAAAGCCCGCCGCCTGATCCAGATCAGGGTGCGTTTCCGCCGTGGCCTCAGGCGCGTACCTGCGAATGAAGCCCCACAGCGCCTCTTTGTCCTCAGCCCCGGATACCGACGCCAGGTTCAACAGCATCGCAAAGGGAACCAGCAGCGTGGACTCGGGCACAATCCCACCATGGATATGCCACACCGGGTTGTTCAGCTGCGCCTTCAGGTCCTGCCCCGGATAGGCCCGCAACTGTTGATGATATTCATCATACGCCTTCGGGATCACATCGAAATGCATCCGCTTCGCCGTTTTGGGCTTTTGATACATGAAATAGGCCAGCGACTCGGTCGGTGCATAGGTCAGCCATTCATCGATCGAAACACCATTGCCCGACGACTTCGAAATCTTCTGGCCGTTCTCATCGAGGAACAGTTCATACGAGAAATGCTCAGGCGCACGACCTCCCAAAGCCCGGCAGATCGCGTCATAGATCTTTTCGTTGGTGGCGTGTTCCTTGCCATACATTTCGAAATCAACGCCCAAAGCGGCCCAGCGCGCGCCAAAATCAGGCTTCCACTGCAGCTTCACATTGCCGCCAGTCACGGGCAGCGTCCATTCCTTGCCATCCTCGTCATCGAAGGTGACAGTGTAGGTATCGGCGCAAACCTTCTTCATCGGCACATACAGAACCCGCCCGGTCTCGGGATGGATCGGCAGGAAGATCGAGTAGGTCTGCTGACGTTCTTCCCGCAGGCTTTTCAGCATGATGGCCATCACGTCGTCATACTTCTCAACGGCGCGCTTCAGGATCTCGTCGAACTGGCCCGAGCGGTAAAACTCACGCGCCGAATAGAACTCATACTCGAACCCGAAAGTATCGAGGAACCGGCGCAGCATCGCATTGTTATGCTCACCAAAGCTGTCATATTCACCAAACGGGTCCGGCACCGAGGTCAGCGGACATTGCAGATAATCCTGCAGCGCCTCGGGGTTCGGCACATTGCTGGGCACTTTCCGCATCCCATCCAGATCGTCCGAGAAACAGATCAGCTTGGTCGGGATATCCGACAGCGCCTCAAACGCGCGCTTGACCATCGTGGTCCTCGCCACCTCACCAAAGGTGCCGATATGCGGCAGACCTGATGGGCCATAGCCCGTCTCAAACAGCACATATCCCTTCTCCGGAGCGCCCTGCTTATACCGTTTGAGCAACCGCCGCGCCTCTTCAAACGGCCACGCCTTGGACGTCATCGCGGTTTCACGCAGGTCAGACATTTGGATACTCCATCGGGAAACGTGCCAGACACCCCATGCGCCCGGACCGGCCCCTGTTATTGTGCAGGTGCAGTATGAGTCAATAAAGGGTGGTGATTTTCATGCCTCTATGCGCATGAACGGCGTGCAATCCATATCTGGTCTTGGTTACAAGAGTCCGCAGCACGGGGCATTGCGGCATTCTGAAAAACGTAGTCTGTTGATCGCTCTCGCGGATTTGCAAGCAAGGCAAAAAGATTAAATCGACATAAGCCATTTCCTGAAAATTCTCACGGTGACCCGTTCCTGATCGCCGGGGCGGCAGACGAAGTAGAGCCCCCGATCCAATGGAACCCGGCTTTCATCGAGGCGGATCAAGCGACCAAGTTCCAAATCCCTCTCCGCCAAGAGATGTCTTGCCAACGCTACACCTTGCCCGTCAATCGCAGCCTCCAACAGAACCGCGCTGTCCACGTACTTGATGCTCTGCGAATTGATCCGGTCAGCGCCCAGCCCGACCTGCGCAGCCCAGCTTTCCCACCCGACGTTGTAGGCATCATGCAAGAGTGGAAGATCAGCCACATTCTCGGCGGGCATCGGCAGTCGGGTTTTACCAACAAGGGATGGCGCTGCTACAACAATCAGGTCCTCTTGTCTTATCTGCTCATGATAGAGCCCGTCCCAACCGGGTTCCCCGAACCGCAGGGCGACATCGACCTCAGACGCATCAAAATCCGCAAATCGATCATTTGTGTCCAGCAGCAACGCGATACCCGGATGTTCTTGCTGAAATGAACTGAGCAACGGGACAAGCCATTTAAGCGCCAGCGATGTTGACAACGACACCGTAATCGACTGGCGGTGATGCAGCCGCTTCACCTCCATCACGCCCAGTTGCAACGCCGAAAATGCCCCGCGCGTCGATTGATGCAGAAGCTCCCCGGCACTGGTCAGTTCAACCCCATTTGGGCGGCGATGAAAAAGCGTTACGCCAAGATGCAGTTCCAGCAGCTTAATTTGCCGACTGATCGCCCCGTGGGTGACGTTCAGAACATCTGCTGCCTTGGACAGGCTGGAGTGGGTTGCGGTTTCATCAAAGGCCTGAAGGGCACGTAGATGTCTAAGGTTCTCCGGCATGTGAGAAAACCTAACAGCATTGTCCCAAAAACTCGATAGGTCTGCTTTGTTCCCGGCAGTTACACTGACCACAAATCAATAAACCTCACACACTGTGCGCCCAAAGAAAGGACACACCATGCCCGATACCAAAGTTGCTTTGATGACAGGTACAGGACAGGGAATTGGCCGGGGTTGCGCCATTGAAATGGCGAAAGCCGGCTATAAGGTTTCGCTTATGTCTCCTTCCAACCGCTCGGTTGAATTGGCGGAGGAACTTGAGGGCATTGGCCGTCGCGGCTCTGTATTAGATGTCGATGATTTGCAAGCGATGGTCGACGACACCATGAGCAAATATGGACGGATTGATGCAATCGTCAGTAATATGGGTCACGGTGGAACGGTGCCTGAAGCCATCAAAACCGTCGGTTTCGATCCTGACTTTGACGGACCGCTATTGGAACTCAGCGACGAGCTATGGCACGAAAGTCTGGACATGTATGTGCTAAATGTCGTCAAGATCGCCCGTATCGTCACGCCCATTCTGATCGAACAAGGCGGCGGTGCATTCGTAAATATCTCATCCATGAACACAATCGAGCCACGTGCGCCCTATCCCATGAGCATGCTGCGTGGAGCATTGCATAGTTTCTCAAAGCTTTACGGGGACCGATATGCACGGCACAACATTCGCATGAACAACCTGCTGCCGGGGTTCTGCGAAAACGTGAACCTGTCCGAACAGGCACGCCGGGAAATCCCCGCTCAGCGGCCCGCAACGTTCGAAGAAATTGGGCAGGCTTGCGTGTTTCTCGCCAGCGATGCAGCCCGGTATATCAACGGTCAGAGTATACTGTCCGACGGCGGGATGAACCGGGCAGCGCGATAGCAAAGAGGCGGTGAAGCGTGATTTTCGCGGCCCTCGATGAAATCCTTGACACAGATCGGGAGGCAACAGGTGATGCCCCCCGAGGTTTGATTTCTACTGCGACATCCCACCTTCGGTCGATATCTGCTCTTCGACATGGCCCTGGTTGGTTATGTCCGACCCCCGCGGAGGATAGTCCTTGAAGGTAGACAGGTGGTTTTGGACGATTTTGGCAGCAGGGCCAAAGGCCCACATTTTGTTGCCCATCCAACGGGTATACATCCCCGATTCCTCAGCTGCCTTCTCATAGGGATCGCGGCGCAGGTTGAACAGCAGGGGCGCGTTCAGTTCCTCTTTTGGACCTGCCCATCCTTCGGTTTGTATCGTGAAATGTGCTTTCCAATCACCATGGCGTACCGCTTGCAGGTCCGGACCTTCATAGTAGATAATCTCGTCCCGGTTGCTCTCACCTTTACCAGTCAGGAAAGGCAGTTGGTTGTAACCATCCAGATGCACCTGATAGCCCTCATAGCCCTTCAGTAGTGATCCAGGCAGATCGTCAGGTCCTCCGGCGGCGGCGACGAGGGTAGGCATCCAGTCAAGACCAGCAAAAATTCCGTTGCTTACGGTCCCGGCGGAAACTCTTCCGGGCCAGCGAATGATAGCAGGAACGCGGAAGCCGCCTTCCCATGTCGTACCTTTTTCGCCTCGGAACGGTGTTGTTCCACCGTCAGGCCAAGTCATGGTTTCGGGGCCGTTATCCGAGGTGAAGACTACAATAGTGTTGTCCGAGATGCCAAGTTCGTCCAGACGGGCCATGACCTTGCCCACGTTGTCGTCAAGCTCTTTCATTACGACATCCTGCAAACCGCGCCCGTCGCCCAGCATTGCCTCGTATTCGGGGCTCAGATGTGTCCAGACATGTGCTCGGGCCGGGGCCATCCAGACAAAGAAGGGCGTGTCGCTATCGACCGCGCGGTTGATGAAGTCCAGAGTATGGGCCGTCACCTCATCGTCGAGCGTTTTTTGCCGATCGGGCGGAGCCGGGCCATCGTCGATTATACGCTGCTTTCCAACCAGGCCCCAGCGAGGATCTACAGTTTCATCAATTGTATCCGTGGCATAGGCGTGGATGATGTTCCGTGGGCCAAATGTGTCGTTGAATTTCTGATCTTTGGGCCAATCGGGGTCAGAGGTGTATTCCATCGCATTCAGGTGGTAAAGCCAGCCCCAATA
The DNA here is from genome assembly GCF_056537585.1 of Ruegeria sp. C9. Lineage (NCBI taxonomy): Bacteria > Pseudomonadati > Pseudomonadota > Alphaproteobacteria > Rhodobacterales > Roseobacteraceae > Ruegeria > Ruegeria sp. C9. The sequence goes on from NZ_JBQFRU010000005.1 coordinate 67,063, forward strand.
TTCATCGAAACCTTTCACAGTTGGCAGAAACTTGTTCATATCGCCCAAGTGATTTTTGCCAAATTGCCCGGTGGTGTAGCCTAGAGATTTAAGGATGTTGGCCAGAGTAGGGTCTTTTTCATTCAGACCTTTTTCCGGATCTCCGGGCAGCCCGACTGTGTGCATCCCCGTCCGAACTGGCAATTGTCCGGTGATAAAGGCAGATCGCCCTGCGGTGCAGCTTGGCTGTGCATAGTAATCCGTAAGGCGCATACCATCCGCAGCAAGCTGGTCAAGGTTGGGGGTTTTGATACTTTTCACACCCTGATGATAGCTGCCCAGACTGGCCCAGCCGACATCGTCGGCCATGATGACAAGGATATTGGGCTGGTCGGTTTCGGCCAAAACTGGCAGGGCACAGACCGAAGCTGTAGCCAGCGTGGCGGAAACCACAATAGATCGAAAAATGAACATTTTTACCTCTGCGAACGTAGAAGACGATACCGGTGAAGGGAATATCGAAAGTCCGATCAGGGATAGCGGTCGAAACTTTCGCGTCGCAACAGAGCTTTACCGGAATTTCATATTGTGAAATCTAAAGAGCAAAACCTGAAATGTGGTTGACGGCATGATGAACGAAAACTCTTTGACCGCTTTTCTTACATTGGCTGAAATCGGCAGTTTCCAAAATGCTGCCCGTGCGATGGGTGTGTCCAACGCATCATTGTCCCGCTATGTCGGGCAGGCCGAGGACTATACGGGGCTTGTTTTGTTTCATCGAAGCCGAAACAACAGCACTCTGACACGCGCAGGGCAGGAGTTCTTGCCAATCGCCCAGGCGCTGCGCGAAGACCTGAACCAGTATGCAACGCGCGTGGCCGCTTTGCGCGAAACCGGGCCGGGCACTTTGCTGATCGGTTGCGGGCCTCTGACCACGAGAACCCTGATCCTGCCCGCCCTGCGATCAGTGCGGCAAGTGATGCCTGATCTTCGCTTCCGAATTCTGGTAAGCGCCTACGCACGACCGCTTGATTTGTTGCAGGCGGGAAAGTTCGACATGTTCCTCGGTGACCTGACCTACACACCCGAAGCTGACAACGTCGAGATTATGGTGATGGAGAAACAACAAATCCAGTTTGTGGCACATCGCGACCATAAGATTCATCAGCGTGGCCCGCAAACGATGGCAGGCATATTCGATTTTCCCTTCGCATCTCCGCATCTCCACAAACACTGGAAAGCCGCTTTGACAAAAGCACTTGGTGGCGGTGCTGAAGCCGTTGAAAAGGTGAATGCACAGCCGCATATCGAATGCGACGACTACAACCTCCTGACCGGATTGTTGGCAGAACCGGACTACATCGTGGGAGGGATGGCGGACACATTTGCGGATCTGATCCATGCAAAGACGGTGAAACCCGTGTCTATGGCACAGAACCTTACGTGGAACATCTGCGCAGCGCGTAAGTCACAGAACACTTCGGATGCTGTAGAATTATTCTGGAGTGAGCTTGCTAAATTTCGGGCATGACCGGCGGTGCAAGGCATAGAAAAACGCCCAACTGAAACGCTTTATATCTCACGCCTAGTCGTTTCCGTGCAGTCAATTAACTTGGCGAAGTTCTGCTTTAAAATGCTGACAGCGAAAGCCCAAAATGCTTGGTTCGCGACGCGCAGCACATGCAAAGAATAGAAGCCTGGTCGACGGCAGGTATAAGCTCTCAACGGACGTTTACATCACAGCCGAAATCACCCACCCTCACCGATCGCATTCATTGCACCCCAAAACTACCAGTTGAACCTCCTTGCACCCGCTCCTATCGTGCGGCAACAAACGTTTCATTCAGGACGACACCATGACCGAGCAAACCCCACATCCGATGTCCCCGCAGGATTGCCTTGTGGCGATCATGGTGGCGATTTCCGCTTCGGACGAGAACATCCGAACCGCAGAGCTGGTCAAGATTGAAGGCGCAGTCAACATGCTGCCGGTGTTTGCAGGCTACGACATCGACCGAACCCGCCGCGTCTCGCAGATCGTGTTTGATTTGTTTGAGCAGGTGGACGGGCTGGATGCCCTGTTCGGACTGATCCGTGACAACCTGCCCGAACGCCTGAACGAAACCGCCTACGCGCTGGCCTGTGATGTCGCCGCCGCTGACGGCACTCTGGCCGAAACCGAACTGCGCCTGCTGGAAGAAATCCGGTACGAGCTGAGCATCGACCGCCTGCACGCTGCCGCTATCGAACGCGGGGCACGGGCGCGGCATACGACCTAGCTGCCGTAGAGCGTACCCCACCGCTCAATCAGATTGCGCTGCAAAGTGCGAGACCGTCGGTTCCAGGCCCGCGCGCCGTCCGGGCGCTCGCGCGACGCACGCGGGATCGTGGCGCGGTGCGCGGTGTCGGCTGTGAAGATCGCAAACGCCAGATCCACCCCATCTGCCGTTGTCATGTAACCGCCAAGACCCGAGACGAAGTTCAAAGTACCCGTTTTTGCGTCGACCTTGATCGGATGATCCTTGACCGGCTGCCCGTTTTTGTCGGCCAGCGTAAAGGACCGAAGCAACGGCCGCAGCTCCTCTGACTGCCCCGCCGCCACCAGCGTATTGACCAGACCGGCGGGGGCCATACGTGAGGAACCGCTAAGTCCGGAATGATCGACCATCGCGATCCCATCCGCGCCAAAACGCTCTGCCGCCCATAGGTTCATTTCTGCGGCCGAGTCCTCAAGGCTCTGCGGCGCAACCCCGCGCGCCTTGGTGGCCGCCAAACCCACCATTTCGGCGGTTATATTGGTCGAATATCTCAGCATCCCCTTCAGGATGCTTTCCAACGGATCGCTCTGATGCACCACCAGTTCGGTCCCTTGCGGTGCTTGCCGCGTCACCTGCACCCGGCCCAGCACGATCCCATTCACGCGTGCCAGCGTGCGGAACACATCTCCGGCATAAAGCGCAGGCTTGCGTACCGGCAGCCAGCGTGCCCCGCCATTGCCTAGCGCGCCTTTGGCCACGGTCCAGCGATCCTGTCGCGCGCTTGGCTGATAGGTGTAAATCGGCAGGCTGCGGCTCTCGACTCGCATCGATGCCATATCTACCGAAGGCGTATAATTCGCGCTGCGCGCATCCATGGTTACACCATAGCCGGTGCCCTCGCGTTTCCACTCGAAATGCACACGGTTGAAATTCAGGGAAATCCCGCTGATCGACGGGCTATAGCCCAGATGATCTGGCTGCCCCGGATCAATGCTGAAGACGAAGGGCAGCGCACCATCATAGACCTTGAACGCGCCCTTCACCTCGGTGATCCCGGCCTTGCGCAGATTGGCTGCCATTGTGGCCAGCGCGTCTGTATCCAGCAGCGGATCACCGCCACCCGCAAGGATCAAGTCGCCTTTCAGAATACCATTTTCCACCGGTCCATCCGCGATCAAGCGCGTTTCGAACCGATACTCCGGACCCAGCACATCCAGCGCATAAAGCGCGGTCAGCGCCTTGGCGACGCTGGCTGGTGGTAGGCTTTGGCCCTCGCCGAACACCTCCAGCGGCGTTCCGGTTTCCACGTCGGCCACGGCAAAAACAACCTCGCCCCTCAGCCCCGCCGCCTGAACCAGCCGCTCAGCCCCGCTGGGTTGCGGGCCACGCAGCACAGGGCGCAGAGACACCAAAGGCGCCTCGGCCAGACCTGTGCCCGGAACCAGAGACGCCCCTAATCCACCCAGAAACAAACGACGCGAAATTCGATCGACCATGGGTCTATTAGAATCCCAGAGCTTAAATGCAGACAATCACTTGATTAAGATTATGCGCCAAGTGGAGTCATTCGGGCAACACCCCATCGCCCCAGATGCCGCGATTGCGAAAATCAGTTGAACTCAGATCAACCATCGGCACGTTCACGAAACACCAGGCCGGAGCGTCCGCTCGCCCCAGCAAATGCCGCGCCTGCCCGTCGATACGGTACTTGGCATAAAGCCGAGCCGCCGGAGACATCCGCGCCGAGATCCGATCCCCCGGCCGCGCCACAACGCCCACAGGCACGCTGTCCATGATCTGTCGCCAATCTTTCCAGCGGTGAAACTGCGCCAGATTGTCCGCGCCCATCAGCCAAACGAACCGAACCTTAGGATAAAGCCTCCGCAACGCCGACAGCGTATCCGCCGTCGCCCGCGTGCCCGTCAGCGCCTCGATATCCGTGACCTCAACGCGCGGATGCTGCATCACGTCCCGCGCCGCCTCAACCCGCCGCGCCAGAGGCGCAGGCCCCCGCTCCTTAAGAGGGTTCCCCGGAGACACCAGCCACCACACCCGATCCAGCCCGAACGCCTTCATCGCTTCGCGCGTCACATGCACATGACCTTGATGCGGAGGATCAAATGACCCTCCGAACAACCCAACGACCTGCCCGGGCCCCGCATATGGAATGGTACTGCGTTCCATCCTCTGCTGATGTTCAGAACTGAGAGGTGTTGTCAATCAATCGGCTGCACCACATCGCCAAGCCTGACTTGCCCCGGCTGCACTACTTCGGCACACCATCCCCCATGCCCCCGCACAGCAGAATAGCCGCCTTTGCCCAACGCCTCCTCCATCCGACTGCATGGAGCGCAGATCACGGTATAGCGCAAAACGGCCTCCCCGACCTGCACCTCCCGCCCCTTTAGCGCCGCCAGATTGATCCCCGAAACCACCAGATTGCGCCGCAGGATCTCAGGCATAACCGATCCTTGCCCCAGATAAGAGCCAATCGCCGCCAGATGTTCCTGCTGGATCAAAGTCACCGCCCGCTTGCCCGCCCGGCTGCGGTCGTCGTCGAGGCCATCGGCTGATACCCAAACCTCGTTGCGCCCATCCATTTCCGCTCTGCGGCCGGGACGTAAACCGATCCATGTCACCCGGCCCGGTTGCGCCCAACCGGCAATCAGTTCCGCAAATTCTGCCAAAACCCCACCACTCCTTGTCGTGTTGGTTCTACCGGATCAAACGACCACAGAAAATTCACAAAACCACCAGCTTGCCCCGCCCGCTCGCCTCGGATATCCAGCGTTCCAACTTGATTTCCCCGACCCAGAGGACGCGACATGGCTGCCTATCAATATGTCTACCACATGCAGGGTGTCTCCAAGACCTATCCCGGTGGCAAAAAGTGCTTTGAAAACATCCACCTGAGCTTCCTGCCCGGCGTGAAAATCGGTGTCGTCGGCGTCAACGGCGCGGGTAAATCGACGCTGATGAAGATCATGGCGGGCCTCGATACGGACTTCACCGGTGAGGCATGGGCGGCCGAAGGCGCCAAGGTCGGCTATCTGCCGCAGGAGCCGCAACTGGATGAATCGCTCACCGTCCGCGAAAACGTCATGCTGGGCGTGGCCGCGAAAAAGGCCAAGGTCGACCGGTTCAACGAGATTGCCATGGAGATCGCCGAGAACTACTCGGACGAGTTGATGGAGGAAATGACCACCCTGCAGGACGCGATCGACGCGGAAAACCTGTGGGACCTCGACAGTCAGATCGATGTCTCGATGGAAGCGCTGCGCTGCCCGCCGGACGATGCCAACATTGCCAACCTCTCGGGCGGTGAGAAACGCCGCGTTGCGCTCTGCAAGCTGCTGCTGGAAGCGCCCGACATGCTGCTGCTCGACGAACCGACCAACCACCTGGACGCCGAGACCATCGCCTGGCTGCAACAACACCTGATCGACTACAAAGGCACCATCCTGATCGTCACCCACGACCGCTATTTCCTGGATGATATCACCGGCTGGATCCTCGAACTCGACCGCGGCCGCGGCATTCCTTACGAGGGCAACTATTCCGCATGGCTGGAACAAAAAGCCAAACGGCTGGAACAGGAAGCCCGCGAGGACAAATCCAAGCAGAAGACCCTGCAACGCGAGTTGGAGTGGATGCGTCAGGGCCAAAAGGCCCGTCAGGCCAAATCCAAGGCCCGGATCAACGCCTATAATGAGCTGGCCGAACAGTCCGAACGCGAAAAGCTGACCCGCGCCCAGATCGTCATCCCCAACGGCCAGCGCCTTGGTGGCAAGGTGATCGAGGTCGAGGGCCTGTCAAAACACATGGGCGACAAGCAACTGATCGAAGGGCTGGACTTTGCCCTGCCCCCCGGCGGCATCGTCGGCGTAATCGGCCCCAACGGTGCGGGTAAATCGACCCTGTTCAAGATGCTCACCGGTCAGGAACAGCCCGACAGCGGCACCATCACGCTGGGCGATACGGTTGAACTGTCATACGTCGACCAGTCCCGCGACGACCTGAAAGACAATGACACCGTGTGGGAGGCGATCACCGGCGGCGCCGAGATCATCCAACTGGGTGACGCGCAGGTCAATTCCCGCGCCTATTGCTCGTCTTTCAACTTCAAGGGCGGCGACCAGCAGAAAAAGGTCTCGCTACTCTCAGGCGGTGAGCGCAACCGCGTCCACATGGCCCGCCTGCTGAAAGAGGGCGGCAACGTCCTGCTGCTCGACGAACCGACCAACGACCTTGACGTTGAAACCCTGCGTGCGCTGGAAGACGCGCTGGTCGATTTCGCCGGCTGCGCCGTCGTCATCTCGCACGACCGCTTCTTCCTCGACCGGATTTGCACGCATATTCTGGCCTTCGAAGGCGACGCCCATGTGGAGTGGTTCGAGGGCAACTTCGAGGACTACGAAGAGGACAAAAAACGCCGTCTGGGACCGGACGCGCTGGAGCCCAAGCGGTTGAAGCATAAGAAGTTTGCGAGGTGAGCCGATGTATGAAAAGATCTTGGCCTTTCTGAGCAAAAACAAACTTATTCTTGAGTATCTTGGTATCGTCGCGGCACTTGTTGGCTTTGGAGTGGGCTTGTCTCAGTTCTCGCATTCGTTGAACCAAAGCGAGTGGGAAAACAAGATAACAATTTTGGAGAAGCTCACGCCAAGATTTAATCTTTTTCACGATAACAGTGAATTTTCCGACGGAGCCTTTCGGATAAACTATAGCTTAGAAAACAAGTCCGCTTTTGATATTCGCGTCGACCCAATTCACTCGAGATTCATAGTATGTGAAAGACCTAATGCAAAAATATGGAATGCTGAGTACCAGCCTGGTGAAGCTAACTCTGCGGGTTTGGCCGAGAACAGAAAACCGTTGACCCCGGAGCCGGAGTTTCTAATCCGAACCGAAGGAAAAGCACCAATTCCATTAACTTCAACTGTCCCAGTAGGCCTTGTTACATCTAATATCGAAGTGGATGAGCATTTGATCGTAGAAATTGAATTTGTTGCATATTTTGACGAAGCCTATTTGTTGGAAGATTACATTAAAAGCAACAACTTAGAGCAACCCGATTTTATGTCGCTAGGCGCTATGTATGATGCTCCTGCTAGGCATTCCAGGAACTCTGTTTTTGGGGCATTTAAAAGGACGAAGCAAGGTTTTGAAGCCACTAGTCTTGCGCCGTGTGAAAACGCCATTAGAGAAAAGATCCATAGAACACCGCTTAGATCGATAAACTATGCCACTCTTAAAGACTTAGAGAAATCCGATAACTAGCTGGTGAAACAAGCGTAGGATGGGGTTTCACCCCATCACTCACCTAATAATCACGCCCGAACACCCGCACGATGTGTTTCCGCGCACCAAGTCTCTTCCAAACTCCGACCTCTCAAATGATGGGGTGAAACCCCATCCTACGGCTCTCCAAACGCCCCTTCGGTAACCACACCGCTCCACTCTGGTTCTACCCGACCCGCACGAATATCCCGATGGATTGACGAATACGGCCAATCGGTCGGGCGCTCGACCAACCCGTGCTTCACCGGATTCCCTCAACAATACGCCATATGATTGCGGTTATCCTGTTCGTCCCGAATGGTGTGCTCCCAAAACCGGCGTTGCCAAACAGGCGCTTCGCGTCTGTCGGCCCGTAGGCCGGGCTTCAGCAAGCGTAGGATGGGTGCTCGCACCCATCACTCCTCAATTCTCCAATATCCCACCACATAAATTGATGGGTGAAATCACCCATCCTACGGCTCCCCAAACGTCCCTTCGATGACGCCACCACTCCATTCCGGATCAACCTGACCTGTGCGTATATCACGATGGATCGACGAATACGGCCAATCCGTTGGATGCTCCACCAACCCATGTTTGACCGGATTGCCCCAACAATATGCCGTATGATTGCGGTAATCTCGTTCGTCGCGGATACAATGCTCCCAAAACCGGCGTTGCCAAATCCCGCGTTCCTGTTTGACAACCTTGGACTCGCTTCGCGGACCGAATTCTCCGACGGCACGCACAAATCGGCTTTTGATTAACCGCCACCGCGTCGAATAATCCGCATCCCCCGGCGGCAAGGTCCAAACCGCGTGCAAATGATCCGGCAACACAACAAACGCATCGCACCAGAACGGACGCTCCCTCTGGGTCACCGCAAAGGCGGCCCGCAAATGCGCCACCTGTCGCACCAGCAAATCCGACGACCGGTCGGCCAAAGACACGGTGAAAAAATACTTGGCTCCGGGAATGCGGACGCGTCGATAATCGCTCATGCTGTAACTTGATCATGACGAGGGTTAACGGATTCTGAATGCCACTCCGACGCGCCAGATAAATAACCGGACCTTATCAAAGCTCCGCTAACTAATAACCAAAACTATCGGCGGATTCTTGTACAAGTCGGACGATTGCCCCTCAAACCCCTGTACAAACCGTACAATCCGCCCTTGCCACACCGCCTGACCGATGCCATATCCATGAGGCTTACGTTTTTCTATTTCGACCTACTGTCTCCTTCTACGGCGCTCAGTCTATCGATACAGACAACGACGCCGGGCTGCCGCATCCACGTGGGCAGCACTAAACAGGAGACAACGGATATGCCCGCAGGCACCGTAAAATGGTTCAACACCACCAAAGGCTATGGCTTTATCGCACCCGAAGATGGCGGCAAAGACATCTTCGTACACATCTCGGCTGTCGAGCGTTCGGGCCTCACCGGTCTGGCCGACAACCAGAAAGTCACGTACGAGCTGCGCGCTGGTCGTGATGGCCGCGAAAGCGCCGACAATATCGAACTGGCCTAAGCCGTTCAAAGGGCGGGATTTTTCCCGCCCTCTCTGCTATGCCCTCGTTGATTGTGTGGCATAGGGAATACATCACAATCGGGTTATCCCTCCCCGGTGATTGACCAAATCCGCTATCATTTCAAAACTAGCGTTATGATTTCTTTGGTCATTTGAGGGATGTCACCATGTTCACACGCCGCGTATTTCTGGCCGGTACTGCCGTCAGCCTGCTTCCGGGCGTTGTCAGCGCCAAGAAAGCGGTCGAGTATGATCCCACGCCACAATTCGTGCGGGTCAAAAAGCAATTCCTACCCGGTCAGCTGCTGGTCGTTCCCCGTTCCTTCTACCTTTATTACATAACCGAACCCCGCAAAGCGATCCGCTATGGCTGCGGCGTCGGCAAAGCCGGACTGGAGTTTACAGGAACCGCAACTATCGACGTAAAGAAGGAATGGCCCACCTGGCGACCGACCGATGAGATGATCGATCGCGACCCGGTGGCCTATGGTCGGTTCAAGGACAACGACTATGTCCAACCCGGAGGGAGCGATAATCCACTGGGCGCGCGCGCTTTGTATCTGTTCCAAAACGGAGTCGACACCTATTTCCGCATCCATGGCACCACACAACCGCAAACCATCGGTCGCGCGGCCTCGAACGGCTGCATACGGATGCTGAATGAGCATGTAATCGATCTGTACAACCGGGTGCCGATTGGAACCGTGGTGACCGTGGTCTAAGCCGCCGACCAATCCACATCGTCGGCTTGTTCAATCCTCAGGCGACCTTCTGGCCATGGGCGCATCAGCTTCTGCGCCTCTTCTTCGGATCCGTGTAACCAGCAATCCACATCCTGCGACCCCAGCAACACACCCATACGGTGGTGGATCGGCTTTACATCGGCATTTGGCTCACAGGTGACTGCGGCAACCTGATCCACACGCTGCCCACCAGGGGCCTCCCAACTATCCGTAATTGCAGCAAATAACAGCGGTATGCCATCCTTCGCTGCGATACGCCATGCAGTTTTGCGCCGTTTCTCTCCGGTCCACTCGTACCAGCCATCAACTGGTATAACTGCGCGCCCAACACCTTCGAATGCGCTTTTGTCAAAAACCGTTTCAGAGCGAGCGTTGATAATGGTCTCCATCACCGGACGTCCGCGCGCATTGACCCTGCCGACCGGGATCATCCCCCAACGCATCATCTTCAAGCCTTCACCGGTCAATAGCGTCACCTCCTGACCCGGTTGAATGTTTCTGCGCGGGGGTTGAGGCCCTACGTTATCTTTCACGTTCAGGAACTTAGCAATCTCGCCAATTGGTCGTGTGAGAAAAAACCGGCCTGGCATAGGACCCTCCTAATCGGCAGCGCGCTCCGCTAAAGCCAGTACAAAAGGTCCCAGCGCGTCAACGATCAGCGCAACGCCTTGGGCATTTGGATGGATGCCATCAGATTGCATGAACTGGCGCGCGACTGCAGGATCGTTCTTGGTCGTGAGCCCGTCAAAGAAGCTTTCCGCATAGATCGCGCCATACTGCTGCGCCAGTTCCGGATACATGGCATCGAAACTTTGCTTGTAGTCCGTCCCATAGTTCCCGGGGGCATGCATGCCGATCAGCAGAACTTCGACATTCGCAGCTTCAGCGGTGTTCAGGATTGCCTCAAGATTGGTGCGCGACACATCCGGATCGATACCGCGTAACAGATCATTGCCGCCGAGGGCTACAATCATGCCATCGACCTCTGGAGTCAGAGTCCAATCTACGCGGGCGGCTCCTCCTGCGGTCGTATCCCCGGAAACACCAGCGTTGATAAGCTGAATATCCGCCCCTTCCTCCTGCAACCAGCGTTGCAGTTGCGGCACAAACCCGTCTTGTTGCGGAAGTCCATATCCTTGTGTCAGGGAATCTCCGAGCGCCGCAATCACCACCGGCTCAGCCGTCGCGGCAAATCCGCAACAGATGAACACGCCTGACATCAAACCCTTGCGCAGCTTCTGTATCGCGCCATATCCCAATGGACTGTACCCCTCTTGATGGCCTGATCGATGACGACACCCGTTCTCACCCTCCAAGATGCCGCATTATCGCTGGATGGCAATGCCGGAAGAGTGGATATCCTGCACGACATCACCTTGACTGTGAGCAAGGGTGAAACTCTGGGGCTGATCGGTCCCTCTGGTTCCGGAAAGTCTTCGCTACTGATGCTAATGGGCGGCTTAGAACAGGCAACCGGTGGACGCGTTACCGCATTGGGCCAAGATTTGACGAAAATGAGCGAGGATGCGCTGGCACGGTTCAGAAGAGATGCCATGGGCGTAGTGTTTCAGAATTTCCACTTGATTCCGACGATGACCGCGCTTGAGAACGTGGCGACCCCGTTAGAACTCGCGGGACACAAAGATGCTTTCCAGCGCGCCGCGGCCGAGTTGGAGGCCGTGGGCCTTTCACATCGTATCGATCACTACCCGGCGCAGTTGTCAGGCGGCGAGCAACAGCGTGTGGCGCTGGCCCGCGCTTCGGCCCCGCGCCCGCATATATTACTGGCAGATGAACCAACGGGAAATCTGGATGAAACCAACGGTTCAGCAATCATTGATCTGTTATTCGGACTGCGGGACCGTCACGGGGCAACTCTGGTTCTGGTCACGCACAGCCATACGCTGGCTCAGAAATGCGACCGCGTTGTGCGCTTGCGCGATGGGCGTATCGCCGAGGAATCCCAGCGTGAGGCCGCCGAATGAGCCTGCGTCTGGCCGGTCGCCTGGCCCGGCGCGAACTGCGCGGTGGGTTGCGCGGGTTTCGAGTGTTTCTGGCCTGCCTGGCTTTGGGTGTCGCAGCAATTGCTGCGGTTGGCATGGTGCGCCAAGCCATTCAGACCGGATTGCAACAAGAGGGCGCGTCGCTCTTAGGCGGCGATGCCCAGCTGGAGTTCACCTATCGCTTTGCAAACGATGAGGAACGTGACTGGATGGCGGACACCGCGCAAGCAGTGTCGGAGGTCGTCGATTTCAGGTCCATGGCCGTCACGGGTGATGGCGCAGGCGCGCAACGGGCGTTAACTCAGGTGAAGGCCGTGGACGGGGCCTATCCGCTGTTGGGATCGGTGGCTCTGGAACCCGCAGTTTCTTTGCCCGAGGCCTTGGCGGGCGCCGATGGGCTGCCCGGCGCCGTGATGGCTCCGTCCCTGATTGACCGCCTGAACCTTGCGATTGGGGACCAATTTGATCTCGGCACGCAGAGGTTCGTTTTGATGGCCTCGCTGGAACACGAACCGGATGGTGCGGCAGATGGGTTCTCGCTGGGACCGCGCACGTTGGTTCGAACCGAGGATTTGCAATCATCGGGCCTGCTGGCTCCGGGTACTTTGTTTTCCACCAAATACAGGATGAACTTGCCGCAAACCGCCGAGTTGGAGGCGCTGTCGCAGCAAGCCAGGCAGGCCTTCGAGGGAACCGGCATGCGCTGGACTGATGCCCGCAATGGTGCACCGGGGATATCCGAGTTTGTAGGGCGCCTCAGCGCGTTTCTGGTGCTGGTTGGTCTATCCGGATTGGCGGTTGGGGGGATCGGCGTATCGGCTGCCGTGCGCGCCTATCTGTCCCAGAAAACGGAAACCATTGCGACATTGCGGACTTTGGGCGCTGATCGGGCCACAATCTTTCAGACATACATGATCCAGATCGCCGTTCTTTCAAGCGTTGGTATCGTCATGGGTTTGACCCTGGGCGCGGCGCTTCCAATGCTGCTGGCACCGGTTATCGAAACCCAACTGCCGATCCCTGCTGTATTCTCGTTATATCCGCAGCCCCTGTTCGAGGCCGCACTTTATGGTGTGCTAACCGCGTTCCTGTTTACGCTTTGGCCTCTGGCCAGAACCGAGGAGGTGCGTGCGGCAACATTGTTCCGGGATGCGCTGACTTCGGCAAGCAGCTTCCCGCGCTTGATTTATGTAATTGCGACTGCAATTGGCCTGGCCGTACTGATCGGAGCCGCCGCTTGGTTCAGCGGTTCAACCCGGTTGACTCTCTGGACAAGCGCAGGTCTGGCGGGGGCGCTCACTTTGCTGACCCTTTCTGCCTTTGCCATTCGCAAATTGGCCCGCGCGGGCGCTCCTTGGGCCAGAGGGCGTCCAGCCCTGCGGTGGGCGTTGTCCGCCATCTCTGACCCACGCGAAGGCGCAGCATCGGTGGTCCTGTCCCTTGGGCTCGGCCTTTCGGTCCTTGCGGCGGTGGGGCAGATCGACGGCACGCTACGCAATGCGATTTCGGGCAACTTGCCCGAGGTCGCACCCTCGTATTTCTTCGTCGATATCCAGAAGGATCAGATGCCCGGGTTCAGCGAACGTCTCGACACCGACCCTGCCGTCAGTCGGGTAGAAAGCGCTCCGATGCTGCGTGGGATCATTACCAAAATCAATGGGCGACCCGCGCGCGAGATTGCAGGCGATCACTGGGTTCTGGACGGCGACCGGGGCGTAACCTACTCTGCCCGCCCCCCACGGAATGCCCGCGTGACTGACGGGGTTTGGTGGCCAGAGGACTACAGCGGCCCACCGCAAGTCAGCTTTGCCGCAGAAGAGGCCGACGAGATGGGCCTGAAACTGGGCGATGAGCTGACCGTTAATATCCTGGGCCGCGATATCACAGCTGAACTCACATCGCTGCGCGAAGTTGATTTCTCCACTGCAGGAATGGGTTTTGTCATGTCGATGAACCCCTCTGCCTTGGCTGGTGCCCCGCATAGCTTCATCGCTACCGTCTATGCCGAAGAACAGGCCGAGGCCGCCATTCTGCGTGATTTGGCCGGTCAATTCCCCAACATCACGGCAGTCCGGGTCAGAGACGCCATCGACCGGGTATCAGGCCTGCTGGCAGGGCTTGCGGCAGCCACGTCATATGGCGCAGGGGTTTCTCTGTTGACCGGGTTTTTAGTGTTGATCGGTGCGGCGGCAGCGGGCGAACCGGCGCGTAGGTACGAGGCAGCGATCCTCAAGACTCTGGGTGCCAACCGTGGGCGCATATTGCGCAGCTTTGCCCTGCGGGCAATCCTTTTGGGAGCAGCCGCAGGTTGCGTTGCTTTGCTGACCGGAATTCTGGGCGGTTGGGCCGTGGCTACTTATATATTCGACACAGAGTTCGCGGTCATCTGGCCATCCGCGCTTGGGATCGTCATCGCCGGTGTTGGCGTTACCTTAGGCGCGGGGATGGTCTTTGCCCTGCGCCCGCTTTCAGTACGCCCTGCGCGCATACTGCGCGCCAGCGACTGAGTTCAGCGCATACAAGCGACAGGCTGCAATATTTTCAGCAATTGGTCATTGTCGCACACCAACGCATCGAGCGTGATCTCGTCCAGCGACGCATAAAACACCTCAGCCGCATCCCGCAGCGCCAACCGGAGGCGGCAGGCATCGGTCAGTGGGCAGGTGTTGTCAGCATCCGCAAAACACTCGGCAATCGGCAATCCGCCTTCGACATGGCGAAACACGGACCCGACCCGGATCTGATCCGCCGGGCGCGCCAGCGTCATGCCGCCATTGCGGCCGCGTTGTGTGCTGAGATAGTCTAGCTGGCTCAGTTGGTTGATCACCTGTGCCAGATGGTTTTCTGAAATATTACAGACATCGGCGATCTCGGCCTTCGTGACCAGCCGTTCCTGATGTGCGGCGCAATACATCAAAACACGCACCGCGATATTCGTCCGTTTGGTAATCCGCATTAGGGCCTCCCGAATCTCAAGGTGAAGCTTTATTGCATGTCTCGTAAAAAGACTGTTTGACATACATCAATCGTCAAAGAAGGACGCGACCCGCATGGCAGACCCTTATTTCTTCGGCTATGGCAGCCTCGTGAACCTGTCGACGCATGATTTCCCCGACCCGCGCCCAGCGCGACTGAAAGGTTGGCGACGCGCATGGCGGCACACGGATCTGCGCCCGGTGGCGTTTTTGACCGCTGTGCCGGATGCTGATTCCGAGATCGATGGTATGATCGCCCATGTTCCTAAAAACGACTGGGCCGCGTTGGATGAAAGAGAATGGGCCTATGACCGCGTTCCAGCCACACGGTCGGTCACGCACACTCTGACGCAAGAGGTGGAAATCGCTGTCTACGCAGTCCCGCATGATCGACACACCGCGCCCAGCAATCACCATCCCCTATTGCTCAGCTATATTGATGTTGTCGTGCAAGGGTATCTGCGGGCTTTTGGACCAGAGGGCGCCGATCGCTTCTTTGCAACAACCGATGGTTGGGATGCTCCGATTTTGAACGACCGCGCCAAGCCCCGTTATCCCCGTCACCAACAATTGAAGCAGGCAGAGACCGAATTCGTGGATGACCGCCTGCAACGCGTTTCGGCGCAAGTTTTGCGACCCGGAGAACAAAGAAAGGCAGGTGATTTACCTGCCTCCTTCGTATTCTAAGCACTGACCCTGAAGTCAGCCGCGAGCGCGGATCACCTGCAACAGCGGCAGCAAGGTCGCCATTTCGGGCCCGCGCTCCATCCCCGTTAGCGCTTTGCGCAGCGGCATGAACAGGCCTTTGCCCTTGCGGCCTGTGGCCTCTTTCACGGCCTTGGTCCATGTGCCCCAAGTTTCCCCATCGAATGGGCCTTCGGGCAGCAATGAGACAGCCTGAGCGATGAACTCACGGTCCTCGTCAGCGATCAGGGGTTCGGCCCCATCACGACACAATTCCCACCATCCCTCGAGATCGCTCAGCGTGGTGATGTTTTCGCGCGCCATGGTCCAGAAAGGCTCGGCCAGTTCAGCAGGTACACCTGCTTTAGCAACGGCATCGGCCACATCGGTCAGCGGCAGCGATTGTAGATGCTTCGCAGTCAGCGGGAACAGGTCCTGCACGTCGAACTTGGTTGGGGCTGCACCGAAGCGTGTAACATCAAAGCCGTCGATCAACTCTGCCATATCCGAGCGCAGCTCAACCGGATCTGACGACCCCAGACGCGCCATCAGACTCAGTAAGGCCATTGGCTGCACACCCTGCTCTCGCAGATCGCGCAAGGCCAGAGTGCCCAAGCGTTTCGACAACGCCTCTCCCTGCGGGCCAGTCAGCAACGAGTGGTGCGCAAAACGCGGACAGGTCCCGCCCAAGGCCTCGATGATCTGAATCTGCGTTGCGGTGTTGGTGACATGGTCCGAGCCGCGCACGACATCGGTTACGCCCATTTCGGTGTCATCGACCACAGAGGCAATCGTGTAGAGAACCTGACCATCTCCTCGGATCAGCACCGGATCAGAGACCGAGGCCGCATCAATCGAGATATCGCCCAGAATGCCATCGTTCCATTCGATCCGCTCGTGGTTCAGCTTGAACCGCCAGACGCCGTTGCCGCGTTCGGCACGCAGGGCTTCTTTCTCGGCATCCGACAGATTCAACGCCGCACGATCATAGACCGGCGGCTTGCCCATGTTCAGCTGTTTCTTGCGCTTCAGGTCCAGCTCGGTCGGCGTTTCGAACGCCTCATAAAACCGGCCCATCTCGCGCAGCTTGTCGGCGGCCTCGGCGTAGCGGTCCAGACGCTCCGACTGTCGCTCAACCCGGTCCCAATGCAGGCCCAACCACTCCAGATCCTGCTTGATCGCGTCGACATATTCTTCCTTCGACCGCTCAGGATCGGTGTCATCGATACGCAAGATGAACGTACCGCCGGCTTTGCGGGCGATCAAATAGTTCATCAGGGCGGTGCGCAGGTTGCCCACATGGATGTAACCGGTGGGCGACGGGGCAAAACGGGTCGTGGTCATGGAAGTCTCCTGTTGGCGCGGCTCATCTCACATGGGCGCGTTTTTGTCCAGAAGAGGCTTTCAGGTTGGTTCAACCGGCCAAATGCCATCTAAGCGTTCGAGCCCGGCTTTGATGAGTTCACGAAGCACGTCGAGATCGATATCCGGTAGCTTATTCATATAGAGGCAGGATTTACCCAGCTTGTGCTTGCCCAGTCTTGATAAGACATCTCCGAAGTCAGCATACCCGGGCATGATATAGATGGAATGCGCCGCTTTGCGCGGAGAGAACCCAGTTGCGAGAAAGTCGCCCTCGCGCCCTGACGCATAGCGATAGTGATATCGACCATAGCCAATGATCGACGGCCCCCACATTACTGGCGCATAACCTGTGGTTTCACGAAAC
Source organism: Ruegeria sp. C9 (assembly GCF_056537585.1). Taxonomy (NCBI): domain Bacteria; kingdom Pseudomonadati; phylum Pseudomonadota; class Alphaproteobacteria; order Rhodobacterales; family Roseobacteraceae; genus Ruegeria; species Ruegeria sp. C9. The sequence goes on from NZ_JBQFRU010000005.1 coordinate 84,249, forward strand.
AGCCTGTCCAGCACGTGCGCCTCCTCCGCCTTGCGGGTCGGCTGAATACTCGCCAGAAAATCAGCAACGTTTTGCTCGGTGGGTACGGTTTTATTCGCAGATCGCGGCATGAACAAAAATTAACACGTAATGTTCAACCACGCAGCCCATATAACAGTGCCATAGTATGGCCACAGGCCCAGACTGACCTAATTCAGTCAAACATGCTCTGACAGGGAGAACGACCATGACCATCAGATTGACTCGCCGGGCGGCGCTTGGAACGGTTGCGGCTCTGCCGCTTGCGGCAGCTACTTCGCCTGTTCTGGCCGCGGGTACCGAGACCAAAGCCAACTCTACAATCGCAAAATCGTTTCAACTGGGCGATTTCACCGTCACCACCTTGTTGGATGGCAGCCTGCCTCGTGATGGTGCGCAAGACATTTTCGGCGGCGGCGCCTCGGATGAAGATTTCGCCCGTGTATCGGCTGACAACTTCATCTCGCCAGATGTTGCACAGTTCTTCTTCACACCAACGCTGGTTAATACGGGGTCCGAGATGATCCTGTTTGATACTGGGCTTGGCCAAGGTGGAATTCAGGCCGCGTTGGCCGACGCCGGCGTAACGCCTGATCAGATCGATGTGGTGGTCATTACCCACATGCATCCCGATCATATCGGTGGTATGACAACCAATGATGCCGCAACTTTTGCCAATGCGCGTTATGTAACAGCAGCACCCGAATACGACTTTTGGTCAGCGCAAGACGCGGGCAACCGAGTGGGTGATATGGTTGCAGCCAAAGTCACCCCGATGGCAGAGAAGATGACTTTTATCGGGGATGGTGGTGAAGTCGCATCCGGCGTCACCGGTATGGCAGCGTTTGGGCATACTCCGGGCCATATGGTCTATCACCTAGAAAGCAACGGTCAGCGTCTGGTCCTGACGGCGGATCTTGCAAATCACTATGTCTGGTCTTTTGCACATCCTGAATGGGAAGTGCGATTCGACATGGACAAAGCCGCTGCCACGGAATCGCGCAGGAATGTGCTGGGCATGCTGGCTGCGGACAAAGTGCCTATGATCGGCTATCACATGCCTTTCCCAGCCGCTGGGTATGTCGAATCCCGTGGCGACGGGTTCCGGTTCGTGCCGGTCAGCTATCAAATGATGGGCTAGGAGCTAAAAACCAGCATCCGGCCGCACTTTTGACCCATCCGTGAAACGGGGCAGGCGAAAGGCGGTCGGATCAACGCAAGGCGTGCTTTCCGTAACAAGGTCCGCCACTAATCGACCTGCGGCAGGACCGATGCCAAAACCGTGGCCAGAGAAACCGGTGGCAATATGCAGGCCCAGCACCGCGTCCACTTTCGAGATGACCGGGATCGCATCCGGGGTCACATCGATCAGGCCGGCCCAGCTTTGCACGATCTCCGCACTATCAAGCGCAGGCAACGCCTTGCGGGCGTTGGCCCACGCCCTTCGCAACACTTTCTGGGAAGGTTCCGGGGCGAGTACTCGGCAATGTTCAAACGGTGTCACATCGGTCGGCAGCCAGCTTCGATCCTCATTCGCCTCGACCATCCAGCGTCTCGAAAAGCGAAACCTTAAGGACCGCCACTCTTGCCGGAATGCGGGCAGAAACTGCAACCCGAGTCGGAAACTGTCAGGAACGATATCCACTGTATTCTCGTGACCCGAAGCTATAGTGTATCCCCCGTCCGAGCGCTTTCGAATGGCAAAATCATCACTCCAAAGCGACACCTCTGGCCCTGCTGCAACCGGAGAAGTCCGCATGACCGTATTGAGCACTTTGAGCTGTGGCAGAGCGATTCCAGCGTTCCCAGCAAACAGCCGAGACCAGGCTCCGCCTGCAAGTACGACTTGACTACACCTTACGCGGCCGCGTTCGGTGAAAACACCTGCGATCCGGCCCGCAGCAACATCGACACTTCGCACCGCGCATTGCGTCATGATCGCGGCACCACGGTCGCGCGCCGCCTCGGCGATTGCGGGGGCCGCCCATTGCGGCTCGGCGCGCCCGTCCTGCGGCATGTAAAGCGCTGAGCGCAGTTTCATACTGTTATCCGACAGCAACCCGTCCAGTTCAGGGCCGGATACCATGCGAGCACCTGTTTGCAGCCCTTCAACATGGTCCAGCCATCGCGTCAGGTTTTCATCGTCTCGTGCGCCAGACGCGCCAAACACGATTCCTGATTGAACATAGCCTGTGGCGCGTCCCAATCGCGCATCCAGCCCTTGCCAGATTCTAAGCGCCTCTTGCATCAGGGGGATCTCGCGCGGATCACGTGTCCCAAGGCGCACCCAGCCCCAATTGCGCGAGCTTTGCTCGCCCGCAATCCGGCCTTTCTCGCACAACAGAACGGAAACACCTCGCTCAGCAAGCTCGAAGGCAGCCGAAGCCCCGATGATTCCACCACCTATGACGACAACATCTACGTGTTTGGGAAGTGTGAGATCAGATTCGACGGGTGTCGGTGTGGGGCCTGGCATTAACCGCTCGGTGCTCGTTCATCGGAGCGACATCCAGCCTGAAGGCGATTTCACTGGCAATGTAGAAAACGATTGGTCCCGGGCAATTGCCGGAACCTGTGGCCAATTGGCCAATGCGCGGCGAATTACGCCGCGCAGATGCGTTCAGATTACGCCGCCCCGGAAAGTTGCGCCCATTTCTGGCGCAGTACCGTGCTGAGCTTGGGATCGGACTTTGATGCAAGCGATTCCTGTGGCTGCAACACCGGAAATTCCGATCGCAACGGAACCGGGCCTGCCACCGCGTCGGGCGTCGGCTCTTCCTGGCTCATAATGTCTGCAATCGCAGCATCCAGCGCCTGTTCATCCAACTTGCGCGGCGCTGATTCCATAGGCTTCAACTGCAACGGAGAATGAAGCGGCTTATCGTATCCATTCGTCATTTGACCACCAATACCTTTACTGACATCCCAAACACGGATGCCTTTTCCCAGTTCCACAATCCCGGTCATCGGCTCTGAAAATGGCAGGACAACCTACCGGATTGCGTCACATCCGCCCCATATGAGGCAGACCCCTGTCGTAAATGTGGCAAAAAAAGGACGCGCGTACAAGCGAAACATAGTCTTTTCACCGCACAACTGGCTGAAATGGATAAACAAACTGCCGCAGAAATCCGCATTACCATGCACTTTCGAAACAATGGTAAATTCTTCAACCAGAGCGGTGCTTACGTTCTATCCCGCCAGCGATTTACAATCGGATAGCGACGATCCAGCCAGAAGGCCCGTGGCGTCAACCGTGTGCCAGGCGCGGACTGGAAGCGCTTGTATTCACTAATGTAAATTAGGTGTTCGACCCGCCGGGCCTCGGCCTCGTCAAATCCGGCTGCAACGCAGTCGGCGATTGAGCCATCCTGATCTACCAAGATATCAAGAATCGCATCGAGAACAGGGTAGTCCGGCAGGCTGTCGCTATCTTTCTGATCTTCACGCAATTCAGCACTTGGCGGCTTGTCGATCACCGAAGGGCGTATGACTTCGTCTTCGGGTCCCATCATCCAGTCGCGATGATTGGCGTTGCGCCAGCGGCAGGTCTCGAACACGCGAGTTTTGTACAGATCCTTGATCGGGTTATAGCCGCCGTTCATGTCTCCATAAATGGTGGCATATCCCACTGCGACCTCGGACTTGTTGCCGGTGGTCAGCAGCATCTCGCCAAACTTGTTCGAAATCGCCATTAGCAGAAGACCGCGCAGGCGAGACTGGACATTTTCTTCGGTCAGGTCCTCATTCCGCCCTGCAAAAAGCGGAGCCAAAGTGTTGGTTACCGCTGCGCGTCCCTCAGAGATCGGCACAAAGTCGTAGTGCACTCCCAGCGCCTTGGCGACGGCTTCGGCATCATCCAAAGAACTTTGGCTTGTATATTCCGAAGGCAGCATTACGCAGCGTACATTTTCCGCACCGATCGCATCCACGGCTATTGCGGCCACCAGCGCCGAGTCGACGCCGCCCGACAACCCCAGCACAGCTTTGCCAAACCCCGTCTTGCCCATGTAATCGCGCAGAGATTGCACCATCGCGCGATAATCCTGCTCCCATTCGTCGGGTTGCGGCACGACTTCACCAGCCACAATACGCCATCCGTCATCTTGGCGCGACAGATCGATATGGCTGACGGCCTCATCGAAGACGGGCATGCGGAACGCAAGCTCTCCACCCGGGTTCAATCCAAACGTAGCACCGTCGAAAACCTGATCATCCTGCCCGCCGACCATGTTCAGGTAGATTACCGGCAGGCCCGTTTCGACCGTGCGAGCCACCATGTGGTTCAACCGGATATCGTATTTGTTTCGAAAATAGGGCGAGCCGTTGGGGATCAGCAGAAACTCGGCCCCGGTTTCTTCCAGTGTCTCAGCGACATCCTCGTGCCAGCCATCCTCGCAAATCGGGCTACCGATACGAACATTTCCAACCGCATAAGGGCCGCCCATAGGACCCGCATCATAAAGACGAACTTCATCAAAGACGGTTTCATTGGGCAAATGATGTTTAAGAACTTTGCTGACAATCCGCCCACCTTTGAGGATCAGGTAGGCGTTATAAAGCTTCCCATCTTCGACCCAGGGGCCGCCGATTGCCAGCGCCGGGCCTTCGGCGCAGTCTTCAGCCAACGCCTGCACCGCCTTCATCGCTGCCTGATGAAAAACGGGCTTCATCACCAGATCCTGAGTATTGTAGCCAGTGATGAACATCTCGGGCAGCGCTACAAGATCGGCCTGTGCAGCGCGCCCTTGCTGCCAGGCTGCAGCAGCCTTGGTGGCATTACCGTCGATATCCCCAACCGTTGGGTTCAATTGCGCCAGAGTGATGCGGAAACGATCGGCCATTTTTGCCCTCTTGCCCTCATGTCTTTCAGGGATTTAGCAGATCACACCGCGAGTGAAAGGCAAATGCGCCAAAAGCCGTTGCTCTGCCCTCGGCGGTATCTTAGTTTTGCGCCAACACAAACACCGCAGGCAGGTACAAAAATGAAAGCGATCCGCACATCCCTTACCGCTGCAATGCTTGCAATGCTGGCCCCTTTTGCGATGGCCCAACAGGACGGTCAGATTGTCATCGCTGATGACGATGTCGGGGGCGTCTATGAGGGCACGTTCGAAAATGGCCTGCGCCATGGCACCGGCACTTATCGCCTGCCGAATGGTTTTGAATATTCTGGTCAATGGGTCGAGGGAGAGATTCAGGGGCAAGGCACCGCGCGCTATGCCAATGGCTCGGTCTATGAAGGGACATTCGCCAAGGGCCAACCGGAAGGGCGCGGCAGAATCGTCTATTCTGATGGCCAGTCCTATGAGGGCGAGTGGGCCAACGGCACGATAAACGGAACCGGTATTGCGACATATTCCAACGGCTCGCGATACGAGGGCGGCTTCAAGGACGCCAGATATCACGGTCACGGCGTGCTGACCGGCCCGGATGGCTCGGTTTATGAGGGCGACTGGGTAAACGGCCAGAAAACCGGCAGCGCCAAGATCACCTACGCCGATGGAAGTACCTATGAGGGCGACTTGAATGGCGGGCAACGGCATGGTCAGGGTAGTCAAGTCTGGGTAGACGGCATGACTTATGCTGGGTCCTGGGCCAACGACCAGATGGCCGGAACAGGCCGTTTGGTTCAACCCAACGGAGATGTCTACGAAGGCGAAATGGTCGAAAATCGCCGACAGGGCAAAGGCAAGTCCATATACGCCAACGGTGCGACCTATGAAGGCGACTATGCTGACGACCAGCGCCATGGTCAGGGCACCTACAAGGGCAGCGACGGGTTTGCGTACACAGGTGCCTGGCAAAAGGGCCAGATTGAGGGCCTGGGCGAGATGCTCTATCCCGATGGTTCGGTTTATATCGGCGACTTTCTGGATGACCTGCCTCATGGCAAGGGGCAAACGACATACCCCGACGGATCAGTTTACGACGGCAACTGGATCGCCGGGATTTTTGAGGGCACCGGCACGGCAACCTATCCCAACGGAACGGCTTATACGGGCCAGTTCAAAAACGCCCGCTTCGACGGCAAAGGTATTCTGACCTTTGCAAATGGCTATCGCTATGATGGCGATTGGGTAGACGGCGTCCGACAGGGGAAGGGCAAGGCTACGTTTCCGGACGGGATCATTTACGAAGGCGATTTTCTGAATGGCAAGCGTCACGGCAAGGGAACACTGACCCGACCGGGCGGATACAGCTACACAGGCGACTGGGCCGACGGCAAGATCACTGGCTTTGGAACCGCCACCTATGAGACCGGGGATGTCTATGAGGGCAATTTCCTGGAAAACAAACGCCATGGTGACGGCACGATGCGTTTCGCAGGCGGCGAGGTTGAGACCGGCGTTTGGGAAAATGACACGCTGGCGACCGAGACAGAGATTGCGCCCGAAAACCCCGCTGCGGGTGCTGAAACCCCTGAGTCCGACTCTACCCCCGACGCGCCCGCCCCTGACGCGACAGACCCGGATATAAACGACGGCTAAATCAGCCCTACCAAGGCACGCGCTTGCCAGCCCAATCGTAAAAACTGCCCGAGTCAGAGGGGGTAAGTCCATTGATGACGGACAGCAGATTGGCTGCGGCCTCATTGGGTTCAACAGCCGGGTGGCGGGCAAGGTACTTTTCGGTAAAGGCCGTTTTGACTGTTCCGGGGTGCAAAGCGACACATATGGCCTGTTTGTGCGTGCGCGCCAATTCGATGGCAGCCGTATGTACTATCTGATTCACAGCCGCCTTGGCCGCACGATAACTGACCCACCCACCCAGCCGGTTGTCCCCGATTGAACCAACCCGGGCCGACAGCACGGCGATCACCGATCTGCGGTCGCGTGGCAGCAGGCGGTGCATGTGCTTCAACACCAAGGCCGGGCCAACTGCGTTCAGTGCAAACTGGTCCATCATCGCCTTCGCGGACAAGGTGCGCATAGATTTTTCCGGACCCATACCGTTAATCTCAAGCGCCCCTGAGGCTACCAGGATCAGATCAAACGGATCAGAAAGGGACGCCAGCATACGCTCTGCGCCATCCGGGTCGGTCAGGTCAAACCCATCCGTTGATCTGGCCAGTCGGGTGACTTTGACACCATCCGTTGTCAGGTAGTCATTCAAAACGCGCCCGATACCGCCAGAAGCTCCGATGATTAATGCAGTTTTCATGCACGAGAAGTTAGCCGAAAGCTTCATCGCTTCAACTCCACCGTCATTTTTGTTCCCCCGTAAATTTCCCGCTTTTCATTCGCCGCGCGCCCTGTATAAGCTGATCCCCATGATCAACCGCGCAGATATCGCTTTTGCAAACGCCGCACCCAGCGGCGCGTTGCTGCGTGGTCTACTGATCCTAATCCGCCTCTGAGCGTGCCATCCGGCGCGCCCGCTCAGAGGAGGACGCCCGCGCGCCAAGAGGCTTTAGGACAGAAGAAGAAAGAGAACCCCATGACAAACGTGACCGACCAAGACCGCGTCGTGATCTTCGACACCACCTTGCGCGACGGCGAGCAGAGCCCCGGCGCGACCATGACCCACAACGAAAAGCTCGAAATTGCCGAGCTTCTGGATGAGATGGGCGTCGACATCATCGAAGCCGGATTCCCCATTGCATCGGAAGGCGACTTCAAAGCGGTGTCCGAGATTGCCGAGCGGTCGAAGAACAGCCGCATCTGTGGTCTGGCCCGCGCCAATTTCGCCGATATCGACCGATGTTGGGAGGCCGTGAAAAACGCCGAGAAGAACCGTATTCACACCTTCATAGGCACCTCTCCGCTGCACCGGGCGATACCAAATCTGACGCAAGACGAGATGGCCGACAAGATCCACGAAACGGTCAGCCACGCGCGCAACCTTTGCGAAAACGTGCAGTGGTCGCCGATGGATGCGACCCGGACCGAATGGGATTATTTGTGCCGTGTGATCGAGATTGCAATCAAGGCTGGCGCCACCACGATCAATATCCCCGATACTGTCGGTTATACTGCCCCGGTCGAGTCTGCAGATCTGATCAAGCGCCTGATCGAGACGGTTCCCGGCGCGGATGAGGTAATCTTTGCCACCCACTGCCACAACGACCTTGGCATGGCGACAGCGAACTCTCTGGCAGCGGTCGCAGGTGGTGCGCGTCAGATCGAATGCACCATAAACGGGTTGGGTGAACGCGCAGGCAACACCGCGCTGGAAGAAGTTGTGATGGCGTTGCGCACACGCAACGACATCATGCCGTGGCATACTGGCATCGACACCACCAAGATCATGCATATTTCACGCCGGGTCGCGACCGTGGCCGGATTTCCGGTGCAGTTCAACAAGGCCATCGTTGGAAAGAACGCATTTGCCCATGAAAGCGGCATCCATCAGGATGGCATGCTGAAGAACCGAGAAAACTTCGAGATCATGCGCCCTGAAGACATTGGGCTCTCTGGCACCTCTTTGCCGCTGGGCAAGCATTCGGGCCGCGCTGCGCTGCGCGATAAGCTCGAAACGCTGGGGTATGAGGTTGGTGACAACCAGCTCAAAGACATTTTTGTGCGCTTCAAGGATCTGGCCGACCGCAAGAAAGAAGTCTTTGACGATGACCTCATCGCGTTGATGAGCGTCGACGACGAAGCGGACGATCATCTTCAACTGGTGTCGATGAAAGTGACCTGCGGTACCGGAGGTCAGGCCGAAGCGACGGTCGAGCTGGAGGTAGAGGGTGCAGACAGGATCGCCACGGAAAACGGTGACGGCCCAGTCGACGCAACCTTCCGGGCGATCCGGGCGATCTATCCCAACACTGCGCGGCTGCAACTGTATCAGGTGCATGCGGTAACCGAAGGTACGGACGCGCAAGCCACGGTTTCGGTCCGTCTGGAGGAGGATGGTATGATCGCCACCGGTCAGTCTGCAAATACAGATACGGTGGTTGCGTCGGCCAAAGCCTATATCCACGCGCTGAACCGCCTGATCATGCGTCGTGAAAAGGCTGGTCCGGGGGCAGATACACGCGAGATCAGCTACAAAGACCTGACCTGATTGAAGGGTAAGGCGAATGGCTCCCGCGCCCGCGGCGGCCCGGCTTCGCCGACCCTTCTTGGGTATTGGGCCCGGCAGCGCGCCACTGGCGCCCTGCCGGGCCCAACGCGTTTGACGGCATCTTTGATGCGGGCAAACAGGACGGGAGTTTTCCCTGTATAATTCTTGCTTATCAAAGCTGAGCGAACAGCTCCGACAAGCGGCGCGTTTCGTCTTCGATCCCGAAGGGTGCATTCAACATGAACATACCTGATCCGACCATGCGATGACCTTCCCGCGCCGGAGGGAACGTGACCTCATGGCAAATCGTTTTGGGATATCCAGCGGATTTCAGAGACGAAATCATAGCCTTGTGACGTGCATCCGTCAGGATTGGATACCAAAGTGCGATCACACCCACATTCCATTTGCGGTGCAGCTTCGCGATCACCCCAGGCAAACGGTCATACTCGGCTTTTACTTCATAACTGGGATCGATCAGCACCATTCCCCGCCTCGGGGTCGGAGGCAGCAACGATTGGGCCAACTCAAGCCCATCCTGCCGATAGACCTTCGCCCCGAAAGGAGACAGCGCCAGTGAGAGTGCCGTATGTTCCTGCGGATGCAGCTCGGCGAAATGCAGGCTATCCTGTTTTCGCAGCAGGTTGGCCGCGATCAGAGGTGAACCGGGATACGCTTGCACGCCGTGACTGGCCTGTATGGTATCCAGCACCTGCGCCATTGGGTGATCGAAATCAAACCAACCTTCGCGCCGAACGCGCCCAATACCCGCTTCGGCTTCTCCGGTCCGAACCGCCTCGGCCGCATCAAGGTGATACAATCCACGCCCGGAATGTGCTTCGATATAGCTGAGCGGCTTGTCCTTTTGAGTCAGATAACGCAGCGTCCATGCCAATAAAGCGTGCTTTTGTACATCAGCCAGATTCCCAGCGTGGTAAATGTGTTGATATGAGAGCATTTTGCCTTCTAAAGTCCCCATCAATAAGGCGGAAAGGTGCTGATTGTCGCGGAATCAGCCCTTTAACCGGGCGAGTTGGCACCCTATAAGGCATCCGTCCCGGAACCGTCGAGTCGCGGGCAGTGGAAATTCTGACAAACGGGATCAGGGAAATATGGGCATCTTTGGCAATCTGGGCGGCCTGTTCACAGCGGACATGGCTATCGACCTTGGAACAGCGAACACGCTGGTTTATGTCAAAGGGCGCGGAGTGATCCTGTCTGAGCCCTCGGTCGTTGCCTACCACGTCAAGGATGGGGTCAAGAAAGTCCTTGCTGTTGGCGAGGACGCCAAGCTGATGTTGGGCCGGACCCCGGGCTCCATTGAAGCCATCCGTCCGATGCGCGAGGGTGTCATCGCGGACTTCGACACCGCCGAAGAGATGATCAAGCATTTCATCCGCAAGGTGCATAAACGCTCGACGTTCTCGAAACCCAAGATCATCGTTTGCGTCCCTCATGGCGCAACCCCGGTTGAAAAACGCGCAATCCGCCAGTCGGTTCTGTCCGCAGGCGCGCGCCGCGCGGGCCTGATTGCCGAACCAATTGCGGCTGCGATTGGCGCGGGGATGCCGATAACCGATCCGACCGGCAACATGGTTGTCGATATCGGCGGCGGTACCACCGAGGTCGCGGTTCTGTCGCTGGGCGATATCGTCTATGCCCGCTCGGTCCGCGTTGGTGGCGACCGGATGGATGAGGCGATCATCTCGTACCTGCGGCGTCAACAGAACCTGCTGGTGGGTGAATCAACTGCGGAACGGATCAAGACCACCATCGGTACCGCACGGATGCCGGACGATGGCCGTGGCCAGTCGATGCATATCCGGGGTCGCGACCTGCTGAACGGTGTGCCCAAGGAAATCGAGATCAGCCAAGCTCAGGTGGCCGAAGCGCTGTCTGAACCCGTGCAGCAGATTTGCGAGGCGGTAATGACAGCTCTGGAAACCACGCCGCCCGATCTAGCGGCGGACATCGTGGACCGGGGCGTGATGCTGACCGGCGGCGGCGCGCTGCTGGGCGATCTGGATCTGGCGCTGCGCGAGCAGACCGGACTGGCCGTGTCGATTGCCGATGAAAGCCTGAATTGTGTGGCTTTGGGCACCGGCAAGGCGCTGGAATACGAAAAACAACTGCGCCACGCGATTGACTACGAAAGCTAAGGCGCGCACCCTTTGAAGGGTAACAAACGGACGCGAGCAGCACGGGAAGGTAACCTGTGGCAAAAGACCGTTCACAGCGCGACGAATACACGACCCCTTTGCGCCGCCTGCTGCTGGGGATCGTGGTCCTGTGCCTGCTGGGTATCTTCCTGATCTGGCGCATCGACAGCCCGCGAGTGGAACGGTTCCGCGCGCAGGTGGTGGATACGGTAGTCCCCTCGATGGAGTGGGCAATGGTCCCGGTCACTGCGCTGGTGAACCTGTCTCGTGATTTCCAAAGCTATCAGCGGCTCAGCGAGCAGAACCAGGAATTGCGCAGCGAGCTGCGCCTGATGCGCGCCTGGAAAGAGGCCGCGCTGCAGCTGGAACAGGAAAACGCCCGCCTGCTGGACCTTAACAATGTTCGGCTCGATCCGCGCCTGACCTATGTCACCGGGGTGGTGATGGCGGATAGCGGCTCACCCTTCCGGCAATCTGTGCTGCTGAACGTAGGCGAGCGTGACGGGATTGTGGATGGCTGGGCTACGATGGATGGGATCGGCGTGGTCGGACGTATTTCGGGCGTGGGCCCCGATACCGCCCGCGTAATTCTGATGACCGATGCCTCAAGCGCGATCCCGGCGACGATCCAGCCTTCGGGGCAGACGGCGCTGATCGCAGGAGACAATACTTCAGCCCCTGCGGTGGAGTTTCTGGAAAACCGGGAACTCGTGCGACCGGGCGACCGGGTCGTTACATCAGGCGATGGTGGCGTGTTCCCCGGTGGCTTGCTGATCGGTCAAATCACGGTTGATCCCGGTGGCAGGTTGCGCGTGCGGCTGTCGGCAGATTTCGAGCGGCTCGAGTTTCTGCGCGTACTACGCTATCAGTCGGCCCCACCAATCACGGAATCCGGTGATATCGTCGGCCCCCGTCAACCCGAAGCATCCTTGACCCCATCCGAGGTCAATGATGGATAGGTCGGTCTCAGATCTGTGGGCCAAGCGCGGTCTCTATGTCGCTCTGGCGGTATTTGTGGTGTTTCTGCACCTGTTGCCGCTGGATACAAAACCTGATCGCCTGCCCTTTCCTGACATACTGATCGCTCTTACCTACGCATGGGTGCTGCGGCGGCCGGAATATATTCCGATCCTGATCATTGCCATGGTCATGTTCATGGCCGATTTGCTGTTGCAACGCCCACCCGGGTTGCTTGCTGCGTTAGTGGTTCTGGGTGCAGCCTATCTTCATTCCACTGCAGCTGGCATGAAAGACAGCGGGTTTGTGGGCGAATGGGCAACCGTCGGGGCCGTGATCACGGTTGTGTTTGTGCTCAATCGACTCATTCTTGCTATCCTCTCGGTGCAACAGGCAACTCTGGGACCGGTAGTGGTGCAAGTTATTCTGACAATCGCAATCTATCCTGTGATGGTTTTGATGAGCCAAACTGTATTTGGCGTTAGGCGCAAATCTGTTGCCGACAGCACGATGCCAAGGGTGCGGCCATGAAGCAGCGCAAACCAAAGCCCAAGGGCCTTGCTTACAAACGTTTGCCGCGCCGCGCCTTGATCCTCGGTGGGCTACAAGCGGCCTTTATCGGGGGGCTGGCAGCCCGGATGCGGTTCATGCAGGTGGATCAAGCGGATGAATACCGTCTGCTGGCCGAAGAAAACCGGATCAACATCCGTCTGATCCCACCAACCCGGGGCCGGATTTATGACCGAAACGGGCAGATCATCGGATTAAACTCTCAGTCCTATCGCATCGTCATCGTGCGCGAGGATGCAGGCGATATCGACAAGGTCATCGCCAAGCTTTCGGAACTGATCCCGTTGACCGGGGATGAGATCGAGCGTGCCAAAACCGAAATGCGCCGATCGGCCCCGTTTCTGCCGGTCACGCTGGCCGATCAAGTAACGTGGGAGGATATCTCGAAAGTCGCGGTCAATGCCCCCGCACTGCCTGGTGTCACGCCCGAGGTCGGCATGACACGCCAGTATCCGCGCTATGAAGATTTCGCCCATGTAGTCGGCTATGTCGGCCCGGTCAGCGACTATGATCTGAGCCAGATTGAAGACCCCGAGCCGGTACTGCGCATCCCACGGTTCCAGATCGGCAAGGTCGGGCTGGAAGCCAAGCAAGAGATCACCTTGCGCGGCAAGGCCGGGGCCAAGCGGGTTGAGGTCAACGCCACAGGCCGGGTGATGCGCGAGCTGGACCGCCAGGTCGGCGAAGCCGGGGCAGATTTGCAATTGTCAGTCGACGCCAATCTGCAGCAATACGCGCAGGCGCGATTGGCTGGGGAAAGCGCCGCTGCGGTCGTGATCGATTGCGAAACCGGCGACATCCGCGCCATCAGCTCGGCCCCCAGCTTCGATCCGAACCTGTTCGTGCGTGGGATCTCGGTGGCGGACTACCAGATGCTGACGCAGGACAAGTATCGCCCGCTTGCCAATAAGACAGTACAGGGCACCTACCCTCCTGGATCGACTTTCAAAATGATCACCGCCATGGCTGCGCTCGAAGCCGGGGTGATCAGCCCTTCCAGCACGGTGTACTGTCCGGGTCACATGAAAGTGGGCAGCCGCCGCTTTCACTGCTGGAAACGCGGCGGGCACGGGACGGTCGACCTTGAAACTTCGCTGAAGCGCAGTTGCGACGTCTACTATTACGACGTGGCAATACGTGTCGGGATCGACAGGATTTCCGAGATGGCACGCACCTTCGGACTGGGTATCAAACATGACATTCCGATGTCTGCCGTTGCTGCCGGGCTTGCCCCCAATCAGGAATGGAAGCAGCGGGTTCACGGACAGGACTGGCTGGTAGGCGACACCGCAAACGCGTCGATCGGTCAGGGGTTCATGCTTGCCTCACCGCTTCAATTGGCCGTGATGACCGCGCGTTTGGCGACAGGTCGCGCCGTGCAACCACGCCTTGTTCGATCAATCAATGGGGTTGAGCAGCCCTCGGGCGCGGGTGAGCCGCTGCAGGTGAACCGTAACAACCTTGAGCAAGTGCGCAAAGCCATGTTCACAGTCTCGAATAACAGGCGTGGCACCGCGTATCGCAGTCGCATCATCGCCGATGAGTTCCGCATGGCAGGCAAAACCGGCACCAGTCAGGTGCGCAATATTACCAAGGCAGAACGCGCCGCAGGTGTGATCCGAAACGAAGACCTGCCATGGGAGCGTCGAGACCATGCCCTGTTCGTCAGCTTCGCCCCCTATGACAATCCGAAATACGCTGTGGCTGTGGTGGTGGAACACGGCGGCGGCGGCTCCAAAGCCGCGGCGCCAGTGGCGCGCGATATCATGCTGCAGGCACTCTACGATGGCACGCCACCGCTCGAGGCGTATCCGGCCGGAGACCGAGAGCGCATCAAAGAACAACAGAAACGGCTGGAGGGTGACCGTCGCCCCAAAGCGCGTCCTGACGAGAAGGACCGCGCATGAGCTATCTTGAATATGCCGTCAAATCCACGCCGTCGGGGTTTCGCAAGTTCCTTTATATGAACTGGCCGCTCACCCTATTGCTGATCAGCGTGGCAAGCGCGGGATTCCTGATGCTCTACTCGGTCGCGGGTGGATCCTGGATGCCGTGGGCGGAACCGCAAATGGAACGGTTCGGTCTGGGCTTGGCAGCCATGTTTATCATCGCGCTTGTGCCTATCTGGTTCTGGCGGAACATGTCGGTTGTGGCCTATCTGGGCGCGATCGGTCTACTGGTCGTGGTCGAACTGTTTGGAACGATCGGCATGGGGGCGCAGCGCTGGATTGATCTGGGCTTCATGCGGCTGCAACCCTCAGAAGTAATGAAAGTGGCGTTGGTGATGGTGTTGGCCGCCTATTACGACTGGCTGCCGGCGCACAAAACCTCGCGCCCGCTCTGGGTGATTATCCCGGTCATTCTGATCCTGATCCCGACATTCATGGTGCTGCGCCAGCCCGACCTAGGCACATCGATCCTGTTATTGGCTGCTGGTGGTGGTCTGATGTTCCTTGCCGGGGTGCATTGGGCCTATTTCGCTGCCGTGATTGCAGCGGGGGTTGGCCTGATTGCTGCGGTGTTCAACAGCCGAGGGACTGAATGGCAGTTGCTCAAAGATTACCAGTTCCGACGCATCGATACGTTTCTGGATCCTTCAACCGATCCGTTGGGAGCGGGATATCACATCACGCAATCGAAGATCGCTCTGGGTTCGGGGGGCTGGAATGGGCGCGGTTTCATGCAGGGAACGCAATCACGTCTTAACTTCCTGCCCGAAAAACACACCGATTTCATCTTCACCACCTTGGCCGAAGAGTTCGGCTTTGTCGGCGGCATCACACTGTTGATCCTTTACGGTCTGATCCTGATCTTCTGCATGGTCACGGCGCTGTCGACCAAGGATCGTTTCTCGTCTCTGGTGACACTTGGGATCGCGCTGAATTTCTTCCTGTTCTTTGCCGTCAATATGTCGATGGTGATGGGGCTGGCCCCAGTGGTCGGAGTACCGCTGCCGATGGTCAGTTATGGCGGCTCGGCCATGCTGGTCCTGATGGCCGCCTTTGGCATCGTTCAAAGCGCCCATATACATCGTCCCCGCTGAAAGGTTTCCCATGCCCGTGAATGTCCTGTTTTCCGCGCGCCCTGAGTTGTGGCCTGAGTATGAAGCTCTGATGCATCAATACTTGTCGGACGCAGGGCTAGATTTTCATCTGGCCACGGACATCCCTGCAGATCAGGTCGACTACATCGTTTACGCCCCGAACGGAGGGGTACAGGATTTCACCCCCTTTACACGGCTCAAGGCGGTGCTGAGCCTCTGGGCGGGGGTTGAGAAAATCTCGGGCAATGAAACCTTGACCGTTCCGCTGGCGCGTATGGTTGACGGGGGATTAACGCAAGGCATGACGGAATGGGTGGTGGGCCATGTGCTGCGCTATCACCTTGGGATGGACCAACACATTACGCTACAGGATGGGGTCTGGACACCTGATGCGCCACCACTGGCCCAGCAACGCACCGTCTGCATCTTGGGTTTGGGCGCATTGGGTGAAGCATCGGCCCACGCGTTGGCAGCGTTGAATTTCCATGTCATCGGTTGGAGCCGTACCGCCAAGACTATTCCCGGCGTGACCTGTCTGCATGGTAAGAACGGGCTGCGCGATGCGCTGTCCCAGGTCGAGATAGTGGTTTTGCTGCTGCCAGATACTCCGGCGACCGAAAACACGCTCAACGCCGAAACACTGGCGCTGTTGCCGGAAGGGGCCAAGATCATCAACCCGGGTCGCGGGCCGCTTATCGATGATGAGGCCCTGCTGGCCGCGCTGAATTCAGGGCAGGTCGGGCACGCCACGCTGGATGTCTTCCGCACCGAACCCCTGCCGACCGAGCATCCCTATTGGGCACATCCCAATGTGACGGTGACGCCGCATATCGCCTCGGAAACCAGACCTGTTACCGCAGCTCAGGTGATCTGCGAGAACATTCGCCGAGGTGAAGCGGGTGAACCCTTTCTCCACCTCGTCGACCGAAAGCTTGGGTACTAGGCCGCGATCAGCCCGCGGCCTTTCAGCAAGGCTTCGACGCCAGGCAGACGTCCACGGAAGGCCAGATACAGCTCTTCCGCCTCGCGGGATCCGCCAGTTGAAAGGATGTGTTCCTCCAGTGCCTTGGCGCGTTCGGGATCAAACGCACCGCCCGCTTCTTCAAAGGCAGCAAAGGCGTCGGCATCCATGACTTCGGACCACATATAACTGTAATAGCCCGCGCTATAACCGTCGCCTGCAAAGACATGGGCGAAATGCGGGGTGGCGTGGCGCATTCCAATGGCCCGAGGCATGCCGATTTCGGCCAGCACCTCGGCCTGTTTCTCCATCGGATCAGCGGGGGCAGCCCCCTCATGAAACGCCAGATCGACCAGGGCCGAGGCAACATATTCCACCGTCTGAAACCCCTGATCGAAATTGGCCGCTTGCAGAACTTTGTCCAACATCTCTTGCGGCATCGGCGCGCCGGTTTCGGCGTGGGTCGCGAACTCAGCCAATACCTCGGGCACTTCCAGCCAATGTTCGTAAAGCTGGCTGGGCAGTTCAACGAAATCACGCGCCACCGAGGTGCCCGAGATACTCTCATAGGTCACATTGGACAGCATCTGGTGCAGGGCATGGCCGAACTCGTGAAACAACGTTCGGGCGTCATCATAGGACAAAAGCGCCGGGTCACCTTTGGCAAAGTTACAGACGTTGATCACCACCGGAGCCTGTTCTTTCGGGTATTTCGCCTGCCCGCGCATTGCGCTGCACCATGCACCCGACCGTTTCGATCCGCGCGCAAAGTAGTCACCGATGAACACCGCAATATGCTGCCCGTCACGGGTCACCTCCCATGCACGGCAATCGGGATGATAGAGCGGCACATCAAGCGGCGCGAACTCCAGCCCGAACAGCCGTGTGGCGCAGGCGAAAGACGCCTCGATCATCCGGTCCAGTTGCAGGTACGGCTTCAGCGCCGCTTCATCGAGATCATGTTCGGCCTTGCGGCGTTTCTCGGCATAGTAGCGCCAATCCCACGCCTCCAGCGGGCCATTTACGCCATCCTCTTGCATCATTGCCGTCAGCACCTCGGCATCTGCGTCGGCGCGGGATTTGGCGGGCTCCCACACATCCAGCAGCAGCTCTCGCACGCGATCTGGTGTGCGGGCCATCTCGGTCTCAAGCTTGTAGGCGGCGAAGCTGGCATACCCCAGCAGCTTGGCGCGTTCTTCGCGCAGGCGCAGGATGTCCGCCGCAATCTCGCGGTTGTCGGTCTCACCTCCATTTGCCCCCCGTGCAGTCCACGCGCGATAAGCCTTTGCACGCAAATCCCGGCGGGGCGAGAATTGCAGAAAGGGCACGATAATCGACCGAGAGAGGGTCACCACCGGGCCATCCGCCCCCTTTTCCTGACCCGCTGCGCGCGCTGCATCGATAACAAAATCCGGCAAGCCTTGCAGGTCTTCTTCGGTCAAGTCCATGAACCAGTCGCGTTCATCCGCCAGCAAGTTCTGCGTGAAGGACGTGCCCAGAGACGCCAAACGGGCCTTGATCTCTTGCATTCTTGCATCGTCGGCGCCGGTCAACGCCGCCCCCGCCCGCACGAACCCGCGATGAGACAGCATCAAAACGCGCGCCTGTTCATCGGTCAGGTCCAGATTATCGCGCCGGTCCCATAAATCCGCCACGCGCTTAAACAGTGCTTTGTTTGATGAGATGCGCGAGTAGTGTGCCGCCAGCTTGGGCGAAAATTCGCGTTGCAGTTCTTCACGCTTGGGGTTGCTGTCCGCACCTGCAACGGTGAAAAAGACCGACAGAACCTTATCCAACTGCTCGCCTGCAGCCTCCAGCGCTTCGATCGTATTGGCGAATGTGGGCGTGTCCGGACTCGCTGCTATCGCCTCAATCTCGGCATCATGTGCGTGCATCGCCTGTTTCAGCGCGGGGGAAAAATCATCATCCGAGATTGTGTCAAACGGTGCGATTTCGAAGGGCGTGTTCCAGTCAGAAAGGATCGGGTTGGTCATTGAGGTCTCCTTTGACCTCATAGCTAAGACCGCCCGACACAATGATCCAGAGCTACCCGAAAATTTGAGGCGGCGTTAGTGTGCTGCCCCACAAATCGGGCAATCGGTGCGGCGTGCTAGGGTGATCTTGCGGCTTTCGCCGTAAAGCGCATCGTAGATCAACATCTCACCCCGCAACGCCTGCCCAGCGCTGGTGATGACCTTGATCGTCTCAATCGCCATCATCGAACCAACCACGCCGGGCAGTGGGCCGATCACCCCTGCCTCGGCGCAAGAAGGCGCAAGGCCGGGGGCGGGTGCTTCGGGGAAAATGCACTGATAACATGGGCCGGTGGTGGCAGGGTCAAAGACGCTGAGCTGCCCTTCCCACTGCGACAGCGCGCCAGATATCAGGGGTTTTCCCAGTGCAACCGCCGTACGGTTTGCAAGGTAGCGGGTGTCGAAATTGTCAGTGCCGTCGAGGATCAGATCAAAATCAGCAAACAGATCTGCTGCAATCTCTTCGGTCAGGCGACGGTGGTACGGCAAGACGACCACGTTGGGATTCTGCGCCACCATCGCCTGCTGGGCCGAGAACACTTTGGGCATGCCGATATCTGCGTCGCGGTGGATCACCTGCCGCTGTAAGTTGGCGTTCTCGACCACGTCATCGTCGATCACGCCGATTGTTCCCACTCCGGCGGCAGCCAAATATTGCAGGGCGGGCGCGCCGAGCCCCCCCGCACCGATTACCAGCACGCGCGCCTGTTTCATTCGCTTCTGGCCGGGACCGCCCAGTTCACGCAGAACGATGTGGCGGGCATAGCGTTCAAGCTCGGTCTCGCTGAACTGTTCGGATGGCTTAGCGGGCTCCGACGTCTGGCCGGACGCGGCGCGATTTCGCAACGCCTTCAAACCCCGCCCATAAAGCAGCACCAGCACAGCCGCTCCAGCGAGGATCAGCCACATCGCTGCCGACCCACCGGTCGCCTGACGCAACGGGTTTCCCTCAGGCAGGAGAAGTTGAGCAATAATCACGCCTGTCAAGAGCGCGCCAATGGAAACCAGACGCGCGCTGCGCGACACCCCGGCGATATAGCCGACACCCCAAAGCCCGGCGGCAAGGATCAGAACCAGCAGCATCAGCCGCGCCCTGTCGAGCCGAAGCCACCCGCGCCGCGATCAGTCTCGGTCAGAGCCTCAACGTCCTGGAACATGGCCTGCACCACCGGTGCGACGATCAGTTGCGCGATACGTTCGCCATGCGTAATCTCGAAGGGGTCCTGACCCGCATTCATCACGATCACGCCCAACGGCCCGCGATAGTCGCTGTCGATTGTACCCGGTGTGTTGGGCAAGGTGATCCCGTGTTTCAAGGCAAGGCCCGATCGCGGACGCACCTGAACCTCGAACCCCTGCGGAATTTCGATCCTAAGGCCTGTCGGTATCAGCGCACGACGGCCCGGTTCAAGAATAACAGACTCACCATCAGGCAGATTGGCGCGCACATCCGCCCCGGCAGCACCCGCGGTTTCGTATGAAGGCAATGGCACCAACGGGTCAGCCCCCTCCTCTCGGATCACGCGAATTGCCACCATACCTGTACCTCTTGTCTTTATGGCTGCTATCTGGTCAGCGCGCCAGCGATCTTGGCTGCCAACCGCTTTGCCACATCATCCTTGCCCATACGCGGCCATTCTTCGGCACCTTGCTCTGAGATCAGGATCACCGCATTCTCAGAACCGCCCATGATACCTGTCGCGGGACTGACATCATTCGCAACTATCCAGTCACAGCCCTTGCGGGCACGTTTGGCCGTAGCATGTTCGATCACGTTGTCTGTTTCGGCGGCAAAACCCACCACCAAAACGGGCCTGCCATTTCCCATTCGCGCGATGCGCTTCAAAATGTCGGGATTCTCGGCAAACTCTAGCGCGGGCACCCCGTCGCGGCTTTTCTTCAGCTTCCGGTCCGAGGCACTGGATACCCGCCAATCGGCCACTGCAGCTGCAAATACCCCCGCATCCACCGGAAGCGCTGCGTCGACCGCATCCGACATTTGCAGCGCGGTCTCTACACGCACGACCTTCACGCCGTCTGGAGGAGGCACGTCAGCCGGACCCGTGATAAATGTAACATCGGCCCCCAGCGCAGTTAGCGCGCGTGCAACGGCTGTTCCCTGAGCGCCCGACGATCGGTTGGCGATGTATCGTACCGGATCCATTGGTTCATGTGTCGGACCCGATGTCACCAGAATACGTTTGCCAGCCAAAGGCCCATCCCCGAACTGCGCCTCGATCGCCGCGACAATTTCAAGTGGCTCCGACATGCGGCCCGGACCGTATTCACCGCAAGCCATATCGCCTTCGTTCGGGCCGACAAAACGCACGCCGTCTGCTTCCAGTTGCGCATGGTTGCGCCGGGTTGCGGGATGCTCCCACATGCGGACATTCATCGCAGGCGCACACAGAACCGGCGTATCGGTCGCCATCAAAAGGGTCGAGGCCAGATCATTAGCCAACCCGCCTGCCATCTTACCCATCAGATCGGCCGTTGCCGGAGCAACCACGATCAGATCAGCCGAACGGGAAAGCTGAATATGACCCATCTCAGCTTCATCGGTCAGATCAAAGAGATCTCGATAGACCTTTTCACCGGCCAGGGCAGACACGGATAACGGAGTTACGAATTCTTCGGCAGCACGCGTCAAAACCGGCGTGACCGCTGCACCACGTTCCCGCAACCGCCGGATCAGGTCCAGCGACTTATAGGCCGCGATTCCACCACCGATGATCAGCAGAATACGTTTCGATGACAGCATGGCTCGCCCTTCCCCTCCCGGTCGGCCCTGACATTAGGCAACGCTGGCGGGCAGTTCCAGCAGTTAATTCTGCACCTCAAAGGCTTTGCAGGGGTCTTCTCGCTCGACTGTGGGGCTATCGATAACAGCATCAAAATCCCCGCTCACGACCCCATCTTCGGATTGTCCAAGCACAAAGACCTTCAAACCGGGGCGCAGTCGCGACAGAAAAGTCGGAATTCCGCGATCCTTACGGGCATGGCCATTGCCAGTGATGACCGCGACAGGCCCACCAGTTTCGTCGGTGGCGCGCAGAATGGCTCGGGTCAACACAGCGTCCCTCAGACGTTGAATGGCGACCATCTGCGGTAGAACTTCAGCGGGCAATGCGTCGCAATGTGCCGCCAGTTGATCAGCCTCGCGTGCGGCTTGATCTTCATCCGACAGGGGTACAGTCAATCCATATCTGGCCGCATCAGCCCCCAACGCTGTGGCCGCCCCGCGTTCCATAGCAGCGCGGGCCGCTTCACGCGGAACCATCGCGCCATACACCGGCACATCCGCGGCCTGAAAAATGGGGTAGTACATTCTAAGAGGCGGCCAGCCGGATTCTGCCCAGCGCAGAATTCGGGACAGCTCCTCGGGATTGGTTGCCGCTTTTTGAGCCAACCGCTGAGCACCTTCTTCGGTCACCATCTCCCAGACAACCGCCGTGGGCGTGATTGCTTCAACTGCTTCGGCTTGAACCAGATGATGCTGAGGGTTGTCATGTATCTCGCCCAGAATGACGACATCCGCGGCCCGCATGTCGGCCAACACGTCCTGAGGGATAAATTCAGCAGCTCGAACCGTTTGAGGCAAAGTGGCGAGCAACACAAAAGCTGTAAGAATCGCAAGAGGTTTCATGCGAAGAAGTGTTGCACCTCGCGCGATTGCGCTTCAAGGTTCTTGCGCATCTTTGTGAATGCTGCCGCCTCGAGCTGGCGCACACGCTCTTTCGACAGGCCAAGCTCTTTCCCAAGACTTTCCAGCGTCCGGGCAGGCTCACGCAGTTTTCTTTCGCGAACGATAAACCGCTCGCGATCGTTCAAAGCTTGCATCGCCGCCACCAGCCATTCGCGCAGTTGCTGGTTGTCGTGGCTGTTCTCTACTACCTCGGCGGCTTGTTCGCTGTCATCTTCCAGCGCATCAATCCACTCGCGCCCGTCCTCATCTGCAGACTGCACCGCATTCAGCGAGAAATCGGACCCTGCCAGACGGCCTTCCATCATCTCGACATCACGCAGCGGGACTCCGATTTCGGCGGCAATCTTCTGATGCAACTGATGGCGATCCAGCTCCAGCCCCTCAGTCGCGGCTTCGCGCTCCAGACGCGCCTGTACCCGACGCATGTTGAAGAACAGCGATTTCTGGGAAGAGGTCGAACCAGTGCGCACCATCGACCAATTGCGCATCACGTAATCCTGAATGCTGGCCTTGATCCACCAAACTGCATACGTTGAAAACCGCACACCCCGATCCGGATCGAACTTGTCGGCGGCTTTCATCAAGCCCAGTCCCGCCTCCTGAATCAGATCATTCATCGGCGCGCCGTAGCGTTTGAATTTCGCCGCCATTGATATCGCCAGCCGCATATAAGCCGTAATGAGGCGGTGCAGCGCCTGCTCATCGCGTTCGTCGCGCCAGGCATAGGCCAGTTTCAATTCAGTCTCCGCATCCAGCAGCTCGGCCTTCATTGCCTGCCGGGACATCGAAAAATCATGTGCGTTGTCGAGTGCCATGCAATTCTCCCCTTTTATCACAGGCGATGGGCCGGGCTTGCCTTGCCGACTTGTGGTCGATACGCAGGACAAAACCGGGTGGATCACCAGAAAGGTAATAAAAGTGCATGCCGATTTAACCTTTATCTTGGGCGGAGCGGCATCCGGAAAATCTGCTTTTGCGGAGCAACTTGCTGTTTCAACTGGGAAAAGCCGCGTTTACCTTGCGACATCACAAGTGTTTGATGACGAGATGCGCCTAAAAATCAGGCAACATATTGCACAACGCGGCAGCGGGTGGACGACGATCGAAGCGCCATTTGATCTATTGCCGGAACTCGCCAAGCTGACAAATGATCAGATTTGCCTGATCGATTGTGCAACCATGTGGCTGACAAATCACCTGCTGGCAGAGAATAACCTAGAGGAAGCACAGGCCGGACTGCTTGAGGCGATGAAGACCTGTGCCGCCCAGATCGTCGTGGTATCAAACGAAGTCGGCCACGGGATCGTCCCCGACAACGCCTTGTCCCGTCGATTCCGCGAGGCGCAGGGACGGCTGAACATCGCTCTGGCTGCGCAGGCAGATCGGGTGGTGCAGGTTACGGCCGGGCTGCCGCTGGTTCTCAAAGGGCAACCCCTATGACGCGCCTGCATTTGGTACGGCACGGCCCCACCCATGCTAAAACTATGGTAGGCTGGTCCGACCTTCCTGCCGACTTGAGTGATAAGGCCGCGATTGCACGGCTTGATGCGCATCTGCCTTCCAATGCCGTCGTAATCTCATCAGACCTGTCACGCGCCAGCGATACGGCCAGCGCCATTCAAGGCACGCGACTCCGCCTTCCGCACCACCGCGATCTGCGCGAAATTAATTTCGGCAACTGGGAGATGCGCCCCTTCGCCGAGATCGAGGCGGAAGATCCCGAGCTTTGCTTTGCCTACTGGGATAATCCGGGCGAGGTCAGGCCTCCAAACGGGGAAAGCTGGAATGAGGTCCGCGCGCGTGTCGATAGGGTCGTCGACACCCTGATCGCGGCCCATACCGGATGTGACCTAGTCCTGGTCGCCCATTTCGGAGTGATCCTGACTCAGGTCCAACGCGCTCTGGACGTGGACGCCCAACACGCGTTTGGTCACCGCATCGACAACCTGTCCGTCACCGAGATCACGCGCCATAACTATGGTTGGACCGTAGGTCGGATTAATCACCGACCGTGATAAGTGTGCGCACAAATCTCTGATTTACCGACGCGTCTCTGTCCGACATCGTTGCTGTATGACATATGATCTCTTTATCGGTGACCGGTTGTTCTCCAGCTGGTCCATGCGCGGATGGCTAATGCTTGAGAAATTCGGCCTGCCATACCGCACCCACATGATTGGCCTTTATTCCGGCACCATGGCGGCGGATATGGAACCACTGGGCCCGGCGCGCCTTGTTCCTGCGCTGCGTCTACCAGATGGAACCGTGGTCGGCGAAAGCCTCGCGATGGCAGAGACATTGGCCGAACGCCACCCCGAAGCAGGGCTTTGGCCGTCAGACCCTGCCGCCCGCGCCACAGCCCGGTGGCTTTGCGCTGAAATGGTTGCCGGTTTCACAGCGCTGCGGGGGCAATGCCCCATGCAGTTGAAACGTTGCTGGGAAGGGTTCAAACCTTCACCTGAAACGATGACTGATTTGCAGCGGATCGAAACCCTCTGGGCCCATGCACGGAAGGTCTCTGGCGCCGCGTCGGGCCCGCTGTTTGGTGCCTATTCTCTGACTGATGTTTTCTACACGCCGGTCGCTGCACGGATTGTCGGCTATGGCCTGCCCGTGTCCGAGGTCAATCGTGCATACTGCATGCACCTGCTCTCTGATATCGCAGTTCGACAATGGCGCGCCATGGGCATGACGGTCGCGTATGAGCCCTTCCCGTATCCGCAAGACCTTCCCGCACACAGCTGGCCAATTGGCGGGGATTCAGGGGCATTGGCAGTCAGCACAGGCCCCTCGGTCAACACAGCCTGCCCCTATTCCGGCAAGCCTGTACAAGACTATCTGGAACTCGATGGCAAGATTTGGGGCTTTTGTAATCCGTTTTGCCGAGACAAGACCGTTTCTGACCCTGAGGCGTGGCCGAAATTTACGGCGATGGTTGCTGACGTTAACGATTCTTAAACTGCAGCCATGGCAGCAACGTCCTGTTAACCAAGGACAGGATTGCCATGGTCGCCCGTGCTCACACCGTTGCCTTTCAAGGGGTCGATGCCCGCCCGGTCGAGGTGCAATGCGCCGTCTCACCGGGCCTTCCGGCCTTTTCCATCGTGGGATTGCCGGACAAGGCAGTCTCCGAAGCACGGGACCGTGTTCGTAGTGCGCTAAGTTCGATGGCGATCGCGCTGCCGTCGAAACGGATCACGATTAACCTTTCGCCTGCCGATCTGCCCAAAGAGGGCAGCCATTTCGACCTGCCTATCGCCGTCGCTTTGTTGACTGCGTTGGAAATCATCCCAGCGGATGCTGCCGAGGGCGCTGTCGCGTTGGGCGAGTTGTCTTTGGATGGTTCTCTGGTACCCGTCGTCGGCGCGCTGCCCGCTGCCATGACAGCAGCCGCCGATGATCGCAGCTTGCTTTGTCCCAGCGCCTCTAGCGCCGAAGCCGCGTGGGTTGACGCCACTCAGGTGATCGGAGCGGGCTCGTTGGGGGATGTGGTGCGGCACTTTACCGGTCAGTCTGCGCTGCCCGCTGCGACACCGGGCGAAGTGAAACTATCACCCAACGCACGGGACCTGCGGGACGTGAAGGGGCAAGAGCGCGCCAAACGCGCCTTGGAAATCGCCGCAGCCGGGCGGCATCATTTGATCATGATCGGGACACCGGGTTCCGGCAAATCCATGCTGGCGGCGCGTCTGCCGGGTATTTTGCCGCCTCTGAGCCCGGTCGAAGCTTTAGAGACATCGATGATCCAGTCGCTTTGCGGCTTACTGGACGAAGGGGGCATCAGCCGCGCCAGACCGTTTCGCGAGCCGCACCATACCGCTTCGATGGCGGCGATCGTGGGCGGTGGCAAAGGTGCGAAACCCGGTGAGATATCACTGGCGCATAACGGCGTCCTGTTCATGGACGAGTTTCCCGAATTTCCGCGCACAGTTTTGGAAACCCTGCGCCAACCTATTGAAACCGGCGAGGTAATGGTCGCCCGCGCCAACGCCCATGTGAAATACCCATGCCGCTTTATGCTGGTAGCCGCCGCGAACCCGTGCAAATGCGGATACCTGACGGACCCGTCCCGCGCCTGTTCACGCGCACCGGTCTGTGGCGAGGATTACTTGGGGCGTATCTCAGGGCCGTTGGTGGACCGGTTCGATCTGCGCATCGAAGTCCCTCCGGTCGGATTTACCGATCTCGACCTGCCGCCTACCGGCGACAGCTCTGCGACCGTCGCAGAGCGGGTCGAAGCGGCGCGCGCCATACAAGCAGATCGCTTTCGCGACACGCCAAATACCCGTCAAAACGCAGATGTCGAAGGCAATGTGCTGGAAGAAATCGCCGCCCCTGATGCCCAGGGCAAAGAACTATTACTGAAAGCCGCGGAACGCTTTGGCCTGTCGGCCCGCGCCTTTCACCGCATCCTACGCGTGGCCCGCACCATTGCC
This sequence comes from Ruegeria sp. C9, assembly GCF_056537585.1. Taxonomy (NCBI): domain Bacteria; kingdom Pseudomonadati; phylum Pseudomonadota; class Alphaproteobacteria; order Rhodobacterales; family Roseobacteraceae; genus Ruegeria; species Ruegeria sp. C9. The sequence goes on from NZ_JBQFRU010000005.1 coordinate 111,144, forward strand.
GACCTCGAAGGTGAGCCGGATGTGCGCCGCCCCCATGTCGCAGAGGCGCTGAGCTTTCGCATCAGCGCCAAAGCAGGAGCTTAAAGTTTCGCCTCAATCGCTTGCCAGATTTTCTCGGCGATGTTCACGCCATTGAACCGCTCAAGCTCCTGAATACCAGTGGGTGAGGTCACGTTGATCTCGGTCAGGTGGTCGCCAATTACATCGATCCCCACAAAGATCTGACCACGTTCCTTCAATAACGGCCCAATCGCAGCGCAGATTTCCATATCTCGCTCGGACAGGCCGATTTTCTCGGGGCGCCCGCCCACATGCATGTTCGAGCGGGTCTCGCCCTCAGCTGGAACCCGGTTGATGGCGCCCACCGGCTCACCATCGACAAGTATGACCCGCTTGTCGCCATTGCGCACATCGGGCAGGAATTTCTGCGCGATCAGAGGCTCACGAGAAAAGCCGGTGAACAGCTCATGCAGCGACGTCAGGTTGCGGTCATTCGCATCAAGACGGAATACGCCAGCACCTCCGTTGCCGTAAAGCGGCTTGAGGATGATGTCGCCATGCTTTTCCTTGAACGCCTTGATGGTTCGCAAATCCCGCGCAATCGTGGTGGGCGGAGTCAGTTCAGGGAAATCCAGAACCAGCAGCTTTTCGGGATAGTTTCGCACCCAAAACGGATCGTTAACCACCAGGGCCTGCCCCTTTAGCCGGTCAAGCAAATGGGTCGAGGTGATGTAGTGCATGTCAAACGGGGGGTCTTGGCGCAGCCAGACGACATCAAATTCAGCAAGGTCCACTTCACGCTCAGGGCCCAACACTGCCGGGTTGCCAGCGACTCGTTGCACCGTCATGTCATGGCCGCGCGCCGTGATCTTGCCTTCCTGGTAAGCGAGTTGATCCGGGCCATAAAAAAACAGCTGGTGGCCGCGCGCCTGAGCCTCTTCTGCCAGACGGAAAGAGCTGTCGGCGTTGATATCCACGGCCCCGATTGGGTCCATCTGAAAGGCGATCTTCATGGTGTATCCCTCAATTCCACGCTCGATACATGGCGCAGAGGCTTGACGGGTTCAATGGGGGTCAGTCCAAACTAAAGGCGTTTTCGATGATTTGAACAGTTCCAGTGTCATCAACCAGTGCCGCATCAAACCGAGTATTCGTCAGCTGACCAGCAGGCTCCTGTTCAAGAAACTGGGCAGCGGATGCGCAAATTCGATCCATCTGTCGGCGACTAATCCGAGCGGCTGCACGGTCAAAACTACGGCTTTTCTTAACCTCAATGAAGACCAACCCATCTGCGTTGCGCGCGATCAGATCTATTTCACCGCCAGCACCGCACCACCTGCGTCTTGCGATTGAATAACCCCGTCGCACGTATTCGGCGGCCACGCAAAGTTCGGCGGATTGTCCAGCGTGATAAGATACAGAACCCCGAACGGATCTCTGTGCCATATCATCCCTTTCCCAGCTTCAGAGCCATCTGATAGATCGGACGGCGCGGCAGGCTGAACATCTCTGACACCAAATCTGCCGCATCCCGCACCGAATGCGTTTGCAAAGCTTTTTTCAATGCCCCTTCTACATCAGAGTCCTTAACAGATTGCGAATGGGCGCGATCCACAAGCAGAACCACCTCGCCTTTAACCGATAAGCCCTCGTACTCTGTTGCCAGATCAGCGAGCGTCCCTCGGCGAGTTTCTTCAAACTTCTTCGTGAGTTCACGGCACAGGGCCGCCTGTCGGTCTCCACCCAAAATATCCGCGAGATCAGAGAGGCAGGCAGCCACGCGCTTCGGCGATTCATAGAAGACAAGCGTTCCGGGGACGCTGCGCAGGGATTCGATTCGTGAACGCCGTGCGCCAGAGGCATTGGGCAAGAACCCGGCAAAGAAAAATGCATCCGTGGGAAGCCCCGCCAATGTCAGCGCCGTCAAAACAGCAGACGGTCCCGGTGCACATGTCACGTTGTGCCCAGCCTCAGCCGCCTGACGGCCCAAATCATAGCCGGGATCGGCGATCAGCGGCATTCCCGCCTCGGACGCGTAAGCCACCGATTGCCCTTGTTCCAGCGCCTCAAGTATTTTGCCCCGCGCGCCCGCGCCGCTGTGATCGTGGTAGGCCAATATGCGGCGCCCTTCGAGCGGCACGCCATGGATTTCCATCAAACGTCGCAAGCTGCGCGTATCTTCGGCAGCAATCATGTCTGCCGAGGCCAAAACATCGAGCGCCCTGAGCGTAATATCGCGTGCCGTCCCGATTGGGGTGGCAATAAAGTACAGCCCAGTGGCCAATCTGATCTTTTGGAAATTCAAAGCTGGACCCTCACAGCGTGACGTTTATTATCGCGGTTCAATAGACCAAGGTGCCCTCAGACGCCGGATCAGGGAGTTTTCTTTTAGATGTTTACCGTTTGCAAGCCCGCACGCAAACTGGCGAAATCCGCCATTGTACTGGCCACGGCCGCTTTTCTGGCCGCCTGTGAAGTCGGCGGCATCAGCGGAGGCCCCTCGATCGACACCTCTGACCCGGTTCCGGTGGCCCTGTTGGTCCCAAGCGGATCACCTCAGTCTGGCGATGCGGCCCTTGCCCGTAGCCTTGAGAACGCGGCACGGCTGGCCATCGCGGATTTGCCGAACGTCAAGATTGATCTGCGCGTCTACGACACGGCCGGAACTGCCGGAACGGCCTCGGCGGTTGCACAGCAAGCTGTAGCGGACGGGGCCAAGATCATTCTTGGGCCAGTGTACGCACAAGCCGCAAACGCGGCAGGACTTGCGGTGCTAAACAACAATGTGAACGTGCTGTCCTTCTCGAACAACACCAGCATTGCGGGCGGCAATGTCTATGTGCTTGGCCCCACTTTCCAGAACACGGCCAACAGGCTGGTGAACTACGCCGGACAGCAGGGTAAAAACAGTACTGTCATTGTGCACAGCAATGACTCAGCGGGCCAGCTAGGCCAGTCTGCCATCGCTGCCGCGCTCAGCAACAGCCGCGTCAACAATGCGGGCACAGTTGGATATGACCGGTCACAGCAGGGCGTGATCGATTCGGTTTCGGCGATCAAAGCAACGGTCGATTCGACCGGCGCGGATTCAATTTTCCTGACCGCGACAACCGCAGGCGCGCTGCCGCTTTACAGCCAGTTGTTGCCCGAGGCTGGTGTATCTCCTGCGACAACTCAGTATATCGGCCTGACACGTTGGGACATTCCAGCCCAAACGCTGGAATTGCCTGGCGTACAAGGTGGCTGGTTCGCACTTCCCGATCCGGCAAAGGCACAGGCTTATCGCCAGCGTTACAACAACACCTACGGTGAGGCACCACACCCGATCAGCGGGCTTGCCTATGACGGAATCGCTGCGATCGGAGCCTTGGTCAGCCAGGGCAAATCGAACGCGTTGACAGGTGCAGCATTAACCCAGAACGCCGGTTTTCAGGGTGTCGGCGGTATTTTCCGCCTGCGGCCAAACGGTACGAACGAACGCGGTCTGGCTGTTGCCACGATCCAGAACAAACAGGTGGTTGTGATTGACCCTGCCCCACAAAGCTTCTCTGGCGCCGGATTCTAATCGACCGGCGCAGGGCTCTGCGCCCGATGTCAATCTGATCTGCGCGGCTGACGAGATTTTTAACAACGCCGAGGTCAATGCCAACCTGTCCGCCGCTGTTGAAATCAGTTCGGACAACGCAGCCTTGCGCGCCGAGACGGTGCGCATTCTGCGAGAGGCGCAAAAGACAGGCCGCAAGGCGATTGCGGACGCCTTTGCCGAGCGCCCATTTGATGCACTGCCGCTGACGCATTCCTATACCTATCTGACGGATCAGATGGTCGGGACAGCAATGCGCATCGCCAGCGAGCATCTGCATCCGCTGGCAAATCCCACGCAAGGCGAGAAAATCGCTGTGCTGGCAGTGGGAGGTTATGGCCGGGGTGAGATGGCCCCGTCATCCGATGTAGATCTGCTTTTTCTGACGCCGTACAAAATCACCGCCTGGGCCGAGAGCGTGATCGAATCCATGCTCTATATTCTCTGGGATCTGCGGCTGAAGGTCGGTCACTCTTCACGCACGATCAAAGATTGCCTGCGTCTGGGGGCCGATGATTTCACCATCCGTACCGCCATGCTGGAACAACGGTATCTCGTCGGGGATCAGCCCCTTGCGCAAGAACTTGAAGCGCGCCTGAAGACCGATCTTTTCAAAGGCACCGAGCGGGAATTTATCGAAGCCAAGCTGAAAGAGCGCGATGAGCGGCACCTGAAGCAGGGTGAACGCTATATGGTCGAACCCAATGTCAAAGAGGGCAAGGGCGGCTTGCGCGACCTGCAATCGCTCTACTGGATCGCAAAATATATCTATGGCGTAACGGATGTGGCCGAATTGGTCCCTATGGGCCTCTTTACGCCCGAAGAGTTTGACGAGTTCGCGCAAGCCGAAGAATTCCTCTGGGCCGTCAGGTCTCATTTGCATCTGGTGACGGGCCGCGCGACGGAACAACTGACCTTCGATCTGCAGGTCGAGGTGGCCGATCGTATGGGATATCAAGACCGCGCCGGTCGGCGCGCCGTCGAGGTGTTCATGCAACGCTATTTCCGCGAAGCCACCCGTGTGGGCGAATTGACACGGATTTTCCTGACCAAACTGGAAGCCTCGCACATGAAGGGCGCGGCCTTGCTGGAACGTATTTTCCGCCGTCGCCCCCGCGTCAAGGCCGGTTACCGCGTGGTCCATGGCCGTCTGGATATCGCGGACCCTGACACGTTCCTGTCAGACAAGGTCAACCTGTTACGGTTGTTCGAAGAGGGTTTGCGCACGGGTATGCTGATCCATCCCGACGCAATGCGGTTGGTAACGGCCAACCTGAACCTGATCGACGATGAGATGCGCAACGACAAAGAGGCGCGGCGCATGTTTCTTGATCTGATGCTGAAACACGGCAACCCCGAACGTGCCCTGCGACGAATGAACGAGTTGGGGGTTCTGTCAGCCTTTTTGCCCGAGTTTGAGCACATCGTGGCGATGATGCAGTTCAATATGTATCACAGCTACACGGTGGACGAGCATACGATCCAGTGCATCGTCAATTTGGCGCAGATCGAGCGAGGAGAGTTAATCGAGGAACTGCCCTTGGCGTCATCCATCCTGGAGGGTGGTGTTAGCCGAAAGGTTCTATACGTGGCTCTGTTGCTGCACGACATCGGCAAAGGACGCCCCGAAGATCATTCGATTCTGGGCGCGCAAATCGCGCGCAAAGTGGCGCCACGATTAGGGCTGAGCAAGGCGGATTCGGAAACCGTCGAATGGCTTGTACGCTATCACTTGCTGATGTCCGATATGGCGCAAAAACGCGACATCTCAGACCCGCGCACAATCCGCGATTTCGCGAAAGCTGTTGCAACCGTCAAACGGCTGGACTTGCTGACGGTGCTGACAGTCTGTGACATCCGCGGTGTCGGACCAACGACCTGGAACAACTGGAAGGCTACATTGCTGCGCGCTTTGCATGCTGACACCAAACACGCACTGGAATCCGGGATGGAGGCGCTTAACCGAGCCAATCGTGGAGATGGGGCGAAAAAGCGGTTGCGGGCCGAATTGGAAAACTGGTCCAAATCTGACCTGAAAACCGAAACCGGGCGGCATTATGATCCGTATTGGCAGGGACTGAACCTTTCGACACATGTCGAATTCGCGGAAATGTTGAAATCGCTGGAGGACAGCGGCGATCCGGGTGCCGTAGAAATCCGTCTGCATCCGGATGAGGATCGCGACGCCACCCGCGCGTGTTTTGCCATGGGTGATCATCCGGGTATTTTTTCTCGCATAGCGGGGGCACTTGCCCTTGTAGGAGCCAACGTGGTTGATGCCCGCAGCTATACGACGAAAGACGGATATGTAACTGATGCGTTCTGGGTTCAGGACGCCGAGGGCCATCCCTTCGAGGCCACGCGCCTGCCTCGGCTGACCCAGATGATTCACAAGACACTCAGGGGTGAGGTTGTCGCACGGGACGCATTGAAATCCCGCGACAAGATCAAGAAGCGCGAACGCGCCTTCAACGTCCCGACCCATATCACCTTCGACAACGAAGGTTCAGAGATTTACACGATCATCGAAGTCGACACCCGCGACCGGCCCGGACTGCTATATGATTTGACGCGCACGATGGCAGCCGCCAATGTCTATATCGCGAACGCAGTGATCGCCACCTATGGAGAACAGGTGGTCGACACGTTCTATGTCAAGGATATGTTCGGCCTGAAATACCACTCTGAGGCCAAGCAACGCGGGTTGGAAGCCAAGCTGCGTGCGGCCATCACCGAAGGTGCCGAGCGGGCCGCATCATGAAGCCGATCCGCCTGATTTCGGGCTTTTTCACCGTTGGGTTCTGGACCTTGGCAAGCCGCATTCTGGGCTTTTTGCGGGAAATCCTGCTGACCGCTTATATCGGGCCCGGACCGGTGATGGACGCTTTCGTCGCAGCCTTCCGACTACCCAATATGTTCCGCCGCTTCTTTGCCGAGGGCGCATTCAACGCAGCCTTTGTTCCAATGTTTTCAAAACGCCTTGAAGGCGGTGAAGACGCCGAAGGTTTCGCACAGGATGCGTTTAACCTGTTGGCAGTGGCGGTGCTGGCGCTAGTCGGTCTGGCGATGGTCTTCATGCCCGCGTTGGTTTGGATAACCGCCGAAGGATTCTATGGTGATGAACGCTTCGATCTGGCGGTGGATTATGGTTACGTCGTGTTCCCCTACATCCTGTTTATGTCCCTCGCTGCGCTGTTTTCCGGAGTATTGAACGCAACCGGGCGCTTCGCCGCTGCAGCCGCCGCTCCTGTGCTGCTGAACATATTCGCCTGCTCCGCGTTAATCTTTGGCGCGATATCTGGTGGAGAAATCATACGCTGGCTCATCGCAGTCATCCCAGTCGCAGGCATCGCGCAATTAGCGCTTGTCTGGATTGCGACTGAACGCGCGGGAATTCGCATTCGGCCCGGTTGGCCAAAGCTCAGCCCGGAAATGCGCCGCATGGTGCGGATCGCGGTTCCTGCGGCGTTGGCCATGGGCGTTACGCAAGTCAATCTTGTGGTCGGACAGCTTGTGGCATCAAAAACCGAAAAGGCTGTCAGTTGGCTGTTTGCCGCAGATCGTTTGTATCAACTGCCGCTCGGAGTGGTTGGCATCGCCGTCGGCATCGTGCTGTTACCCGACCTGTCACGCCGCCTGCGCGCAGACGACAAAGATGGAGCACGCAACGCCTTTTCAAGAGCCGGAGAGTTTACTCTGCTGCTGACCTTGCCTTCGACCGTTGCCTTTATGATCATCCCCGGCCCGTTGGTCTCGGTCCTGTTCCAACGCGGCCAGTTCAGCGCCGAAGATACAGCGGCGACCGCCTTGGCCGTGGCCATCTATGGTATCGGGCTGCCCGCATTCATGCTGCAAAAGCTGCTGCAACCGTTGTTCTTCGCCCGCGAAGATACCAAATCACCGTTTCGATACGCAGTGGTTGCGATGGTGGTGAATGCCGGACTTGCCTTTGGGCTTTATCCCATTGTCGGGTGGATTGCGCCCGCAATCGCAGCGTCGACTGCTGGCTGGGCCATGGTTGCGCTGCTTGCAATCGGCGCGCGCAGAATGGGCGACGAAGCCCGATTTGATGACCGGTTCAAACAGCGGATTTGGCGGGTCGTGGCGGCATCGGCTGGCATGGGGGTGGTGTTGTTTGCGGCCATTAACCTCTTCGGCTGGACGTTCGAAGTACCAGGCTGGCGTTACCTTGCGCTTCTCGTGCTCATTGTAACTGCGGCGGTGGCCTACTTCTTGTTGGGGCACATCTTTGGCGCCTTCCGGATTTCGGAGTTCCGAACAGCGCTGCGCCGTAGCTAATGCGCATCAATCGCGTCGCGTTTTGCTGAGGATGCGTGCCCAGCCACCCGGAGCCAGAAAGAAAGACAAACCAAACCCGGTGGCAAAACCGCCCAGATCGGCGACCCAATCCGAGGTCCCACCGAAGATCAGACCGAACAGCAACTGAATGCCCATAAGAACCGCGATCAGGCTGAATGCGCGCGATTGGTTTTCACCCACCAGAGAAAGCTTGCGCCACAGCAGCCAAGTGAACGCGCCGATTAGCCCATAAACCGGAGGAAACCCGCCAACCAGTGGATATGGCGGGTTCAACAGCACCGCATAGGCCAACGCTCCGCCGACACCGGACAAGACGAATATGATCAGCATGGCGACGCTGCCAAAGACCTCAGCCACCATCTTCCCCATCGCCAGAACAAACACGCAGACAAACACAGCTTGTGTGAAATTGGCCTGAACAAAGGGATATGTGACAAAGCGGATCACATGTTCGAACGGCCAGCGCCCGTTCTGGACCATCCAATCGAATATATCGGGCGAAAACGTATATTGCTGCAACGCATCCAAGCGCCAACCAACAGCAGTCGGCCCTCCGACCAAGCCCCTGCTGCCAAGCAAGAAGATCAGTTCAATCCCGCTGATGAACAGAACCAGCGCCACCACGACCGGCGGCAGAGGGTTCACGGGCGGTGTATAATGCTCACTGCTCATTGGGCTGGCCTTTCGCGGCTGTTGACGTCCCTTGGCCTCATGGGTAAGCGACGGGGGCTGATTTTTCCAGACAGGAGTTTCCTTCGATGACCGAGACCCAATTCACGCCGCGCGTGTTTTCCGGCATCCAGCCTTCAGGAAACCTGCACTTGGGTAATTACCTGGGTGCACTCAAACGTTTCGTGGATATGCAGGGGCCGGAATACGAGACCGTCTACTGCATGGTCGACCTCCACGCGATTACCGTCTGGCAAGATCCCGATCGCTTGCGTGAAAAAACCCGCGAAGTGTGCGCAGGGTTCATTGCTGCTGGCCTCGACCCTGAGAAATCTATCTTGTTCAACCAGAGCCAAGTGCCGGAACACACTCAGTTGGCCTGGATTTTCAACTGTATCGCCCGGATCGGCTGGATGCAGCGGATGACGCAATTCAAGGACAAGGCCGGTAAGAATGCGCAGAATGCTTCGCTGGGTCTGTTCGCCTATCCTGCCCTGATGGCGGCAGACATTCTGGTCTATCACGCGACCCATGTGCCTGTTGGAGAAGACCAGAAGCAACATCTGGAACTGACGCGCGACATCGCAATCAAGTTCAACCATGACTATGGCGTCGATTTCTTTCCGGTAACCGAACCGGTCATCGGTGGGCCTGCGCCCCGTGTGATGAACCTGCGTGACGGGTCCCGGAAGATGTCGTCGTCAGACCCGTCTGATATGACGCGGATCAACATGACCGATGATGCCGATGCCATCGCCAAGAAGATCCGTAAAGCCAAGACCGATCCGGACGCTTTGCCGTCGGAGGTCGATGGCCTTGAAGACCGTCCCGAGGCGCGCAATCTGGTGAATATCTATGCCGCGCTTAGCGACCAGACGGCCGCACAAGTGCTGGCTGAGGTTGGCGGGAAGCAATTCGGTGAGTTCAAGCCAATGTTGGCAGAACTTGCGGTCTCGAAACTCTCACCCATTTCAACCGAAATGGCGCGCCTGATGGGCGAAGAGGCCGAGATTGATCAGATTCTCGCCCGAGGTGCTGAACGGGCACGTGCAATCGCGGCCCCGATTCTGCAGCAGACCTACGAGATTGTAGGGATGGTCGGCGCGGGCAAGTCCTGACCACGCGATCGCAATCCAAAAAAGAACGCCGCCCTTTCTCGGGCGGCGTTTTTCGTTCCGTCGGCTCTTATGCCGCCTGCAGGCTCAGCATCTCGTGCACGATGGATTCCGCAACTTCGTGCGGGCTGACCGCTTCGGCTTTGGCCCGTGTCAGGATGCGATCCATCGTCTGCTCCAGCGCCTGCAACCTACCGGCGACCCAAGCTTCACGCTCTGCGACACGCAGGATTTCCGTCGCCACATTCACGATACCACCGCCATTGGCGACGAAGTCAGGGGCGTAAAGAATGCCACGCTCGTGGAGCAACTGCGCGTCCCGATCGCTGGACAACTGATTATTTGCCCCTCCGGCCACAGCGCCGACTTTCAGTAATGGAATACTCGTTTCGTTCAGGATGCCGCCGATCGCACAAGGCGCAAAGATATCCGCTTCAACGCCGTAGATCGCATCGGGTGCAACGACCCGTGCCGCAAACCGTTCGGCCACGCGGGCCGCTTGCCGGGTGTCGATGTCAGTTACGATTAACTGCGCACCAGAATCGTGCAACAACTGGCACAAATGCTCGCCTACATGGCCAAGACCCTGAACCGATACCGTCAGGCCTTTAAGGCCAGAAAGCCTGAACCGGTGCTGCGCTGTCACCCGGATAGCATTGAATATCCCGCGCGCCGTTATCGGAGACGGATCACCGCTGGCGAACTCACCTTCCGCCAGCCCAGCCACAAATTCGGTTTCAGACCCGATATGCGCCATATCTGCAGGCGTCATACCCATATCTTCTGCCGTCCAGTACAGACCGTTCAAACCTTGAATCACGCGCCCAAAGGCCTGCAAAAGTTCAGGTGATTTATCCTCATGAGGATCCCCGATGATGACAGCCTTGCCTCCCCCGAGCGGCAGATCTGCCGCGGCGTTCTTGAACGTCATGCCCCTTGCCAGTCGCAAAGCATCGTCCAGGGCCTCGGCTGGGTGGCCATAAGGGCGCATGCGCACACCGCCCGCAGCGGGGCCACGTTGCGTTGAGTGGATCGCAATGTAGCCCAATAGACCAAGTGAGTTATCTTTGAATTCGACCACGCGCTCGTGCTCTGGCGCGTCTACGATGGTGATGTCCATTCTTCTCCTCCGGAGTGCTTCCGAGAGTTTGCCACCTATCGTCGAGTGATTTTCACCCTTTTGTCACTATATCAGGGAAATTTTTGGTGCTAACCTCTAAAATTGAAAACTTTTGTGGAATTTTTCGCCATGGATGATATCGATTCCAAGATAATCCGCGCCCTTCAAAACGATGGCCGTATGACTGTCATCGATTTGGCGGAGCATGTCGGGCTGTCCCCGACACCCTGCGCACGGCGTTTGGATCGACTGCAGCGGGACGGGATTATCACCGGCTACGCCGCACAGGTCGACCCCGAGCGGCTTGGATTCGGCGTCACAATCTTTGTGTCTGTCGAGTTGGAGAAACAGGATCGCAACGCCATCGATTCCTTCGAAAAGGCCATTCGTCGCTGCGACGAGGTGATGGAATGCTACCTCATGACCGGATCACGCGACATTCTGCTGCGCGTGGTTGCCAAAGACCTCAATGCGTTTGATGCATTTCTGGAAAACCGGCTTATGAAAATTTCGGGCATTCGAAACCTACGATCAAACTTCGCTTTGCGCACCATGGTCAAACGCGAAGCGCTGCCCCAGCATCACGGATAATCTGCTGGACCTTGCGTCAGCCCCAACCTAGGTTTCCCCGAAGCTTGAGGGAGGGCGCAATGGCAGTCGGCAAAAACATCCGCACCTATTTCAACGGCCAATGGCATGACGGGGACGCACCGATCATGCGCGCTGCTGACCATGGCGCATGGCTGGGCTCATCGGTGTTTGACGGTGCCCGGTACTTTGATGGAATGACCCCGGATCTGGATGCCCATTGTGCCCGCGTGAACCGTTCAGCCGAGGCGCTGATGCTGACACCTTCTGTAACAACCGAACAGATGGTCGATCTGGTTCACGAAGGGTTGCAAAGTTACGCACCTGACACCGCCGTTTACATTCGCCCCATGTATTGGGGCATCGACGGGGATCACACCGCCATCGTCCCTCAGGAAAACAGCACTGGCTTTGCCATCTGTCTTGAAGAAATCCCAATGGCACCCAAAACCGCCTCGGCGACGCTGACAACCACTCGTTTCCGCCGCCCTGTTCTGGAATCCGCTGTGGTCAACGCAAAGGCAGGGTGCCTGTATCCGAACAATGCCCGGATGTTGCAGGAGGCACGCAACAAGGGCTTTTCAAACGCCCTTGTGGCCGACGCGATGGGGCATGTGGCCGAGACTGCGACCGCAAATATCTTCATGGCGCGCGATGGTGAGGTTTTTACTCCAATCCCCAATGGGACATTCTTGGCCGGGATTACACGCGCGCGGCATATTAAAAACCTGCGCGCCGACGGGGTAACCGTGCATGAAACCGTGCTGAGTTTCGATGACTTTCACGACGCGGACGAAGTGTTCATGAGCGGTAACATGAGCAAAGTGACGCCAATCACCGCGCTGGATGACACCCAGTATCAGGTGGGCCCAATCGCCCGTCGCACACGCGAGATGTACTGGGATTGGGCTGCAAGCAATTGCTGATCTGCTCCTTTTCTGTTTCAGTTGCCACTGCTTACCCTGTGAGGCATGATCCCGAAAACAAACGAGGACAAACATGCGCAAGTTCCTAGTCGTTCTGGACGACAGCCGTGAATGCCTGAACGCCATGCGCTTTGCCGCTATGCGTGCGGCACATACTGGCGGCGGGGTTACGGTTCTTTCGGTAATTCCACCGGACGAATTCAACCACTGGATCGGTGTTGCCGAGGTGATGCGCGAAGAAGCGCGTGAACGTATTCACGCCCATTTCGAGGTGTTCGCCAAATGGATGCGCGACAAACAGGGTGTCGAGCCCGAATTGGCAATCCGTGAAGGCGATCCGGTGGCCGAAATCATTGAACATGTCCAATCCGATCCCGAGATCGGCGTATTGGTTCTGGGTGCAGGTACTGACAAAAAAGGCCCCGGACCGTTGGTGACACAACTGACCCGGAACTCTGGAAGTTTGCCCATTCCTATTACTATCGTGCCCGGCGATCTGAGCAAAGAGAAGCTGGAAGCCATCACCTGAGGTGAATTTATGTCCGCGAAGCTGCAGTTCTGGTTCGACTTCGCATCGACCTATTCTTATCTCAGCGCGATGCGTATCCAGCAGGCGGCTTCGGAATATGGAGTTGCCGTAGAATGGCACCCATTCCTTCTGGGGCCGATCTTTGCTGAACAGGGATGGAAAAACTCGCCGTTCAACCTCTACCCTGCAAAAGGTCGATACATGTGGCGGGACATGGAACGGCTTTGCGCCGCGCGCGATTTACCTTTTCGGCGGCCTGAGCCATTTCCGCAAAACAGCCTGAAAGCAGCAAGGCTAGCGCTGGCGATCGAACCAGCTGATCAACGGGCAGCCTTTGTACGCACTGTCTATTCTGCGCAGTTTGGTTCCGGTCGTGATATATCGAATCCGGCGGTTCTGGTTGAGTGCCTTACCAAATCTGGCGTTTCGACTGATCTGATGGATCGGATAAGCGACCCCGCGATCAAGGCTGCCTTGTTCGAGCAAGTTACTCAGGCCAAGGCTAAACACATCTTTGGTGCGCCGAGTTTCGTTATTGGGGACGAGCTGTTCTGGGGTGATGATCGTCTGGATGATGCGATTTCTTACGCCGTCACAATTTAGAACGGTTCCAAATCTTGACTTCCCCCGCACGGACGCGCATATCAGGTGCATCTTAGACGGAGCCGCGCCATGTTCATTCAAACCGAATCCACACCCAACCCGGCCACACTAAAATTCCTACCCGGCCAGACGGTTCTGGAAGCAGGCACCGCTGATTTTCCAAGCGCCGACGCTGCAGAAAAATCACCGCTCGCCAAACGCATATTCGATGTAAACGGCGTAACAGGCGTGTTCTTCGGCAACGATTTTGTCACGGTAACCAAATCTGATGACGTGCAGTGGGATCACATCAAGCCCGCAATTCTCGGCGCTGTGATGGAGCATTACCAGTCCGGCCAACCGGTTATGGGCGCAGGTGCAGAGACCGCCTCGGGCCACGCTGAACACACCGGCGAAGATGCAGAGATTGTCAACCAGATCAAAGATCTGCTGGATAGCCGCGTGCGTCCTGCTGTGGCTCAGGACGGCGGTGACATCACCTTCCACGGCTTCGACCGCGGCGTTGTTTATCTGCACATGCAGGGAGCCTGCGCGGGCTGTCCGTCCTCGACCCTAACGCTGAAAATGGGGATCGAGAACCTGTTGCGTCACTACATCCCCGAAGTGACCGAGGTTCGCCCTGTTGCCGTCTGAACCGACGATTTTGGCATTCGATACATCGGCCGCGCATTGCGCGGCCGCTTTGCTGCGAGAGGGTAAGATTATCGCATCGCACGCCGAGGCGATGACTCGTGGGCAGGCGGAACGGTTGATGCCCTTGCTTGAAGAAATCCTGACCCGGAACAATTGCACATGGCGGCACCTTGATGCGATCGCCGTCGGAATCGGCCCCGGCAATTTCACCGGCATCCGTATCTCGGTATCCGCCGCGCGCGGGTTGGCGCTTGGGCTTGGTGTGCCGGCGGTTGGGGTGTCGGGGTTTGATGCAGTTGCGGAAATTGCGCCCGGCGGGCATCTCCCGGCGATAGCTGCACCGCGCGATCAGGTTTATGTGCAACCTAAGGGGCGCGCGCCTTACCTGACCTCACGTCATGCCGCTGACGATATTGGTCCCTTGTATTTCTGCGAGGACCCAGAACAGCAGGCCCGTGCGATCGCCCAGGTGGCCGCTGGTCGTTGGACGACAGTTCAAGCGCCACCTGCTCCGCTTTATGTCCGCCCTGCAGATGCGGCCCCCTCCAGCGATGTACCACCGGTGCTTTTGGACGAATGACACCACAGGACATGGCAGAAACCCACGCCGCAGCCTTCACACAGTCACGTCCGTGGAGCGCTGAAGAATTCAGCAATCTGATCGCCAATCGCTTTACCCATGTAGTTGGTGACAAACGGTCTTTCGCTCTCATTCAAGTGATCGGCGAAGAGGCCGAGCTGCTCACGATCGCGACACGTCCAGACTACCAAAGACGCGGGCTGGCGCGGCGCATCATGGCAGACTGGCACGCCAAGGCACGAGAACTCGGTGCAATCCGTGCATTTCTGGACGTTGCCTCAGATAACCATTCGGCGATCTCTCTGTACCAAACCTGCGGATACACGCCATGCGGCAATCGCGCAGCCTATTATCATCGCAAAAGTGGCCCAAACGCCGATGCGATCGTCATGGAACGCCCCCTGAGCGAAAAATATTCGCTTTTTTAGACCATATGGTCAAAAATGTGTTGACCGAAGCTGTTGCAAACAGCTTCAATTCCCGCCATCACAACAGGTATGCTCGCTCTGAGTGGGTACCGGGGGATTAAGCCCCGGACCGATAACAGCCAACGGGAGTAACAAATGACATTTATGAAATCCTTGATGGGCGCAGCCGCTGCGGTTGCACTAACAGCAGGTGCTGCTATGGCAGAACCGGCCCTTATCTTTGATCTGGGTGGCAAGTTCGACAAATCGTTCAACGAAGCCGCGCATAATGGCGCTCAGCGTTGGGCGGAACAGACCGGCAAAAGCTATCGCGAGATCGAGCTTCAGTCGGAAGCGCAGCGCGAACAAGCGCTTCGCCGCTTTGCCGAAGCGGGCGCAAACCCGATTATCACAATGGGCTTCGCCATGGCCGATCCATTGGCTGCAGTGGCAGGTGACTATCCGGATACCAAATTCGTTGCGGTCGACGTGACCTGGCTGGAAGCCCCGAACATTCGCCAGATCGGATTTGCCGAACATGAAGGATCATACCTGGTCGGCATGATGGCGGCGATGGCGTCCCAATCCGACACAGTGGGCTTTATCGGTGGTATGGATATCCCACTGATCCGTCACTTTGGTTGTGGTTATGCACAAGGCGCGAAGTCCGTGAACCCGGACATCAACGTTGTTGCCAATATGACAGGCACCACCCCTGCAGCATGGAACGACCCGGTGAAGGGCTCGGAGTTGACCAAAGCACAGATCAGCCAGGGTGCTGACGTGATTTACGCCGCTGCGGGCGGTACCGGTGTTGGCGTTCTGCAAACCGCAGCCGACGAAGGCATCCTGTCAATCGGCGTCGATAGCAACCAGAACCACCTGCACCCGGGCAAGGTCCTGACCTCGATGCTCAAGCGTGTGGACGTTGCTGTATATGACGCCATGAAAGCTGGCGAAGACGTCCAGACCGGTGTTTACACCATGGGTCTTGCACAAGATGGCGTTGGCGTTGCGATGGATGAAAACAACGCGGAACTGGTGAGCGAAGAAATGAGCTCGGCCATTGAAAGTGCCCGTCGCGACATCATCGATGGCAACGTAAGCGTTGTCAGCTACTACGAGAACGACAGCTGCCCTGCACTGCAGTTCTGATGTAACTGGGGGCGGGGGCCATGGCCTCCGCCCTGCACCACTCTGCCGCATGCGGCCCTTTCGGCAACCCAAGGACAAGATATGACCGTCCCCGCCATTGAACTCAAAGGGATTTCCAAAGCCTTTGGGCCGGTTCAGGCTAATAAAGATATTTCCATCAGCGTCGCCCGCGGAGCGATCCACGGGATCATCGGTGAAAACGGAGCGGGCAAATCCACGCTGATGAGCATCCTCTACGGATTTTACAAAGCCGACAAAGGCGAAATCTGGATCAACGGCACCAAGACCGACATCCCTGACAGCCAGGCGGCGATCGCCTCGGGCATCGGGATGGTGTTTCAGCATTTCAAACTGGTCGAGAATTTCACCGTTCTGGAAAACATCGTTCTGGGTGCGGAGGACGGTGGGCTGTTGGCTCCGTCGCTCGCGAAAGCCCGGAAAGAGCTGAAAGACCTAGAGGAAGAATACGAACTGTTCGTCGACCCGGACAAACGCATCGATGAGATCGGTGTGGGCATGCAGCAGCGGGTTGAGATTCTCAAGGCGCTCTACCGCAAGGCCGAAATTCTGATTCTGGACGAACCCACGGGCGTTCTTACCCCTGCCGAGGCGGACCAGCTGTTTCGCATTCTCGACCGGCTGCGGTCCGAGGGTAAAACAATCATCGTGATCACGCACAAGCTGCGCGAAATCATGGAGAACACTGATACGGTTTCGGTTATGCGCCGTGGTGAGATGACCGCCACCGTCAAAACAGCTGACACCAATCCGCAGGCACTGGCCGAATTGATGGTTGGCCGCAAGGTCTTGCTACAGGTTGATAAGGTGCCTGCACAGCCGGGCAAACCGGTTCTGGAAATCGAAAACCTCAGTGTCACCGATTCGGCCGGTGTCGAGCGTGTCAAAGGCATCGACCTAACCGTTCGCGCGGGTGAGATCGTTGGCATCGCGGGCGTTGCTGGCAACGGGCAGTCCGAGCTGCTTGAAGTTTTGGGCGGTATGCGACCCGGGGTAGGCTCGATCAAACTGAACGGCGAGCCTCTGGCTTTGCACGGCCCCGGATCGGACGGGCAAGCGCGGCGCGCCCGACATATCGCTCATGTCCCCGAGGATCGGCAGCGCGAAGGCCTGATCATGGATTTTCACGCGTGGGAGAACGTGGCGTTCGGCTACCACCGCGACCCTGCTTACAAACGCGGGCTGTTCATGGACAACGCCGCCCTGCGTGCCGACACCGAAGCCAAGATCGAGAAGTTCGACGTACGCCCGCCCAATGGCTGGCTGACGGCAAAAAGCTTCTCGGGCGGCAATCAACAGAAAATCGTCGTTGCACGAGAAATCGAGCGCAATCCCGATCTGCTGCTGGTGGGCCAGCCCACACGCGGCGTGGATATCGGTGCCATCGAGTTCATTCACAAACAGATCGTCGCCTTGAGGGATCAGGGCAAAGCAATCTTGCTGGTCTCGGTCGAGCTGGAAGAGATCTTCTCACTCTCGGACCGGATCGCGGTTATGTTTGACGGACATATCATGGGCGAGCGTCTGCCCGCCGAGACGGATGAAAAAGAACTGGGCCTGCTGATGGCCGGTGTTGCAGGAGAGGCCGCCTGAACCATGGAAAAAATGCCCAAATGGGCCGATGTGGTACTGATCCCGCTAATCAGTCTGCTTCTGGCCACAATCCTTTCGGCAATCGTGATCCTGGCCATCGGGGAAGATCCGCTTGAGGCGGTAAATCTGATGGTCACTGGGGCCCTAGGGTCAACCTACGGCTGGGGCTATACACTTTATTATGCAACGAACTTCATCTTCACCGGACTCGCGGTTGCAGTTGCCTTTCACGCGCGCTTGTTCAACATCGGCGGCGAGGGTCAGGCCATGCTGGGCGGACTGGGCGTTGCCATCGTCTGCCTATCGGTTCCTTGGCCGCATTGGACAATAGCTTTGCTGGCCGCCTGTGCTGCTTCGATGATCTTCGGTGCAGCCTGGGCCGCGATCCCGGCCTATCTGCAGGCGAAGCGGGGCAGCCATATCGTGATCACCACGATCATGTTCAATTTCATCGCTGCCGCTTTCCTGAATTACATGCTGGTCAACGTCATGCGCCCGCAAGGGTCGCAAGACCCAGCAACGGCTCGTTTCCCCGAGGCAGTGCATCTCCCGACTTTCCAGTCGATGTTCTCGAGCGCCGAAAACATCGTTTTCCGAGGTGCGCCTGCCAACATCTCGTTCTTCGTCGCAATCCTTGCGTGTTTTGTTGTCTGGGCGCTGATCTGGCGAACTCGGTTGGGCTATGAAATCCGCGCCTACGGCCATTCGGAAACCGGTGCCGTCTACGCCGGTATCTCGCCTGTACGCATCACGATTATTGCCATGCTGATCTCGGGCGCTCTGGCGGGCCTGATGGCAGTCAACAACGTGATGGGCGAAGCCGAGCGGTTGGTGCTGAACGCAACCGAAGGCGCGGGTTTCATTGGAATTGCCGTGGCACTGATGGGTCGGTCTCATCCATTCGGGGTATTTCTAGCCGCTATTCTGTTTGGGTTTCTGTATCAGGGCGGGGCCGAACTGGCGCTTTGGACATCGATTCCGCGCGAACTGATCGTGGTCATCCAAGCGCTGGTCATTCTGTTTACCGGAGCACTGGACAACATGGTGCGCATGCCGCTTGAAAAGCTGTTCATGGCGCTTCGGAAGGGGTCGGCCTGATGGATTTCTTCCTGACACTCATCCAGGTTCTGGATTCGACCATCCGACTGGCTACGCCTCTGCTGCTTGCCTGTCTGGCCGGATTGTACTCTGAGCGCGCGGGCATCTTCGACATCGGCCTTGAAGGCAAGATGCTGATGTCAGCATTCTTCTCGGCTGCCGTCGCCGCCGTAACCGGTTCGGTGTGGCTGGGATTGCTGGCCGGGATCGCGGCATCTCTGGTCCTTTCGGCGCTACACGGGTTTGCGTCGATCACGTTTCGGGGCAATCAGCTGATCTCGGGGGTTGCGATCAACTTTCTCGCCTCAGGTATGACCGTTCTTGTCGCCCAAAGCTGGTTCAAGCAGGGTGGTCGTACGCCATCATTGTTCGGTGAAGGGCGGTTTGAATCTGCAGAATTCCCTTATGCGATCGGACCAGCTGACGCCGAACTGACAGGCCGTCCGGTTTCCGAGCTGATGTCTGAAACCAATCCCCTGCATATGGCCTATTCCGAGCTTCTGTCTGGCCATTCCATTCTGGTCTATGTGGCTTTCCTTATGGTGCCACTGACCTGGTGGATTCTGTTCCGCACCCGGTTCGGGCTGCGTCTGCGCGCGGTCGGAGAGAATCCTGCGGCGGTGGATACTGCTGGAGTTTCGGTTGTAGGTCTCCGCTACGCAGCGGTTGCGATTTGCGGCGTACTTTGCGGCATCGCAGGTGCCTACCTGGCCACCGCGCTGCAAGCAGGCTTTGTGAAAGAGATGACCGCTGGGCGCGGATTTATCGCACTGGCTGCTCTGATCTTTGCAAAATGGCGTCCGTGGCACGCGATGTGGGCATGCCTGTTGTTCGGGCTGTTGCAGGCCATTGCCTTGCGGTTCCAGAACATCGATTTGGGCGGGGTCGTGATCCCGGTGCAGGTCATGGACGCCCTGCCCTATATCCTGACCGTGGTGATTCTTGCCGGGTTCGTCGGCAAGGCCATACCGCCACGTGCAGGCGGCGAACCATATGTAAAGGAACGCTGATAGAGCCAGTTCAGGACTGCCCCTCAGTCCTGTTTGCTGCAAAGCGGCATACAGAGTTGATTTTGTATGCCGCAACCGCTCTAAGGGGGTATGGACGTGTCCCGCATCAGTTCCGCAGCCATGCTATCGACTATTTTCAGGTTGAGCCACGGAAACAACTAGATGGCCCCACCTGGCACGCGCGCTTCGTCTGTTGAGATTTATGTTACAAATGGCTTTGCCACACCGCGTGGTACGGCCTCTCCTGTCTAGAAGAAGCCATGCAGATTTACCTCCCGATTGCCGAAGTATCCGTAAACGCGTTTCTACTGTTTGGACTGGGTGGAATGGTGGGCATTCTGTCTGGAATGTTTGGCGTTGGCGGTGGGTTTTTGATGACTCCACTGCTGTTCTTCATCGGCATTCCGCCTGCGGTTGCGGTCGCAACCGAGGCAAACCAGATTGTTGCTTCATCATTTTCTGGGGTGCTGGCGCATTTCAGGCGCCGAACCGTGGACCTTAAAATGGGCACAGTCCTTTTGGTCGGAGGGCTGACAGGCGCTGCGTTGGGTGTTGTTGTCTTCAACTATCTCAAGAGCCTCGGACAGGTCGATCTGCTGGTCAAACTTTGCTATGTCGTATTTCTGGGCATCATTGGCAGTCTGATGTTTGTCGAAAGCCTGAACGCGATTAGAAAAACGCGGAAAGGCGGCACGCCGCCTCCGAAACGACGCCAGCGCGGTTGGGTGCACGCCATGCCGTTCAAGATGCGGTTTCGGACGTCGGGCCTGTACATCTCGGTCATTCCACCGCTTGTCGTAGGCCTGTTTGTCGGTGTCCTGTCTGCTATCATGGGTGTCGGCGGCGGGTTTATCATGGTGCCCGCGATGATCTATCTATTGGGCATGCCGACAAAGGTTGTTGTCGGAACTTCGCTGTTTCAGATCATCTTTGTAACCGCCTTCACCACGATGCTGCACGCCACCACCAACTATACCGTTGATGTCGTGTTGGCGGTTCTTCTGCTCGTCGGTGGCGTAGTTGGTGCCCAAATCGGAACAGTCATCGGCGCCCGAATGCCGGCTGAACAACTGCGCGTTTTGTTGGCGGCTCTTGTACTTGTCGTCTGCGGCAAGCTGGCGCTTGATCTTCTGCTTCAACCCGCCGAGTTGTATTCGCTTGGCGATGCGGGAGGGCACTAAGATGCTGCGTGTGATTGCTCTTCTTTGTCTGATCTGTCTGCCAGCCTACGCAGCCGAAGAACAGGTTGTTCTGGGCCTAAGTCAGGATCGCGTCTCGATTACCGCCAATTTTGACGGGTCCGAAATATTGGTTTTCGGCGCGGTAAAGCGCGAAGCCCCAATCCCGGACGGTCCACCGCTTGAGGTCATCGTATCGGTGGTCGGCCCATCCGAACCTGTCACCGTACGCCGCAAAGAGAAACGGTTCGGTATCTGGGTGAACACCGACAGCCTTGTTGTTGATCTGGCACCAAGCTTCTACGCCGTTGCCACCAGCGCCCCGTTTTCCGAGGTTCTGACTCAAACCGAAGACCTACGCTATAAGGTTTCGATCGAGCGTGCCATCCGGTCGGTCGGTGCGGACATGAGCATTCAGGGCGCACAGGATTTTTCCGAGGCGGTCATCCGCATCCGCGAAGATGAAGGGCTGTACTCGATCCGGGAAAACACAGTGGCTGTGGACGAACAGACGTTGTTCCGCACATCAATCGACATGCCGTCGGACCTGACCGAAGGCGACTACAGCGCCCGTATCTTCCTGACACGAGACGGAAAGGTGGTCTCGACCTTTGAAACCTCGATCGGAGTACGCAAAGTCGGGCTTGAGCGATTCTTGTACGCGATGTCGCGTGAACAACCCATTTGGTACGGGCTCATGTCACTGGCCATCGCGATTGCCGCCGGTTGGGGCGCTTCGACAGCCTTCCGCCTACTGCGCGAGAACTGATCGTCACCCGCGACCGATATAGGGCATGGTCGTGGCCATAACGGTCATGAACTGCACATTCGCCTCAAGCGGCAGTTCGGCCATATGCAGTACCGAGCGGGCGGCATCCCCGACATCCATGGTGGGATCAGGGTCGCGGCCTTCGGCAAGCGCCTCATCGACCAGCCCCTGCACCATCGGGGTGCGCGCATTTCCGATGTCGATCTGACCACAGGCAATTCCAAAACTCCGCCCGTCCAGAGAAAGGCTGCGCGTCAGACCGGTAATCGCGTGTTTCGTCGCAGAATAATGCACCGAGTTCGGGCGCGGCACATGAGCAGCGATTGAACCGTTGTTTATGATACGCCCCCCCTGCGGCGCCTGAGCCCGCATCGCAGCAAATGCAGCCCGTGCACACAGGAACATGCCGTTCAGGTTCACATTGACCGAGCCGTACCAATCCTCAAGCGCGATCTCGTCGATGGTGCCACCAGGGGCAAAAATCCCGGCATTGTTGAACAGCACGTCCAGTCGCCCGGTCTGTCGGGTGAATGCAGTAAAGGCGTTTGCAACGGCATCCGGGTCAGTCACATCGGCAACCAGCGGGATCGCCGAGGCGTTATGCTGTGCCATAGCAAGAAGTTTGTCAGCGCTGCGGGCCAGAAGCCCGACAGTCCATCCTTCTGACAGAAACAGCTCGGCGGTGGCGCGGCCTATGCCCGAGCTTGCACCGGTCACTATGATCGTCTTCATGTCTCTTCCGCCTCCAATGTCAGGGATGGTGCCGCAACCGCACGCAGGTCATCCACACGCAATGGGTGGGTCGGTTTCGACAAGCGGTTCCGCACTACCCAAATTAGCCTCTCCTGTGCGCGGGTTATGGCGACATAAGCTAAGCGCTTCCACAAAGGTTGCCCGGCCTCAGTACGGCCCATGCGGGCGGCTGCGTAGATGTCTGGCGCAAAGACCTGAACCGTGTCCCATTGCGACCCTTGCGCCTTATGGATCGTCACAGCGGCACCATGCAGGAACGTTGCCCCCATACGGGCAGCATAGGGAATGAACGGCTCCTCCTCATCGGGCTTTTCAATCTGCACGATCGACGCCGCCGAGACCTGAGGGTCTTCGGCCCCCATCACATGCAACCGCGAAAAACCCGGCTTGCGACCAGGGCCAAGATAGATGACCTGCGCGCCTTTAATCAGCCCGCGCGCCTCAAGGTCCAGCCGCTTTTTGCGGTGCTTCAACGGCAGCTCAATGCCGTCACAAATCAACGGTTCCCCTTCCAGTAGTTCAGTTTCCGGCGCGCCATGTACGGTGCGGAACGCCTGAATCAGCCGGATTCGGGTCGCATTGCGCCAGACAAGAACCGGGCTGCGCGCCATCAGATCAACTTCTACCCGCTGTCCCCAGACAACGCGGTCATCCTTTCGGGCAGTGTCCTCGATCAGACGTTCGAAATCCTCAAACCCCATGACCGGATCGGACAGAGCATGGGCGAGGTCTAGGATCGGGTTGTCCGCAGTTTGCCGATGCACTCGATGCAGGATTTGTTTGCGCGGCTCTGGCAACCCGTCGAACACCATCGAGCCCGATTGATTGACCGGCGCCAACTGCGCCGGGTCACCAAATAGCAACAAGGTTGGAAAGATTTCCTTTAGATCCTCGAATTGCCGGTCGTCTAGCATCGAGGCTTCGTCCACAAAACCGATATCCAGCGGCTCTTCCCGACGTTTCCAGCCGGTGATGAAATCCGAACCGCGCAACCCAGCAGCGGCCAGCGCACCGGGGATGGATTTGTTGTTGGCATAGAACGCGGCTGCGCGGTCCAGCGCTTCGTCTGTCAGCCCTTCGATCTCGGGCCGTTCGTCATTGCCCGCTAGCCATTCGGCGATCCGCTCGTATTCAGGGTCGTAAACAGGCGTATAGAGGATACGGTGGATCGTGGTCGCGGGCACCCCACGCAGCCGCAATACGCTGGCGGCCTTGTTCGTCGGCGCGAGGATCGCAAGGCTGCGCTTGTCGCGGGATTTGCGGCTTTCGAAATCACCCGAGATCAGGTTGACCCCCGTCTCGGCCAAAGCTTTGTAAAGCTCTGCCAGCAACAGGGTTTTGCCCGATCCAGCCTTGCCAATAACAGCCATCACACCAGACTTTCCGTTGCCGGGCAGTTTCAGCAGAGCGTCGTCTTCAAGGTCTACTCCGGCACCTCGCAACATCTCGGCAATGTTGTCAAAAGCGGCAGCCTGATCTTCGGAAAATGTGACTTGGGGCAAGGACATGGCGCGACCCTACAGGGACGCGCCGCGCGCTGCCAGATGCCGATTGGTTTTTCCGTATGCTTATGCCGACAAAGCGAACCGGTGCTGTGCGCCATGGCCAAATGCTGTCTTGAACCACAGGCGCGACAACTCTCGCGGGATGCCTGCGCGGGCTGCTACACGGTTGCAATCATCCGCTGAATAAGGCCACAGGCCGACCGAGATCTGATCGCGCCCTTTCCCTTCGGTGCCCAAAACCACCGGAGACGATCCGATCATACGGTAGATCCGGATCATGCGGGCATCAAAAACGCCCGCTATGTGGGTCAGGCCAAACCCTTCCATTACCTCACCGCCGCTCAGCATGATGGCCCCAGCAGTATGAGCGCTGGCGTTGCGCGAGAGGCAAAAGCGAGTGACCTCCCAGATTAGTGGGCTTCGGATCGGACTGCCCCCGGTGAGATGTCCGAATATGTCGTTCACCATGACCGGACCGGTCGTCGGTAGGATCCGCATGGACCCGCCATGGCTGCCATCTGCCTCTTCCCAAATCACATAGAGCGGGTTCAGGTCATCGTACTGATCCCGCTCTTCCCCCTTTTCATTAACCTTAACATCCCAGCCAAGGCGGGTTTTGAACTGATCCGCGCGATCCCTGAACATCCCCCTGGCCAATTCCGGAAAGTTATGCAGCTCATCGGCATACAAATAACGCAACATGACGTGTTCCCCTTATCGTCCATAGTTGGAACAAAGGGGGTACGAACACGTGGTTAATTTAAGGTGAGATCACCGTACGGTCGTTAAACGACTATTAATCCTCTACTGAGTGCAGTGGCGATTGCATGAGTCGTATTTTGCGCACCGAGTTTTGAGCGTGCGCTTTCGATATAGGCCCTGAGCGTATGCTCAGAAATGGAAAGCGAGTGCGCCACCTGCGCTCGGCTATACCCCAGCGCCAGCAATGTCATTGCATCGATTTCGCGGGGCGAGAGCCCCCGCATGTTGTCCGGCTGCCGTTCTTTTGCAAATTCCAGCGCTTTTCGATTGAGGAAATGCGCCACCAATATGAGATCTCGGCCATACGTTTCGACAAATGCCTGCCATGCGATGTCATCACAGCTGTTGTTGACCGTAAACAGCGCGAATTGCCCGCCTGGCCCCCGCAGCGGGATCGAATAGCCCTGATTGCCGACGCCATGTTCCTGCGCGTCCTGCAGGAAGGCCTTTACTGCTTTGCCCGACCAGTTCAGCTGTTTCCAGTCCACAGCGTGAAATCGCTGAAAACAACCCAGAATAACCGGATCAATACGATGATAATTCCTGTCTCGATACCGTTCATCCCAGGCATCCGAATAAGTCGTGAACCCGTATTGATCCCCGGCCCCATCAACCCAATGATATGTCATGTGGTCAATTTGCAGCTTGTCCCGCAACTGGACTGCTACGCTGGTCAGCTCGTCAAGCGTGCTGGTGCTTTCCAAATCCCCTAGGATCTGGCTCAAATCGAATTTTCTTCCCATTCGCGGGCGCGCAAGCCTCATCCTTTGAGGACGCAATCTCGGCCGCGGCGATCAGTCTTGTGTCGTCAAGCTGCTCGGCCAGCGCGCTCAACCCATTCGCCACAGCAAAGGCGTTTAGGTCCGACAGAACGTCCAAAATCCACTCATTTTGCGCCATCAGGGTGTCCCCGAAATAGTTAACGAAGGGTTAACACAACCATAACATGTGCAGACTAATTCGGCCTACTCGCTGCTTTCTACTCCCCAGAAATAGCGGGGGGCGATTTCTTAAAGCATTGAAAATACATGATCATCGATAGAAACGATGAACACCCGCAAGGCGTGTGTGCGCCCTGCGGGTGTTGCAGCTGCTGTTCGCCTGAGACCGTTAGTCGCGGGCAGCCAATACTTCTTCAAGGGTGCGCATGCCTGTATGCGGAGCCTGAACCAGCACCGACATGTTGCCCGGCTTGTGTTCGTTGCGCATCATCTTCATGTGCGCCTCAGGCAGATCCTGCCAAGTGAACACTTCGGACATGCACGGATCCAAGCGGCGCTCGACCATTAGCTGGTTTGCAGCCGAGGCCTGTTTGAGATGCGCAAAATGCGAGCCCTGCAAGCGTTTCTGGTGCATCCACATGTAACGCACGTCGAAGGTCAGATTGTAGCCAGTGGTCCCGGCGCAGATCACAACCATACCTCCCTTTTTCACGACAAAAGTGGACACCGGGAACGTGCTTTCGCCGGGGTGCTCGAACACCATGTCGACGTTCACACCTTTGCCGGTAATATCCCAGATGGCCTTGCCAAACTTGCGGGCTTCTTTGAACCATTCAGCATATTCCGGAGTATTCACCGTGGGCAGCTGGCCCCAGCAGTTGAAATCCTTGCGGTTGATGACGCCTTTGGCGCCAAGGTCCATCACAAACTCACGCTTGCTTTCATCCGAAATCACGCCGATCGCATTGGCACCCGCAGTGTTGATCAGCTGTATCGCGTAAGAGCCCAGACCGCCCGATGCGCCCCAAACCAGGACGTTCTGGCCCGGCTTCAGATCGTGCGGCTCGTGCCCAAAAAGCATCCGATAGGCTGTTGCCAAGGTCAGCGTGTAGCAGGCGCTTTCTTCCCAGGTCAGGTGCTTGGGACGCGGCATCAGCTGCTGTGCCTGAACATTTGTAAACTGCGCGAACGAGCCATCAGGTGTCTCATATCCCCAGATGCGCTGGCTGGGCGAATACATCGGATCACCACCATTGCAGTGTTCGTCATCGCCATCGTCCTGGTTGCAGTGAACCACGACTTCATCGCCGACTTTCCAGCGCTTCACTTTGTCACCAACCGCCCAGACGATGCCCGACGCATCTGAACCTGCGATGTGAAAGGGTTGGCCGTGGCCATCAAACGGGCTGATCGGCTTGCCAAGCGATGCCCAGACGCCGTTGTAGTTTACACCCGCCGCCATAACGAGAACCAGCACTTCGTGGCTGTCCAGCTTCGGGACATCAACGACTTCCAACTGCATCGCTGTGTCTGGCTCACCGTGGCGCTCTTTCCGGATGGCCCAGGCATACATTTGCTTGGGAACATACCCCATCGGGGGGATTTCACCCATCTCGTAGAGGTCCTTTTCCGGCGCCTCATACGACGCGATACCGCTGTCGACATCCAAAGCCATGCTGGCCTCCTTTTTCCAACTGTTGCCGCGCCGCAGAATCGCGGCTTTCCAAAGACGAAATATTAGCCCCTGAGTAATATTGCAACCGTTTTTGGTATCTATTTTGTAATTTTATGACCCAGCAGTTGCAGAAATACTTTCTGCACTTGCATCATTCTCAGCCCGAACAACGGGTTCTGATGCTGCCGCGTAATAAGCAAGCAGCTCTGATCGCTCGCCTGATGGGCGCAACACTCCAGCCTCACGACGCAGAATCCGTCGCTCGACCAACTGATTGATGGCATCGTCAACAGCCTCTCCATCATCCTGGGCAACCGCGTCGCCGCCCAACATCAGCAAACGCGCCTTCAACTCCTGCTCTGACATCTCACCTTCTTCCTGAACCAGCCGACACGCAGCAGGCACTGGAACAAAGGGAATTGCGGCGCCGATCCTGCGCATCAACTCGCGGGCCAGATCGGTTGTTAGGTCCCGTTCGTGCGCGACTCGAAATTCCTTCAGGGAAATCGGTGTCGCATACCGCACCGAGGCAATCCCGAATCTCTTGTAGCGCCCGACGAGCTTGCGCCAAATCTGCTTGAGCGACCAGCGGGTGATAACCCCGATCCGCGCGCGGAAGCGGCGTTCACTATCCTTCGCTGCCGCTGTTAATACGGTATCTTCAAGCACCCGATCATAGTTCAAAGCAACCGGAACAAACACCACATCCCGCCCCTGCGGTTCGACTCCGTCAAGGATATACTTCAACAATCCCAGCTTGGGGCGCCCCAGTTTGCCAGTCAGACTCAGCCCGCCCTCAGGGAACATGGCCTGCGTCACGCCCGCTTCGGTCGCGTGCCTTACATAGCTTGCAAGGACCTGTCGATATAGGTCGCTACCCGACTTGCGGCGAATGAAATAGGCCCCCATCGCGCGAATCAATCGACTTAGTGGCCAGACACGGGCCCACTCGCCCACAGCATAGGATAAGGTCGAATGGTCTGCCGCCAGATAGGTGACCAGCACGTAATCCATATTGCTGCGGTGGTTCATGACATAAACGACCGTCGCATCGGGATCGATACTGTCCAGCGCGGCTTTGTCCTCGTAACCCAACTGCACCTTGTAAAAGGCGTTGCTCAGCATGCGGGCAAAACGGATCGCGATGCTGAAATACGCCACTGTCGAGAATGAGGGCGCAATCTCGCGCGCATAACGCCGTGCCAATTCTGAGGCAACAGCGTCAGGCACACCTTCTTCTTTGGCATGCTGCTGCACCGCCCGGCTTACTTGCGGGTCATAGATAAGCCGTTGAATCATGTCATGCCGCCCCGCCAACTTGAACGGTTGGATCGGGCGCTGAAGGCGCTTGTTCAACCGTGCGACGGCGCGCTCAAGGCGGCGGCGGAAAAACCAGCGCACCGACGGAAACAAAAAATGCGAGGCAAATGTGACCGCGGCAAACAGCACGATCAGCACAAACAGCCAAAGCGGGATTTCCACAGTCTGCATCATTCGGGCACAGTGCCATCAAACGCGACCACCCACAATCTGCAGAAACCGTCGATGCCGCAACGCAGCGAATTGACATGTACTGAAAATTACTATTTACCACCATAGAACGTAATTTTGTTACCCACCGATCCGCGAGGCCCGACCCATGACGCAGTTGCAGAAAGATCGCCCCTGGCTCATCCGTACATATGCCGGTCACTCAACGGCCAAAGCGTCAAATTCGCTTTATCGTGCGAACCTGGCCAAAGGTCAGACCGGCCTATCCGTGGCCTTCGATCTGCCAACCCAAACAGGGTATGACAGCGATCACACTTTGGCGCGCGGCGAAGTTGGAAAAGTTGGGGTTCCGATCTGCCATCTGGGGGACATGCGGGTACTGTTCGATCAAATTCCGCTGGAACAGATGAATACCTCGATGACGATCAATGCGACTGCTCCTTGGCTTTTGGCGCTTTATATCGCAGTTGCCGAGGAACAGGGCGCGGACGTCTCGAAATTGCAGGGGACCGTCCAGAACGACCTGATCAAGGAATACCTGAGCCGCGGCACTTATGTGTGCCCACCAAAGCCATCGCTGAAGATGATCGCGGACGTGGCCGAATATTGCTACGATAACGTGCCCAAATGGAACCCGATGAATGTGTGTTCGTACCACCTGCAAGAAGCAGGCGCGACGCCTGAGCAAGAGCTGGCCTATGCTCTGGCGACTGCCATTGCAGTGCTGGACGAACTTCGCCCGCGCGTTCCGGCTGAAGACTTCCCAGCACTCTGCGGGCGGATTTCGTTTTTTGTGAATGCGGGCATCCGGTTTGTCACCGAAATGTGCAAAATGCGCGCCTTTGTGGATCTTTGGGACGAAATTCTGCAGCAGCGCTATGGCATTGAAAACCCTAAGTTCCGCCGATTCCGTTATGGCGTTCAGGTAAACTCGCTGGGACTGACCGAACAGCAGCCGGAAAACAACGTTTATCGCATACTGATTGAAATGCTTGCGGTGACGCTGTCTAAACGTGCCCGCGCACGTGCGGTGCAGTTGCCTGCATGGAACGAAGCGCTCGGCCTGCCTCGTCCATGGGATCAACAATGGTCGATGCGGATGCAACAAATCCTCGCCTATGAAACCGATCTGCTGGAATATGGCGATTTGTTCGACGGCAATCCGGTTGTCGACGCCAAAGTCGAAGAACTCAAAAATGGCGCACGGGCCGAATTGGCTAATCTCGAATCGATGGGCGGCGCGGTAGCCTCGATCGAATACATGAAATCGCGGCTGGTCGAGTCCAATGCCGAGCGCCTGAACCGCATTGAACGCAATGAAACCGTCGTCGTTGGCGTAAACAAATGGACCGAGGGCGAAGCCTCACCTTTGCAGACCGAGGATGGCGGCATCATGGTCGTCGACCCGGCGGTTGAACAGGAACAAATCGGGCGCTTGAACGACTGGCGTGCGGATCGGGATGACGCCGCCGTGGCTGCGGCGTTACAAGCCCTGCGCGAAGCAGCGAAATCTGGTGCCAATGTGATGGCACCTTCAATCGCTGCGGCCAAGGCCGGTGTCACAACTGGCGAATGGGCCGAGGAAATGCGCAAGGCCTACGGTACATATCGTGGACCAACTGGCGTCTCGGGATCTGTTTCGAACAAAACCGAAGGTCTGGAAGACCTGCGCGCAGCCGTAGATGCGGTAAGCGACCGACTGGGGCGCAGGCTGAAGTTTCTTGTTGGCAAACCTGGTCTGGACGGACACTCGAACGGAGCCGAACAGATCGCCTTCCGCGCACGCGACTGTGGCATGGATATCAGATACGAAGGTATTCGTCTTACGCCCGAAGAAATCGTAACTGCGGCACAAGAAGACAAAGCGCATGTGATTGGTCTATCGATCCTCTCTGGCAGCCACCTGCCTTTGGTGAAGGACGTGATGACGCGGCTGAAAGCAGCAGGGCTAAGCGATATTCCCGTCATTGTAGGTGGGATCATCCCCGATGAGGACGCGGATCAATTGCGTTCCATGGGTGTATCGAAAATCTATACGCCGAAAAATTTCGAATTGAATGCAATCATGGGCGATATCGTCACATTGGTTGACCCAACGGAAATTGCGGCTGAATAGAAAAGCATATTACAGAAATCTCCATTTCTATTTCCGGTAAAATGGGAATAGATAGGTTCGGGTTTATTCAATTTCCCCTGCAATAAGTAGGGGAATAGCCGAAATGGAGAAGATTATGGCGATCGATCTTGAAAAAATGTCGCGCAAAGAACTGCTCGAATTGCGCAATCGGGTCGAAAAGGCGCTAAAAACCGCCGAAGTGCGTGAGCGAAAAGAAGCATTGAAAGCTGCCGAAAAGGCGGCGGCGGAATATGGGTTTTCGTTGTCTGAATTGTCAGGAGACAGCGCTAAATCGGCAAAATCATCTAAAGCGAAATATCAAAATCCGAACAATCCGTCGCAAACCTGGACCGGGCGGGGCCGCAAACCGCAGTGGGTTCATGACGCAATCAAAGCCGGTACCGATATTACTGATCTGGAAATCTGATCGGGGGAAAGTGGCAAAATGACTATCCATATTGGAGCCCAAAAAGGCGAGATTGCCGAAACCGTTCTTTTGCCCGGCGACCCGTATCGCGCAAAATGGGCGGCCGAAACGTTTCTTGAAGACGTAAAGCTGGTAAACGAAGTGCGTGGCATGCTGGGGTTCACCGGCACCTGGAAAGGAAATCGTGTTACCATTCAGGGTAGTGGCATGGGGATGCCGTCTCTGTCGATCTACGTGAACGAATTGATCCGTGACTACGGCGCCAAAACTCTGATCCGGATCGGGTCATGTGGCGGGATGCAAGACAGTGTGAATGTGCGTGATGTTATTCTGGCGATGACGTCGACCACACTCAGCACCCCTTCGCGCGGGATCATGAGAGAAATAAACTTCGCCCCTTGCGCGGATTGGGGTCTTTTGCAGTCTGCAGCATTGGCTGCACAAGCCAAAGGTACGCCAACCCATGTTGGCGGCATCTATTCATCCGATGTCTTTTATGACGAACGCCCGGACCTGAACGAACAAATGGTTAGGCACGGTATTTTGGGTGTCGAGATGGAAGCGGCAGAGCTTTACATCCTTGCCGCGCGTCACAAATGCCGCGCATTGGCGGTACTGACAGTCTCGGACCACCTGCTGACCGGCGAAGCCCTGCCCTCATCGGACCGAGAAAGCAGTTTTGGCGACATGGTCGAAATCGCGCTGCAGGCGGCGTTCCCGGACAGCTGAATTGCGCGATATCTAGCGCCCGTGCGTGCGGTCATATCCGTTGCGCGCGGGGCTGCGCCATCCCTCAAGCGCACCTTCAGCCGGGGCAAAGGTTTCTACCAGCAGGGGATAACAGGCTGCGGTATCCGATGAATGCTCGGACGAGCAATCACCGCCCGGGCACGCGCTTAGATTTCCCAGCAGGTCAATCTCGGCGAAAAACTCAAGATAGTCTCCCGGACGGACAGGTGAGGCTTTCATGAAATACTGCCCGGTATCACGCGTGAAACCGGTGCACATGAACACGTTCAATACATCATGTACCGCAGGCTCGGCTTCGGCCAAAGAGACGCCCAAATGATCCGCCAGCGCGCGTGTCAGATTCGAATGGCAACAGTGATGGTACTGGGATCCAGCTAGCAAATTACCGGTATAGGGATCACATCGGGTCCCGATCACATCGTGCACCGACCCGCCGAAATCATCGATTCCGTACCACCCCAGCGTATCTGCAATGATTGTCGCCATCGGTCGCATATGTGGAAAGCTCGACCACATGCGCTCACCCACGGTGATATGTGTGCCATGCAACGCGCGCGTCTTGCCGGAATAGAACCGCTCGGAAAGGTCGTTGAGGTTCCACAGGTTTAGATCGCCAACTTGCGATCCTTCAACAGAAGTGATCCTAAAGAAATGCCCTGCAGGCACCTCAAAGCATCGCGCATCTCGCGGTGGCACCAACACCTCACCCGTTTTGTGCGCTGTATCACGCGCAGTTTGATAGAGCCCTAGATCGGGTTTTGGTAGCCCTTCATTCGGGTAGCAAATAACGGGCGCAATCGCGCGGCGCGCATCTGCATCCATGGGTGGGCGGGGAGTATTCCGAGATTCTGACATGGGCCGAGAGTGGCGCAGTTCGGCCCGGTGGGAAACCCCCAACAGCAGCTATTGTCCCTTCAGACACTGTGTGGGCTCAACATCAGATTTTGACACCGCGCCACAGTAAGCACAGCGCCACTGGCCCTCGCTTCGATGTTGCCGCCACCTGCAGTCGCGCGTCAGAGACGACGTGCGGGACCGCCAGAAAAAATAGGCAAAAACGCCAGCGGCGAGCAGAAGCATTAGAACGGGCATAGCTCTGCATTGCCTATTGTGTCGTAATTTTCAAGCCCGCGCGACACGGTTAAGCCGCGTTCGCATATTCAAACAATTCTGGTGTTTCGTCTTTGGCCGGAACTTTGGGCTCGGGCGTATAATAGGCCCAAGCTTGCTCCAGAAATTCCAACGCTTTGGCCGCGTCGTGTTTTTGGTTTTGCATGTTCATCGGAGTGACCTTTTTTCGAACTCATCACTCCTCCCTGCGCGGACTTTAAATCCGCGCTCGTACAAGCGCATCGCATAGTTTTGCAGAGGCGGCATGCACTTGCCGCAACCCGGCAAGTGCTTTGTTTTGGTGCGTGATCAGACCGCGCGGTCCACCATCATCTTCTTGATTTCTGCAATCGCTTTGGCCGGATTCAGACCCTTGGGACAGGTCTTGGCGCAGTTCATGATGGTGTGGCAGCGATACAGCTTGAACGGATCTTCCAGCTCATCCAAGCGCTCACCGGTGGCCTCATCCCGACTGTCGATGATCCAGCGGTAAGCATGCAACAGCGCGGCAGGGCCGAGATAGCGGTCGCCGTTCCACCAGTAGCTGGGGCACGAGGTCGAGCAACTGGCACACATCACACATTCATAGAGACCATCCAATTTCTTGCGGTCTTCGATGGATTGCTTCCACTCTTTTGCCGGACGATTGGTCTTAGTCTCCAACCACGGCATGATCGAGGCGTGTTGGGCGTAGAAATGAGTCAGATCAGGGATCAGGTCCTTGACCACCGGCATATGGGGCAGCGGGTAGATCTTCACGTCGCCCTTGATCTCATCCATCCCATAGATACAGGCCAGCGTGTTAATCCCGTCGATGTTCATCGCGCAGGACCCGCAGATGCCTTCGCGGCACGAACGGCGGAAGGTCAGAGTCGGATCGATCTCATTCTTGATCTTGATCAGAGCGTCCAGAACCATCGGGCCGCAAGTATCCATATCGACGAAATAAGTATCGACGCGCGGGTTCTGGCCATCATCCGGGTTCCAGCGATAGATCTGGAATTTGCGCACATTGGTCGCGCCGTCGGGCTTGGGCCAGGTTTTACCGGTGGTAATCCGGGAATTCTTGGGGAGGGTCAGTTGTACCATGGGTTCCTCTCCTTAGAACGTCCGCGCCTTGGGCGCGATTCTTTTCATGCTGATGCCGCCCTCGTCTTCGGTCGTCAGCGGATCAACGATAACCGGACGGTAGCTAAGCTCTACTTTGTTGCCATCGACACGGCTGACCGTGTGGACGCGCCAGTTCTCATCGTCGCGCTCGGTGAAATCTTCATGGGCGTGTGCACCGCGGGATTCCTTACGCGCCTCCGCACCAACGATGGTGGCCAACGCGCTTGGCATCAAGTTGGTGAGCTCCAGCGTCTCCATCAGATCGCTGTTCCAGACCAACGATCTGTCAGAAACCTTCAGATCATCCATCTTGGCGGCGATCGCGGTCATCTTCTCGACGCCCTCAGCCATGGTCTTCGAGGTGCGGAAAACCGCCGCGTCCTCTTGCATGGTGCGCTGCATCTCAAGCCGCAGATCTGCGGTTGGAATTGCGCCGCTGGCGTTGCGCGCCGCATCGAACCTGTCAAACGCTTTATCTACAGAGGCCTGGTTCAGAACCGGGTTCGACGCGTCGGCATCCACAACTTTGCCCGCCCGGATCGCCGCCGCACGGCCAAACACCACGAGGTCGATCAGCGAGTTTGAACCAAGACGGTTTGCCCCGTGAACCGAGGCACACCCGGCCTCGCCCACAGCCATCAGGCCAGGGACCACGGCAGTCGGGTTGTCGGCTGTCGGGTTCAGCACCTCACCCCAATAGTTCGTCGGGATACCACCCATGTTATAGTGCACGGTCGGCAGAACCGGGATCGGTTCCTTGGTAACGTCAACACCGGCAAAGACGCGCGCAGATTCTGAAATGCCCGGTAGGCGTTCCGCCAAAGCTTCGGCTGGCAAATGGCTGAGGTTCAGATGGATGTGATCGCCGTTGTCACCGTGGCCGCGCCCTTCGCGAATTTCCATGGTCATTGAACGGCTAACGTAGTCGCGCGGCGCGAGGTCTTTGTACTGAGGCGCATAGCGCTCCATGAACCGCTCGCCTTCCGAGTTGGTCAGGTATCCGCCTTCACCACGTGCACCTTCAGTGATCAGGCACCCCGATCCGTAGATGCCGGTTGGGTGGAACTGAACAAATTCCATATCCTGCAGTGCAAGACCCGCGCGGGCCACCATACCACCACCGTCGCCGGTGCAGGTATGTGCCGAGGTTGCACTGAAATAGGCGCGGCCATAGCCGCCGGTCGCCAGAACAACCATCTTGGCGTTGAAGACGTGCATCGTGCCGTCGTCCAGCTTCCAGCACACGACACCCTGACACTGTCCGTCCTCAGACATTATCAGATCAATGGCGAAATACTCGATGTAGAACTCGGCGTTGTTCTTCAGCGACTGACCATACAGCGTGTGCAGGATCGCATGACCGGTCCGGTCGGCGGCGGCACAGGTCCGCTGCACAGCGGGGCCTTCGCCAAATTCGGTGGTGTGGCCACCAAATGGGCGCTGATAGATCTTGCCTTCTTCGGTCCGGCTGAATGGCACTCCGTAGTGTTCTAGCTCATATACGGCTTTGGGTGCTTCACGCGCGAGGTATTCCATCGCATCGGTGTCACCCAGCCAGTCCGAGCCCTTTACGGTGTCATACATGTGCCACTGCCAATGGTCTGGCCCCATATTCGACAAGGACGCCGCAATGCCGCCTTGGGCGGCCACTGTGTGTGACCGGGTCGGGAATACCTTCGTCACGCAAGCGGTGCGCAAACCCTGCTCGGCCATGCCCAATGTTGCACGCAGACCCGCGCCACCGGCACCGACAACCACCACGTCATATTCGTGGGTTTCGTATTCATATGCTGCTGTCATTGTTCTTGTTCCTTACTGCGCATATCCGAGAGCCAGACGCGCGAGCGCAAAGAGACCCGCAGCAATCAGTGTGTATGCAAAAGCCTGCGCTGCCATCAGCGCCAGCTTTTCCGCGACGCCATGCACGTAGTCCTCAATCGCTTCCTGGGCTTCGCGCAACAAATGCGGGACGACAACAACCAGTGTCAGACCCATGATAATCGCCGGGAACGGGCGGCTGTAATAGGCCAGAGCCTCTTCGTAGGTTCCACCCAAAGCGTGCCCGAAGGTAAATACAAACAGCGGAACAAGGATGACCAATGCCGCCGAGCTGAGCATCATTTGCCAGTGGTGATGTGTACCTGCACGTCCGGCCCCCATGCCCTGCGCGCGTTTACGGTCTGTGAGAAACTGCATCGCGAACCTCCCCTTAAAGCGCTACGGCTGTGATCAGAGCCAGAACAGTTGCCAGCACGAACATGCCAATGCCCATCTTCTCGGACACCTCAACATCCACGCAATATCCCAGATCCCAGATGACGTGCCGCAAACGGCCCAACATGTGATAGAAAATGGCCCATGCCGCGCCAAACATGACCAGATCACCCAGGAAACTGGTCATCAATCCATTGATCAGCTCAAAGGCGCTTTCCGATGTGGCCGCAGCAAGTAACCACCAGACGACCAACAAAGCCAAACCAAAAGACGCAAGACCCGTGATGCGCACCATAATCGAAGATATGGAAGTCATCTGTGGACGATAGATCGTCAAATGTGGAGAAAGCGGGCGGTTGCCTCGATTTACATCGGCCATGTTGGCTCCTTTTCGGTTGGCTACCGAACGTTTTACTGTTTTTTACGACTCTGTCACGCGCTGCAGGTGCAAAATCCAGTAAATTTAACGCAAAATCGCTGATAAGCCGTGTTTGTGATCACACAAAATATTCTCGTGATCACAAATTACATTCGATACCGCCAATGTTAGCGTTTTCAATGAAAAAGCAATGTGATCACGAATCTATTGTTGGAGCGGCGTCAGCCCTGCAGTCTGCTGTGTCACCTCGCGTAAAAGCTTCTTGCGAATACGTTCGGGATAATCCGCGAAGCCTGCTGCAGAGACGACAAAGGCCCCCTCGCCAACGATGACGTTCTCGAAGAAATAGGCTGTCAGATCGGGTTCACTTTCTTCAATCGCGATCGCGTTCACGGTGATGCCGCGATCCCGCAGTTTGGCGTGGATTGTCGATGGCTCGATTCCTTCATTCGAAATTCCGTCGCCCGAAAGATCAATAAGATGCCTTTCGCATTCGGGCACGTCGTCAAAGCTGGCAACCGTCATATCGAGCGCCTCACCTATCGCAGTTGAGAAGTTACGCCAGACACGAGGGTCAGCTGCGACCTGATCAGCAAAACTGTCCAAGGTGTTAAAACTATCGATCCGGGTCCAGGGGATCGTGATCCTTTGGCGAGAACTGCCTGTCCATTGCACAAGCATCAGCCGAGCCTGTCCGCGCACCAAGGCCTCGGATACGATAGGGTCCCGCAGACCTGCGGCAAGACCGTCCATTTGGATACGATATTCCTCGGAATCAACCGAGCCTGAAACGTCTACGGCCAAGGCCAGAGCCAAATCACAAGCATAGGCCTGAGATGCCAGATACAGGCTGGCGGCGAGCGCACGAAACATCATCATGCGCCAAGCGTAGCATGGATTTCGCGGACCGTGATCACTTGAATGTCAGCCGCCAGAAGGCATTGGCTACATCGGCATAAGAGCCCAATAATCCAAATCTAGCAGAACGTTAGGAAGATATCTCCCCTCGTCATTGCGCAGAACGAAGGGCTCGCCGCCTTTGGTCGCAACAAGGCGCAAGCGGATGGCACCGATTCCGGGAGTTCCGGTCTCGGCCTTGTCCAAAACCTCGGACCAGGCTTTGATCGTATCGCCCGAGAAACAAGGGTTGGCGTGGGCACCTCCGTTCAGACCAACGATCATCTGCGCATTCGCCAGGCCATTAAACGACAAGGCACGCGCCATTGAGATAACGTGGCCGCCATAGATCAGCCGCCCCTCTGGACGGAAGGTGAGGTCGAAATGCACTTTGGCGGTGTTCTGCCACAGGCGGGTGGCCAGCATGTGCTCGGCCTCTTCGACGGTCACGCCATCGACGTGATCGATCGTTTCTTCCGTGTTGTACGCATCCCAGCGGTGGTTTTCGCCGGATTGTACAAAATTATATTTCGAGAAATCGAGCCCCTGCGGTACCGCCAGATCGCTGACATCAAGCGCCTTTTTCAGATTGGGCACCACCGTCTCTGGTGCAGGCGCATCGAGGTTTGATTTGCGCACCATGACCCAGCGAACATACTCGATCACCACTTCGTCGCGCTGGTTCAGCCCGCGGGTGCGGACCCAGACGACACCTGTTTTGCCGTTCGAGTTCTGCTTGAGGCCGATCACCTCAGATTCAGCGCGCAGCGTATCACCGGGGTAGACCGGTTGCAGCCAGCGCCCTTCGGCATAACCCAGATTAGCCACCGCATTCAGCGAGATATCGGGAACCGTTTTGCCGAATACCACATGGAACGCCGCCAGATCATCAATCGGGCTTTGCGGCAGGCCACAATTCCGGGCGAACTCATCCGAGGAATAGAGTGCGTGTCGCGCGGGATAGAGCGCGTGATAAAGCGCGCGCTCGCCATCCGTCACCGTGCGCGGCACGGCGTGATGCAGGATCTGCCCGACTGAATAATCCTCGAAAAAGTTACCCGGATTGGTTTTTGCCATTATTGCTGTCCCAGTTTCATGTCGGGGGTGTAATCAGCGGCGACCTCTTTGGTCACAGCCTGCGCGCAACGCATCACGTTATTTGCGGCGTCAAAGGCATAGGACGGGTCGCCATAAAGCTCCCATCCCTTTGCCAACGCGTCCGAGACCTTGTGGCAGAAGGCTGATGTGTCTTCCTCGGTCAACAAACGATAAAGTTTCGCCATTGATTAGGCCCCTTATCCACCAAACGGAGACGGACCAACCAGCCCGTGAATATAGCCCACAACGCCCAGCAGCACGATGGAGCCCACAAAGAACATGGCATCTTTGCCGTATGTGCCGGGTTCGCCCGGCGCCCAGTCTGGTTCGGATTTGTTGATCACGATCACTTCGACAATCGCCCAGGCCAGCAAGCCACCAAACAGGATGATCGACGCCAGATCACCGTTCACCAACAGGTGCGCAAAGGCCCAGAGTTTAAAGCCACCCAGCATGGGGTGACGGACCTTGTTCAACAGGCGACCTTTGGTTCCCGCAGGGCTGGCCAGATAGAACGCGATCAACACCAGCAGGTTGTTGACGTGAATCAGAAAGGTTGGCGGCGCCCAGACATATATGAAATCGGTCATGCGATAACCGAAGATCATCAACAATACCGAGGCCACCAAGGCGAGCGCCACGACGCCCTTGCCCGCGTCGCCCATGGCGGCACGTCGTTCCGGCATCGCGCGCTTAAAAAGATGTGCGGCCCACCAAAGTGCCACACCAAGGATCAGAAGAACAAAGCCCATACTGGCTTACCCCGCTTGCAAAGCTACTATCGCCTCTGCTTTTGCCAGAGTTTCTCGGGCAGTTACAACGTGTAGGTTTTCAACAATCTTGCCATCGACAACGGCGACCCCCTGCCCCTGCGACTCGGTTTCCTCGAAGGCGGCAATCTGACGGCGAGCCAGATCAATCTCATCCTCGGAAGGGGCAAAGGCGGAGTTTGCGATGTCGACCTGGGCCGGGTGGATCAGGGTTTTGCCATCAAAGCCCATGTCGTGGCCCTGGGCACACTCGGCGGCCAGACCGTCGGTGTCCTTGAAGGCGTTGT
This sequence comes from Ruegeria sp. C9, assembly GCF_056537585.1. Classification (NCBI taxonomy): domain Bacteria; kingdom Pseudomonadati; phylum Pseudomonadota; class Alphaproteobacteria; order Rhodobacterales; family Roseobacteraceae; genus Ruegeria; species Ruegeria sp. C9. The sequence continues at coordinate 151,104 of NZ_JBQFRU010000005.1, forward strand.
AGACGCCATCGACGATGATCAGCCCCTCGGCCTTGGCCGCCAACAGGCACAGGCCAAGCGAGGTCATCATCGGCAAACGGTCGGGGCGGAAGCGCGTCTGCAGCTCTTTCGCAAGATCGTTGGTTCCCATGACAAAGCCTGCCATCAGCGGATGTGCGGCAATTTCGGCTGCGTTCAGCATCCCGCGCGGCGTCTCCATCATCGCCCAGATCGGCAGGTCTCCGGTGATTGAGGTCAGCGCATCCACATCCGCAGCAGAACTCACCTTTGGCAACAGAACGGCATCTGCATCCATCTCGCGCACGGCTTCGGCATCCGCGCGCCCCCATTCGGTATCAAGCCCGTTGATCCGCACGATCTTGACCCGAGCGCCATAGCCTCCGGCGGCCAAAGCCGCCTTGAGGGTCTCGCGCGCGTTCTCTTTCTCATCAGCCGCAACCGCGTCTTCAAGATCAAAGATGATGGCGTCCACCGGCAAGGTGCGGGCCTTATCAAGGGCGCGTTCACGCGAGCCGGGGATGTATAGTACCGAGCGATAGGGGCGTTGGCGCGGGTCCACGGGACTCTCCCATTGAAATAATGTTGCGCGGAATGGGGCATTTTTTGACGGAAAGTTCAAGAACAAAATCGCCGCAGCGCAGCATTTCCTGCGCTGCGCAACGTGCGTTGCCTTAACGCAATGTCCTTTTGCCTACGGCACGCTGCTTTGAGCAAGAGCTTGAAAGGGGTGACCAATGAAAACGATTATGCTGAAAATGACGATTGGCTTGGGCATCATGGTACTGGCAGCGCAACAAGTCAGCGCACAGAATTGTGCGCCACGCGAGGACGTGATCAAGCGATTGGCAAAGTCCTATGGCGAAACCCGACGAGGCATCGGTATTGCGCGTCGGGGAGCGGTGATGGAGGTGTATGCCTCGGACCAAACCGGCAGCTGGACCATTGTTGTGACCTTGCCGGAAGGTGTGAGCTGCCTGATCGCCTCGGGCCAGTCTTATGAAACACTGGTCGAAACGCTGCCGCCCAACGCCTAAACCAGCGCATCCCAAATAAGTTTGCTTCCCGTCAGGGTCAGCAAGACGTAGGCAATGTTGAAAAACAATCGTTCGGAGAGCATGAAATGCGCCCGGACGCCCAGCCAGGCCCCGAGGATCGCAAACGGAGTCAGCAAGAGGTCTGCCAAGGCTGTGTGCCAGGTGAAGAGGCCCAGATAGGCGAAGGGCACGAATTTGACGGCGTTGATCACCCAGAAGACCAGCACGGTCGAGGCTTGAAATTCGGTTTTCGTCAGGCGTTGTGACAGCAGGTACACGGCGGCGGGTGGGCCGCCCGCATGGCTGACAAAGCTGGTGAATCCGGCGATCAGCCCGGCAAACAGGCCCGCCGATGGAGGCAACCGGTTGGCAAAGCCCCGCACCCAGCCTCTGGTCTGGGCAACGTGCCAGATCACAAAACCGACCGATATTCCGCCAATCAACAGACGTAGCAGATCGTCATCCGTCGCACGATAAAGCCACGCGCCCAGCGCGATACCGGGTACTGCGCCCAACATCAGAAGGCGCGAATCCGGCCAGCTCCAGCGTTTCCAATACGGCTTTAACGTCGCCAGATCGATCACCATCAGGATCGGCAGCATTAGCGCTAGCGCCTGTCCTGGCGTCAGTATCAGAGCCAGAATCGACGAAGATGCAAACGCCACTCCCGAGCCGAACCCACCTTTCGAGATGCCCGCGAAGATCACCGCCGGGATCGCCACTGCAAAAAACATCAGGTTCATCTCGAACATCAGGCACCCCGGAAATATGCATGATTCACAGGCGGTTTAGCGCAATCGGCGGGGTGGGTGCAAACGGTATGCGGTGGCATGCCGCGCCGCAGAAGGCTTGCGTGACGCCGCTTTTGCGACTAGCACAACCGCGATTTCAAAACCGACCGGAGATATTCCAAATGGCCAGACCCAAGATCGCGCTGATCGGCGCAGGTCAGATCGGCGGCACGCTCGCCCACCTCGCTGCAATGAAAGAACTTGGTGACGTCGTGCTGTTCGACATCGCCGAAGGCACCCCGGAAGGAAAGGCGCTGGACATCGCCGAATCCGGCCCCTCGGAAGGCTTCGACGCCAAGCTGAAAGGCACCCAGTCTTATGAGGATATCGCCGGTGCCGACGTCTGCATCGTCACCGCTGGCGTGCCGCGCAAGCCGGGCATGAGCCGCGACGACCTGCTGGGCATCAACCTGAAGGTCATGAAATCGGTCGGTGAAGGCATCGCCGCAAACGCTCCGGATGCGTTCGTCATCTGCATCACCAACCCGCTGGACGCGATGGTTTGGGCGCTGCGTGAATTCTCGGGCCTGCCGCACAACAAAGTCTGCGGCATGGCGGGCGTTCTGGACTCGGGCCGTTTCGCACACTTCTTGTCGGAAGAGTTCAATGTGTCCATGCGCGACGTCACCGCTTTTGTTCTGGGCGGCCATGGCGACACGATGGTGCCTTCGGTACGCTACTCGACCGTTGCCGGTATCCCGCTGCCCGATCTGGTTGAGATGGGCTGGACCACGCAGGAAAAACTGGACGCCATCGTTCAGCGCACCCGTGACGGCGGCGCAGAAATCGTTGGCCTGCTGAAGACCGGCTCGGCTTTCTATGCACCGGCGACTTCGGCGATCGAAATGGCCGAAGCCTACCTGAAAGACCAGAAACGCGTTCTGCCTTGTGCAGCCTATTGCAACGGCGAACTGGGTGTCGACGGCATGTATGTCGGCGTGCCTACCGTAATCGGTGCAGGTGGTATCGAGCGCGTCGTCGACATCAAGCTGAACGAAGAAGAACAGGCCGGTTTCGACAATTCGGTCAATGCCGTTAAGGGCCTGATCGAAGCATGCAAGGGCATCGACAGCTCGCTGGCCTAAGTCACGAACCCTAAAACCAATGAACCGGCCCTCTTCACGGGCCGGTTTTCTTTTACACGGTGCCAAGCTGGCTAGAAGATGTTCGCGCAAACGTCGCAAAACTCATCTATGAATGTGTTTTGTGGGCATGATCCCGGATCATCGAATCAATTTCCACGCCCCGCAATTTTTGTGATCACACCCCAAAAACCTGTGATCACAAATACTGAAAATCTTCGACAATTTCCCGTGACCCGTCAAAAAACTCTTTAATTTTGGCGCTTAGACACCCCTATAACGGTGTAATCGTAGTCAGACGGGACAATTTCGATGAACATTCACGAATATCAAGCCAAAGCGCTTCTTCGCAGCTATGGCGCTCCGGTCTCCGATGGTCGCGCAGTTCTGCGCGCCGAGGAAGCCAAAACCGCAGCCGGTGAATTGGACGGGCCGCTTTGGGTCGTCAAGGCGCAAATCCACGCGGGTGGTCGCGGCAAGGGTTCCTTCAAAGAGGCCGACGCCGGTGAAAAAGGCGGTGTCCGTCTGACCAAATCGGTGGAAGAAGCCGCCGAAGAAGCCAAAAAGATGCTGGGCCGCACGCTGGTCACCCATCAGACCGGCCCCGCAGGCAAGCAGGTGAACCGCATCTACATCGAAGCCGGTTCGGGCATCGAACGTGAACTTTACCTGGCCCTGCTGGTGGACCGCCAGACCAGCCGTATCTCATTCGTATGCTCGACCGAAGGCGGCATGGACATCGAAGAGGTGGCCGCTGCGACGCCTGAGAAAATCCTGTCCTTCTCGGTTGATCCCGCCACTGGTTATCAGCCCTATCACGGCCGCCGCATCGCGTTCTCGTTGGGACTGGAAGGCGCGCAGGTCAAACAATGCGTCAAGCTAATGAACCAGCTCTACAATGCCTTCGTCGAGAAGGACATGGAGATGCTGGAGATCAACCCGCTGATCGTCTCGGACAAGGGCGACCTGAAAGTACTGGACGCAAAAGTCGGCTTTGATGGTAACGCGGTATACCGCCACCCGGATATTGCCGAGTTGCGCGACACGACCGAGGAAGACCCCAAGGAACTGGAAGCGTCCAAATACGACCTGAACTACATCGCGCTGGACGGTGAGATCGGCTGCATGGTCAACGGTGCTGGTCTGGCGATGGCGACGATGGACATCATCAAGCTTTACGGTGCCGAGCCTGCCAACTTCCTGGATGTTGGCGGTGGCGCGACCAAAGAGAAAGTGACCGAGGCGTTCAAGATCATCACCTCGGATCCGAACGTCAAAGGCATTCTGGTCAACATCTTCGGCGGCATCATGCGCTGTGATGTGATTGCCGAGGGCGTCGTTGCCGCGGTGAAAGAGGTGGGCCTGCAGGTCCCGCTGGTCGTGCGTCTGGAAGGCACGAATGTCGAGAAAGGCAAAGAGATCATCAACACCTCGGGCCTCGATGTGATCGCAGCGGACAACCTGAAAGACGGTGCCGAGAAAATCGTGAAGGCCGTCAAAGGCTGAGTGTCATCCCGTAGGGTGGGCTTCAGCCCGCCTTTCCCAAGATTTTGGCGGGCAGAAGCCTGCCGTATAAAGGAGAACGCCAGATGGCAGTCCTCATCGACGAAAATACCAAAGTGATCTGTCAGGGCTTTACCGGCTCGCAGGGCACATTCCACAGCGAACAGGCAATCGCCTATGGCACCAAGATGGTCGGCGGCGTGACACCAGGCAAAGGCGGGATGGAGCACTTGGGTCTACCAGTGTTCAACTCGGTCCACGAGGCCAAGCATGTGACCGAAGCCAATGCCAGCGTGATCTACGTGCCGCCGCCGTTTGCGGCTGACTCGATCCTCGAAGCGATTGATGCCGAGATGGAAGTGATCGTTTGCATCACCGAAGGTATCCCGGTTCTGGACATGATGAAGGTGAAGCGTGCGCTGGAAGGATCGAACTCGCGCCTGATCGGCCCGAACTGCCCCGGTGTCATCACGCCCGACGCCTGCAAGATCGGCATCATGCCCGGCCACATCCACAAGCGCGGCTCGGTCGGCGTTGTGTCGCGTTCGGGCACCCTGACTTATGAGGCCGTCAAGCAGACCACCGATGTAGGTCTGGGCCAGTCCACCTGCGTGGGCATCGGCGGCGACCCGATCAAAGGGACCGAGCATATCGACGTGCTGGAATGGTTCCTGGCTGATGACGAAACCGAGTCGATCATCATGATCGGTGAAATCGGTGGCTCGGCCGAGGAAGAAGCTGCGCAGTTCCTTGCGGATGAGGCCAAGAAAGGCCGCAAGAAGCCCACGGCAGGGTTCATCGCGGGCCGCACGGCCCCTCCTGGCCGCCGTATGGGCCACGCGGGCGCCATCGTCGCCGGCGGCAAAGGCGGCGCCGAGGACAAGATCGAAGCCATGCGCGCGGCTGGTATCGTCGTGGCCGAAAGCCCGGCGCAGCTGGGTGAGGCTGTGCTGGAAGCCATCGGTTGACCAGAATTTGACTGCTTTGGGAGGAGCGGTAAACATGACTTTCGGCGAAGCCATTAAAACCTGTTTCTCCAAGTTTTTCACCTTTTCGGGCCGTGCCTCGCGGCCCGAATACTGGTTTTTTTTCCTGTTCATCGTGATCTGGAGCATCATTGCCGGGATCATCGACTGGCAGTTCTTCACTCAGGTCGCAGTGACTGAAACCGAAACATCCAAATCCGTCACGGCCACCTCAACAGGCCCGGTCCAAAGCATCGTCAGCCTGATTGTCTTCTTCCCGCATCTGGCCGTTGCATGGCGGCGGATGCATGATACCGGGCGCAGCGGGCTTTATGCTCTGCTGCCGATCCTGCTGATACTTGGTGCGCTTGCCGTCCTGATCTTTGGCATCGGCCTTGCCAGCCAGTTCCATGGCGGCACGTTGGATATCCTGTTCACCCGCGCAACTCTTCTTATTGTCATTCCGACACTTCTTGTCCTGTTTGTGTCGCCCCTCCTGGTTCTGTGGTGGCTGACCCGCCCCAGCGAACCAGGCACCAACCAATACGGTCCCAACCCATATGAGGTAGCCCAATGACCGAACACTCGCCCAACACCGCCTTTCATGCCTCAAGCTTCATGCAGGGGCATAATGCCGAATATCTGGAGCAGCTTTATGCCCAGTACACCAAGAACCCCGGTGCGGTCGACGCAGCCTGGGTCGAGTTCTTCAAGGCCATGGGCGATGACGCGCCGGATGTGCAGCGCGAGGCCGAGGGGCCTTCGTGGGCACGCAGCGATTGGCCTCCGATGCCTGCGGATGATCTGACCGGTGCGTTGACTGGCGAGTGGGCCGAGATCGACGCCAAGGCGGCAGGCAAGAAGATCAAGGGCAAGGCCGAAGCCAAGGGGGTCGAGGTCAGCGATGACCAGATCAAGCGCGCGGTGCTGGACAGCCTGCGGGCGCTGATGCTGATCAGGGCCTATCGTATCCGGGGCCATCTGGCAGCTGATCTGGACCCGCTGGGCATGCGCGCCGCCAGTACGCATCCCGAGCTGGACCCGAAGACTTACGGGTTCACCGATGCTGACATGGATCGACCGATCTTTATTGACAACGTGCTGGGCCTGCAGATGGCCAGCATGCGCCAAATCGTCGAGATCGTGAAGAGGACCTATTGCGGCACCTTCGCGCTGCAATACATGCATATCTCGAACCCGGAAGAGGCCGCGTGGCTGAAGGAACGCATCGAGGGGTTCGGTAAGGAAATCGCCTTCACCAAGGAAGGCCGCAAGGCGATCCTGAACAAGATGGTCGAGGCCGAGGGGTTCGAGAAATTCCTGCATGTGAAATACATGGGCACCAAGCGGTTTGGTCTGGACGGTGGCGAGGCACTGATCCCCGCGATGGAACAGATCATCAAGCGCGGCGGCGCCTTGGGCCTCAGCGATATCGTCATCGGCATGCCACACCGGGGTCGTCTGAACATTCTGGCCAATGTGATGGGCAAGCCCTATCGCGCGATCTTCAACGAGTTTCAGGGCGGCAGCTTCAAGCCCGAAGACGTGGATGGATCAGGCGATGTGAAATATCACCTCGGCGCGTCAAGCGACCGAGAGTTCGATGGCAATAGCGTTCACCTTTCGCTGACCGCAAACCCAAGCCACCTTGAGGCGGTGAACCCAGTGGTTCTGGGTAAGGTACGTGCCAAGCAGGACCAGTTGAACGACGAAGACCGCACCAAAGTGATGGGCATTCTGCTGCACGGCGACGCAGCCTTTGCCGGACAGGGTGTTGTGGCCGAAGGCTTCGGCCTGTCGGGTCTGAAAGGGCACAAGACCGGCGGCACCATGCATATCGTGGTGAACAACCAGATCGGTTTCACCACCGCGCCGCACTTCAGCCGCTCCAGCCCTTATCCCACGGATATCGCGCTGATGGTTGAAGCTCCCATCTTCCATGTGAACGGCGACGACCCCGAGGCGGTGGTGCATGCCGCTAAGGTGGCGACCGAGTTCCGTCAGAAGTTTCACAAGGACGTGGTGCTGGATATCTTCTGCTATCGACGGTTTGGTCACAACGAGGGCGATGAGCCCATGTTTACCAACCCGATCATGTACAAGAAGATCAAGACGCATAAGACCACGTTGTCGCTGTATACCGAGCGCCTTGTCAGGGACGGGCTTATCCCCGAAGGCGAGATTGAAGACATGAAGGCGGCCTTTCAGGCACATCTGAATGAGGAGTTTGATGCCGGGAAAGACTACAAGCCAAACAAAGCCGACTGGCTGGATGGGCGCTGGTCGCATCTGGACAAGCACAAAGACGAATACATGCGCGGTGAAACCGCAATTACACCAGAGACGCTGGCCGAGATCGGCACCGCTCTGACCAGCGCCCCCGAAGGTTTTGCGATGCACAAAACCGTGGGCCGGTTGCAGGACCACAAGAAACAGATGTTCGAAAACGGAACCGGCTTTGACTGGGCAACGGGCGAGGCTCTGGCGTTTGGCTCTCTGCTGACCGAAGGCTACCCTGTACGTTTGGCCGGACAGGACGCGACGCGTGGCACATTCAGCCAACGCCATTCCGGATTTGTCCATCAGGAAACCGAGGAACGGTATTACCCGCTGAACAATATCCGCAAGGGCCAATCACATTATGACGTGATTGACTCGATGCTGTCCGAATACGCGGTGCTTGGGTTCGAGTATGGCTATTCACTGGCCGAGCCCAACGCGCTTGTTCTCTGGGAGGCACAGTTTGGCGATTTCGCCAATGGGGCACAGATAATGTTCGATCAGTTCATCAGTTCGGGTGAATCGAAGTGGCTGCGGATGTCTGGTCTGGTCACGCTGCTGCCGCATGGGTTCGAAGGGCAAGGCCCAGAGCACTCATCCGCACGGCTTGAGCGGTTTCTGCAAATGTGCGGTCAGGACAACTGGATCGTGGCGAACTGCACAACGCCTGCGAACTATTTCCACATCCTGCGCCGTCAATTGCACCGGACCTTCCGCAAGCCGCTTATCCTGGTGACGCCGAAGTCGCTGCTGCGCCATAAGCTGGCTGTCAGCAAGGCCGAGGAATTCACTACAGGCTCGAGCTTCCATAGGGTGCTGTGGGATGATGCTCAACAGGGCAACTCGGACACTAAACTGGTGGCAGATGACAAGATCAAGCGGGTCGTCATGTGCTCGGGCAAGGTCTATTTTGATCTGCTTGAGGAACGCGATGCGCGCGGCATCGACGACATCTACTTAATGCGGATCGAGCAATACTATCCTTTCCCTGCGCATTCGCTAATCAACGAGCTTGAGCGCTTCAAGGGGGCCGAGATGGTCTGGTGTCAGGAAGAACCCAAGAACCAGGGGGCCTGGACCTTTATTGAGCCCAATATCGAATGGGTTCTGACCCGCATTGGCGCAAAACACACCCGTCCGGTCTATGCCGGTCGCGCAACTTCGGCCTCGCCCGCGACGGGTCTGGCCAGCCAACACAAAGCCCAACAAGAAGCGCTGGTGAACGAAGCGCTGAGCATTGAAGGAAAGTAAACGATGACGATTGAAGTTCGTGTTCCCACGCTGGGCGAGTCTGTCACCGAAGCCACCGTTGCGACATGGTTCAAAAAACCCGGCGATGCAGTCGCCGTAGATGAGATGCTATGTGAACTTGAGACCGACAAGGTCACGGTCGAGGTGCCCTCACCCGCTGCTGGCGTGATGGGTGAGATCGTTGCAGCCGAAGGTGAGACCGTGGGCGTCGATGCCCTGCTTGCCACGATAGCGGCGGGCGAAGGGGCTGCGCCTGCTCCGGCAGCGGCGGCCCCGGCCCCGGCCCCGGCGGCAGCGGCACCCGCAGCATCAGGCGGCAGTGTAGATGTGATGGTGCCGACATTGGGTGAATCCGTCACCGAGGCTACAGTCTCGACATGGTTCAAACAGGTCGGCGACAGCGTTGCACAGGATGAAATGCTGTGCGAATTGGAAACCGACAAGGTCTCGGTCGAGGTCCCTGCCCCGGCGGCAGGCGTTCTGGCTGAAATCGTTGCGCCTGAAGGCAGCACGGTCGATGCTTCTGCCAAATTGGCGGTGATCTCGGGCGCAGCCGCAGGTGCAGCAGCGGCTCCGGTGGCGGCCGTCGCCGCTCCGGCTGCAGCCAGCACAGGTAAAGACGTGTCCAACGCTCCATCGGCTGAGAAAGCGATGGCCGAAGCTGGTCTGTCTGCGGATCAGGTCACTGGCACCGGACGCGATGGTCGTATCATGAAAGAAGACGTGGCAAAGGCAGTTGCAGCAGCTACGGCCCCAGCGCCTGCGGCGGCTGTGCCCGCCCCCGCTGCCCAAACTCCGCGCGCGCCTGTGGCTGCCGAGGATGCGAGCCGCGAAGAGCGCGTGCGCATGACCCGTCTGCGCCAGACCATCGCCAAGCGCCTGAAGGACGCGCAGAACACCGCCGCGATCCTGACCACCTATAACGAGGTGGACATGACCGAGGTGATGGCCCTGCGCAACCAGTACAAGGACCAGTTCGAGAAGAAGCATGGCGTACGTCTGGGCTTTATGTCCTTTTTCACCAAGGCCTGCTGTCATGCGCTGAAAGAAGTGCCCGAAGTGAATGCCGAGATCGACGGCAATGACATCGTCTACAAGAACTTCGTGCATATGGGTGTGGCCGCAGGTACGCCGCAAGGGCTGGTGGTTCCAGTCATCCGGGATGCGGACTCGATGTCTTTCGCAGCGATCGAGAAAGCCATCGCCGAAAAGGGCAAGCGCGCCCGTGATGGTAAACTCTCGATGGCGGAAATGCAGGGCGGCACTTTCACGATCTCGAACGGAGGCGTCTACGGCTCGCTGATGTCTTCACCGATCCTGAACCCGCCGCAATCGGGCATTCTGGGCATGCACAAGATCCAGGATCGTCCCATGGTCATCAATGGTGAGATCAAAATCCGCCCGATGATGTATCTGGCGCTGTCCTATGATCACCGTATTGTGGACGGCAAGGGTGCTGTGACATTCCTTGTCCGCGTAAAAGAGGCGCTGGAAGACCCGCGCCGTCTGCTGATGGATCTTTAAGATGGCGACTCATGTACTGTGGCAAGCCGATGTGGCCGATTTCGATGCCTGGCTGAAAGTGTTCCGCGAGGATCAACCGATGCGCAAGGCCGCGGGTATCCGCGACCTGCATGTCTGGCGCGATCCAGATCAGCGGGATCATGCGATAGCGATGTTCGAAGTTATGAATCTGGATAAGGCAAAGGCGTTTTTTGGGTCGGAAGAGTTGGCGATGCATCACGAGCGGGGCGGGATAGCCCATATCTCGATCAAGCTGCTGGAACCCGTTTGAAATATAGGTACCCGACCCACCACACCGGATCGGGACGCTGCCGGATCACCCGGTCGATTTAGGAGAATGTAATGGCAAATTATGACGTCATCGTAATCGGCGCCGGACCCGGCGGCTATGTCTGCGCCATCCGTTGCGCCCAACTGGGCCTTAAAACCGCAGTTGTCGAGGGGCGCGAGACGCTGGGTGGGACTTGCCTGAACGTGGGCTGCATCCCCTCGAAAGCATTGTTGCATGCCAGCCATCAGTTGCACGAAGCCGAACACAACTTTGCAAAGATGGGTTTGAAGGGGAAGTCACCTTCGGTCGATTGGAAGCAGATGCAGGCCTACAAGGACGAGGTCATCGATGGCAACACCAAGGGCATCGAGTTTCTGTTCAAGAAGAACAAGATCGATTGGCTGAAAGGCTGGGGCTCAATCCCTGCTGCGGGCAAGGTCAAGGTTGGTGATGAGGTCCATGAGACCAAGAACATCATTATCGCGTCGGGTTCTGAGCCGTCAGCGCTGCCCGGCGTCGAGGTTGACGAAAAGGTCGTAGTGACTTCGACTGGCGCGTTGTCTCTGGGCAAAGTTCCCAAGAAAATGATTGTGATAGGTGCCGGTGTGATCGGGCTTGAATTGGGCTCGGTCTACAGCCGTTTGGGCGCAGAGGTGACGGTGATCGAATTCCTCAAGGAAATCACGCCGGGCATGGACCCTGAGGTTCAGAAGACCTTCCAGCGCATCCTGAAGAAACAGGGCCTGAAATTTGTCATGGGCGCTGCGGTGCAAAAGACCGAAGCGACCAAGACCAAAGCCAAGGTGACCTACAAGCTGCTCAAGGATGACAGCGAGCATGTCATCGATGCCGATACCGTGCTGGTGGCCACCGGGCGCAAGCCCTATTCGGACGGGCTTGGGTTGGACGCTCTGGGTGTCGAGATGACCCCGCGGGGCCAGATCAAGGTCGGTAGCGATTGGCAGACCAACGTACCGGGCATTTACGCCATCGGCGATGTGACCGAAGGCCCGATGCTGGCCCACAAGGCTGAGGATGAAGGCATGGCCGCCGCCGAGCAGGTTGCAGGCAAGCATGGTCATGTGAACTATGGTGTCATTCCGGGGGTCATCTACACATGGCCCGAGGTGGCCAATGTCGGTGAGACCGAAGCGACACTCAAAGAACAGGGCCGCGCTTACAAGGTTGGCAAGTTCATGTTCATGGGTAATGGCAGGGCCAAGGCGAATTTCGCAGCCGACGGGTTCGTCAAGATTCTGGCAGACAAAGAAACCGATCGCATTCTGGGCGCGCATATCATCGGCCCCGCGGCCGGAGACCTGATCCACGAGGTTTGCGTCGCCATGGAATTCGGCGCATCAGCCGAAGATCTGGCCCTGACCTGTCACGCTCACCCGACCTATTCCGAAGCAGTGCGCGAGGCGGCGCTCGCCTGTGGTGACGGGCCAATTCACAGCTGACCCGACCTGAGCAGGTCCTCTACCTAGTCTCCTTGGGCGGCACCCCGTGTCGCTCAAAACCATTTGCGGCAGGTGATCAGACGCGGTTTACTGACTCCATTGCTTTTGGAAAGGAAGTCAGATGAGCGTCAGTTTACAGGTGATCTATCCCATAGGTACAGAAACACATTTCGATTTCGACTATTATGTCGGCACACATCTTCCGCTTGTCGGCGAGCACATGGGGTCACATATCGAACGTACGGTCGTAACCAAAGGCATTGCGGGAGGCCCGGATGAGGCGGCGGGTCACTACGCGATCGCAACGATCATATTTGAAGATCAGGACGCCATGAACGACGCTATGTCAAAGGCAGGCCCTGTCCTGGCCGATCTGCCAAACTTCACCAATGTCAAACCGCAGATGCTGATCGGTGATGTGATCGGCTGAATCAGAGCCATCCTTGCCTACCACATGGTTTTAGCGGCGCGGGCACCCCATTCCTGATCGTATTGCGCGCCGCCTTCCTCTCCTGACGTCATTTCCGACAATATCTCGCCGGCCGTCGGCAGGCCCTCGCTTTCATCGTGGCCACTCCAGGTTCTGGCCCGGATCAGGGCGCGCGCGCATTGTGTGTAAATCTCGGATATCTCGATTACGATGACGGTTGCGGGGCGTTTTCCGTGTTTTTCGAACCGGGCGCGCAGGGCTTCATCATCAGTCAGTTGAGCGTTCCCATTTACCCGAACCACATTGTTCGAACCGGGCACCATGAACAACAATGAGACGCGTGGATCGAGTACGATATTTCGCAGGGAATCCAAGCGGTTGTTTCCCCGCCAATCCGGCAGTGCCAGGGTGCCTTGGTCCAGTTCCAACACAACTGGCCCTTCATCTCCACGCGGGCTGCCATCGACACCTTCGGAGCCGACGGTGCTGAGGATACACAAGCGTGAGGCCATAATCCATTTGCGGTAGAGCGGTGTTAGCCGCCGCGCCACTTTGCGTATGGAGGCTGCGCCGGGTGTGCCATACAGAGCCTCAAGGGCAGTGATATCCTTAACGAATTCCATCCGGGTCAAACCCCACTTCTCTCATCAATTCGTTCGAGCGTGTCTCAATCACGTTTTCCAGCTGCTCAAGAAAGGCATTCCGCGCAACGCCGGGTTCGATCGGATTAAGGAAATCGACAATCGCGGTGCCTGGCTTGCGCATGACACCGGTTCTGGGCCAGAAGACGCCCGCATTGGTGGCAACTGGCACGCACGGGAACCCAAGCCCTTCATACAGAACCGCCGTTCCAACCTTGTAGGGTTTGTGCACCCCAGGCGCGACGCGCGTACCTTGCGGGTAGATCACCAACTGACCGGGTTCGCTGAACTCGCGCGCAACATCCTTGACCATTTTGGCAACCGCCGCCCCTCGTTTTCCGCGATTGACCGGGATACATCCCAGACGGCGCGCATACATGCCAATGACCGGCGTCCACAGAAGCTCTCGCTTCATGATGAATTTGCCGTGTGGGATGGCGTCGAAGATTATAATGATGTCCAGAAACGACTGGTGCTTGGCGCCGATCACAACCTCGCCATGTGGGACTTCCCCGCGCACTTCGCAGCGAATACCGACCATCCAGCGGGCCAACCACTTGGTTGTGCGCGCATAGGTTTTGCATGCTCGCAATGCACCACGCTTGGCGAACAGCGCATAGGGGGCAAAGACAAGCCCCAGCACCAGCATCCAGGCATAGATGGTGATCATAAAGATCAGCGACCGGACCCATTGAATAGCCATGAACATCACGAAAGCTCCTTCAACTTGCGCTGCGCGGCTGACCATGTGGCCAGAAACGCAACGGCCGCGCCCAATACCGGGATCAGCACGGGCAGGATCCAACCGATACCCTGAAACCCAAGGCCAGTGAGAAAACCACCCGCATCCGAGGCTTCAGGGAGCAACAATACACCCGTCATACCCAGCAAAGTGCCAACTGCTGCTCCAAACAGCGCCCGGAACGTAAAGCGGCGCACGAACGCTCCGGCGATGAACCGGTCCCGCGCGCCGACCTGACGCAGAACCTCGATTATCTGCGCGTTGGCGGCAAGCGAGGCGTTGGCGGCAAGCGTGATCATGGCGGCAGTGGCGCCACCGATCAGCAGGATCGAAATCCAGCCTAGACGCCGCAGTGAATTGGCCGCATCAACCAATGGTTCGCGCCAGCGAGTGTGATCATCCAGCACTGCGCCCGGCACCTCAGCCCCTAGCCGCAGCCGCAGGCCAGCCGCATCAAGACCCGGCTCACCTTCGATAATCTCGATCAGCTGCGGGATTGGTAAAGTGTCCAGAGGCAAGTCCGGTCCGAACCAGGGTGACAGCAGTGTGGCCTGCTCTTCGCTCGTCAACGCGCGAGCCGAAGCCACACCCGGCGTTTGCTGGAGGACATTCAAAGCAGCCTCGGTTTGCGCCGCACGTTGATCTGCAGGGGCATTGATCCGCAAGGTCGCTGCCCCCGCCAACTCTGAAGCCCAACGATCCGCCACACGGCCCGAGGCTAAAGAAAGAGCCAGCGCAAAAACCGCCAGAAAGGCCATTGCACCAGACACGAACAGGGTCAATTGCGCGGTAAAGCCCGTGGGTGGCACCACCCGGTCGGCGCGGCTGTCACGGCGCAGCAAATTGCGGATCGTGCCCTTGCTCATAGATCCGCCCCCGCAAGCTGCACCCGGCGCTGCGCGATGCGCAGAACGCGAGCCTGAACCTGGCTTTTGGCGGCGCGGATCAGGCTTAGGTCATGGGTGGCGATCAGCACGGTTTTTCCCATCCTGTTCAATTCGACCAACAGGCGCAGAAGTCGTTGCGACATCTCCCAGTCCACATTGCCGGTGGGTTCATCCGCAAGCACCACATCGGGCGATAGGATGACTGCGCGGGCCAATGCGGCACGCTGGCGTTCGCCCCCCGATAGTTCAGGCGGGTGCGCCTCAAGCCTGCTGCCAAGCCCGACCCAGCCAAGCAGTTCGGTCAGATCGTCCTGCTGCCCATTTTCAGAGCGCCCCGAGACCATCAGCGGCAACGCGACATTCTCGGCCAGCGTCATGTGATCCAAAAATCGGCAATCCTGATGCACCACGCCAATTCGGCGGCGCAGCAGCGCCATCTGATCGCGGTCCATGCGGGCGATATCCTCACCAAAGGCCATCAACCTGCCCGAGGTTGGCAACAACGCGCCATAACAGAGTTTCAGCAATGTGGTCTTGCCCGCACCCGAAGGCCCGGTCAGAAAGTGGAACGATCCGGGCTGTAATTGCAGCGAAACATCGCTTAGCAACTCACCACCGCCGTAGGTATAGCTGATATTCTCCAGCTCGATCACGCCTGCCCCCTTTATTCTGCTCACCTCTTGCCCGAGCGCAGCGGTGGATTCAATGCCTTGGGCGGGGCCAATTGGCGACACTTGGCCCGCGAAACCGAAAACACGCTTTGCTGTTGGGTCTTAACGGAATATCATCCCTGAAAAAACTATTATCAGGCCAGCCTTGAAGGCCAGGAGGCAGAATGCGTTTAACGTGTCCGAATTGCAGCGCCCAGTACGAAGTCCCGGACGAAGTGATCCCCGAGGACGGGCGCGAAGTTCAATGCTCGGCTTGCGAAGAGACCTGGTTTCAGGAAAAGTATCCAGTCGCCAGCAAAGCAGAGCCGGAAGCGAAATCTGCAACTGCAATCCAGGCAGCCTTTGCCGAACCGGAAGATGTTAAGTCAGAGGATGCGCCAGAACCCGATACGGCCAAGGCCGAGCCAGAAAAGGTTAAGGCAGAAGACACACCAGAACCCGATGCGCCCGAGGAATTGAGTGTTGGAAACGTAGACCCGGCGGTATCCAGCATCCTCAAGGAAGAGGCTGCACGCGAGGCAGAACTGCGCGAGCGTGAAGGCAGCAATCTGGAAAGCCAACCTGATCTGGCATTGGATCCGCCTGAAGAGCCCAAAGTCAAACCGAAACGGCCCTCGGCCACTGAAACCGCCGCTGACGCAGGTCAGAAAGATGAGCTGCCGGATGTTGAGGCGATCAACTCGGGTCTGCGCAGCGACTTGACATCGGACGAAGCTGAAGCCGTTGCTCCGGCCCGCAAATCCGGTGGGTTTCTGCGTGGCTTTGCCTTGATCATTATCATCGGCGTCATTCTGTTTCTGATATATGGAAACGCCAATCAGATCAGCGAGGCGGTTCCTCAGGCTGATCCGATGCTGAAATCATATGTCTCACTGGTCGATCAAGCGCGCCTTTGGCTTGAGACACAGACCGGGGGCGCAGGGCAGAACTAGAACCTTTCGAGCAATCGCTTGAGGTATTCCAACTCGATCTGAGGCCGATCCTGTTCACCGGTCCTACGGCGGATTTCATCCAGCAACTCGCGCGCACGGCGATATACATCTTCGCCTTGCAGCAAGTTGTCGTCGGTCGAGATTGATCCCGCGGAACCTGGCGTACGACCCAATGGATCGCGGTTATTGGCCTGCATGTCGCCGGCCTCGGTCCCTTGACCCGGCTGGTTCTGCTGGTTCTGCGCCAGGGCTTCGCCCAGTGAACGCATGCCTTCGCGCAGGGCTTCCATCGCCTCGGATTGACGGTCAATCGCCTCGGCCAGATCATCGCTGCGCAAGGCGTCTTCGGCGTCGTCCATGGCCCGGCCCGCACGGCCCAATGCTTCGCGCGCAGCGTCGCCTTCGGGTGTACCACCGCCGGGCAGACCCTGTTGCTGCCGATTCAACTCATCCCGCAGCGCCTGCTGCCGATCCGCCAGTGACCCCTGACCTTGCTGGCCTTCACCAGCCTCATCCTGACCCTGGCCCTGACCGCCCTGGCCTTCATGGCTCTGGCCGCGTCCCAGACCACCATTGCGGCCCTCATTTCCCTGACTTTCGCCCGCTTGCGCACCGGGGTTGAACTGTTCCTGCAGGTCGCGGAATGCCTGATCGCTGAGGCCCTGTTGTTCGCGCAGGGTTTCTGCCAGCCCTTCCATGGCCTGCTGTCCTTCGGACTGGCCACCTTGGCCCTGCCCTTGTGTGACGCGCATGTTTTCCATCATTTGCTGGAACTCTTCCAATGCCTGCTGCGCCTCGGCCATGCGGCCTTGTTCCATGAGCTCCTGAATGCGGTCCATCATTCGCTGCAGGTCATCCTGCGTCATCTGCAGGGTTTCGCCGTTCTGGCCCTGCTGTCCTTGCTGCGTCTCACCGTTTTCCTGCGCCAGACGCTGGAGTTGCCGCATGTAATCCTGTGTCGCTTCGCGCAGCTCCTGCATCAGTTCGGCAATCTCTTCGTCGCTGGCACCGTTCTGCATCGCTTCGGTCAGACGCTCCTGCGCACGGCGCATCCGTTCCAGTGCGTCGGCCAGCGTGCCATCCTCGATCAGAACCGCCAGATCCCACAGTGCTTGCGCAATTTCTTCCTGCTGTTTGACGTTCAGTGCGCTGTATTTGTCGAAGGTCTCCAGCCGCCGCAGGATCACACGCAGACGTAGATACGCTGTATCTGAGCGGAACAGGTCCTCGGGTAGGTGCGAAACCGCACGCAGCAATTGCGATACACGCAGCGCATTTTCGCGCGACCAGAGCAGATCGCGCCGCTGTTCGGTCACCGCAGCAGCCAATGGGTCAAAGAACCTACGGGCTGGCAGTTCTGTCAGATAAGGTTCTGCCACCGTCTCTTGATCTGACGCGTCGATAGCCATGAGGGTTATTTTTACCGGCAAATGTGCCCAAGGGTGCTGCGAGAAATCCTCGATCAAGTCTTCGGTGAAATCGGTCCGATCGCCTGTAATCGGCATTGGCAACTCGACCGTAATGATCTCGCGCGGTTCAGGCTCGGTCGCAAGACCGAATTGACGGTTGACCGCTGGCAGGTCCAATTCAATCCGGGCTGTGCCGGAGACGATTCCATAGTCATCCGCAGCAGCGAAGGGCAGCTTCATCTGTCCGCCAGCCTCTGATTGCGCCACTCCTGCCGTCGCGATCCTGGGCGCAGTGTCTGGAAGGATCTCAAGCGCCCAATCGCGCCCTGCCGGGCCATCAATCCGCATCTGGCCCGAGCGTTCCGCAACAAATTCTTGTTCCGGGTCCGTCGCGGCTTGTGTGCCCAGAGGCGTCGAAGTTTCCGTCAGACTATGTGCGCCGACTTCGCCATAAAATCGAAGCGTGATGCGGCTGCCTTTGGGCACTGTCAATGTTGGATCGGTCTGATCGGCCAGATAGAGCGTTGGCAGCCCGGTGTAGCGCGGCGGTTCAACCCAACCCTCCCAAGTCGGGCCCTGCCCCGCCTGAGCGGTCCCCGGCGTCATGTCAGCGACCGAGCCTATCCGCCAGAACGAGCCGAACAGAGCCGCAACGACGAGTGCCAATAAGGCAGCATAGCGAAGCGCATAGGGATCGCGAGACGCCAGCCGCAAGTCGGGTTTCACCGGATCGGCCTTTGATGCACGATCTGCCATGCGCGTCTGGTGCGCATGCCACAGTGCCACCGAATCCGCATCCATCGTACCGATTGCCTGATCGTCCATCAGTGCTTGTATCGGGCGTCCGGGCAGGGTTTCATCCAGCCGAACCAGCGCCTCGGCCCGAGTTGGCAGGTGGAACCGTCTGATTCCCAAAACCGCTGTCGCAATTAAAGCAATCAATCCGACCGCTGCAGAAATCCAAACGGCTTCAATGCGCACAAGATCGTGCAGACCCAGCATCAGGGCGGCCAGCAGCGCCATAAGAATAGAAAAGAACGGCCAGAAGGCGCGCATCACCTGCTCAGCCAGCATACCCCCGTGCGTCAGCCACAGGGACAGTCTTGGAATTGGCAAGGTCTGGTTGTCGCGCAAGGCGGGCCTCCTGATCGGCCCGACGCGCCTATCGCGTCAAAGCCACTCAGGTATGGTATCGCGGTTTATGATTTCGTCAAAGCTTGGGCGTTCACGAATTACGGCAAATTGATCCCCGTTCACCAGAACCTCAGGGATCAGGGGCCGCGTATTGTATTCGCTAGACATGACTGCACCGTAGGCACCTGCACTGCGGAATGCGATAAGATCGCCCGATTTCAAAGCCGGCATGTTGCGTTGTTTTGCAAAGGTATCCCCGGATTCACAGACCGGACCAACGATATCATACGGGCGCTGTTCGACCCCTGCGGCAGGTTCTTCGACCGCCACTATATCATGATACGCCTCATACATCGCGGGGCGGATCAGGTCGTTCATTGCGCCATCGAGGATCAGGAAATCGCGGTCTTCGCCGGATTTAACATAGATGACCTTGGACACCATCAGACCCGCATTGCCAGCGATCAGCCGACCGGGCTCAATCTCGATCTCGCAGCCCAGATGGCCCAGTGTTTTCTTGACCATCGCACCATATTCAACCGGCAGCGGAGGCGCGTCGTTGGAACGGGCATAAGGAATACCCAAACCACCGCCTAGATCGAGGCGGCGGATGTTATGTCCCTCAGCGCGTAGACGCTCGGTCAGCTCAGCAACCTTGTTATAAGCCAGCTCAAACGGCTCCAACTCGGTCAGTTGTGAGCCGATATGAACGTCGATCCCAATCACCTCCAATCCCGGCAGGCTGGCGGCCAGCGCATAAACCTCGGACGCACGCGAGATTGGGATGCCGAACTTGTTCTCGGACTTGCCGGTGGCGATCTTGGCGTGGGTCTTTGCATCCACGTCCGGGTTCACCCGGACGGTGATCGGCGCAACCTTGCCCAATTCTTTTGCGACCGCGTTAATCACCTGCATTTCGGGTTCAGATTCGACGTTGAACTGACGAATGCCACCAGTCAGAGCGGTGCGAATCTCATCCGCCGTTTTGCCGACGCCAGAGAAGACGATCTTGTCTCCGGGTACGCCTGCGGCTTTGGCGCGCAGATATTCCCCGCCCGAAACCACATCCATCCCCGCGCCAGCTTGCGCCAGCGTCTTCAGGATGGCCTGATTGCTGGCCGCTTTCATCGCATAGCAGATAAGGTGATCAGTGCCCTCAAGCGCGTCATCGAACAGCTTGAAATGCCGCTGCAGCGTCGCCGTCGAATAGACATAGAACGGGGTTCCGACCGCGGCTGCGATTTCGGAGATTGGCACATCCTCGGCGAAAAGCGCGCCGTCGCGGTAGAGAAAATGATCCATACCGCGCGCTTAGACCAAAAGAGGTATGTGGATCAAATGATTCCGGTAGGGTTGTGGTCACCGTCGCGGTTCAGAACGTCTTTGACGCGCCAACCCTCGCATATCCTGAAACCGAGACCCCGGACCCGCTAGGTGCGGCCGTTGGTTCCGTTCGGGGTGCGCCTGACGGGTCGCAAGCTGCAAGTACGGCGAGGCAGAGGATCAGGCCGACAGGTCTCATGCATTTTCTCTTTGTCATTCAGGACGTGTCAGATGCAGATGGGTGTGCGATCAGCAAATTGCAATTTTGGAGTTCAGAGCCCCAGATAAACGCCCAGCCCACCGCGTCTGAGACCAACGCCAACACCGCCATAGGTGCCGCTGCTGCCTACGCCGACGCTTGCGCTCATGGTGGGCTGTATGGGTTCGCCATCGGCACCACACCCAGCCAAGGCCGCTGCGACCGCAATCAATAGCACCACCCGTCGTATCTGCATTACACCAGCGCCTTCCATCGCTTGATCTGGGCCCGCACCTGATCCGGTGCGGTGCCGCCATAGGATTGGCGAGAGTTTACCGAATTTTCGACGGTAAGAACAGAATAGACGTCGTCGGTGATGTCCGCGTGGACCGATTGCATGTCCTCCAGCGTCAGATCCGGTAGGTCGCAGCCCTTGCTTTCAGCCATGGCCACCAGCGATCCAGTGACATGGTGCGCGTCGCGGAAGGGCAGGCCCAGCACGCGGACCAACCAGTCGGCTAGGTCGGTCGCAGTTGAAAAGCCAGACCCGGCAGCGGCAGCCAGGCTTTCGCGATTGGCGGTCATGTCCTTGACCATGCCTTCCATCGCGGCAAGTGCCAGCATCCAGTTATCTGCCGCATCAAATACCTGTTCTTTGTCTTCCTGCATGTCCTTGGAATAGGTCAGCGGCAGCCCCTTCATCACCATCATCAGGCCAGTATTCGCACCAAATATGCGGCCAACCTTGGCACGGATGAGCTCAGCTGCATCGGGGTTCTTCTTTTGCGGCATGATTGATGAACCAGTCGAGAAGCGATCAGACAGTGATACAAACCGGAATTGGGCCGAGGACCAGATTACCAGTTCCTCGGCAAAGCGCGACAAGTGCATGGCGCAAATCGAGGCGGTCGACAGGAACTCCAATGCGAAATCGCGGTCGCTGACAGCGTCCAGTGAATTGGCTGCGGGGCGGTCGAAGCCCAGCGCCTCAGCTGTCATCTGGCGGTCGATTGGGAAAGAGGTCCCGGCCAACGCGGCTGCGCCCAAGGGGGATTCGTTCATCCGGGCACGGGCGTCACGCACGCGGGACAGATCGCGACCAAACATCTCGACATAGGCCATCATGTGGTGGCCCCATGTCACCGGCTGCGCGGTTTGCAAATGGGTGAAACCGGGCATGACCCAATCCGCCCCGGCCTCGGCCTGCGCCAAAAGCGCGCGGATCAGGGCCAGAAGACCGGATTCTGCGGCATCTAGCTGGTCGCGAACCCAGAGTTTGAAATCGGTCGCCACCTGGTCGTTTCGCGACCGGCCCGTGTGCAGACGGCCTGCGGGTTCTCCGATCACCTCTTTCAGTCGCGCCTCGACATTCATGTGAATGTCTTCCAGCGCAGTCGAGAACTGAAATTCTCCGTTCTGAATTTCTGACAAAACGGTGAGCAGGCCTTCCCGAATGGCGTGCGCATCACTATCAGTAATAACGCCTGTGGCAGCCAACATGGCGGCATGGGCGCGCGAGCCTGCGATGTCCTGGGCTGCCATCCGCTGATCGAACCCGATCGAGGCATTTATCGCCTCCATGATCGCGTCTGGACCAGCGGCAAAGCGGCCGCCCCACATCTGGTTCGAAGATTGATCGGTCATGAAAGAAAACCCGGAGTTGATATGCGCCTGTTACGTCTGATCCCCCTTTATATGGCCCTAGCGCTGGGTGCAAACGCCGCTTTGGCAACAGATGCGGCAACGCTTGGCCCATTGCGTGAGGGCAGCCTGAAGCGGCTGATCCTGCATAGTGAGCCCAAGCCGGTCAAAGTGGTCGATTTTGAACTAGAAGATGATGGTGGCACCGGATCGCTGGCCGACTACAAAGGCAAGTATGTGCTGCTGAACTTCTGGGCCACATGGTGTGCGCCGTGCCGCAAAGAAATGCCTCAGATCGCTGAACTGCAACAGGAGTTTGGCGGTGACAAATTCGAGGTTCTGACCCTGGCGACCGGTCGCAACACACCTGCCGGGATCAAGAAGTTCTTTGACGAAAACGGCATCGACAACTTGCCGCGTCATCAGGATCCGAAACAGGCGGTTGCACGCGAAATGGGAGTGATTGGCCTGCCGATCACTGTGATCATCGACCCCGATGGCAATGAGATCGCACGCCTGATCGGTGATGCAGAATGGAACTCGGACAGTGCCAAGGCGATAATTTCAGCGCTTGTCGAAGGCAATAGCTGAGGTCCCGCGCGCTCTTGCAGAAAATCTGTGTTAGAATGAGACCGGCCCCAACGGGCCGGTTTTCGTTTGCGACCGGAAGAAAGGGAGACTCCGATGAAACCGGTAGTTCTGTTGATTGGGCGGTTGCCGAATGTAATCGGCAACGTGGCACAACAACTGGATCACCTGCCGATTCAGTGGCTGGGCGCGCATGATCAGGATGAGGTGCGGCGGCAGCTGGACGCGGAACCGCGCATCGCCTGTGCGATCATGGGCGCGGGTCTTGATGACAAGATACGCGGAGAAATGGTTGGCATCATCGCCGCGCGCAGGCCCGATATCTGCATCCATCTCAAAGATCGGGCCTCTGGCCCTGACGGGTTAATGCCGTTTGTCGCACGCATCGTCCAGCATGAGATTCTGGAAAGCCTGGAAAGCGGCTGACGCCACGCCACCTTTGACAGACAAATCGCCCGCTTGCAGGTTATCTGCAGGAGGATGGAATGCCGCTGGAAATACTATTGATCCTCGTCGTCGGCGGCATTGCCGGGGTCGCCTTGCTGCTGCATCTGACGGGCAAGTCACGCTTGCAAGTGCTGACGCCCGAGACAGCGCACGAACAGTGGCTGCGTCACTTTCCAGATGATTCCATCATTGACGTGACCGTTGCCCATGATGGTCACGCCGCCCTTATCCGAACCGAAACCGGAGCCGGTCTGCTGTGGTCCTTTGGTGCCGATACCGTGGCCCGCCATTTGCGAGATTTCGATTGGCTGGATCATCCCGAAGGCTTTGAAGTCCTGTTCCACGATTTCAGCACTCCTCGGGTCATCGTCCACCTTGATGAGACCGAACGCCAGCACTGGCAAAATCTGATGGATCCCGCATGACCGATCAAGTGAGTTTTCCCGACGCGGTGCAATGGGCCGTGCCCTTCTTCATCGCGGCCATTCTGGCCGAATTCCTTTGGATCGCGATCAAAGGCCGGGGCGGTAGGTACGAAACCCGCGATGCCTTGACCTCGCTAATCATGGGGGCAGGCAATATCGCCTCGGGCTTTTTGCTGGGCTTCATCGCATATGCGTTTTTCATGTGGCTGTGGCAGATCACACCGCTCAACCTAGGGACCTCGATCCCGGTCATCATCTTGTGCTTTGTACTGGACGATCTGCGGTATTACTGGGTGCACCGCTTTGGGCACCGCATTCGCTGGGTCTGGGCCAGTCATGTGAACCACCACAGCTCACAGCATTACAACCTCACAACGGCGCTGCGGCAGACCTGGACCTATACATTCACCTTCATGATGGTGGTACGTGCGCCGCTAATCTTACTAGGCTTTCACCCGGCGATGGTGCTGTTCGTCGGAGGTCTGAACCTGATCTACCAATTCTGGATCCATACCGAAGCGATCGGCAAAATGCCGCGCTGGTTCGAAGCCGTCATGAATACGCCCAGTCACCACCGCGCCCATCATGGGCGAAATGCGCGATATCTTGATTGCAACTATGCGGGTGTCTTTATCATCTGGGACAAGATGTTCGGCACATTTGTCCCCGAGCAAGAAGATGACAAGGTCGACTATGGGCTTGTCCACAATATCGGCACGTTCAATCCGCTGCGCGTGGCGTTTCATGAATGGGTTGGAATCTGGCGGGACGCCACCCAACCGGGCCTGACCTTGCGCCAACGTCTGGCTTATTGTTTTGCCCCTCCGGGCTATAGCCACGATGGCAGCCGCGACAATTCCCAACAGATCAAGGCCAAGCACCTTGTCCGCCATCCGCAAGATCACGGCACACCGGGATTCGAACAGTTCGGCACCAAATCACCTGCTTCCACAGCCAAGCGGGCCTAGGTCTCAAAAAGACCTTTTCTTTGCTTGAAATTTGGCACAAGCGCTCCATATCCCCTGAGATGTTTTAAGAGTGCATTTCCGGAGGTCCGCATGTCAAAGCTGATGAGAATTTCTACGATCACAGGTTTGCTGGGCCTCGTCATCACAATGACCGCCGCACTCAACGGAGCAATGCCCGCGCTATTGGGGCTGGGATTTGTCATGGCCGCGCTGGGACTTTTAGGAGCGCTTATCGGTGCGGCTGCTTCGCTGCGTCATGCTTGGCAATCAACACACTGATCTTCCGCCCCGCCACCTGCGATAAAATTTTGAGCGTTAACCCCGGTTTTACCTGTCTTCCCTGAAACTGGCCCCGGCCAAAATCATCGGGATCAGGGGAACGGTACGTCATGGGAAACAGGAAACGCGCAGACCTGCCCGAGGGATCGGACGACCCCTTAAGCGCCGCCGTCACTTCACGGGATCGATCGGTGGTACAGATGGCGACCGAAGCCGTGAAGCATAGACAATGCAGGCTGGCGTTCCAGCCTGTCGTTCAAGCACATCCTCCTCAGGGCATCGCGTTCTACGAAGGGTTCATCCGTGTATTGGATGAAACCGGCCGCGTCATCCCCGCGCGCGAGTTCATGCCACAGGTTGAAAACACGCCAATTGGCCGGGACCTTGATTGCGTCGCGCTTGAAATGGGGCTGCGCACTCTGATCCGCAACCCTGGCATCCGCCTGTCAATCAACATGTCCGCGCGGTCCATCGGTTATTCCAACTGGTCGCGTGTGCTGGATAGGTTTCTGAAAAAAGACGCAAGCTTGGGCGAAAGGTTGATTCTGGAAATCTCAGAATCTTCGGCGATGCAGGTGCCCGAACTGGTGGTAGATTTCATGGATCGCCAACAAGCCCGCGGTATCGCCTTTGCGCTGGATGATTTTGGGGCCAGTAACTTTGGCTTTCGCCACTTTCGTGAATTTCTGTTCGATGCCGCCAAGATCGATGGGCAGTTTATCAGGGGCATCAGCAGCAATCCCGACAATCAATCGCTGGTGCGCGCACTGATTGCAGTTGCGCGGGAATTCGAAATTCTTGTCACTGCCGAATCGGTCGAAAGTGACGAAGATGCTCATTTCCTGATCGCAAACGGTGTCGATTGTCTGCAGGGCTTCCTATATGGGGCGCCTTCAGTCACTCCGCTCTGGAGCTCGGAAAAAGCTGCAAAAACGGGCAGTTGATAGCAGCTGGTCGCGCGGAACACCGCCAAGGCTCACTCTGAGACAAGCTGTCCGTTGCTGCAGATGCAGCATTGCGTTATTGCAGAAGATGCTTGAGCGGGGGATCACGAGGCGCTCTTGCACCCGGAGAAGACTTCTCCTCAAACCGCGCCGTCAGATTTCCCACAGGACCATGACGGTAAAGGATTGACTTTATGACCAACGTAGTAATCGCATCCGCCGCACGTACGGGCGTCGGTAGCTTTAGCGGTTCGTTTGCGAACACCCCCGCACATGATCTGGGCGCTGCCGTCCTTGAAGCAGTTGTCGAACGTGCCGGGATCGACAAGGGCGAAGTAAGCGAAACCATCATGGGCCAGGTCCTGACTGCCGCCCAAGGTCAGAACCCAGCGCGCCAGGCGCATATAAATGCGGGCCTGCCGCAGGAAAGCGCGGCTTGGGGCATCAACCAGGTCTGCGGTTCGGGTCTGCGTGCTGTTGCTCTGGGTGCACAGCATATCCAATTGGGCGATGCCGACATCGTTGCGGCTGGTGGACAAGAAAACATGACCCTGTCGCCCCATGCCGCCGCCCTGCGCGCCGGTCATAAGATGGGTGACATGAAATACATCGACACGATGATCCGCGATGGTCTGTGGGATGCCTTCAACGGCTATCACATGGGTCAAACGGCTGAGAACGTCGCCGAGAAATGGCAGATCAGCCGCGATATGCAGGATGAATTTGCGGTCGCCTCGCAAAACAAAGCCGAAGCGGCCCAGAACGCTGGCAAGTTCGCCGATGAAATCGTGCCCTTCACCATCAAGACCCGCAAGGGCGACATCGTGATGGACAAGGACGAATACATCCGCCACGGCGCGACAATCGAAGCCATGGGCAAACTGCGCCCCGCCTTCGCCAAGGACGGTTCTGTCACGGCCGCAAACGCTTCGGGCCTGAATGACGGTGCCGCTGCCACCCTGCTGATGTCGGCTGAGAATGCCGAAAAGCGTGGGATTGAGCCCTTGGCCCGAATTGCATCCTACGCGACCGCCGGACTTGACCCGTCGATCATGGGCGTTGGCCCGATCTACGCTTCGCGCAAGGCGCTGGAGAAAGCTGGATGGTCGGTCGATGATCTGGATCTGGTCGAAGCAAACGAAGCCTTCGCAGCGCAAGCCTGCGCTGTAAACAAAGACATGGGTTGGGATCCGTCGATCGTAAACGTCAATGGTGGTGCAATTGCCATCGGACACCCAATCGGCGCGTCCGGCTGCCGGGTTCTGAACACCCTGCTGTTCGAAATGAAGCGCCGGGATGCCAAGAAAGGTCTCGCGACCCTCTGCATCGGCGGCGGCATGGGTGTCGCCCTGTGTGTGGAGCGTGACTAAGTGCGCTGAAAACTAAATACAAAAGGGCGTCCACTGGGCGCCCTTTTTTGTTACAATCGGATCATACCCCTTAGATGCGACAATATCGCCGGACAGAAAGACAAGATCGATCACGAAACGATATTGCGCATCCTTAACTCTCAGAGTAACAGAATTACCAAGACGACTAAATTTGGAGGAGTCCTAAATGGCACGTACAGCACTCGTAACCGGCGGTTCCCGCGGCATCGGCGCAGCAATTTCCAAGGCGCTGAAGGCCGAAGGATACAATGTTGCCGCCACTTATGCAGGCAATGACGAAGCCGCCGCAAAGTTCACCGACGAAACCGGTATCAAAACTTATAAATGGAATGTTGCGGACTACGACGAATCCAAAGCGGGCATCGAAAAAGTCGAGGCCGAGGTTGGCCCGATCGACATCGTGGTCGCCAACGCCGGTATCACCCGCGACGCACCGTTCCACAAGATGACACCTGAACAGTGGCATCAGGTCATCGACACCAACCTGACTGGTGTGTTCAACACCGTGCACCCGGTATGGCCGGGTATGCGCGAGCGTAAATTTGGTCGTATCATCGTGATCAGCTCGATCAACGGTCAGAAAGGCCAGTTTGCGCAGGTCAACTATGCCGCAACCAAAGCGGGCGATCTGGGCATCGTGAAATCTCTGGCGCAGGAAGGTGCGCGGGCCGGTATCACGGCCAACGCGATCTGCCCCGGTTATATCGCGACCGAAATGGTTATGGCGGTGCCGGAAAAAGTACGCGAATCGATCATCGGCCAAATCCCGGCTGGTCGTCTGGGTGAACCGGAAGAAATCGCGCGTTGCGTCGCCTTCCTGGCATCGGACGATTCGCAGTTCATCAACGGCTCGACCATTTCCGCAAACGGTGCACAGTTCTTCGTCTAAACCGACGACCTGAGAATGAAAACGGGCCGGTCCATCAAGGACCGGCCCTTCTTTTATCCCGTAAGATCACGCGCGCTGCGATCAGCGGGAACCGAATAGCCAGGACCAGAATCCTACAACCGCCTTGCTGCGCTCTTCATGCGCGCGGTGAATGGCGTTCTGAATGGCTGGGTTTGTTGTCATCTCGATCATGCTGAACCCTTCTCAATCAAGTTGGTTTTGTCTTGCCATTAACATGGCCTTTGATTTTAAATTGCACAAACGAGAGTTTTCGATCCTTCAGTTCAGAAAAACTTAACCGTCATGACCGACCGCCTGCCTCCGCTGACTGCTTTGCGCGCCTTCGATGCCGCCGCACGACATATGTCGTTTACCAAGGCGGCGGAGGAGCTGAATGTGACACCTGCGGCCCTGTCCTTTCAAATTAAGTCGTTAGAAGAGCATCTGGGCCACCCCGTGTTTCGCCGGCTCAATCGCGCTGTCAAGCTGACCGAAGCTGGGCGCACATTGGCACCCGGAACAGCAGATGGCTTTGCCGCCCTGCAAGCCGCGTGGCAAGCGACGCGGAGGCTGCAGGATGAAACAAGCCTCACGGTTACAGCAGGCCCTGCCCTGACAGCAAAATGGCTGGCTCCGCGCCTTTATGAGTTCGCCCGTGCAAATCCGGGGATTGACCTGAAATTCTCGGCCACTCTGCGCAACATGGACCTTGAACGGGATGACGTGGACGTGGCGATCCGCTTTGGCTATGGGCCGGATGAGGGGCTCTATTCGGTTCCCGTCCGCAAGGAGTGGCTGACACCGGTTATGACCCCGAAGCTGGCCGAACAATTCCCCACGCCTGCGTCGTTGCGCGACGCCCCCCTGATCCACGACGATTCGATCAGTTTCCTCAAGCCGCGTTGCGACTGGCCCGCGTGGTTCCGTGCGGTTGGATTGGATTTCACTCCGACCCATGGGGCGCATTTTTCGAACGCCGATCACGCCATCGACGCTGCCGTGGCCGGGGTGGGCGTGGTTCTGGGGCGGCGCGCCATGATCCTGAAAGACCTGACCGAAGGGCGACTGGTCGCGCCGTTCAAAGTGGCACTGGAGACCGCCGGGCGATTTCGTTTCCTCTGCCTGCAAGGGGCAGAGAAGCGACCGCAGATCGCAGCGTTCCGCGACTGGTTCATTTCCGAGATTGAAAAGACCGCGCATATATCGGATGAGTTTGAAATCATCCCTGTTGAGAAGGTAGCTGGTGAATGAGCAGAATGGGCGCGACCGCGATTGGTTTTGTCGCCGTTTTGCTGTGGTCTCTGCTGGCGCTGTTCACTGTGGGTTCGGCCCCGACGCCGCCTTTGTTGTTGAACGCGATCTGTTTTACCATCGGCGGTACGCTGGGTCTGATTTGGACATTCGCCAGCGGCGGGCTGGTTCAACTGCGCCGGGTCGCGTGGACGACATACCTGCTTGGATCAATTGGCCTTTTTGGCTACCACGCGCTGTACTTTTCAGCCCTTCGCATGGCCCCTGCAGCCGAGGCTGGGCTTATCGCTTATCTCTGGCCTTTGCTGATCGTTCTTCTGTCAGGTCTGCTGCCCGGAGAACATCTGAAACCTGGTCACCTTATCGGAGCCTGCCTTGGCTTTGCTGGAGCCGCCGTCATCATCACGGGTGGTGGCAGCGCAGGGTTTCAGGTCCAGCATCTGCCCGGCTACGGGCTGGCCTTGCTGTGCGCGCTTACATGGTCCAGCTACTCGGTTCTATCGCGACGGCTGGGTGATGTGCCGACAAGTTCGGTCGCGGTGTTCTGCATTTTGACGGCGATCGCCTCATGGGCCTTGCATTTCACGGTGGAAGAAACGATCTGGCCGCAAGGCACATTTGGCTGGGCCTCGACCTTTGCACTTGGCCTGGGACCGGTTGGGCTGGCGTTCTATGTCTGGGATATCGGCGTCAAGCGCGGGGACATTCAAATACTGGGCACCGCCTCATACGCGGCACCTTTGCTATCGACGCTTGTGTTGGTTCTGGCCGGGATCGCCGCCCCGTCCTGGGGCCTGGCGATCGCGGCCTTGTTTGTCACCGGTGGCGCTGCCATCGCGGCCCGCGCCAGCCTGAAGGCCTAGAACCTTAGGTCGACAGGCGCTCGATCTCTTCTTTTAGCTTCAGCTTTTGCTTCTTCAGCTGTGCGATATGGAGATCGTCAATACCAGGTGAGCGTTGCGCTTCTTCCACTTCAAGACCGAGAATTTCGTGTTTTTTCTTCAACTCCGTCAGATGTGCGCTCACGCTCATGGCGGTCCTCCTTCTCTGGTTTGTAAGTGTCACGTAAGAAGTTGATCACATCATTTCCAGCCTGTCACGCTGCAGACGCACGAATTCTATAATAAATCCGACAAATTCGGCTGGTCATTGCCGATCAGGCAAAGTGCCCGGTCAAATCCGCCCCATCGCGCAACACCGCCGAAACCTTTGGGGTATAGCTTTCGCCGTCTTCTACGTGCCGGTCACCGAGGTGCAGAATCAGCGGTGCGTGTAGCCGAAAGGCGGCGCGCCCGCCCTTTCTGGCACGCAAAATCACCAGCTCGGACGCGCGATCCGCACGGGGGACCAGAGGTAGCACCTGAATCGAGCCCAAGCGGCCCGCGCACCCCGCAAGCATATCGGGCAGCCGGTCTGCCCTCTGGATCATGTGAAGATATCCGCGCGGCGCCAGACGTCGGGCGGCGACATTGATCCAGTCTTCAAGCGGCGTGTCTTCACCCAGTGCGATCTGCCGTCCAGCGTCGGTGGCAGGGCTGTGCGCGCCTGCCCGGTAGTAGGGCGGATTGGCGATCACATGATCGAACTGTTCTTGTCGCAGATCATTCGGTAGTGCGTTCAAATCCGCCTCAACCACGGTGATCGCTGCGTTTTGTTCCGAATTGCGGCGGGCCAGATCTGCATAGCCAGCCTGCAGTTCAACCCCAGTTGCCTTCAGGTGCGGCACTCGCGCCATTAGGCACTGAATAGCAGCCCCTGCCCCGCAGCCCAATTCCAGCACCGACTGGCCAGCTTGTGCCGGGACCGATGCCGCCAGTAAGACCGGATCGACCCCTGCACGATATCCTGAACGCGGCTGCCACAGACGCACACGCCCGCCCAGAAAATCATTGCAGGTCAGATCACTGTCGGAAAAGCTGCTCATCGCCCCAGCGGGATCTCGTTATCACGCATGACCCGTTCGGCGCGGGTCAGATCATCTGCCCGCACCATTAGGCGACGGGGAAAGATTCCGATGCCGCCTTCTAGGATGCTCATATTTACGTCCATCTGAAAGCAGTCTATATCCTCGCCCTCAAGGAGAGCCGTTGCAAAGGCTAGGATTGTCGGATCGGTGCTGCGCAATAGTTCTTTCATGGGGATGGATGTAAGGGCAAGGTGACAGGGATGTCGAGCCTTGTATCAGGAGAGTGATGAACGTCAGCACGATCTCGAAACCGCATGAGCGTCTGGCAGAGATGCTTGCGGGCGAAATGGCAGCAGTAAACACGCTGATTCGGACGCGTATGGCGTCGGAACATGCCCCGCGCATTCCCGAAGTGACCGCGCACCTGGTCGAGGCGGGCGGCAAGCGTCTACGCCCGATGCTGACCCTGGCGGCGGCGCAACTGTTCGGCTATTCAGGCGACCATCACGTCAAGCTGGCTGCAACGGTCGAGTTCATTCATACCGCAACCCTGCTGCATGACGATGTCGTCGATGAAAGCGGGCAGCGGCGCGGGCAACCGACGGCAAACCTACTATGGGACAATAAATCCAGTGTTCTGGTTGGCGATTACCTGTTTTCCCGCAGCTTTCAGTTGATGGTCGAAACCGGTTCGTTGCGGGTTCTGGATATCCTTGCAAATGCATCGGCCACAATTGCCGAAGGCGAGGTGCTGCAGATGACAGCGGCCACCGATCTGGGCACGGATGAAAGTGTCTACCTGCAGGTTGTGCGCGGTAAGACAGCGGCGCTGTTTTCTGCCGCAACCGAAGTGGGTGGTGTGATCGCAGGCGCGACCGAGGCGCAGGTCAAGGCGCTGTATGACTATGGTGACGCGCTTGGAATCGCGTTCCAGATCGCAGATGATCTTTTGGATTATCAGGGCGATAGTGCGGCCACAGGCAAAAACGTCGGCGACGACTTCCGTGAACGCAAATTGACCCTACCGGTGATCAAAGCCGTGGCTCAGGCAACTGCCGAGGAACACGCGTTTTGGGAACGGACGATCGGTCGCGGGCGGCAGGAAGAGGGTGATCTGGATCACGCTTTGTCGCTGATGGCCAAATACAGCACGCTGGATGCAACCCGCGCGGATGCGTTTGGTTGGGCGGCCAAGGCCAAGGCTGCGCTGGCGCCTCTTCCGGATCACGAAATCCGCACCCTGTTAGGCGATCTGGCCGATTACGTCGTATCGCGCCTTAACTGAGCGTCGTTGCGCGGCACCACCAGCCGGGTTGGGCCGCGCCGATCTCATAGGCGGCAAAATGGGCTGCTTTGAGCGTTGGATAAAGTGCGAAACAGGTTGAGCCTGAACCCGACATACGAACCATCAACGCGTCTCGGGTGCCTTCCAACGCCGCTATGACCTCCGCAATGCCCGGCGCTACAGATATTGCAGGTGCCTCTAAATCATTCCGCTGAACCTGCAACCACGTGGCGCAGTCTTCCGGTGTTTTGAATGCAGGGATCTCAGCAGGCATCGGTGCGTTGTCTCTGCTGTGCAAAGCGGAAAACACCGGGCCGGTGGGAACTTCAATACCCGGATTGACCAAAAGCGCCGGGAGGGGCGGCAACGCCATCGGCTCAATCTGTTCACCAATCCCGCGCATACGCGCTGCAGCAGCATGTATGCATACCGGGACATCCGCGCCGAGCGACAGCGACACGCTATCGGGCCACTCTCCCCCCTTCTTCACGGTGCGCAAAACCGCCGCAGCATCCGAGGAGCCGCCCCCGACACCGCCACCGTGCGGCAGTTGTTTGTTCAGATGAATGCGACCGGTCCAGCCTGCGGCCTCCGCGGCCTGCCAGACCAGATTGCGATCATCGGTCGGTACGCCATCCGAAAACTCACCCGTGACCGACAGAGACAGCTCGGGGTCGGAACTGAGGCTCAACTGATCCCCAACATCGGCAAAGGCCACCAACGAATCAAGCAGATGATAGCCATCCGCGCGTTGGCCGGTCACATGCAGGGTCAGGTTGATCTTGGCGGGGGCAAATGCCTCAGCCTTCATTGGCGACCTTCAGGGGTTCGGCACCTTCCTCGGCCAGAACCGCATCCAATCCGACTTCAATCTTGCGGCGGATGCGTTCAGGATCGGCTTCACCGTCGGTATCTTCAGGATCAATGAAAGATAGTGCTCGTTTCCACTGGAACTCGGCTTCACGCCCGCGACCTACGGCCCAGTAAACATCGCCCAGATGGTCATTTACCACCGGATCGACCGGCATCAGTTCAACGGCGCGCTCCATGTGGTCGACTGCTTCGTCGTACCGGCCCAGGCGGAACAACACCCAGCCCAAGCTGTCAACGATATAGCCGCTGTCAGGGCGCGCTGCGACTGCGCGTTCGATCATATTCAACGCTTCGTCCAATTTCTCGCGCCGCTCGACCAGCGAATACCCGAGATAGTTCAGCACCTGTGGTTGGTCCGGGTTCAACTCAAGCGCGCGGCGGAAATCGGCCTCGGCCTCGTCCCAGTTCTTCAGACGTTCATGCGATATCCCGCGGGCATAATGCAGGAACCAGTTTCCGCCTGCACCCTCTTCCGTCAGGCCAATCGCCTTGTCGTAAGAGGCGACCGCTGCCGCGTAATCCTCTTGCTGGCGCCGCAGGTCGGCCAAAGCTACATGCACACCGGGCAAATCGGGGCTTTGAGCGGCAAGGTTTTGCAGGACTTCGGCGGCAGCTTCTTTTCTGTCAGAGCGACTGAGGACCTCGGCGCGCCCCAGCTCGGCGGCATGATAATCGCTGCTGTCCGGAGGCACCTGCCGATAGACATCAACCGCCAGATCATATTGTTCCAGCCCATCCAACAACTCAGCGCTTAGCAAAAGCGCATCAATATGGTCAGGCCGCAGAAAGGCCGCGACGCGGGCATATAGCAGAACATAATCCTGCGCGGCCTCCGCACTCAGCGCAGCGCCAACGGTGAAGAAAACCTCGGCCATGCCATCCTGTGCAGAACGGACATGGGTAAAGGGCAGCGTTTCGCCATCAGACAGCCGAGTGACGTAACCTTCGATGGTCGGATCACTGCCGGCGGCAAAGACGTTATCCAGAAATTCCAGCGCATCGTCGTTGCGATCCAGCTGCGACAGCACTTCGGCACGCGCCAGCGCAGCCCGGCGTGAAAAACGGGCGACCAGGCCATCATCTGCGGCAAGGATCGCCTCGGCCCCCTCAAAGTCTCCGACTGACGCCAACGCCATGGCCTTGTGATAAAGTGCAAATTCTTTCAGACCTTCCTGCGTGGTAACAACGTCAAATTGTTCCATCGCTTTGGTCATGGCGCCTTGCCCCATATGAGCCCAAGCAATCATCAGGCCATCAACCAGCGGTCCAACCCCTTGCGTTTCAGGATCGCGGGCCAGAAATTCATCCAGCTTGCCATCTGCCACCAGATTGGCGGCGATCACCATCCGAGCGGCCTGGCTGGGCAGTTCATTTTCCTCGATAACTTCGGCGACGGTCAGGGCCCGCTCAATCTCACCCAAAGCGAGCCGGGCGACGACCACGTTTTCCAGCAGTTTCGGATTTTGGGGATCAGCGCGCAGCGCCTGCGCATAGTAACGCTCGGCAGCGGGATAATCGCTCTGATAAATCGCCTGACGTCCAGCCAGATACGACCCCGATCCGGTATCCGATACCGCAGGGAGCGCAATTGAAGAGCTGAGGATCACGGCCAGTGCCGCACGTCGAACCAGGGAAACCACTGATAATCTGCCTTGCTGTCGTTGACTGACCGACAAGCTAGGGCTTTGCTGGGCGAGAGGCAATGGCAGAGCCTTCACGACCCTGCCAACGCCCGTGTTCTTGCCTACATATTGGGGTAGTTCGGCCCGTCGCCGCCCTGCGGTGTAGTCCAGGTGATGTTCTGGCTGGGATCCTTGATGTCACAGGTCTTGCAGTGAACACAGTTCTGGAAGTTGATCACGAATCGCGGCCCGTCTTCATCCTCGACCATCTCATAGACGCCTGCGGGGCAGTAACGCTGCGCCGGCTCGTCGAATTTGGGCAGGTTGACCTTAACCGGGATATCCGGGTCGGCCAGTTTCAGATGGCAAGGCTGGCTTTCCTCGTGATTGGTGGCCGCAAACGATACGTTCGTCAGGCGGTCAAAGGACAGTGTGCCATCAGGTTTCGGGTAGTCGATGGGTTGATGCTTGCTGGCATCTTCGGTCGATTCCGCGTCGTTCTTGCCGTGGCCCAGCGTGCCCAGCAGCGAGAAGCCCAGCGTATTGGTCCACATGTCCATACCGCCCAGTACCAGGCTGGCGGTCAGGCCGTATTTCGACCAAAGAGGTTTGACGTTGCGCACCTTCTTCAGATCCGAGCCGATTGCACCATCGCGAACGTTGGCCTCATAAGCGGTCAGCTCATCACCCGAACGCTCGGCCTTGATGGCGTCATAGGCGGCCTCGGCCGCGGCCTTGCCTGACAGCATCGCGTTGTGGTTGCCCTTGATGCGCGGCACGTTGACCATCCCGGCCGAGCAACCCAACAGCGCAACACCCGGTGCGACCAGTTTCGGCATCGACTGGTAGCCACCCTCGGTGATCGCGCGGGCGCCGTAAGCCACACGCTTGCCGCCTTTCAGCAGCTCGGCCACCATCGGGTGGTGCTTGAAACGCTGGAATTCCATGTAGGGGTACAGGTGCGGGTTCTTGTAGTTAAGGTGGACCACAAAACCGACATAGACCTGATTATTTTCAAGGTGATAGATGAACGACCCGCCACCCGCGTTGCTGCCCAGCGGCCAGCCCATGGTGTGCGTGA
The DNA here is from genome assembly GCF_056537585.1 of Ruegeria sp. C9. Classification (NCBI taxonomy): domain Bacteria; kingdom Pseudomonadati; phylum Pseudomonadota; class Alphaproteobacteria; order Rhodobacterales; family Roseobacteraceae; genus Ruegeria; species Ruegeria sp. C9. The sequence goes on from NZ_JBQFRU010000005.1 coordinate 187,223, forward strand.
CGCTGCCTTCTTTGTGCTTGGCTGGATCAATCTCCCAGATCTCTTTCATGCCAACGCCGTATTTCTGCGGCTCTTTACCGGCAGACAGGTCGTATTTGGCGATGACTTCCTTGGACAGTGAGCCGCGCACGCCTTCCGACAGAAAGACATATTTACCATGCAGTTCCATGCCCGGTTCGGTGTTGGGACCGTAGGATCCGTCTGGCTCCAGACCAAATACACCGGCTACAACGCCTTTGACTTCACCGTTCTCACCGTAGACCAGCTCGGAACAGGCCATGCCGGGGAAGATTTCGACGCCTAGTTCTTCGGCCTGCTCTGCCATCCAGCGGCAGACATTGCCCATCGAGACGATGTAGTTGCCGTGGTTGTTCATCAGCGGCGGCATCGGGAAATTGGGGATGCGGATCTTGCCAGCCTCGCCCAGCATGTAGAAATTGTCTTCATGCACAGGCACGTTCAGCGGGGCACCCTTTTCCTTCCAATCGGGGATCAGAGCATCCAGACCACAAGGGTCCAGCACCGCACCCGACAGGATATGCGCACCCACTTCCGAACCCTTCTCTAGAACCACGACGTTCAGGTCGGCATCCAGCTGTTTCAGACGGATGGCCGCAGACAGGCCCGCAGGGCCAGCACCCACGATCACCACGTCATATTCCATCGCTTCGCGTTCAATCTCGGCCATCGCGGGCTCCTTAGCTAACTTTCCGAATTGGCGCTTTCTTCATGCGGTCGGCGCAATATTGTTTCACGGCTGATTACATGGTCATAAAGACTTTGGTCAATCGAAACACGGCGTAACAACGCCGCTATTCGACACTTCAGGCTTCGGGTGCGTCCCCCATAAGGTATCTGGGACCGCTACCATGGGATTTGGCCCTGTCATCGGGGTTGTAAAGCTTGCATTTCGGCAGGCTGAGGCAGCCGCAACCAATACATCCATCCAGATTGTCGCGCAGTCGCATCAGCGTATCGATTCGCTGATCCAGATGCGTGCGCAGCCGTTCGCTGATACTCTTCCAGTCCTGAGGCGTCGGTGTGCGGTTTCCTGGCAAGCCCGACAATACCTCGCGGATCTCGGGCAAAGTCAGACCGAATTGCTGCGCGATCATCACAAAGCTTAGCCGTCGGATATCGGCGCGCTGATAACGCCGCTGCCCACCCGCGTTACGCCATGGAGATATCAAACCTTGCGCCTCGTAGTATCGGATCGCCGACACCGCCAACCCGGTGCGCCGGGCCAATGCTCCAATCGCCAGACCTTCCGAAACAACCATTACATCCTCCCAAAGAAATCTCTTGACCTAAAGTTAGGTTTAGAAATTACAGTGAGTCGGGACAAGCCTCAAATTGGAAGGAGAATCCCATGATGGCGACGCTGGAACATACTAATTTCACGGTCCGCGACCCAAAGGCATCTGCGGCGTGGATGCAGAAAGTCTTCGACTGGAAAACACGCTGGGAAGGCCCCGCCATTGCCGGTGGCTATACGGTGCATGTGGGCAGCCCGCATACCTATCTGGCACTCTACGCCCCCGGCGATCCCAAGCCATCAGGCGAAAGCAGCTATGATTACGTGGGCGGCTTGAACCATGTAGGTGTGCTGGTCGAGGATATCGACGCCACCGAGGAAAAGGTCCGCAAAGCGGGATTTGAACCGCACAACCACGCAGACTATGAGCCAGGCAAGCGGTTCTATTTCGAAGATGACAATGGCATCGAATTCGAAGTGGTTCAGTATGATTGAGATGCTGTGGCTTGGGCACGAAGCCAGCCGCTGGCGAAATGGGGAATTGTTGGGACAGCGCCACAGGCGCACCCGCCCCCCGGAACGGCGGCGCTAAGTTGCGAGTTTACTGACAACGCACACCTCCCCTCTTGCAATTCACGCCTCATTTGGGTCAGGTAATTGCCAACCCATCCTTCGCCCCGACGCTATTGTGCGGCGGGGCGTAACAATTTCTGCGTGGACGACAAGACAATGGAAAAGATCCCCATGACGCCTTCGGGCAATGCCGCGCTCGAGGCAGAGCTGAAGAATCTGAAATCCATCGAGCGCCCGGCGATCATCGAGGCGATTGCCTCAGCCCGCGAACTGGGCGACCTGAAAGAAAACGCCGAATACCACTCGGCGCGCGAAAAGCAGGGCTTTATCGAAGGCCGCATCAAAGAGCTTGAAGGCATCCTGTCGCTGGCAGATGTCATTGATCCGGCCAAACTGTCAGGGGCCATCAAGTTCGGCGCGAAGGTCACGTTGGTGGATGAAGATACCGACGAAGAAAAGACCTGGCAGATCGTGGGTGAGTATGAGGCCAATATCGAAGCGGGCCTTCTGAACATCAAATCCCCCATCGCCCGCGCCCTGATTGGCAAAGAAGAAGGCGACAGTGTCGAGGTCCGCACCCCCGGAGGCGTGCGCTCTTATGAAGTTCTGAGTATCGAATACGCCTGACCGGAGCGTTTGTCATGTCAGGGTCTGAACCTGAGCAAGAACCCGAGAAACCCACCTCGCTGGGTATCTACGACCGTCCGGCGCACCGTTCGGTCACCGAGATCGAGATTGCAGCAGTTGTTCTCAGCCTGATCTGGCTGGTGGTGTCGGTCGTGTTTCTGGTACTGCCCGGCGGGCAACAAGGAGGGTTCATCGTCACCTTCCTGGCGGTGTTCATGCCGGTCGCAATGATCTGGGTCGCAGCCCTCGCGATGCGCGCCAGCCGCGTGATGCGCGAAGAAAGCGCCCGCCTGCAGACAGCCATCGATGCGATCCGCAACAGCTATGTCGTTCAGCAACAACGCGCGGCCAGCACGTATGAACCGACGGTCGGCAAGAAACTGGATGAAATCGCCGAAAGCGCAAAAAAGACCGAGAGCGCGCTGGCGACATTTTCGACCAATCGCGGTGAACCCGGACGCACCCAAAGGCCCGCGCCGGACATGGCCAATCAGACTTCGTTGGAACTTGGCACCTCAGCGGAAGAAATGGCGCCCCCGTTGCCCACCGACATCTTTATCCGCGCCCTGAACTTCCCCGAGACACAAAGCGATGCCGAGGGATTTAACGCGCTGCGGCTTGCATTGAAAGATCGCAAGACCTCGAAACTTGTGCAGGCCTCACAAGATGTTCTGACCCTTCTCAGCCAGGAAGGCATCTATATGGATGACCTGCGCCCCGATATGGCCCGACCCGAAGTCTGGCGGCAATTTGCCCAAGGCGCGCGCGGGCGGTCGGTGGCTGCCTTGGGTGGCATTCGGGACCGTTCGTCACTGGCGCTGACTGCGGCGCGGATGAAACAGGATCCGATCTTTCGCGATGCCGCACACCATTTCCTGCGCCGCTTTGACCATATGATCGTCGAGTTCGAACCTAATGCCAGCGATGCCGAGCTTACAGCCCTGGGCGAAACCCGCACAGCACGTGCCTTCATGCTGGTGGGGCGTGTCGCAGGGACGTTCGATTAAAGCCCAAAACTTCCGTAGGGTATGAACCTCACCAGATCGCCGGGCTTGATATCGCGGGCACCGTCCTCGATTTCGACCAAGCCTTCGGCCCAGCTCAGCCCGCTGATCCGGCCAGATCCTTCCGAATGGAATACCTCGGCCTGTCCTTCACGGATGCGCGCCCGCAGGTATTCCCGACGCCCCGGTTTCTTGCGCTTTTCGAACGCGGCGGGCACGTCGAAGCCTTGCGGCTCTTGCCAGCCTGCACCGGCCAGCAGGTTCAGTGCCGGGCAGGCAAAGATCAACGTGCAAACCAGTGCTGCCACCGGATTGCCCGGCAAGCCAAACACCGGTGTCTGATCCCACATGCCCAGCGCCAAAGGCCGCCCGGGTTTTAGTGCGATGCGCCATTCCTGCATCGCCCCGGCCTCTCGCAACAAAGCCGAGACGTGATCTTCATCGCCGGCGGAGGCCCCGCCACTGGTAAGGATTACATCCACTTGCTGAGCCGCGCGATCCAAATGCTGTTTCAGCGCCGCGCGATCATCCTCGGCGCGCCCAAGATCAACCGATTTGAATCCAATCCGCTCGGCCAGCGACAGCAGCATCGGACGATTGGCATCATAAATCTGCCCCAGTCCGGCGCTGTCACCCGGCTCGACCAACTCATCCCCGGTCGATAGCACTCCGACGCGTAAAACCTTGCGGACGGAAACCTCAGCCAGACCAACCGCCGACAAAAGCGCCAGATCCGTTGGTGTTAAACGCCGCCCAACTGGCAAGGTCAGCGCGCCTTCAACCACGTCTTCGCCTGCCTTTCGCGTGTTCGCGCCCTGTTTCAACGGACCTCGGAATGCAATGTGCCCCTGATCAAAGGTCACATCCTCTTCCAATATGACCGTATTAACACCCTTTGGCAGTGCAGCTCCGGTAAGAATGCGTATCGCATGGCCCTCTGGGACCTCACCGTCAAAGGGTACACCCGCGGCCGCCCGGCCCTCTACCAAAGGCATGACACAGGGTCCGTCCGGCACCGGACCGGCAAATCCGTACCCATCGACAGCGGTGTTGGGCTGAGGCGGGTTTGATCGTTTGGCCGACACGTCCACCGCCAGAACTCGGCCCGCCGCCCGCATCACGGGCACGTTTTCAACCCCAGCTACCACCGACAATCTGTCTCGCAAAAGCGCCAGAGCCTCATCAACGGGTGTCCAGTTCACCCCTGCAGGCAAGGCGAAACAATCATTGCGCAAGGGCGGAGGTGAGATATCCGGCGTGCTCATAATCCGACCTCTTCCAAGATAAAATCTGCAATGGCCGCCGTATCATCCAGATCAAACACCGGGCAATCCAATTCCAAAGGCGTATCACTTGCAACCGCGCGAACCGTGTCATCATCCGTGGCGATCAGCGGATTTCCGGGTTCTGCGCGAAACGCTTCGATCTTGGGGTGACGCTCGCGTTTGAAGCCTTCGATCAACACCAGATCGACCGGAGACAAACGCGACAGCAAGGTGTCCAGCTTCGGCTCGGGCGCACCGCGCAACTCCTGCATCAGTGCGATCCGCTGGCCGGATGCCAACAGCACTTCGGACGCACCCGCCGCGCGATGCCGCTGGCTGTCGGTACCCGGCTGGTCGACGTCGACGGAATGATGCGCATGTTTAACGGTGGAAACGGTATACCCACGTCCGGTGATTTCAGCCACCAGCCGTTCCACTAGGCCGGTTTTGCCCGCGTTTTTCCAACCGGTGACGCCGTAGACCCTCATACTTGCTCCAACAAGGTTTCAGCGCGGGTCAGATCATCGGGAGTGTTGACGTTGAAGAACGGATCAAACGGCAGGGCCGAAAACAGCGCCTCTCGCCCATCATGCTGGTCAGTCCACAGGACAACCTTGCGCAATCCAGCGTTCAACGCCTCCCTCAGATCATCGCGCAATGCCACCGGCCAGAGCCCAAAGGTCGGGTGCCGATTGACCCGCTTGCCGCCACCGGATTTCAAAGCCTCGTCACCCGTGCGCGGGGTGGTTGCCAGAACAAGGGGGTATTTCTGACCTTCGGATGCGTGCACCAGTTGCGCCACAAGATCATGCGGAAAGAACGGAGTATCCGCCGCAACCGTCACGATAGATTGAGCGCCCTGTTCAGCGGCCCAATCAAGCCCGGCCAAAACGCCGGCCAGCGGCCCTGCAAAGCCCTCGATCGAGTCCGAAACAACCGGCAAGTTCAAGCGGGCAAACCGTTCGGCATCGCCGTTGGCGTTCAAAGCCAGCCCGCCGACCTGAGGGCGCAGCCTGTCTATCACCCGATCCAGCAGGCTCTGCCCGCCGATCTGCAACAGCCCTTTATCGCCGCCTCCCATTCGCGTTGCGAGGCCGCCTGCCAGAATAACCCCCAGCGGTTTTTGCGACTGTTCAGCCATCGGCACTTTTCCTGCGATGTTTTTTGTCCTCAATCGCCACGCTCGACGGATCAACATCGCGCACCAATCGGTCTTCGCCCGACAAACACACAAACCGCTGCCCGCGCATCCGGCCGATCAGGGTCAAACCAACCTCGCGCGCGATCTCGACGCCCCAGGCGGTGAATCCCGATCGCGAAGCGAGAACTGGGATGCCCATCATCGCCGTTTTGATCACCATTTCCGAGGTCAAACGACCGGTCGTATAGAGGATCTTGTCAGACGCGCTCGCACTCTCGGAGAGCATCCAGCCTGCGATCTTGTCGACTGCGTTATGGCGGCCCACGTCTTCCATATAAACCAACGGGTGGCTTTCATGACAAAGCACCGTACCATGTATGGCACCCGCCTCGAGGTACAGAGACGGGGTGCGGTTGATCTTCGACGCCAACTCATACAGCCACGAGGTGCGCACCGAGACCTGTGGCAGGCGCACGTCCTCTAGCCCCTCCATCATGTCTCCGAACACAGTGCCTACTGCGCAACCGCTGGTGCGGGTCTTCTTCTTCAGCTTGTCCTCGTATGAGGTCTCACGCGCTGTACGCACGACCACGGTTTCCAGATCGTCGTCATAGTCGACCCGAGTAATTTCATCATCTGCAAGCAGCATCCCCTGATTACGCAGAAACCCGAGCGCAAGGTATTCGGGATAGTCGCCGATGGTCATTGCCGTCACGATTTCCTGTGAGTTGAGGAAAATGGTCAGCGGGCGTTCCTCGACCACCGAGATCTGACTTATCTCACCATTCTGGTCCACACCCTCGACACCGCGCGTCAGGCGGGCAGCCCCCGGATCGGGCGCAATGAGGTAGTCTGACAGGTCGATCTCCGTGGCCAATTGCAACCCCTTCCCAAGACGGCTACTGCTGCTCGCGTCACCATAGGATTTAGCCATGGCCTCTGCCACATCCAAGTCATACTTCTGGAAAGGTTTTCGCGACGGGACGCCGTTTATCTTCGTCGCCATGCCCTTTGGCCTTCTGTTTGGTGTTTTTGCCACAGAAGCAGGGCTGGATATCATCCAGACGATGGCCTTTTCCGCCACGGTGTTTGCCGGCGCTGCTCAGTTCACCGCATTGCAATTGCTGCAGGACAATACACCAACGGTTATCGTTCTGATCTCGGCCCTGGCTGTGAACCTGCGGGTGGCCATGTATTCGGCTTCACTGACCCCTTATCTGGGGGCGGCTCCGCTGTGGCAACGGGCCCTTGGAGCCTATCTTATTGTTGATCAGTCTTACGCCTGTTCGATTGTCCGATTCGAGAAAGAACCGGATATGTCCGTGCCTCAGCGCATGGCGTACTTTGTCGGCTCGGTCACGCCGATCACGCCGCTTTGGATACTCGCCACTTATCTGGGTGCTGTTCTGGGGGCGCAGATTCCGGAAAGCTGGGCTCTGGATTTTGCGCTGCCGATCACGTTCTTGTCCATGATCGGACCAATGATGCGCACCATGGCGCATGTTGTAGCCGCGCTGGTGGCGATTGTTGTCGCCCTGCTGTGCGTGGCAGTGCCGTTCAATCTTGGACTGTTGATCGCAGGAATAGCCGGGATGATGGCAGGTGCGCAGGCTGAATTGATGTTAGAGCGAAAAAAGTCATGACGCAGATCGACCCGACAACCATGTGGATCATCATCGTAGGTCTGGCGATAGGCAGCTACCTTCTGCGCTTTACCTTTATCGGGCTGGTTGGCGACCGCCCGATGCCGCCCTGGCTTCTGCGGCACCTGAGGTACACAGCAGTGGCGATTCTGCCTGCCCTGATCGCACCTTTGGTAGTCTGGCCCACGGCCACCGAAGGACAACCGGATATGCCGCGCATGGCGGCTGCGGCAGTTGCGTTGACGGTGGGAATTGTAACGAAGAACGTCATAGCGGCCATCTTTTCAGGGGCCGCCACGCTTTACGGTCTGCTGTACCTAGTTGGTTGAGACCGCTTCAAGCTGATTGAGGCGCGCATTGTTTTCCGCCAGCCCCTGCTGAAGATCAGCCGAGTCATTCTCACGATAGTCCGTGGTGACAACGCCTGGAATCTGACCAAACTGATCGGATAGCTTCACCGGGTAGAATGTTGTTTTGATTTGCTCGAACCCCGGGACCTGTTGCAGCAATTGCGAGGTCGAATTTGCACAAAAAGCCTGCGAAACCGGGCCCATCTGCTTGGCCAATTGCAGCGCGATCTCGGCCTGCTGTGGCGTCACTTCGATCGTCTGAATACGGGCATAATGCGTCTCGCGCGCATGACTGCTACGATAGGCGCGTTCAACATTTGGCGTGATGCCATAAAGGACATCATTCTTGATCGGCACCACATCCGCCCGGAACGATCCGGCAGGATCAAATATGACCCGCTCGCTGCCGCTGATCATCAGCGACGTGTGTGCCCCCGATCCGGTGCGCGTGCTGATCATCGTATAGAGCGTCAGTGTCGATGGCCCCGGATCACGATAGGACCGAGCCACGATTTCCGAGGGATCAGCCTGCGGGCGCTGCGATCCCGCGCAACCCGCAACTGTCACTGCCAGCAGGCAGGCAATCAGAATCCTGAACAAGAGATGCGCCTCGTGTACCGTTTAGGCCGCAAAGACCGCCAGGAACAGGCAAAGGAGTACAATTGCCACCACGCACCACGTGGTGAATTTGATGAAACCGTCAAAGGTTTTTGTTTGAACGGTGATGTCCATCTCGCCGTGCTTGTGATCAGCCATGTTTATTAGAATCCCAATTCGCGTATTTGAAATGTTGGATAATGCAAAACTCAGGGCCTGTCACGACGTCATTCGCGCGCAGTTGGTCCAAAAATCGTGCAGCCTGGATAACCAAACCCCCAGCGCCAGGGCAACCCGCTGCAGGGACCACCCCCAAAACGCACGGCCAGAAACATCGCCTCGGAGGTGATCGAATGAACCGAGCGGATTTGATCCGGCGTCATATCATAGCGTTCGGCATATTCATCAGCATGGCTTTCGCCGTGGGTTTTGACACAGGTGCGCAGCGCGTCATCGGCAGCGAGCCGGGCGTCAAAGCTGGCCTCGGCCTGCGATGCGCCGCCTGCGTTGTAATAGGCGCGATCGTGAGTAACGCAGCAGTACTCCCATGGCGGGTGTTCTTCATAAAGCAGACTGAACTTCGGAAAGGTCTCGGCAACCATACGCCAGCTGGAAGATAATCCGCCCGAACAGCCATCCGTTTCAAAGGGGGTCAGTTCAGCGCCTTCTATCGTGTCGGCCAACGCCCGGTGAGCGGGCATTTCCACGCTACGCATCAGGTCCTGCGCAGCTGCAGGCAGCGCGCAACAGGCCAGAATGAGGGTGAGTTCACGGGTTCGCATCGCGCATCTCGGCAGTATCGATAGACAATCCGAACGTCGTCGCCAACCATAGCATCAGACGCTCGCCCGGTCCCATCTCGGCACGAACACGCAGCACTTCGCGGGCCATGGCAGGACGATCGGTGATCAGCCCGTCGACCCCCATCGATGCCATGGCCGACATCTGTAGCGGGTCATTCACCGTCCAGACATAGATGTCCTTGCCCGCCTCATGGACCGAGCGGATCAGACCCGGAGATACCGTCGCCGCGTTTACGGCCACAAAATCGCCCTCAAGCCCCGACAGATTGCCGATGGCGGTTGCGGCCAGAACGCCTGCCCGCCAATCGGGGCGCAGCGCTTTCATCTTCTGTACTGCCGGGTATTTCAGCGACATGGTGGCGATGTCGTCCTGCATCCCCATCTCTTCGACAATTGTGGCGACTCGGTTTTCCAGGTCGACGTCATGGCCATAGTATTTCAGCTCGATGATGACCTTGGATTTGCCCTTCGCAGCTTCCAGAACATCGCGCAGCGTGGGCGTCCGTTCCGAGGCATATTCGGGGCCGAACCAACTGCCGATGTCGATCTCGGCCACATCCTCCATGGTTGCGTCCCAGACCTTGAGCGGCACACCGGCCAGTTTCATGAAATCACTGTCATGCGCGATGATGACCACACCATCCGCAGTCTCCTGAACGTCGATCTCAACCCAATCGGCGCCATCTTCGATAGCCTTCAACACTGCCGCCATGGTATTTTCCGGCCTTATCGCCGCCGCACCTCTATGACCAATGACATCCGCATGATCGGGGGCCTGAATGCGGACCAGCAACTCCTGCCCGGACCAGAGCCCGATCAGCAGGGCGATTGCCGCGCCACCGACCACAGCGTAAAGCGGCGCGCGCAGGTTGCCTGGTTCGGGATGAGGGACCTCTCGGCCTTGTGTGTCGAAGAACCCATCCAGCAGAACCGCCAATGCTCCCAGAGCGACGGCTGCAAGCACAAGCCCAGCCAGCGACCAGAGGCCCGCTACGATCATACTGAAGATCAGCGCAAAGCGCAGGTTCGTGCTTTCCTGCAACGGTACCAGATCGAACAACAGTCCGGCCACAAAGGCAATCAGTGCGGCGATCACGAGACGCATCGCAAGCCAAAGGCCAAGCTCGATCTTGAGGCGACCGCGTTTGCCTTCCATTCGATCCGTGCTGGCGGAGAAGGCCTCGGCGGGTTTGCAGCCCTCAAATAATACAAGATGCAGCGACAGCGCCCAGGCCGAGAGCCTGCGGATCAGAACCCAAGCCAGACACAGCACCACAAATCCGATCAGCACTACCGCCACCCAGAATGAAGGCGGGTGGAAGGTGAGGTAATAGTTGATGTCGTATTCAGTCAGCATCCACCAGGCGATCAGGCCAGCCACGGCGACAAAAGGCAGCGCAAGTACCAGCACACGCAAAATGAACCGTGCGGCAAAGCCGAAAAGCGCAGGTAAACGCGTCAGGATCAACCGGATGGAAGCACTGCCCGCGCGCCAAGGGTCACGCTCACCCATCCGCAATGATCCGGCCATGACCGAGAAGACAAAGACCTCGGCCAGTAAGAACAGGCTGAGAACTACAACCGCCGCGATGAAGCCCGCTGGTGACAGCAGGAACATCGCAATGTCCTGATCCGTCAGCGCCGATTGATCAGACAATGAGACAGCAAGATTGACGGCGATGGCAACGCCCGGAGCGATCAGTGCAACCAGCAGCAACCGGACGGCGACATAAACAGGCACAAACACGCGCCGCCGCGCCCATGCGCCCCGGTAGGCAGTTGTAACGGCTGAGAAATTGGTCACGCGGTTGCCTCCTGAATGGTCTATCCATTCAAGGCTGCGTAAGTGTGAATTGCAAGAGTGGGCGTCAGCTTTCTTCCAGATCAGCCGCCAGCCGGAAACCAATGCGGTTGGCTGGTTTATCCTCGATCGATTTCGGCAAGGCACGCAGCATCACATTCAACTGGCTGACATGCTGGACGAGCTGCGTTTTGGCGCCGCCTCCGTCCGAGCCATAGAAGGTAATCACATCCGGATCGAAATAGCCCATGCCCTCGATCCGCATTACACCGGCATCACCACCGGTGAATCCCATGGCAACCTCGTGATCGCCATCCAGAGTCTTCTCGAAATTCTGAATATACATGATCAGCCGCTCATAGGCCCATTGAGCAGGGCTTTTGCTTTCGACCGGCTTTTGCAATGGCTTGGGCAAATCCTTGTTCCCCGATGCCGCTTCAGGGTTGGCGTGTACCTCATAGCACCGCGGCAACGCCGCAGATTCCGCTGCCTCGGCTGAGGTTTCGATCTTGTCCATTGCTCTACCCTTTGCGCTGATATTCCCAAGCTCCGTCCGCGCGCCGCGTCCGGGTGACCGCTCCAATGTGGTAGAGATGGTTCATATGTGCAACCGCCTCGACCAGCGCGAGGCCGTATTCCCCGCCCCTGATCTGGCGCTTGAACAGCGGGGCAAAGCACTCGGCGGCGGTTTTGGGTTGATCGAGATCGTTCAGCAGACGCTCAAGCGCGCCGTGGTGGTTATCGATCAACTGCCGCATGCGGATCGGCAACCCGGTGAACGGCAGTTTGTGCCCGCCCAAAACCAAATGATCGGGCCGGGCCAGCGGTTGCAGGCGTTCGCACGCCTCCAACCAGTCGGCCACCGGATCGGCCATCGGCTCGGTGGCATAGACGCCCAAGTTGGAACTGATCGAACTGAGGATCTGATCACCGGTCAGCACCAGATTGTCCTCGCGGCTCCAGAAGGTGCAATGCTCGGGCGCATGGCCGTTGCCCATGTGAACATCCCAGTCGCGGCCACCCATGCGGATCACGTCGCCCTGTTTGACACGGGTAAATCCCAGCGGCATAGGGTACACGGCGTCGGCAAAGTTAAACGGACGCTCGGCCATCCGACCGGCCAGCACGTCCGGATCCATCCCCGCGCTGCGGTAGTAATCCAGCGTTTCCTTCGGCCAATTCTCTTGCACATCCAGCGTCAGCATACGCGCGAACAACCATGCGGTACGACTGGTGACCAGTTCAGCACCATGCTCGGACTGGAACCAGCCCGCATTGCCGACATGGTCAGGATGGTGATGAGTCACGACAACGCGACGGACGGGTTTGCCAGCCAATGGCCCTTCCATCAGGGTCTGCCAGATTCCCCGTGTTTTCTTTGAAGAAAGCCCTGTGTCGACGATGGTCCAGCCGTCGCCATCATCCAATGCATAGACATTCACATGATCCAGCGCCATCGGCAAAGGCAGCCTGATCCACAGAACTCCTTCTGCAACTTCGACCCATTCGCCAGGAACGGGTGGTTCCTCCCACGGATATCGCATCACTTGCGGAGCCTCGCCATCCATCAAACCGCCAGTTCCTCTGGGCTGAGGGCATAGAGGTCATCCGCCCCGTTCTGCGCCTGCGCAAGCAAGCCCGTATGTTCAGGCAGCAGCACATTAATATAATAACGTGCCAACTTGGCGCGCGGTCCATCGGAATCGGCTAGCGCCGCTGACAGATGGTAATGCCCGCCCAGAACCCGCGCGAACGCTTTTAGATACGAAGCCGCGCCAGCAAACCGGTTGTTCATATCCGATTGAGCAACGAGCCACTCCGTCGCTTCCCGCAGCGACTCGGAAGCTTCCCAAACAGGACCAGCAAGTTCAGGCATCGTGGCGCGCGCCTTCTCGGCTTGATCCTCGATCTCATCCAGAAGGTTCGAGGCCGCCTCACCCCCATCCATCATCTTGCGCGCTACGAGGTCCATGGCCTGAATACCATTGGTGCCCTCGTAGATCGCGGTCACACGGACATCTCGATAATATTGTGCAGCACCAGTTTCTTCGATGAAGCCCATGCCGCCATGCACTTGAACGCCGGTCTCGGAAACGCGCATGCCGGTCTCGGTGCCAAAAGCCTTGCAGATCGGCGTCAGCAGCGCCGCACGTGCCGCCCAATCGGCCTCACCCGTGGCCTGCGCCATGTCGATTGCAGCTGCATTGGCCAGCATGATCGCCCGCGCCGCAAACACATCCGCGCGCATCGACATCAGCATCCGCCGTACATCCGCATGGTCGATGATCGTGCCCGAGGGCGTCTTGCCCTGCTTACGCTCCAACGCATAGGCCAACGCGTGTTGATAAGCGCCCTCGGCGACGCCCACACCTTCGCCACCAACGCCCAAACGCGCGTTGTTCATCATGGTGAACATCGCGGCCATCCCGCTATGTTCCTTGCCGACCAGCCAGCCTCTGGCCCCGTCATATTGCATCACGCAGGTCGGCGAGCCGTGCAGGCCCATCTTGTGTTCCAGCGAAACCACCTTGAGGTCATTGGCCACGCCGGGGTTGCCGTTCTCGTCGGGGATGTATTTCGGCACCAGAAACAGCGAAATCCCTTTGGTTCCCGGAACACCGTCTGGCAGGCGGGCCAGAACAAGATGGCAGACATTCTCGGCAAAGTCGTTGTCGCCCCAAGAGATATAGATCTTCTGCCCGGTCACCGAATAGGTGCCGTCGCCATTGTCTTCGGCTTTCGAGGTCAGCGCGCCCACATCCGATCCGGCCTGCGGTTCGGTCAGGTTCATGGTGCCTGACCATTCACCCGCCATCATCTTGGGCAGATAGAGCGCCTTCAACGCAACGCTTGCGTGATGCTCCAGCGCCTCGATCTGGCCTTGGGTCATCAACGGAGCGAGCTGCAGGGACAGGCAGGCCGCGCTCATCATCTCATTCACGGCAGTGGTCATGGTCATGGGCAGACCCATACCACCATATTCGGGATCGCCGCTCATCCCGATCCAGCCGCCTTCGGCAATCGCCCTCCAGCCCTCGGCATAGCCCGGAGAGGTCCGCAGCACGCCGTTCTCCAGCCGCGCGGGTTCCAGATCACCAGGGCGTTGAAGCGGGGCCATGATCTCTTCGCACATCTTCCCGGCTTCGGTCAGAATGGCGCTGACCACATCCTCGCTGGCTTCCGAGAACTTTTCGGTCGCGGCGATCTGGTCAAAGCCGATCACGTTGCGGAACAGGAATTCATAGTCTGAGATCGGGGCACGATAGGGCATGGTTTCCCTCTGGTTCTGGCAAGTTGTCAGCGTGGGGTTGGAATCCCGGCCCCACGCCGGTATTCATCTGGGCTGGCACGATTACCTACCGTTACCTGAACTGCAAGCAACCAAAACGCGGCGTCACGATCCATGACCCTTCTCGGTACTCAAGACTTACCAGCAAACGCCGACGGGCTCGCCAAGGCCGCTGACCTGTTGCGACAGGGGCTGCTGGTCGCTTTCCCGACCGAGACCGTCTATGGACTGGGTGGCGATGCACGGAACGGCGAGGCTGTGGCCGCGATCTATGAAGCCAAGGGGCGACCCAGTTTTAACCCACTGATCGCCCATGTCGCCTCAACCGAGACCGCAAAACGCTTCGTCGAATGGACCGATCAGGCTGATTTGTTGGCTGATGCCTTCTGGCCCGGACCGTTAACTCTGGTTCTTCCTCTGCGCCCCGATCACGGGATTTCGTCGCTGGTCACAGCTGGTTTGGATACTCTGGCCGTTCGCGTGCCTGCGCATCCCACAGCGCACGCTTTACTGACCGCTTTTGACGGTCCTGTGGCAGCGCCATCGGCAAACCCCTCTGGTCAGATCAGCCCAACGACGGCGGCCCATGTCCGAGCGGGGCTGGAGGGACGCATAGCCGCAGTTCTGGACGATGGGCCGTGCGGTGTCGGGCTTGAGTCCACTATTGTGGGTCTGGCCGGCACCCCTGCCCTGTTGCGTCCAGGTGGTGTCGCATTGGAACAAATCGAAGAGGTTCTAAAGGCAGAACTGCATCACCACCAACCCGGCGATCTGCTTACCGCGCCGGGGCAATTGCAATCCCACTACGCGCCGGACGCGCCGGTGCGGCTGAACGCCCGGTCACGGCAGGGGGACGAGGTGTTGCTGGGTTTTGGCCCCGTTGATTGTGATCTGAACCTCTCCAGCACCGGCAACCTGCCCGAGGCCGCCGCCAACCTGTTTGCCGCCCTTCACAAACTTAACGATACCGGTCGGCCAATCGCCGTATCACCAATTCCCCATCACGGACTAGGTGCGGCCATCAACGACCGTCTACGCCGCGCAGCAGCCCCTCGCGATTAGGCGCGGCCTGCACTGGCTGATAGGGTCAGCGGATCAACACCAAGCGTAGCCAAAGCCGCCTCCCATTTCTCGTCATCAGGGACATCAAAGACCAGTTTCGACGACGCATCAGTCGTTAACCAACCATTCATCGCGATCTCATCTTCCAACTGACCCGGCCCCCAGCCGGAATAACCTAAAGTCAGCATCGAATTCAGCGGCCCCTTGCCCGAGGCCAGATCCTCGAGCACATCCAGCGTTGCGGTCATGCTGAAATCTTCGGAAATCTGCATTGAATGCAGATTCGCCTCGTAATCTGCGCTATGCAGGACAAAGCCACGCGACATCTCGACCGGGCCGCCAAACTGCACCAGCCGTTCGCCAATTACGGGTATCCGACACGGGATGTTGAGCTGTTCCAGCAAGGTCTTGATCCGCAAGTCCGAAGGCTTATTCACGATCAATCCCATCGCGCCGTCATCACCATGGCTGCAGATATAGACGACCGAATGCTCGAATCGCGGGTCGCCCATTCCGGGCATCGCAATCAACAGTTTTCCCGTAAGGTCCATCAGCAGATATCTCTTGCGCCATAGGATATCCCTAGAATGACCCTGTGAACCGGGGAATGGCAAGGGATCAGCCGGGATTTCCGTGCATTTCACAGAAGTGACCGGAACGTGACTTGGCAATCACGACCGGAATGCGCATGTTCTGCATATGAAAGCGCTTTGCAAATCTGCTGCAGCCGTGTTGGCCGTTAGCCTTTGTTTTGGTGCCCCCGCCATTGCGCAGGGGGTTGATAATCTGGTTCAGCTTGAGGTGTTGGACGGCGGCAAAACCGCCGAAGGTACCTATCAGGGGGCCTTGCGTCTAAAGCTCAAGGACGGGTGGAAGACCTATTGGCGCGCACCCGGCGATGCGGGCATTCCGCCACAGTTTGATTGGAAAGGCTCTCGCAATATTGCAGACATAGCCTTCACATGGCCCGCGCCGCATGTGTTTGATCAGAACGGGCTGCGCTCGGTCGGGTATGAGGATCAACTTGTACTGCCCGTTGAAATTACGCCTAAGAACCCTGCCAAACCCGTGCGTTTGCGCGGCGAGATGGACTTGGGCGTGTGTAAGGATGTCTGCGTGCCGGGTCGGTTGGAATTCGATCACACAATGGATGCCGACGCTGCACGCAATCCGGCCATCGCCGCAGCCCTCGCCCAGCGCCCGTTTTCCGAACGCGAAGCAGGCGTGGCGGATGCGACGTGCCAATTGACTCCCACTGCAGACGGAATGCGGATCGAGGCGCGTATCACCATGCCTTCAGCGGGCGGGTCCGAATTCGCCGTCATTGAACCAGGAAACCCGGCACTCTGGGCATCGCAGCCCGATACACGCCGTCAGGGCAACACCCTGATCGCAAGCTCGGAGATTATCGGTGCCTCCGGCGGGCCATTTGCGCTGGATCGGTCCGAAGTGCGCATCACGGTTCTGGGGGCAAACCACGCTGTCGATATCCAAGGATGCAGCGCAGGCTGACCGGATGAGCCAGACCCCAAAGATCGGTGCCTTGGCTGTCGTGCTGCACGATGGCCAGGTACTTTTGGTGCAACGCAGCAAGCAACCCGATCAGGGGTTGTGGGGCTTTCCAGGCGGCCATGTGGAATGGGGTGAAACGGTTCTGGACGCCGCGACCCGCGAGCTGCGGGAAGAGACCGGTGTGATTGCTGAGCCTTTGGTCTATCTCGACAATCTCGACCTTTTGCTGCGCGATGATAGCGGGCAGACCCGGGCGCACTACCTGCTGGTCGGAGTTGCGTGTCGCTATGTAACCGGCACGCCTGTCGCTGCAGACGACGCGCAGGACGCTCAGTGGTTTCCGGTGGACCAGATCACCAGCGGCGACCTGCCAATGAGCGACCGCGTTCCCGATCTTTTGCGGCGTGCTTTAGAGATGGACTAAGCCTCGACCCGATCCGACAAGCGTGCATAAAGCGCGCTGGACAGCACGACACCTACCAGCAGGATCACGGTCGCACCCGCCAGGAATACACCAAAGCCCATTTGCAGCACACTTGGACCTTCGGCGGCTGGGTAGAGACCCGAGAGCAGCGCCAACGGCGCACCTGTCACTACGGGCCAGATCATCGAGGCCCCCAGCCAGATCGCCAACGCTGCGCCCGTTGCGCGCACGGCATTGCGCACCACCCTGTCCGGCGCTCGCAAGGCCCGTCTCATCGATGTCATCGGGCGTGAGATGTCGTTCAGGATGGCCAGCAACGCAGGCACTAGCAGCAGGATCAGGGCCATGCCAAAGCCCAGCCCATAGACCAGTGTGATCACGGTCGGTTTCAAAAACTGCGCCTGCTGCGAACTTTCGTACATCAAGGGCGTCAGCCCCAGTACCGTGGTCAGCGTGGTCAGCATCACAGGCCGCAAACGATCTGCCGTACCTTCTACGATTGACGGCACCAACCCGCGCTCTTTCCGGTATCCGTCGATTGTGGTCACCAGAACAATCGAGTCGTTGATGATGATCCCGGTCATGCCCAACAGGCCGACGACGGTGAACATGCTTAACGGCACGCCCCACAGGTAATGCCCCCAGATCGCGCCCACGAGGCCAAAGGGAATGATCGCCATGACCACCAAGGGCCTTGTCCAACTGGCAAAGACCCAAGCCAATACCAGATAAATTCCGGTCAGACACAGGATCAGGCCTGTGCGGGCCTCGGACAGGAATTCATCCTCCTGCTCACTCAGGCCAGCCATGCGCCATTCGACCTGCCGTTCGGCGGCGATGTTTGGCAATATCTCTTCGCGCATGGCGCGGGCGATTTCGGCAGCCTGCGCCGGGTCGTCCTCGGAAATATCACCATTCACCGAGATGACCCGCAGACCATTTTCGCGCCGGACGGTCGAGAAACCCGATTTACGCTCGACCGAGACGATATCGGCGAGCGGGACATAAACGCCATCCGGAGTCCGCATCAATGTGCGTTCGAGGAAATCAGCAGTCAGTTCGCCCTCGGGCAGTTCGATCCGAATCTCGGTGCTACGCGGACCATCCGGGAAGGTCGCGGCCTCAATCCCGTTCAGCCGGTTTCGCAACACGCGGCCCAGTGTTTCGATGCGGAAACCCAGCGCCTGACCCTGCGCGGTGAGGTCCAGAATGAACTCTTCCTTGTCATAGGCGAGGTTATCCTCGAGCGCTGAAACTTCAGGGTATTTCGCGAGTTCCGCCTGGAGGTCCTCGGATGCAGATTTCAACGTGTTCACATCCGCACCGTAGAACTGCACGTCAATCGCATCGCCACCGGGCCCTGAACGCCAACCACGGAAGCTAAGCAGCTCAACCTTCGGGTGGCGCGGCACGAAATCCTGCAGCTCGCCCACAAATTCAAAGCTGGAATAGGGGCGCAAGTCGGCATCAATCAGCTCGATCGAGATGCCGCCCAGCAAATCGTCATCCTTGCCATCCGCCGCGCGCAGCCCCCATCCGGCCGAACCGCCAACCTCGGCTAGAACGTATTCGATTGGATTGCGGCCATGGCGTTCTTCGTAAACCTGACCCAGTTCTTCCGTGGCTTTCTGGACCATGCGCATCATTTCCAGCGTCTCAGCGCGCGTCGCCCCTTCGACCATGATGAAATTGCCCGTGACCGAGCCGCGTTCCGGTGCGTTGAAGAACCGCCAATTCACGTCGCCCCGAATGAACAGAGCAATCTGGCTGGCCAGAATCACTACCATCAGTGCAACAACCACATACCGTGCCCAGACCACCCACGCGACCAACGGGCGGAACAGGTGGTCGCGCACCCAGCGGAAGCCCTTGTTCACAACCCGGTTGGGCCAGTCATACCAATGCTCCTTAGCCGAATGCGCGATGGCATGGGCCATATGGTTCGGCAGGATCAGGAAGCATTCGATCAGTGAGGCAATCAGGACAGCGATAACGGTGAACGGGATGTCTCGGATCAGCTCTCCGAAGCGGCCACCGATGGCGGTGAGACCAAAGAAGGCGATGACCGTGGTCACTGTTGCAGCAAACACCGGCATCGCCATTCGGCGGGCAGCGCGTTCTGCGGCGACGATTGGCGCTTCGCCCAAACGGCGGGCACGGAAATCGGCGTGCTCTCCCACGACGATGGCGTCATCAACCACGATGCCCAAGGTAATAATCAAACCGAACAGAGACACCATGTTCAGCGACAACCCGCCCAGATACATCAGCGCAATCGCCGCAGACATTGCCACCGGAATACCGGCAGCCACCCAGAAAGCGATGCGGGCGTTCAGAAACAAGAAGAGTAGACAAACCACCAGCCCAAGCCCGACCAGCCCATTGTCGACCAGAATATCCAGTCGGTCGGCGATCGCTTGTGCGCGGGTGCGGATCAGCTCAACCGTGATACCTTCGGGCAGGCTGGCCTGCATCTTGGCCACGACATCCTCGACATCGCGCTGGATACCTATGGCATCGCCAAGATTGGACCGGTCGACGCGGATCGACATCGCCGGATTGTCGCCGACGAAATAGCTGCGGTTGCGCGTGACCCCCTCGACCCGAATTTCAGCCACATCGCCCACAACCAGCTTTGAGCCATCGGCAAAGTTGCGCAGTGCGATGCCTTCGATCTCTTCCGGGGTGCGTTTCTCAACACCTGTCCGAATACGCGCATTGGCACCTGTGACATCGCCCGCGGGGTTCGCGGTGACTTCTGCCGCAATGGCCTCGGCAATATCCGAAAGCGAGATATCATTGGCGATCAACTGTGCGGTGGGCACTTCGACCACCACACGCGGCGCGGCCAGTCCCCGGATCGTTGTCCGCGTGACACCAACCGCAAACAGGCGGCTTATCAATTCATCGGTGAATTTGGCCAGTTGTTCAGCTTCGATGGGCCCCGTGATGACCACATCCGTGACACGATCCCGCCAAGCGCCGCGCCTGATGGTTGGTTCCTCGGCGTCTTCGGGCAGGTTGGTGACGCTATCGACGGCGGTCCGGACCTCCTCAACCGCGCGAGACATGTCCCAGTTCGGCTCAAACTCCAGCCTGACCTGCGCCGTTCCCTCCCGAGAAGTTGATTCCGTGCTGGCAACGCCCTCAACCGCCAAAAGCGCAGGTTCCAGCAATTGGATGATGCCATTGTCGACATCCTCGGGGCCTGCGCCGTCCCATTGAACGTTCACATCGACGCGTTCGAGAATCACATCAGGAAAGAACTGCGCCCGCATGTTGGGGATCGCGGCGGCCCCCAGCACCAGCATGATCAGCAGCAACAGATTGGCCGCAGTCCGGTGCCGGGTGAAATAGCTGAGGATACCGCCCGCCGCGTTGGGAATGTCGCGGATCATGGCGCTTAGCCCCCAGCCCGGTTGTCATCAAGACGGCGTATTAGGGTGGCGGGCACTTTGGCCTCGCTCAACTGGCCCAATACTTGGGCTTTGTCTTCCTGAGACATGGCATCACTGGCCTCGACCTGAGCCACAAGCTGAGCGCGCTTTTCGTCCGAAAGCTCGACCATGCCCGGATCAGCTTCGGCATTCGCCTCAATCCGTAGGGGCCGCACACGTACACCCGAACCCAGCAGAGGCGTCCGGCCAATCACAACCTCGCGGCCTTCCAGGCCTTCACCACGCAAAAGCACCTCATCGCCCTGACGACGGATCAATTGCACAGCCAACGGTTCCAGCCGGTCATCGGGGCCGAGAACAAGCACATTGCCCGTGGCGTCCAGAACCGAGGATGGCAGACGGACCACATTATCGAGCGGCTGTTCTTCAATCGAAACGGTGACAAAATCCCCCGGCTTGAATCCCGGCGCGTCGTCGAGACGCGCATAGATCAGACGCCCGGTTTGCCCTTCACCCGCCGCGCCACTATCGCGACTGATCCGGCCGGTGGCAGTGAGATCGGTCCCCGTGACCTCAAGCGATACAGTCACCGGGGCTGAGATCAGATCACCTTGCGCGTCCAGCAACCGCACGAATTGCGCGGTGGAAACCCGAAACGCGACCTCAAGCGCATTGGGGTCGACGAGTTCGGCCAGCTTTTCGTTGGCCGCGACCAAGCGGCCTTCAACCAAAGTGACCTCGGTCAGCGTCCCATCAAACCCGGCATGGATCGTCATATCCTCCAGGTCACGCTCGGCCCCTTCCAACGCGATACGAGCCCGCGCAAACAAGGTTGTTGCCTGATCCACACGAGATTCGGCCTGCGCCAAAGCGATCCTGCGCGCGAGAACTGCCTGATGAGCCGATGTTGCGGCCAGTTCCGCTTCTTCGACGCTTGCAGCAGCCCCGACACCTCGCGTCTGCAGGTCCTGCTGGCGCTGCAGCGCCCGGTCGCGAAGTTCGGCCTGTGCCTCGGCTGATTTCAACTCATCCTGCGCCAACAGCAGCGAGCGTTCGGCGTCGCGCTCTTCAAACTGGGCATCCAGAAGATCGGATTTGGCACGGTCCAGAGCCGATTGCATATCGGCTGGGTCCAGTTCGACCAGCAATTCTCCCGCCGTTACGGTACCGCCATCTTCAAAATCTTCGGCCAGTGATACAACGCGCCCACCCAAGGCCGCGCGCAGCTCTAACCGGCGGCGGCTTTGAATCTGGCCAAACGCTTCCAGATAAGGAGTGACAGTTTCCGGCTCGGCGGTTCGTACGGTAACGGCGAATATGCGTTCCCGCGCCTCAGGTGCCTGATTGTCCCGCGTCAGCACATCCTGAACCGCGCCCGAGATCATCTGTGCGGCAACGATCAACAGGCCCAGCGTCAGAAACGCCAGGAAGACCCCAACAAGGCTTTGCCGCAGAAATCGCATCGGTCACTCACCTTTGGTCGCACATGCTGCCTTCCGCAAAGGTAGCCGGGTCGCAAAAAATGCCAAGCCACAAAGCGGTTATGATCCGTTAAACGCAGAACCAGTCTACTTCCGTCGCAGGTGTTCGTCCAATCTGGGCATTATTTCAACGAAATTACAGGGCCGGTGACGATAATCGAACTGCTTCTCCAGAATCGCATCCCAAGCGTCTTTGCAGGCACCCGGGCTGCCCGGCAACGCAAACAGATAGGTTCCGCCTGCAACTCCGCCTGTGGCGCGTGACTGCACGGCAGAAGTACCTATCTTTTCCATGGACACGATGGTGAAAACGGTGCCAAACGCCTCGATCTCTTTTTCATAAACGTCCCGGTGCGCCTCGACTGTAATATCGCGACCCGTCAGACCTGTGCCGCCGGTCGAGATCACGACGTCGATTTCAGGATCCGCGATCCAACTGCGCAATTGCTCGGCAATCTGGGTGCGTTCGTCCTGAATGATCTTGCGGTCCGCCACTGAATGTCCAGCCGTTTCGATCCGGTCGACAAGCGTCTGGCCCGAGCGGTCGTCGTCCAGTGAGCGTGTATCCGACACGGTCAGAACCGCAATACGGACGGGGATGAACTCAATGCTTTCGTCAATGCGCGACATATGTCGTCAAGCCCTTTCCATAATGGCAAGCCGGATGGCAAGAGCCGCGAATATCCCGCCCGTGACCAATCCAATGATACGTGAAGCGCGTGGGTTTGAGATCAAAATGCGTCCTGCTCCGCCCGCAAAGATACCGACCATCCCATTCACTAGAATGCTGCCCAAAGTAATGATTGCACCAAAGGTTAGGAATTGCAGCAGAACCGGGCCGTTTGCTGGGTCCACGAACTGAGGGATAAAGGCCAAAACAAACAGAATGACCTTGGGATTGGTCAGGTTCACCAGCAACCCCTCGCGAAACGCGAAATGAGCAGGCTTGACTGCTGCATCGTCCGACACTGCCCCTTTCCGGATTGCGCCCCATGCAAGAACCAACAGATAAGCAACGCCCATCCACCGGATAACGTCAAACAGCCAAGGCACGGCTGAAACCAACGCCCCAAGTCCAAGCCCCGCCAGCAAAACTTGCACCATCAGACCCGTCGAAACACCGAGGCTGGCCATCATCGCTGGGCGTGACCCAGACCGTAACCCTTGCCCGAAACAGAACATCATGTCAGCGCCGGGTGTAAAATTCAGCACCAGTGCGGCTGGGATGAAGGCCATCAATGTCACTGTCTCGATCACGTTGTTACCTCGAACCAATGTGGTTTTGGGCCCAGATTGGCGATCTGAGACCGCCCGAGAATGCCGCGGTATCCCCAACTGTCGTGGATATGACCGCAAAAGACAAAATCGGGCTGGATGCGTTCAACCGCGTCCCGAACTGCGGTCGAGCCGACCGACACATCTTGCGATGTCACATCCCCATATCCTTTTGGCGGAGAGTGCGCGATCAGAACATCCGCAGCCTCGCACCGGTCCAGCAGTTCCGATGCTTCAGCTTCAGTAAGATCGCAGGACCAGTCTCCGAAAGGCGTCACCGGCACGCCGTAGCCCAGCCCGAACAGGCGCAGACCATCCAATGTCATGCCCGTCCCGTGCAGAACATGCGCGCCTTCGGGCGCAGCGGCTGTCAGTTCCTCGGCGCTCTCAGCGTTGCCCGGCACAAGGATCAGCGGCGCTGCAATGCCCGACAGCATCTGCATCGCTTCATTCAGGCCCCGCCGCGCATTGCAAAAATCCCCCGCTCCGATGACAAGATCAGCCTCGGCGCTGGCGACCACCAGATCAGCGGCCCGGTTGCGCGCCATATGAAGATCGGAAAACGCCAGAACTCTCATCCCGCGCCTCTCAGCCGTGCTTGCAGGTCCAGCAGATCGGCCCAGGCCTGTCGCTTCATCTGCGGTTGACGCAGCAGGTAGGCCGGGTGGAACATCGGGATGACCGGCAGGTTCAGCGCCTGATCCCATTTCCCGCGCAGCCGCGTGATACCGCGTTTGCCCAGCAAGGCCTGACAGCTGATATTGCCCATCACCACCAGCACCTCGGGCTTGGCCAACGTCACATGCCGCTCCAGAAACGGCTTCATCATGCCAATCTCTTCCGGCTTGGGATCGCGATTCTGCGGGGGCCGCCACGGCAACACGTTGGTAATGTAGACATTCTCGCGCCGATCCAGATCAATCGCGGCCAGCATCCGGTCCAGCAATTGCCCAGCGCGCCCGACAAAGGGCTTACCTTCGCGATCCTCATCACGGCCGGGCGCTTCGCCGATGATCATTACCCGTGCGCCGGGGGTGCCATCGGAAAACACCAACTGCCGCGCGCCGCGTTTGAGGTCGCAAAGATCAAACGCCTCCATCGCCGAACGCAAATCGACGAGCGATGCAGCGGTTTTCGCCGCCTGTTTTGCAACAGCTGCGGCATCGACCGGTTCTGGTTTTTTCGCAGGTTCAACCGCAGCTGGTTTCTTAGCCTTGGCCGCTTTGTCCGGCAACGCATAGCGATCTACCGGCGCGTCGCCGATCGCCTCGGTTGCGCCCAGCTCGATCTGCCATTCCAGCAGCGCCCGCGCGGTATGATGGTCCAAGCCCGATTCCATAACCCTCAATCTAACCAGCTTTTGACCGAGGGAAAGCGAATAGACCTTGCCATGGCACAGGGTCGCACCGACCATGGCAGGGTCATGCTGTCATTTCTGCGATTCCTTCTGATTGCTCTATTGCTGGCAACCTCTGGCGGTTCGGCGAGTGCGCAGCTGTTTGATCGGAATACACAATGCCGCGCCGGACAGTTGCAATGCGGGCGCGGTTGTTGCCCCGCAGGCCAGCGCTGCAGCTTTGATGGCCGCTGTATCCCGCCGGGACACACCTATTGTGGAGGTGGGCGCACCTGCGGCCCGTTCGAGCGCTGCGTGGCAGGAGGAACCCGTTGCGCCCCGGCGGGGGCGAACAAGTGCACCTCGCGTCTGGATTGCCCAGGTGGCAGCTTCTGCAACGGGCGCGGGGAATGCGAGCGCAGCCGACCGGATTTGGTCCCAGCTCCACCCACAACCTGCGCAGATGGTAGGAGTTGCAGAGCCGGTTCATCCTGCTTGCCGGGCGGCGGATGTTCGCGCCCCGGCTGGTTTCTGTGTGAAGAAACCGGTTCGCAATGCCGACCCGGATTTAAATGCTCGGCTTATCAGGGCTGTGTTCCGATCAAGGCCATTGATTGTGGCTATGGCAAGTGGTGCAAACCAGGGGAACAATGCCTGCCCGAAGGTGGATGCGAGAAACTGCCCGAAGGGTCGGAACCTTAGGTTGCCTTGGCCTGCATGGCTTCCTATAAGCGGTCCGATTGTCAGACAGGAGCCCGCCCATGCGTTTCGCCCATCGTCACCTTCTTGGCATCGAGCATCTGTCGCAATCCGATATCACCGCTATCCTTGATCTGGCCGAAACCTATGTCGATCTGAACCGACAATCGACTAAGCATTCGGACGTGCTGTCGGGCCTGACTCAAATCAACATGTTCTTTGAAAACTCGACCCGCACGCAGGCCAGTTTTGAACTGGCGGGCAAGCGGTTGGGGGCTGATGTGATGAACATGGCGATGCAGGCCAGTTCGATCAAAAAAGGCGAGACGCTGATTGATACAGCAATGACGCTGAACGCGATGCATCCCGATCTGCTGGTGGTACGGCATCCTCATTCTGGCGCGGTCGACCTGCTGGCGCAGAAAGTGAACTGCGCCGTTCTGAACGCGGGAGACGGGCGGCACGAACACCCGACGCAAGCCCTGCTGGACGCGCTGACCATCCGCCGGGCCAAAAGTCGTCTGCACCGGCTGAACATCGCGATTTGCGGAGACGTGGCGCATTCGCGCGTGGCGCGTTCGAACCTGATCCTGCTGGGCAAGATGGAAAACCGCATCCGTCTGATCGGCCCGCCGACGCTGGTGCCGTCGCAATTCGCGGAATTCGGGGCCGAGATCTATGATGATATAAATGAGGGTCTGAAAGACGTCGACGTTGTGATGATGCTGCGTCTTCAGAAGGAACGGATGGACGGCGGCTTTATCCCCTCGGAACGCGAATATTATCACCGCTACGGTTTGAATGCTGAAAAGCTGGCGCTGGCCAAGCCAGACGCCATCGTGATGCACCCCGGTCCAATGAACCGCGGGGTCGAGATCGACGGCACTCTGGCCGATGACATCAACCGATCCGTCATTCAGGAACAGGTCGAGATGGGCGTTGCCGTCCGCATGGCCGCCATGGACCTGCTGGCGCGCAACGTGCGAGAAGCCGCATGAACGATCTGATCATCGCCCCCCATGAGCGCGGTGTGATCCGCCTGTTCTCGCTGGACATGCGCCCGGAAGAAGCGAAATTCCTGCGCGAACCGGGGGCTGTTGATCAGGTGTTGGGTGTCGAGGGGCTGGATCCAGAACAGATCGACATTTTTCCGGTATCCGACCTCGAAGATCTCGGGCTTTATGGCTATCTCAGCGAAGGCTGTGGTGTCTCGGAAGACCAGTTGGATCGCGCGAAGTTGGACGCCATTGAAGGCTGGGTGATGGTCCTGCGCAGTGCGGCGCTGGGTGGTCGATCTGCAACCCTTTCCCTCGATCCCCGCCTGCATCTGATTGGCCTGTTCACCGAAGAGGCTACCAACTGGTCCGGCGGCACGATTGAGACCGAAAGCGCAAAACCGTTCTCGGCCGCGCAAAGCCCGCCAGTGGATAATAAACCAAGCCGCATCGGTTCAGCCGTCATTGCCTTGCTGATTCTGATCGCCGTCGGAGGTGCCTTGTGGCTGATCCTGTAACATTCACGCCAGACAAGGGCGCTTATATCCGCACCAACGCATGGCTCGCCGCGTTTGCAATGGCGGCTGCGATGGTCTTGCTTTGGTTAATAGGCAACCCTTACGTCTGGACCGGCGCGCCCGCAGGGTTGGCCGCCATCACCATCCGCGCTTGGTATTTGGCTTCGGAAGAACTGGTCGCCAAGTGGGAAATGACGGGCACCACTCTCACCGGTCCTGGTCCGCGTAAGGTGGCGCTGAACCAAATTCAGGCGGTCAATACCATTGGCAGTTTTGTCCAGATCGTCACCAAAGGCGGCGACAAACACCTTATCAAATACCAGGCGGACCCCGCCGCCACCAAAGCTGCAATCGAAAGGGCTATGGCATGAGCAATCTGATTTTCACTAACGCTCGCCTGATCGACCCCGAAGCTGGCACAGATAGCATCGGCTGGCTGCAGATTGCCGATGGTCGGATCGCAGCGCTTGGTGAAGGCACGGCCCCAGACGCTGACACGCAGGTGGTCGATTGCGGTGGGCAATGCCTTGCGCCCGGTATCGTCGACATTGGCGTTAAGGTTTGCGAGCCCGGTGAGCGACACAAGGAGAGTTATAAATCTGCGGGTTTGGCCGCTGCCGCCGGGGGAGTGACGACCATCGTCACCCGTCCAGACACGCTGCCTGCCGTCGATACACCCGAAACGCTGGAGTTTGCCACCCGCCGCGCGCAAGCGGACGCGCCGGTAAACGTCTTGCCGATGGCCGCCCTTACCAAAGGGCGCGAAGGGCGTGAGATGACCGAGATCGGGTTCCTGCAAGATGCGGGAGCTGTGGCCTTCACCGATTGCGATCATGTCATCACCAATACCAAGGTCTTCTCACGCGCGCTGACCTACGCCAAATCCTGTGGCGCGCTTGTGATTGCCCATCCGCAGGAGCCGGGCCTGAGCAGCGGTGCCGCGGCCACCAGCGGTAAATTCGCCGCACTGCGAGGTTTGCCTGCCGTATCGCCTATGGCCGAGCGTATGGGGTTGGACCGCGACATCGCCCTGCTTGAAATGACCGGGGCCGCCTATCACGCCGATCAGATCACCACGGCCCGCGCCCTACCCGCACTGGAGCGCGCCAAGCGCAACGGGCTGGACATCACAGCAGGCACCTCGATCCACCATCTGACGTTGAACGAATTGGACGTGTCCGATTATCGCACCTTCTTCAAGATCAAGCCCCCGCTGCGATCCGAAGATGACCGGCAAGCCGTGATCGAAGCGGTGCGAACCGGTCTGATCGATACGATCAGCTCCATGCACACGCCACAGGATGAGGAAAGCAAGCGTCTGCCGTTTGAAGAGGCGGCCTCGGGCGCGGTGGCGCTGGAAACGCTGCTGGCTGCGGCGCTGCGCCTATACCATTCTGAACAGCTGGACTTGCCGACCCTGTTCCGCGCCATGGCCCTGAACCCGGCCAAACGGCTGAGCTTGGAGAGTGGTCGCCTGTCCCAAGGCGCGCCCGCTGATCTGGTACTGTTCGACCCGGATGTTCCCTTTGTTCTGGACCGCTTTACGCTGAAATCGAAATCGCAGAACACACCGTTTGACGGCCAGCGGATGCAGGCTAAGGTCACCGCAACCTATGTCGCTGGACAAGAAGTGTACCGGAGAGCCTGATGCCCCTGATCGACAGCACAATAACTCAGCTCATCCTGTGGGCCGCGTTGGGATACCTGCTAGGCTCCATACCCTTTGGCATGATCGTCGCGCGCGTGATGGGTCTGGGAAATCTGCGGCAAATCGGGTCGGGCAATATCGGCGCAACCAACGTCCTGCGAACCGGCAATAAGGCAGCGGCAGCGCTGACATTGCTGTTTGATGCAGCCAAGGGTGCCGTTGCTGTTCTGCTGGCACGCGCTTTGGCTGGTGAAGATGCCGCGCAGATCGCCGCATTGGCCGCGTTTCTCGGGCATTGCTTTCCGGTCTGGCTGGGCTTCAAAGGCGGCAAAGGCGTTGCGACCTTTCTGGGCCTTTGGCTGGCACTTGACTGGCGCGTGGGCGTCGCCTGCTGTTTGACATGGCTGGTCGCGGCGCTGATCTGGCGTATTTCGTCCGTTGGTGCGCTGGCCGCCGCCGCCCTATCCACCACCTGGATCATGGTGCTGACAGATGGCAGTACCTTCGTCCTCGGGATCGCTCTGACCTTGCTGCTCTACTGGCGGCACAGCGCCAACCTTGCGCGGATCAAGGCAGGGACAGAACCGAAAATCGGGAAATCGTGACAGCGCCCAGCGCGTTGCTGAAAGCGTTCCATGATCTGCCTGTCGGCACGTTCACCGGCACGGCTGGCCCACAGAGATATGTGGTTTCACATCAAATCATGGCCCGCGGGAAATCTCACAAACTGGTGGCTCACCAGTTGGGCGGGCCGGATTACATCAGCCTGAACCTTTATCTAACACAGAAAAGCGGCGCATTGCTTCGCCCCTGCGAAGTGCCTGCGGAAAAGGTGGTGGATTTTGTCCTGGCGCTGGTGCCTGACGTGCAGGAATGAACAACCGGTCTTTGTGATTGCACAATCACAATTGATTGCTTTGAACGTGATCGGGCCATTCCCCAACTGGGATTTTGTGACGGCCAATTACAGGCGTCGCGACAATCAAATCCGGTTCGCCCGGGCAAAATTACAGTGCTCTTCAGCGAGCCTATTCACGAAAGGTGAAGTCATGAACACGTTCAAATCCATCATCAGCGGAGTCGCGCTGTCTGTTGCGATCGCAAGCTCAGCAATGGCGGCTGGCGTCGAAATCAACGCAAGCTCGACCGGATTGGCAATGCAGGGCTATGACCCGGTTGCCTATTTCACCGTTGGCGAAGCAACCAAGGGTGATTACAAAATCACCACGCTGCACAACGACGCCCTGTACCGTTTTGCATCGGAAGAGAACAAAGCCGCTTTTGAGGCGAACCCAGAGGCCTATCTGCCTGCTTACGGCGGCTATTGCGCATTTGGCACCGCAATGGGCTTCAAGTTCGATGGTGACCCGAACTACTGGAAAATCGTCGACAACAAGCTGTATCTGAACCTGTCACAAGACATTCAGGAGCGTTGGGAAGGCGACATTCCGGGCTTTGTTGAGAAAGCCAGCGCGAACTGGGAAGACATCGCCGACAAAGACCCGGCTGAACTACAGCAATAATTCGCTGACAAGACCTTTGTGCATCGGCGGCAGATCGTATCTGCCGCCGATCTTCGTTTGAAGGCATCATGTTTCACCCTATCTAGCATGTGAGAAAAGAGCCCAACCTGAGTGGGCCCACGCCGGGGCACCGGCCAGAATAAAGTTGTTCGGGACAGTCAAAACATCACTGATCCGGCCTAAGGGCCGGAACGTAGATTCAATCATAACGCTGCCATTAGATTTGATTGGCAGCAGGTTTCGAGCGAAAGGAATGAGACGATGACAGGAAGATTGGCACTGATCACCTCGGTCGCCGTATTGGCTGCGGGATCCGCCATGGCGCAATCCTCAGGCAACTGGACTGGATTCTACGGCGGTGCACAGTTTGGTTATGCGGACATCGACACAAACGTATCAGGCGTCGACGGCGATGGTGCGATCGGCGGTATCATCCTTGGATATGATTACGATCTGGGCGATTGGGTCGTCGGAGGTGGCTTCGACTATGACTGGAGCGACGTAGACCTTTCCGGCGCCGCCACGGTCGAGAATGTCTGGCGGCTCAAAGCGCGCGCGGGCTACAAGTTGAACCCGCAGGGCCTGCTTTATGGCACCGCCGGTTATGCCGATGCGGATACCGATAATCTGGGCAGTGACGATGGCTGGTTCATCGGCGCAGGCTATGAGCAGATCGTAGCCCCCAATATCAGCGTTGGAGGCGAGATTCTGTATCATGAGTTCGACGACTTCAACTCATCGGGCGTCGATGTTGACGCAACTACAGTTCAACTGCGTGTAGCATATCGGTTTTGATGAGAAAGTTGGGCCCGGCTATTTGCGCCGGGCCCGTGCCACTAGGGCACCAAGACTGTGCTGCCGGTGGTTTGTCGTGCTTCCAAAGCACGATGCGCATCAGCAATTTGATCCAACGGAAACTCCTGATCGACATGGATCTTGACCTCGCGCCCGTCCACTTTGCCAAACAAGCGTCGCGCCATCGCCTGACAGGTGGCGTGATCCGAGATATGCGTGAACAAGGTTGGCCGCGTCACCTTCAGAGATCCCCGCTGCGCAAGCATTCCCAGATCGACAGGCGGCACTGGCCCCGAAGCGTTTCCGAATGAAATCATCATGCCCAAGGGTTTCAGGCAATCCAGCGATCCCTCAAACGTGTCCGCACCGATGGAGTCCATCACCACATCAACCCCTTTGCCTCCGGTGATCTCGGCCACACGCTCGACAAAATTCTCGGTCCGGTAGTTGATGCAATGTGACGCGCCATTGAATTGCGCCAGGCTGCATTTCTCATCCGTTCCCGCTGTCCCGATCAGTTTGATGCCTTCGGATTTCGCCCATTGGCAGGCGATCAGTCCCACACCTCCGGCAGCCGCGTGGAACAACACGGTATCTCCGCGCCGCAGCGGCGTTGTGCGGTGAAACAGGTATTCAACCGTCATGCCCTTTAGCATCATGGCCGCTGCGGTGCGGAACGAGATACTCTCGGGCAGCGGACAAACCTGTGCTGCAGGCATCACGCGCGCTTCGGAATATGCTCCCGATGGGCCTGCGGCATAGGCCGCGCGTTGGCCGGGGGCAAGATGCGTAACGCCTTCGCCTACCGCCTCAACGACTCCGGCCGCTTCCATTCCCAACGCATGAGGCAATTCCAGCGGATAAAGGCCGGTACGCTGGTACACATCGATGAAATTCAATCCGCAGGCATGATGGCGAATGCGCACCTCACCCGGGCCGGGATCGCCAAGCGGGCGATCCTCAATCCGAAGAACCTCGGGGCCGCCGGATTCGTGTATGACGACTGTGCGTGCTGTCTGCTGCATGAATGCCTCCCTTGCCTGTGGAAACAAAGCTAACACGCCTGTGCGGCAGAGCAATCCTTCCGGCTCTGCAAGGGTGATCGGGCAAAATTTCGCAATATGTGCTATAATGCAACGAGACGTTGTAATTGGGCAGACGTTGCCGGCTGATCCGGTCACGCGAATTGCCACGCCGGATGCATCCCGCGGCGCACCCACGCCAGAAAAGGGGATGAACATGGACAAGACAATCGGTAACCCAATCACCTGGGTCGCCCGAAATCTGCGGGCAACCAGCGATCATGTCACTGAATCCGTGACCGAGATCGGCAGCGCGGATGTTCAGGCTCTGCCGACGGTGCATACGCTGACCCTGCAGGATCTGCGCGAATGCCTGAAAGCTGGATATAACGATTTTCTCGAAACCCGGGCCGATGCGATCTTTGTCGTTCTGATCTATCCAATCGCAGGTCTGCTGATGTTCGGTATTGGGCTCAACAAAGACATGGTGCCCCTGCTGGCCCCGCTTGTCATGGGCTTTGCCCTGATCGGGCCGGTCGCCGCCGTCGGGCTTTATGAGATCAGTCGCAAGAGGGAACAGGGCGGAGACGTTCATTGGCTGGACGCGTTCGGCGTATTCCGTTCGCCTTCCTTCGGAGCCATACTGGCATTGGGCTTCTATCTGGTCATGCTATTGATGATCTGGCTGATGGTCGCGCAAGGCATCTACGCGCAAACCCTAGGGCCAGAACCTCCGGCTTCGGCCATGGCATTCGTGACAGAAGTGTTCACCACCGGAGCAGGCTGGAGCATGATCATCATCGGCACCGTCACCGGTTTCCTGTTTGCACTGGTCGCATTGGCGCTAAGCGTGGTCAGCTTTCCGCTGTTGCTGGATCGCAAAGTGGGCGTTCCCGTGGCCGTCGTAACCTCGGTACGGGTCTTGCGTCAGAACCCGGGTGTGATCTTGACCTGGGGGGCCATTGTGGCCGCGATGTTGGTACTGGGCGCGATCCCGATGTTGCTGGGGCTGATCGTCGTCATGCCCGTTCTAGGCCACGCCACATGGCACCTGTATCGCCGGGCGGTCGCCTGACTACATGGCAGCAGCTTAACCAGAGACCTTCAGAACGATCTTGCCAATGTGGCCCGATGCTTCCATCCGCGCATGTGCAGCGGCGGCATCAGAAAGATCGAATTCTGAATCCATCACCGGTGCGACCTTCCCGGCCTCAAGCAATGGCCACACGGCTTCACGCAAGTCTTGCGCGATGCGCGCCTTGGCCAAATCGCTTTGTGGGCGCAAGGTGCTGCCAGTCAGGGTGAGGCGTTTCACCATCATCAGCGCAAAGTTCAGTTCGACCACCGGACCTTGCAGGAAAGCGATCTGAACCAGCCGCCCGTCTTCCGCCAAAGCCTTGATGTTGCGCGGGATATAATCACCACCGACCATGTCCAGAATCAGGTTCGCCCCGCCCTCGGCGCGCATCGCAGCCACGAAATCTTCGTCGCGATAGTTGATCGCCTTTTCGGCACCTAGCTTGATACAAGCCTCACATTTCTCAGCCGACCCGGCGGTTGCAAAGACGCGGGCGCCAAACGCATTGGCCAGCTGAATAGCCGTCGTGCCGATCCCGCTGGAACCGCCATGGACCAGAAACCGCTCCCCCGGCTTCAAGCCGCCACGGGTGAAGACATTGGACCAAACAGTAAAGAAGGTTTCGGGCAGGCAGGCAGCTTCTTTCAAACCCATACCCGCAGGCACAGGCAGGCAATGAGCGGCGGGCGTTGCGACATATTCAGCATAACCGCCGCCGGGCAACAGGGCGCAAACCCGATCGCCAACGACCAGACCTTCGACACCCGAGCCGATGGCGACGACCTCTCCTGACGCTTCCAGCCCCGGCAAATCGCTTGCACCGGGAGGTGGATCATACGCCCCTGCCCGCTGCAGCGCATCAGGGCGGTTCACCCCGGCGTACGCGACTTTCAGAACCACTTGACCCTCTGCCGGTTCCGGCATCGGGCGTTCCGTCAGTTGCAGAACGTCCGGGCCACCAGCTTCAGTGATCTCGACAGCGCGCATTGTCTGGGTCATGGGCATATCTCCTTTGCCCAATGCCTAGCAGGCGAAAACGCAGAGGCCCAGCGGCAAGTGGAAACGCTGCGACTATTTTCCCGATGACAGCGAACCGGGCAGGTTGTCGGGCAACTTCGTCGGAGCCTTCACCTGACCCGCAAGCCAGTTGGGGACGGCCAGAAACGGTTTCAGCAGCGGGTTGCCATTCACCTGCGACTTGAACTTTTCAAACTGCATTACGCCCTCGATCCGCCGATCCAGGAATTCCCATGTCGCCTGATAATCCGGGCTGTCATCACCCAGCCAATACAACAGTGTCGACGAATAGACGCCCGACAGAGTGGCACGTTTGGTGTACCAGTTCACGTCGTCCGAAGTATCGCCAAGCGCTGTCCAGATCTGGTCACAGGTACCCCAGACCGCCTTGGCCCCATCTGCGGCATAGATCGGCAGCGCGAACAGAGTCACACCCCGGCGCACGGCCTCTTTGTCTTCGACTGCCTGTAAACGAAAGCGGACAGCGGCGGCGATCTTGTCACGAAACTTCAGCCCGCTTAGATCCTCAGTATTGATACGATCCAGCATTGCCGCATCACCGCGCGCATGGAAGGCCAGTGCCAGATCGACAGCGCCGCGCGGGCAGATGGCGCGGGCCAGTCCGGCATCCAGACCGCAATCGGAAATCGCTGCGCGAATGCTTGTTTCCGACCAACCGTCAAAAGGCACATGGTCGAGAATCGCGTTCAGAAGTCGTTCTTTGGTATCTTCATAGGTAGCGGTCATTTCGGCTCTCCGAGGCTGCGGGTCCAGTACTAGACAAGTTAGGCGCGCTTTGCTATACGGCCACCTCCTGCAATTTCCTTGCAACTCTATCTAGAAAGGTGGTGACAACCACATGCAGGTTAGTGTTCGCGACAATAACGTCGATCAGGCGCTTCGTGCCCTGAAGAAAAAGCTGCAGCGCGAAGGCGTGTTCCGTGAAATGAAGCTGAAGCAACATTTCGAGAAACCGTCCGAGAAAAAAGCGCGCGAGAAAGCTGAAGCGATCCGCCGTGCCCGTAAACTGGCACGTAAGAAAGCACAGCGCGAAGGTTTGCTCTAAGAGCCTACCGCGACTCGTCCAGCTTTGGATGACACTATTTGACGACCCCCGAGGCCCTGCCCGGGGGTTTGTCGTTTTTAGGGCGGATGATCCCGCCAATTCCCGGCTTTACCCTCGCGGCAACCTGCCGATTTTAATGCAATCGCCGCAGTCGGCATTTTACAGCGCAGCGAATCGCCGTTCGGTTGCATTCTGCCGCCGAAAAACGCCCATCGCCGTACCCGCACTATTCAGCGTTCTTTGATCGTCTGTAAGTGAGGCCGTCCACTCAGACATAACCAAAAACGGAGGCACTGATGTCGACAGCAAGTACGGTCGAGCGCGAAATGCTCGCGCTGATCAACCAAGAGCGCACATCCCGCGGTCTTGATCCCCTGGAACTTGAACGCAACCTGAACGAATCTTCCGAGGACCACAGCAGCTGGATGCTGGACACCGACCGGTTCAGCCACACCGGTCAGGGTGGTTCATCCGCGACCCAACGGATGCAAGCCGCAGGATTCGACCTGTCCGGGAGCTGGCGCACCGGAGAAAACATCGCTTGGCAATCCGAGCGTGGCGCACCCGGTATCAGCGATGATGTCGCCCAGTTGCACCAGAACCTGATGAATAGCCCCGGTCACCGCGCCAACATTCTGAACCCCGATTTCAAATATATCGGCATCGGGATCGAAGAAGGCGACATGCAGGGGTACGACGCTGTCATGGTGACGCAGAACTTTGCGGCGACTCAGGGCGATGTCGATCTTGATAACGGCGGCACCACCCCGCCGGTGACGCCTCCAGTTGAAGAAGTTGTTGAGCCAGAAGAGGAAGAGGTTACCACCCCGACCGAACCAGAAGTGCCGGAAACCGATGTGACCGAGACTGAGGAACCAGTTGACGAAACACCGGTAGCGGAAGTTCCCGATACCGAAGAACCGGCAGAGGAGACCCCGGAGGAAGACGTCACCGAAACCGAAGAACCATCGGACGAAACACCCGACACCGATGTGACGGAAACCGAGCAACCGGCAGACGAAACGCCAGAAACTGAGGTTACCGAGACCGAGGACCCGGTTGAGGAGACTCCAGAAACAGACGTGACCGAAACTGAAGAGCCGGAAACGCCTGATACCGATGTGACTGAAGTTGAAGACCCGGGACCCGATGTGCCGGATACTGACGTCGTCGAGGTCGAGGAACCCGAAACTCCGGAGACCGACGTCACCGAGGTCGAAGAACCCGAGCCAGAAACACCTGAAGTTGTCGTTGACAATGCTGCACCGGGCGCGGACTGCTTTGACGTTCAGGCCTTCCTTGCCGGGATCGAAGCGTTTGTTAATGCGCTGCAAGCCCAATTTGACCAGTTCGAATGGTCTCCGTTGCAGCAGGCTGACACGACCCCAGAGATGGATGATTTCGATCCGGTGTTCGACACCGACTTCGCTGACGACATGATCGAAACCGTTGAAGCCACAGTCGAAGACATGAATGACGACATGTGCGGCGTGTTTGTTTTCGAAACGAACTGCGGATTTGATTGGGGTTAATCAAACCGTTCAGGTGCGGGGATCCTTTTCCCGCACCACTTTCCTGCCAAATCAATATATCTTAGGCACGTGTAACTCATCCGGCAAAATGCGCCGTTCGTATTCGGGGTTATAGCGCCGATCCGGCAGATTGACCTTTTCCTGCGGCACATCCTCATAGGGGATCTTAGTCAGCAGGTGCTCGATACAATTGAGCCGTTCGCGTTTCTTGTCGTTGCCTTCAACGATATACCAAGGCGCCTCGGATATGTTGGTGCGAAAGAACATATCCTCTTTGGCCTTGGTGTATGCCTCCCACCGGATGCGGGATTCCAGATCCATCGGTGACAGTTTCCACTGCTTCATCGGATCGTGAATACGCATCAGGAATCGCAATTGCTGTTCTTCGTCTGTAATCGAGAACCAGTATTTCAGCAGGATAATCCCCGACCGCACCAGCATCCGTTCGAATTCGGGAACGTCCTGAAAGAACTGTTCGACCTGATCCTCGTTGGCAAATCCCATCACGCGTTCAACACCAGCGCGGTTGTACCAGGACCGATCGAAGAACACGATCTCACCGGCCGCAGGCAAATGGGGCACGTAGCGCTGAAAATACCACTGGCTTTGTTCGCGTCGGCTGGGTGCAGGCAAGGCGACCACACGCGCTACACGAGGGTTCAAGCGCTGCGTGATCCGCTTGATCACGCCCCCTTTCCCGGCACTGTCGCGCCCTTCAAATAGAATACAGACCTTGGCCCCTGTATGGACCACCCAATCCTGAACTTTGATAAGTTCAGCCTGCAGCCGCAAAAGGTTACGAAAATAGACCTTGCGATCCAGCATGTCAGGATGCTGGTCCTTGTAAATCTTGCGCACTTCCATCGAAAGCATGGGTTCGCTGAATTCGATCTCGAAATCTTCGTCCAGCGTGTCTTCCAGTTCAGCTTCCAGCCAATCTTTCGGCGTGCTGTTGTTTTCGTAAGCCAAGGTCTGCTCCTTATCGTTCATCGGGTTCGGACCGTACACGGCCAGTGTAACCACGGAGTGTCAGCGCAAAGTGCCGAGGTCGTACATAAGGTCGGAAACATGGATTTTGGCCCGACCGCACGACAGATACAAGCGGCAGAATTGACGCAAGGCTAACCCCCAATAGTTGGTTTCAGACAGGCAAGGCCGTGGTTTTGAACACCGTGCGCAAAGCAAATGAGCTTTGCATCTGCGCCACCCCAGGCAAGCGCGACAGGTATTGCCGATGAATGCGAGCAAAATCCTCGGTATTTTCTGCGACGACCTTTAGAATGTAGTCCGCCGTGCCCGCCATCAAATGGCATTCCAGCACATCCGGAATCCGTGCTACGGCTTTTTCAAACGCCTCCAGCACTTCTTCCGCCTGACCCTGCAACGTGATCTCGACAAACACAGTGGTTGGAACGTTCAACTTCCGTGCATCCAACAGGGCGACGTAGTCCTTGATATAACCCTCAGCCTCAAGTCGCTGCACGCGCCGGTGGCAGGCCGAAGGGGATAGATTCGCCTGTTCGGACAATTCCGAATTTGACATCCGCCCTTTACGCTGTAGGGCAGCCAGAATCTTCCTATCTGTTGCGTCAATCGTCATTTGCGCACATCCATTGCGTCAAGTTGTCTATATGCTGAATATTTTCCCGCATATTGTGTGTTTAGCAAGTGGGGTTTCACAAAAATTGCGCCAATTTATGCCCATAATTTAGGCAGTTTATGAATGGAGTCTCACATGAAAATCGGCTGCCCCAAGGAAATCAAACCTCAGGAATTCCGCGTCGGGATGACCCCGAACGCTGCTGGCGAAGCTGTGGCCCGCGGTCACGAAGTCATTATCGAAACCGGTGCCGGGATGGGCTCGGGCTTTGATAACGACGCTTATGTAGCGGCAGGTGCCCGCATCGTCGACACTGCAGAAGAAGTGTTCGCCACGGCTGATATGATCGTCAAGGTCAAGGAACCTCAGGCGGTCGAGCGTAAAATGCTGCGCGAAGGTCAGTTGCTGTTCACCTATCTGCACCTGGCACCCGATCCAGACCAGACCCACGATCTGCTGGAATCCGGCTGCACCGCGATTGCCTATGAGACCGTGACTGACTCCAATGGCGGCCTGCCGCTGCTGGCGCCGATGTCCGAGGTTGCCGGTCGCTTGGCTCCGCAAGTTGGATCCTGGACTCTGCAGAAGGCCAACGGTGGCCGCGGCGTTCTGATGGGTGGTGTTCCGGGTGTAGGCCCTGCCAAAGTGATCGTCATCGGCGGAGGCGTCGTAGGCACCCACGCAGCGAAGATTGCCGCAGGCATGGGTGCGGATGTGACCGTACTGGACCGTTCGCTGCCGCGTCTCCGCTATCTGGACGATGTGTTCGGCGGAACCTTCAAGAACCAGTATTCAACCGCTGGTGCGACAGCCGAGCTGATCCAGGATGCCGACCTGGTCATCGGTGCGGTCCTGATCCCGGGCGCAGCTGCTCCCAAACTGATCTCGCGCGAACAGCTGTCGACCATGAAGCCCGGCGCGGCTCTGGTAGACGTTGCGATCGATCAGGGCGGCTGTTTTGAAACCTCGAAAGCCACCACCCACGCCGATCCGGTTTACGAAGTTGACGGCATCATGCACTACTGCGTCGCCAACATGCCCGGTGCGGTTGCCCGGACTTCGACCATCGCACTGGGCAACGCAACCATGCCGTTTATGTTGTCGCTGGCAAGCAAGGGCTGGAAGCAGGCCTGTAAGGACGACGCACACTTGCTGGCAGGTTTGAACGTCCACGCCGGCAAGCTGACTTACGAAGCGGTGGGCACCGCCCTCAACATCGACTCTGTCGATCCAACAACTCTGTTGAACTAAGAGCGCTCCCGCCTCTGAAAGCGTCCTTTTCCAAAGGACGCTTTACAGACTTGGGCCCAGCGCCGCGCCTTAGCGCGGTGCCCGGCCCACCCGGAAGTGGGCATTTCAATGCCCGATCGCCGGGCGGGAGGCTTACGCTTCTTTGTGAATCTCCACAGAATGCGGATACGGGATGGATACGCCTTTGGCGTCAAACGCTTCTTTGATCGCTTTGGTAAGTTCGAACTTCACATCCCAATAGTCAGCCGCTGCGCACCACAGGCGCGCGGTCAGATCAACCGAACTATCCCCAAGGTTTGTCACGCGCACCCAGGGCTCAGGATCAGCCATGATACGATCGTCAGCTTTGGCCACATCCAGGATGATGTTCATAGCCTCATCCGCGCTATCGCCGTAGTCGATGCCAAACACCAGATCGACCCGGCGGGTGTCATGGGCGGAATAGTTGGTGATCACCGA
The DNA here is from genome assembly GCF_056537585.1 of Ruegeria sp. C9. Classification (NCBI taxonomy): domain Bacteria; kingdom Pseudomonadati; phylum Pseudomonadota; class Alphaproteobacteria; order Rhodobacterales; family Roseobacteraceae; genus Ruegeria; species Ruegeria sp. C9. The sequence continues at coordinate 227,262 of NZ_JBQFRU010000005.1, forward strand.
ACCCCAAGCCTGACCGTTTGGCACGATGATCTGCACGTTGTCCGGCGTCACCAGCTCGGTCGTGAACAGGTTCAGGTCTTTCACAGTACCCGCTGTGCCACCAATATCGACATATTGGCCCAGCTTATAGGGCCGGAACACCACCAGCATCACGCCCGCGGCCAGATCGCTGAGTGTTCCCTGCAGCGCCAAACCGATGGCCAGGGATGCGGCACCCAGAATGGCCACGATGCTGGTCGCCTCGATTCCGAAAATGCCCAGAACGGCGACAAAGACAATCGCCAGCAGCACCCATTTCACGAGGCTCGCAACGAAATTCCCCAAAGTCGGGTCGATATGTGGCGTGGCGTTGATCCGCCGCCGCACCAGACCGCTAATGGCTCCGGCAACGATCCAACCCAATACCAGAACGATCAACGCTTTGATCGCGCTCATGATCAGCGGACCAAATGCGCCCACCTGTGTTACGACATCTTCCACACGCTTCTCCTTTGCGCCAACAGCAAACCCGCGCCTTTTGGCGCGGGATCGCTGAAAAGTCTGGGCTAATTTTGCGCGCAGGTCTAGGTGCGGGATTTCCGAGTTTTCCCCCCTGCTGTTCCCCAGCAAACATCGACTGACCGATCACGCACAGAATTGGACCTTACAAAAGCGCCACAAATTACCAGATTGACCGAGACAGGCGCGATAAAAGGAGCCCATCATGCTGGACACAATCCAATTCCCGATCATGAATAAATGGTCCCCACAGTTCCCCGAGCGGATTCAGCTTTATTCCTTCCCCACACCCAACGGGGTAAAGGCGTCGATCATGCTGGAAGAAACCGGCCTGCCTTATGAGGCACATCGTGTCACACTGGCCGATGCAGATGTCAAAAGCCCGGAATTTCTTTCGCTGAACCCGAACAACAAGATCCCGGCGATCATTGATCCCAACGGGCCTGACGATGCTCCGTTCGCTTTGTTCGAAAGCGGTGCAATCCTTCTGTACCTCGCTGAAAAGAGCGGTAAGCTGCTGGGTCAGAACAAAGGCGACAAGCACCGGGTCACCCAATGGGTTATGTTTCAGATGGGCGGTATCGGACCAATGTTTGGCCAGCTTGGGTATTTCCACAAATTCGCAGGGGCTGAAATCGAAGACCCCCGCCCGCGCGAACGCTACGTGTCCGAGGCCAAACGCCTGCTGAACGTTCTCGACCGGCAACTGGACGGCCAAGATTGGATCGCCGGAGAATTCTCGATCGCCGATATCGCAATCGCGCCCTGGCTGCGCGGTTTAGATTATTACGGCGTCAAGGATGTCATAGGCTGGGAAAGCTATGGCAACGTTACGCGCTATCTGGACAGGTTCCTGGATCGACCCGCAGTGCAAAGAGGACTGAACATCCCCTCACGGGATTGATACACAAGGCCTGTGCGGCGGGATCCAAATCCGCCGCCACGGGCCATCGGGTTACCCAGGCAGCGCGCCTGTTAGAACGTAGCGCAAGATCTCAACAACTTGCGCGGGTTCTTCAGCGACGGCGAGGGCTGCTGCATCTACTTCTTTCAGCGCGTGCTGATGATCAGCCCCGTGCAGAACAATGATCGACTTGCCCAGTGCTGCCGCATAGCCCGCGTCAAATGCCGCGTTCCACTGCTTGTATTTGTCCCCAAAGCGTACAACCACAACATCCGCGTCTGATATGCCCTTGCGGGTCCGGATCGCGTTGACCATGGCACCCTTGTGATCATGCCAGTACTTGTTCGGCTCGGCCCCCAAGATCGTGACACCGCAATCGTCCGAAGCACCGTGATCGGTGACCGGGCTACTGAACTCAACATCCAACCCATCGGCGCCCGCAATGATCTGCTCGCGCCAATCCGTGTGAATCTCACCGGACAAATAGACCTTCAGCATTTTTCTCTCCTCCCGTGAAAAAGGGGCGCAATGGCCCCTTTATCATTTCAAAAATACTCCCGCCGGAGGCGAAAACCAACTCATCCCCGCAAGACGCCGCCAGTGGCTTTCACCACTTTTTCGACAATCTTGGTGCTGACCGCCTCGATATCCTTTTCCTTCAGGGTCGCGTCCGACGGCTGAAGCCTTACGGTAATGGCCAGAGACTTCTTGCCCTCGCCGACGCTACCGCCAATGAATTCGTCAAAGACGCGCACGTCCTCGATCAGAGCCTTATCAGCACCCGCAGCCGCATTGACCAACGTCAGAGCTTCGATATCCGCATTTACAACAAAGGCGAAATCGCGCTCGACCGCCTGCAGGTCGCGCAATTCCAAGGCAGAACGGGTCGCACCGGATTTACGTGGCATCGGCACCTGATCCGGCCAAATGGTGAACGCCATTGCCGGACCCTTGATATCCAACGCCTGCAACACGCGCGGATGCAATTCACCAAAAACGCCCAGAACCTTTTTGGGGCCCAGACAAATCTTGCCGTGCCGACCCGGGTGCCACCAGGCATCGCCGCCACGAAGGATCTGAACCTTGGCAGGCGCACCAATGGCGGCAAGCACCGCCTCTGCGTCGGCTTTGGCATCAAACAGGTCAACGGGACGGGAAGCTCCATGCACGTCCTTGGGACCGCTACGCCCAACCAACAGGCCGGTAATCTGTGTCTGTTGATCCCCCGGCTCACCATCGTGGAACACTGGCCCGACCTCGAACAAGGCCAGATCGGCATAACCCCGCGCCTGATTGCGCGCCGCCGCTTGCAGCAGACCAGGCAGCAGATCAGGGCGCATATGGCTCATCTCGGACGAGATCGGGTTTTCCAACATGGTTGCTGCGTCACCGCCCCCGAACAAGGCTGCCGAGGCCTGATCGATGAAGGTATAAGACACACATTCATTGTACCCCAGCGCTGCACAGGTCCGGCGCGCCATCGACTGGCGACGCTGCGTGGGTGTCATGACCGGTTTGGGGATACCTGCTGTCGTACGCGGCAGCGGAATACCCTGCAACTTGGTCAGAGAAGCGATCCGCGCAACCTCTTCCACCAGATCGGCCTCCCCCATGATATCGGGTCGCCAGCTGGGCACATGCGCCATCTCGCCATCCAGACGAAAGCCCAAACGGGTCAGTGTCTGCCGCTGCTCGCTTTCCGGAATCTCCATCCCGACCAAGGACTGCACGCGCGCCGCGTCCAGTTTGTAGGCCCGCGCGTGGTTCGGCGCTTTGCCCGCCTCGACCACATTCGAGGCTTCACCGCCGCAGATATCCAAGATCATCTGCGTCGCATGCTCCAACCCTTCGCGCGTGTATTCCGGGTCGACGCCGCGCTCGAATCGATACCGCGCGTCCGAGTTTATCTTCAGCGCCCGACCTGTGAGGGCGATCTGTACATGATCCCAGAACGCGCTTTCAAGGAAGACGTTCACAGTCTCCTCGGTACAACCGGTTTCCTCACCGCCCATGATACCCGCGATAGATTCCGGGCCTTTGTCGTCCGAAATCACCATCATGCCGGGCTGTAGTGTGTATTCTTTCTCATCCAGTGCAACCAGCTTCTCGCCACCTTTGGCACGGTGAACGCGTAGGTTACCCTGCACCTTGTCGGCATCGAATACGTGCAGCGGGCGGTTGTGATCGAAGGTCATATAGTTGGTGATATCCACCAAGGCCGAGATCGGACGCAGACCAATCGCCTTCAACTGGTCCTGCAGCCATTGCGGGCTGGGGCCGTTTTTGACGCCCCTGATAAGCCGACCGGTGAAATGCGGCGCGCCATCCAGCGTATCTTCATCAATCGACACTTTGATCGGGCTTTCAAAGTCCCCCGGCACGGGGACATAGTCACGCAGCTTCAGCGTGCCCAATCCACGTGCAGCCAGATCTCGCGCAATACCCGCAACACCCAGCGCATCCGGGCGGTTCGGCGTGATCGCGATCTCGATCATCGGATCAACCTTTGACGGATCGTTCTCAGCCAACCAATCGACAAACTTGTCGCCGACCTCACCCGAGGGCAGCTCGATAATCCCGTCGTGTTCATCCGACAGCTCAAGCTCGCGCTCGGATGCCATCATGCCAAAGCTCTCGACGCCACGGATCTTGCCGACGCTGATGGTGATATCCAGGCCGGGAATATACATACCCGGTTTACAAACCACCACGGTGATGCCTTCGCGCGCATTGGGCGCGCCGCAAATGATCTGCAGATCGCCCTCGTCGGTTTCAACCGTGCAAACGCGCAGCTTATCGGCGTCCGGGTGCTTCTCGGCATGTTTCACATGGCCCAGCGTAAAGCCCGCCAGACGGTCCGCCGGGTTGACGATCTCTTCGACCTCAAGCCCGAGATCGGTCAGCGCTTCGGCGATCTCATCAACCGACGCATCCGTATCGAGGTGGTCTTTCAGCCAGGACAGAGTGAATTTCATTGCAGCGGGCCTTTTTCGGCAAACATTCAGTCGGCACAGGCAATGGCAAAGATTGCGCCGAGGTGCAAGCGCTGCGGCTCACGGATAGGTGGGGGTGCGACCCAAAAGCTCGTCCAGCTGCCAGCCGATCCAGCCGTGGGGAATAAAGTGCCCGCCGGGATGGGTGTCCAGTGTCACCTGCCCTTGCGCGCAATCGGTCCACTCCAATCGGCTGAGCGTCAGGAAGGGCTTCACGCTCCAATCCCCACGCGGGGTCGCGCCGTTGCAGTTGAACTTGGCCTTCCACAGCGCCACCGGATAGGTCGTATCGCCGTCCGGCCCAAAGGGAAAATCCATCACCGTATCGTCCAGCCCATGCACATGACGCACCTCGCTTGGGGCTTCCGGGCAATCCTCGGTCTGGCGGATCGAGCCCGCAACCGCCAGCAGAGCAGCGATGTCGTTTCCCGACTGGCAGACATAGCGCCATGCCATTGCGCCGCCATAAGAATAACCCGAGACATATATGCTTTCAAGATCAATGGGATAGCGTTTGGCGACGTCCTCAAGCACGCGATCTGCGAACGGCACGTCTGCGGTATCAGCAGTCCAGAAGTTCCAACTTTTGCCCAGCCCATTCGGAGCCACCAACAGCACATCGCGCAGCTTGGTTGCCCCGGCGATGCGCTCATGGTTCACCACCACATCGCCCTGCCGCGCCCAGCCGTGGAAATGCAGCAGCACCGGCAGAGGCGTTTCGCCATCCCAACCATCAGGTTCCATCACATGGTACGAGCGGTCGCCGATCTGACAGGCGGTATCGCCGTGGCAGTCAGATTTCCAGGGCCCCATGGCAAAAGCCGGAGTCGCAGTCAGCAGAAGAAAAAGCAGTTGATAGATCATACGCCGGAGCCTAGCGACATGCTCCGCCCTGTCACGTAACTTATTGGTGTAGGGTGGGGTTTCACCCCACCAACCACCCCACGGTGGGGTGAAACCCCACCCTACAACGGATCAAATCACAAAGCCGCGCTGGTCAGAAAACCAAACGGATCACCACCAATTCCAAAATCCGCCCTTCCTTTTGTCTATCAAATCCCGCGTCTTTTCTCTCTGAATTCTGTCGCGAAGCTGAAACGCACCTGGTCGTGCAAACTCCATGCCAGCAACTATCATTCCAGGCAAAAACAGCAGTAAAGATCCAATAAACACAATAAAGATTGCCGCTGAGTCGTTACCCCATACCCAAGAAGTGAGCATGAGAGGCAATACACTGGCGATAAAAAGACCCAAGAACCAAACCAATGGTCTTTTGGAAACTCGCTGCTTCCACCAGTCTTGGTATGCTATCAGCCAGCTATCCAACACGCACTCTATCGGCTCAAACCACCATGCAGGTTCGGCATATCCAGCGCTGCAAATCCGTAGTGCCGCAACCACCGCAAATCTGAATCAAAGAACGCCCGCAAATCCGGAATACCGTATTTCAGCATCGCCAGACGGTCGATGCCAATCCCGAACGCAAAGCCCTGATAGACCTCGGGGTCGATCCCACCGGCGGCGATCACCTTGGGGTGGACCATGCCGGAGCCCAAAATTTCCATCCAGTCGTCGCCCTCGCCGATCTTCAGCTGACCGTTATCCCACGAGCAGCGGATATCGACCTCGGCCGACGGTTCGGTAAAGGGGAAGTGCGATGCGCGGAAGCGCAGCTCGACGTCGTCGACCTCGAAGAACGCTTTCACGAACTCTTCCAGAACCCATTTCAGGTTCGCCATCGAGATATCCTTGTCGATGGCCAGCCCCTCGACCTGATGGAACATCGGCGTGTGAGTCTGGTCATAGTCGGCGCGGTAGACACCGCCCGGGCAGATCACGCGGATCGGCGCGCCCTGCAGTTCCATCGAGCGGATCTGCACTGGCGAGGTATGGGTGCGCAGCACATGCGGCGGGCGATTGTCGCCCTCGGCGCGGTGCATGTAGAATGTGTCCATCTCGGCCCGCGCAGGGTGGTGGCCGGGGATGTTCAGAGCGTCAAAGTTGTGCCAGTCGGTCTCGATCCGCGGCCCTTCGGCCACCGAGAAACCCAGTTCGGCAAAGATCGCGGTCAGTTCCTCGGTCGCCTGGCTGACCGGGTGGATCGAGCCCTGACGACGTGCCCGGGTCGGTAGTGTTACGTCGAGCCACTCGGTGCGCAGCCGCTCATCCAGCGCGGCGTCGGCAAGCGCGGCCTTTTTGGCAGAAAGCGCCGAGTTGATCTCATCCTTCAGGGCGTTCAGCGCGGGGCCTGCGACCTGACGTTCCTCGGGGGTCATCTTGCCTAGCTCGCGCATCTTCAGCGCGACCTCGCCTTTTTTGCCGACGGCGGCGACGCGGATCGCCTCAAGCGCGTTTTCATCGCCAGCTTCGGCGATTTGGCCCAGATATTTTGCCTTAAGATCGTCCATGACGCCCTCTGAATTTGGTCGCCAACCTGCTATCGGCCCCGCCCCGCGAATGCAAGCGGGACGGTAGGGATCAATAGCTGTATTCGGGATAAATCCGGGTCAGGTCGCCATTCCAGTCGCCATTGTAGTGATCCAGCAACTCATCTGCGGGCACCTTGCCCGTATCGATGCTGTCCTTGAGCGCGTTCAGGAAATGCGTTTCGTCCTGCACCAGACCACCCGCACCGGGGCGCGCGCGGGATGCAAGTCCGGCCTCTGCGATCGAGACCACTTCGCGCGCCAGATCATGCATGTTGATGTTGCCGACCTGCGCTTGCAGGCCATCCTTGGCAGCCTCAACCCGCAGCGCTTCGCGCGTCTCGGCATCCCAGCCTTTGACCAGATCCCAAGCGGCATCCAGTGCGGTTTGATCATAGGTCAGACCAACCCAGAAGGCAGGCAGCGCACAGAGCCTGCGCCATGGGCCACCATCGGCGCCGCGCATCTCCATGAATTTCTTGATCCGCGCTTCGGGAAATGCCGTGGTCAGGTGATCGGCCCAATCGGACAGAGTCGGCGTCTCACCGGGCAGCGCAGGCAGTTTGCCCTGCAGGAAGTCGCGGAACGACATGCCCAGCGCGTTGATATACTGGCCGTCGCGATAGACGAAATACATCGGTACATCGAGCGCATATTGTACATAGCGTTCGAACCCGAAGCCTTCTTCGAACACAAAGGGCAGCATGCCCGTCCGTGCATCGTCCAGATGCCGCCAGATATAACTGCGCCAGCTTTTCTGGCCGTTCACCTTGCCCTCGAAAAACGGAGAGTTCGCAAACAGCGCCGTCGCGACCGGCTGAAGGGCCAGAGCGACGCGCAGCTTCTGCACCATGTCGGCCTCGGACCCGAAGTCGATATTGACCTGAACCGTGCAGGTGCGCCGCATCATGGCACGGCCCATGGTGCCGACTTTCTCCATATAATCGTTCATCAGCCGGTAACGGCCTTTGGGCATCAACGGCATCTCTTCATGGGTCCAGATCGGGGCTGCGCCCAGACCAATAAAGCCTACACCGATCTCATCGGCGATATCCTTCACTTCACGCAGGTGAGTGTTCACCTCATCACACGTTTCATGAATTGTCTCGAGCGGAGCGCCGGACAGTTCCAACGCACCGCCTGGTTCCAGGCTGACGTTCGCGCCGTCCTTCTCAAGCCCGATTAAATGTCCAGCTTCACGCACTTCAGCCCAGCCATGGCGGTCTCGCAGACCTTCCAGCACGGCCACAATCGACCGTTTGCCTTCAAACGGCAGTGGTTTCAGAGTGTCTTTGCAATAGCCGAACTTTTCGTGCTCGGTTCCGATGCGCCAATCTTCCTTGGGCCTGCAGCCCGATTCCAGATATTCGGCCAGTTGCTCATGGCGTTCGATCGGTCCGCCGCCGGACTGGGGGATGGACATGTGACCCGTGCTCCGATCCTGATGTGTCTGTCTTGACGGTCAGTCCTGAGCGCAAACCGCGCCAGTGTCAATGCAGCCTAAGATGCGCAGGCCGTGACGGCGTGCGTTCCCAGATCACCACCGGATGTGCCGCACGACCGTTGAGTTCCGACAGCATTTGCTCGGTTTTAAGCCCCGGAAGTGCTGAGAACACATCAAACAGTGCCTCGGCCCCTTCGGCGTTCACCGGAATGTGAAGGGTCGGCTGCCCCGGCTGATCCAAAACCCAATGCGCAGGTTGCGAGGTCGGATCCAACGCCAACCGCTCGATTTCGCGGGCTGCAACGATGCCGCCGTCGAGCGGGCCCAGATAGGTGATCTGGCCTTCATCAATAGTCACCACACCCGGTCCTCCCGCACCATTGCGAAAGCGCGCGCGTTGCACTCCGATCACCGCCAGTGCCATCGAGACGACGATCAGCAGCCACCCCAACCACGCCAGCAATCCACCAGGGCCGCTGATCCAGCTGAGGCCGAGGATCAGAACAAACCCTGCAACCAGCACTTCGCGCCAGCGCCATAGGGCCAGTTTGGCTTCGGGTCGAAAGAAACTCATGCCACGTCCTCCGGGTTTTTGAACAGGATCAGCGAGTATTGACCCGCAGGCTGGAACCCAATGGATATATAGGCACGCGCTGCCGCATCGGAAGCCGCAAAGAGGACAGCTCTGGAAACTCCCGCGTCGCGCGCCTCAACCAGATGCAAGGCAACAGCCAAACGCGCATAGCCCCGCCCTCGTAAATCTGGTGGCGTGTAGACACCGCCGATCTGCACCACATCAGGCAGGCGGGCGTTGAAGCCGGTCATGCTGACCGGTAGGCCATTCTGCAGCAAAACTCGATGAGAATCCCGCTCGATATAGGTCTTGATGTCCTTCCCAGCCTGCGTCTGTGCGCGCACAGGATCAAAATCCATGGCTTCGATGAGGTAGCTTTCTCGCCAGTCTTCAAGGACCGAACGGTCTACATCAGTAAGCGGCATGAGATCTGCCCCACTGAAATCCGGTATTTGAAGTCGATCCAACGCCAGGGAAAACCCCGGCTCATCGCTGTTCAGGGTCGCGGGTCGCCCCTCCCAACCTGCCAACTGCATTATCCGACGAGCCTGCGTTGCCTCAGCCGCGATGCCGAACAGGGCCCGGCCTCGAATAAGGTCAATCGCTGCGGCAAGTTCGGTATCCGAACAGTCGGGACATTGCAGCAGGATCATGCCTTCATTTGTTATGGCAAAGACCGCACGCAACGGGCTGCCAAGCGTCCATGCATTCAACGACCGGGGATGCGTACCGCACAGGCCAAAATCCCGTAGATTGGCCAAAGGGAACATCGATGTTTGGATATGTTGGGACAAAAACGAGTCGATCCTGGACAGGTCCGTTTCCTGCGCCAATTGCCACGTCACGTCCAATCTCCCAACGATTGCTGCCACATTGTCATCGCCGCAACGGCTGCTGTATCGGCGCGCAGGATGCGTGGGCCGAGGCTGACCACATGGGTAAATGGCAGCTCTGCCAACCGTTTGCGTTCGGGCTCGGAAAACCCGCCCTCGGGGCCGATCAGGATCGCCCACGGCTTGCCTTTCTCATTCTCTGCCAAGCGCAGGGCCGAGCCGGCTTCTGCCTCGTCACAGAACATCAATTGGCGATCATCGGGCCACGCGCCCAGGATACGATCCAATCGCTGGAGGTCAGCGACCTCAGGCACAAAAGTGCCGCCACATTGTTCGGCCGCCTCAATTGCGTGGGCCTGCAAGCGATCCTGCCGAATGCGCTCGGAGTTGGTGAATTCGGTCTGCACCGGTATGATCCGCGCGGCCCCCATTTCAGCTGCTTTTTCAACGATGAAATCGGTCCGCGCCTTCTTGATCGGTGCAAAGAGAAGCCACAGATCGGGCGGTAATTGCAGAGGTTTCGATTGCTCCACGCACGACAGAATTCCGCCTCGTTTACTTGCTTCTGCTACCTCTGCCTGCCACTCGCCATCGCTGCCATTGAATAGCGCGACCTGCCCCCCAACCGACAGGCGCATGACACCGAACAGATAATGCGCCTGCTCACGCGTCAAAGGAACCGATTGCCCCGGACCCAAAGGGTGCTCTACATACAGTCTGATCTTCGCATTCATGAGACCCTACATATGCAAGGCAATGCCCCAACACCAGACGGTCAGGTCGCCGATGCCGTAACCGGCAATTGGGTCGACACCCACGCCCCCGCCTTTGCCCGCCCTTACCTGCGGCTCAGCCGTGCAGACCGACCCATCGGCACATGGCTGCTGCTGATTCCCTGCTGGTGGGGTCTGGCCTTGGCCATCCTGAGCGACGGCGCACCACGATGGGAGGATCTTTGGATCGCAGTTGGTTGTGCCATTGGTGCGTTTTTGATGCGTGGCGCGGGCTGTACGTGGAATGACATCACCGATCGAGAGTTTGACGGGAAGGTCGAGCGTACAAGGTCGCGCCCGATTCCCTCGGGTCAGGTGAGTGTCCGTCAGGCGGTATTCTGGATGGTGCTGCAATGTCTGTTGGCCCTGGCCATCCTTCTGACCTTCAACCGGGCCGCGATTGCGATGGGAGTTTTGTCTTTGCTGCCTGTTACCATCTATCCCTATGCAAAACGATTTACCTGGTGGCCGCAGATTTTTCTGGGGCTGGCCTTCAACTGGGGCGCATTGCTGGCCTGGGCTGCACATACCGGCACCGTGGGCTGGCCTGCGATCATGCTTTATCTGTCAGGAATCGCCTGGACTTTGTTCTACGACACGATCTACGCCCATCAGGATGCCGAGGATGACGAGCTGATCGGCATCAAGTCCACCGCACGGCTGTTTGGCACCGATACCGCCCGTTGGCTCAAGTATTTTCTGATTGGAACCGTCAGTCTAATGGCCTTTGCAATTATCGACGCGGCTTTGCCCGGGACATCGGTTCTTGCTTTGGCGGTCGCCCTTGGCGGGCCCTGGGCGATGGGGTGGCATCTGGCCTGGCAATTGCGGGGGCTGGACACGGAGGACAACGCCAAATTGCTGCAGCTTTTCCGGGCCAATCGCGACACCGGCTTGATTCCGCTGATCTTCCTCTGCGTCGCCCTTTTCCTCTGATTGCACCTCTGTGCTGCGCTCTGTATGAGTCCCGGAACCAACCGCCCGAGGAGTCTCGATTTCGCCCATGCGTCTGCCTTACGCCCTAGCTGTTGCGTTGATTTTCGCGGTGTCCGCCGTTCTATCGCTGGTGGTCGCTGGATTTGCGGTCAGCAAGATCGAAGACGCCTCGGAACTGGCCGTGCGAAAGGCCTTGAACTTGCAGGGGCATGATTGGGCCGAAGTCGAATCCGACGGCCTGCGTGTCGTTCTGACCGGCACGGCCCCGACTGAGGCGACCCGATTCAACGCCCTGATCGCTGCGGGCACCGAGGTCGACACCTCGCGCGTCATTGACGAGATGGAGGTTGCTCCCACCGCCGATCTGACACCGCCCCGCTTTTCTACCGAGATCTTGCGCAATGACAGTGGAATTTCGATTATCGGGCTAGTACCTGCGGCTCTGGATCGCGATGATCTAGTAGACAGGCTGCAACGCCTTGATCGGGACGCGTCAGTTTCGGACCTGATGGAAAGTGCCGACTATCCCAAGCCAGACGGTTGGGATCAGGCAATCGACTATGCGATCGAAGCGCTCTCGGATTTGCCACGGGCCAAGATATCTGCCAGCCCAGGGTTGGTGCGTATCACGGCGATTGCCGATAGCCAGCAAGAGAAAGACCAGCTGGAACAAGACCTGAGCCGCGCCGCGCCACCAGGTCTGCGAATCGGCCTTTCGATTTCGGCACCTCGCCCGGTAATCACACCATTCACGCTGCGCTATTTGATTGATGAAGATGGCGGGCAGTTTGATGCGTGCTCGGCCCAGGATGAAGTTGCGCGCGACATCATCGTCGCTGCGGCACAAGAGGCCGGACTGACCGGCCCCTATTCCTGCACCATTGGGCTAGGCGTACCGTCTCCGCGTTGGGCGAATGCAGCGCAGCTCAGCATTCGTGCGCTATCCGAACTTGGTCAGGGTTCAGTTACTCTGTCGGATGCGGATATCACTCTAGTTGCCACACAAGGGACTAACCCTTTGGATTTCGACCGGATCGTGGGAGAGCTCGAAAATACGCTGCCCGAGGTTTTCGCCTTGCATGCAATTCTTCCCGAACCCGAACCGGATGACCCGACTGGGCCTATTGAATTCGTCGCAACACGTAGCCCTGAGGGTTTGGTTCAACTGCGTGGCCGTCTGAGTGACGAAACGCTGCGTGAAATGACCGACAGCTTTGCACGTGCCGCCTTTGGATCATTGCAGGTGCACACAGCCACCCGGATTGCACCGGACCTGCCCGCGGATTGGCCCATACGCGTCTTGGCCGGGCTGGAGGCACTGTCGCAACTGCACAATGGCGCCCTGACCGTTACGCCGGACAATGTAGCGCTGTCGGGCATCAGCCATGATCCCGACGCCAAGGCCCGGATCGCCGGCATGCTGTCGGACAAGCTGGGCGAGGCGCAGGATTACACCCTGTCAATCACCTATCAGGAGCCGCCCGCACCCGCCGACGCGCCGCCCGACCCTGAGGTCTGCGAAGAGCAGCTGGCCGAGGTTCAGGCCGTCAGCAAAATTGCGTTTGAACCGGGATCAGCCACCGTCGCAGCAGACTCGCGAGATGCCCTGAACCAGATCGCGGACATCCTGCGTGAATGTGGCCCCATCCGGTTGGAGATTCAGGGCCATACCGACAGTCAGGGCCGTGAAGAGATGAACCAGCAGCTCAGCCAGTCGCGCGCGCAGTCGATCCTGAACGAATTGCGCGGACGGCGCGTGCCGACCTCAAGCTTTTCTGCGGTCGGGTATGGCGAGACGCAGCCCATCGCCGATAACGAAACCGAAGAAGGCCGCGAAGAGAACCGCCGCATAGAGTTTCGCCTGATCCGTCCTGAACCCGTGGCCAACACCCTGACCGGGCTTGAGGCGATGGAAGCCGAGGCCGAATCTGAGGCCGAAATCGAGACACCTGAAACCGACGCACCGGATGCAGGCTCAGAGGACCAGTAAGTTGAACAGAACAGAATTCATCATCGCCACAGCCATTATCCTGTTCGCAGCTTTCTGCATGGGTTGGTTCGCCAACTGGCTGGCCCATCGGCTGTCCCGTGTTCGCCAAAGCGACGTGGCCGATCTTGACCGCATGAGTCAGGAACTGCACGAGGCCGAAGAAACACGCGATCAGGCCATCACATATTTGCAGCAGCGTGAGGCAGAGCTGACCAACCAGCTGACGCAAACCGAAGCCGAGTTGAATGCCGCAATGGAAGGGCTGCGCGCGGCGCGGCAGGAAGCCGAAGAGATGCGCGGGCGGATCAACAACGCAGACTAGGCACCCTACCAGCGGGTCAGCGCGTCTTCATCCTCGTCCTTGGCAGCCACCCATTCTGCTCCGGAAGTGGTGATTTCCTTCTTCCAGAATGGCGCGCGAGACTTGAGGTAATCCATCAGATATTCCGCCGCCTCAAACGCATCTTTGCGGTGCGGTGCGGCGGTAGCGACCATCATGATACGGTCACCCGGCGCAAGCCTTCCGTGGCGGTGGATCACCAGAACGTTGCCCAGTGACCAACGGGCTTGCGCCTCTTCCGCTATCTTGGTTAGGGCGCGTTCGGTCATGCCGGGATAGTGCTCGATCTCCATCACATCCAGATCGCCCGAAGCCAGATCGCGCACAACGCCTGTGAAGGTCACGATGGCCCCGTTGGTATCGTCCCCGGCGGCAAAAGCGTTGGCTTCGGCCCCCAGATCGAACGGGGCCTCCTGCACGACGATCCGCATTCTAGCCACCCGTCATGGGCGGAAAGAACGCAACCTCGCGCACACCGGTCAGCGGGGCGTCAAAATCCGAAAGCTCTTGGTCCAGAGCCACGCGCAAGGCCGACAGATCGGCAAAGGCAGCAGCATAGCGATCCTCACGCGCGCTCAGTTCCGCGACCAAATCGCTGACTGTTGCGGCCTCAGTTTCAATCTTCTCTTTCGGCAGGCCGATGCGTTCGCGCACCCAAGCGAAATACAGCACGTTCATCGGTTAGCTCTCCTTCAGGTGGGGCATGGCTTTACGTAGGTAGTCATAGCCCGTGATCAATGTCAGCGTCGCGGCAATCCAGAGCAGCCATAGCCCGATACGACCTGACCAGAACATGGCCTCAAGATGCCAGCGGATGTTGTTCAGGTCCTCGACCTGCCCTGCCAGAACCTGATCAATGGTTGTCGCATCCATGCCAAACGTGGCCATCACAAAATGGTGCTCGAATATCCCCTGCGAGAACAGGATCGCGATCGCTACCATCTGTGCCGTCGTTTTCCACTTGGCTAGCTTGGTGACCTTCAGGGTTCCGGCCACATCGCCCAGATACTCTCGCAAGCCTGAGACAAAGACTTCGCGAAACAGGATCACTGTCGCGGGCAGGACCAGCCATGGTGTCCAGTGTTCAGTCGAATAGCCCACCAATATCATCAGCGCGATTACCACCATTGCCTTGTCGGCAATGGGATCCAGCATGGCGCCAATCTTCGTTTCCTGTTTCCAGGCGCGCGCCAGATACCCGTCGAACCAATCGGTGATCGCCGCTGACAGGAACAGGATCAAAGCAAACCAATCCGCATAGGGACGGGTGAAATACAGAAACATCACGGCGAGACCGGGGGCCGCCACAAGGCGCAGTACAGTCAGAATATTCGGCAGGTTCCATTTCATGGCTTGGACCCTACATCGCCGGTTCAAGACAGAAAAGACAGGGTCTTAAAAAACTGACCCAACACAAGCGTTTGCTGTCTTAAAAGTCAAAGCGTCGCAGCGGTGGTCACATTACAGATTTCATCTTGGCACTTGATTGCTTTGGCGTCAGATTGTCGGCTGGCCAACCAGACAACACCCCAGAGCTGACATGACACCGCATATTCAAACCGATCCCCGGTCAAATCTGATCGGCAGCGCCTGGATGGTCGCCGCAATGGCACTGTTCGCGCTGGAGGATGCGCTGCTTAAGGCGGCTTCGGCGTCGATCCCGATCTGGCAAGTGCTTGTTCTCTTCGGTGCGGGCGGTGCTGTAATCTACGCAGCGGTTGCCACAGTACGTAGCACGCGTCTGTTCCAGCCCGACGTGTTGTCGCGCCCAATGAAGGTGCGTGTGGTCTTCGAGATTCTTGGACGTTTGTTCTATGTGCTGGCGATCGCTTTGACGCCACTGTCATCGGCCACGGTGATCCTGCAGGCCACACCACTGGTTGTCGTCGCAGGGGCCGCGTTGTTCTTTGGAGAATCCGTCGGCTGGCGGCGATGGAGCGCCATTTTGATCGGTCTTGTTGGCGTTGTGATCATCATCCAACCGACCGGAGACAGCTTCTCGGCCCTGTCAATCCTTGCCGTGCTGGGGATGCTCGGCTTTGCGGGGCGCGATCTGGCCAGCCGCGCCGCGCCCGCAACACTGGGCACTGAGGTTCTGGGGTTCTATGGCTTCCTCTGCATCATTGTCGCGGGTTTGGCTTATCGATTCTGGGAAGGAACACCGCTGCAAACTCTGACGCCTAATGTCAGCCTGCACATGGGCGGGGCGATTGTGATGGGGGTCATGGCCTATGCCGCGCTGATGAAGGCGATGCGCACCGGCGAGGTCTCATCTGTGACGCCGTTTCGCTATTCGCGGCTGTTGTTCGGTATCGGCTTGGGCGTGGTGATGTTTGGCGAGCGATTGGATCAGACCATGTGGATTGGCTGCGGCCTCATCGTGGCGTCGGGCCTCTATATCCTTTGGCGGGGGCGAAAAGCCTAGCCCTTGTCATGGAAGAAGTCATAGACCTTCTGCGCCAACCCGGCTGAAATCCCCTCGACGGCTTTAAGATCCGCCAAATTGGCTCGGCTCACCGCTTTGGCGCTGCCGAAATGAGTCAGCAGGGCGCGTTTGCGCGCGGCCCCGACGCCGGGGATTTCGTCCAGTGGCGTTGCACCAACCGCCTTGGCGCGTTTCGCGCGATGGGTGCCGATGGCAAAGCGGTGCGCCTCATCCCGCAAGCGCTGGATAAAGTACAATACGGGATCGTTGCGTTTCAGTGCAAAAGGGCGCTGCCCGATGCGGTGGAACTCTTCCTTGCCGTGATCTCGATCAACACCCTTGGCAACACCGACCATCGGGATGTCCTCGACCCCATGCTGGGCCATGATCTCATGTACGGCGCTCACCTGCCCCGCGCCACCGTCGATCAGCAGCAGATCGGGCCAATGCCCTTTGTCCCGATCCGGATCTTCCTTTTGCAGGCGCGTAAAACGGCGGGTCAGGACCTCTTTCATCATGCCGAAGTCATCGCCGGGTGTTAGGTCGTCGCCGCGGATGTTGAATTTGCGATAGGCGTTTTTCATGAACCCTTCTGGGCCCGCGACGATCATGCCGCCCACGGCGTTGGTGCCTTGAATGTGAGAGTTGTCGTAAACCTCGATCCGGTTGGGCGGCGCGTCCAGATCAAATGCCTCGGCCACGCCGCGTAGCAATTTGGCCTGCGTGGCACTTTCCGACATCCGCCGGGCCAACGATTCACGAGCGTTGCGCAAGGCACCGGCGATCAGTTCCTGCTTTTCACCGCGCTGGGGCACCAGGATTTCCACCTTGCGTCCAGCTTTTTCGGACAATGCCTCCTGCATCAGATCGGCATTCTCGATTGCATCAGACAGGATCAACTGCCGGGGTGGTTCCTTGTTGTCATAGAACTGGCCCAGGAACGCTTCCATCGCCTCAGCCTGTGACACATCCGGGCCGACGCGCGGATAGAAATCGCGGTTACCCCAGTTCTGGTTGGCCCGGATGAAAAACACCTGAACGCAGGCTTGACCGCTGTCCATATAGAGGCCAATGACGTCAGCCTCGGCCACACCGCGCGGATTGATGCCCTGAGACGTCTGCACCTGCGTCAGCGCCCGGATACGGTCGCGCAAACCGGCGGCTCGTTCGAACTCCATCGCCTCGGAGGCAGCCATCATCTGCGCGGCGAGATCTTCCTGCACTTTGGTAGATCGGCCTGACAGGAACCTTTCGGCATCCTTAACGCTTTCACGATAATCGGCTTCCGAGATCAGTCCGACGCACGGCCCAGAACATCGCTTGATCTGATAGAGCAGGCACGGCCGGGTCCGGCTATCGAACATGGAATCCGAACAGTTCCGCAGCAGGAACGCCTTTTGCAGCTGGTTCAGCGTCCTGTTCACCGCGCCTGCACTGGCGAAGGGGCCAAAATAAGCCCCCTTTTCTTTCTTCGCCCCTCGGTGCTTTTTGATCTGCGGAAAGGCATGATCCTTGGCGACCAGAATATTCGGGAAGCTTTTGTCATCCCGCAACAATACGTTGTATTTGGGCTTGAGCTGCTTGATCAGGTTCTGTTCCAGCAGCAGCGCCTCGGTCTCGGTCCGAGTGGTCAGAAACATCATCGAGGCAGTTGCGGCGATCATTTTCTCGATCCGACCCGAATGTCCCGGGCGGGTGTAGTTCGATACCCTCGCCTTCAGGTTTCGCGCTTTACCTACGTAAAGAACTCGGCTGTCCCCATCCAACATCCGATACACACCCGGCGAGCTGTCCAGCGTTTTCGCATAACGCTGAATGCAGGCATAGCCGGTGGCTTGGGTCGACGATTCGGGATCGGTGCTGGCGGTCATGAGTCTGAGATATGATTCTCTGACCATGGCTGCAATCTTGTGCGCTTCAGATCAAGAGAAAACAAATCCACGACTTCTGTGGATAACTGTGCAGATAACTTTAGGGGCATCGTGATTTTCCCTTGAATCCTTGCCTATTCGTTGATCTGCACAAAAAATAGGCAGGAAATTATGGTGTTGTTTTTAAAAGATAAATTTGTTGATCTGAGACAAGTGTATGAAAATTAAGACATTTTTGTAACGCTCGAGTAACAGAGATGAGAGCGGTGCAAAACTTGCAGCAGATTTACTTATTCTACACCAA
The DNA here is from genome assembly GCF_056537585.1 of Ruegeria sp. C9. Classification (NCBI taxonomy): domain Bacteria; kingdom Pseudomonadati; phylum Pseudomonadota; class Alphaproteobacteria; order Rhodobacterales; family Roseobacteraceae; genus Ruegeria; species Ruegeria sp. C9. Next base: position 245,573 of record NZ_JBQFRU010000005.1, read on the forward strand.
GAACATCGGGTGTTTGCCAACCCAAATGTTGCCCACCATCGACGCAAAGAAGCTGCCCCGTAACGGCATGTGCGTCCAGAAAGTATCCCAGCGCAGCAGTGATATCCGACGGGTTCGCGCCGCGCTCCAGAATCGTGTTCTGCCGCTGAGCGCTAAAATGGGCATCACTTTGGCGATGACCCTGTAGCGTTGGACCGGGGCCGATCGCGTTCACACGGATTGCGGGTGTCAGAGCCTGCGCTGCAGTCCGGGTCAAGGCCCACAACCCCATCTTGGCAATCGTGTATGACATGAACTCAGGCGTCAGTTTACGCACCCGCATATCCACCATGTTCACGATCAGCCCAATCGCCAGAGGCTCTCCCTGATCATCAAGCTCCGGCTGCAACCCCTGCTCGGCCATGGCTTGGGTCAGTACGAATGGTGCGCGCAGGTTGCTGTCGAGATGCCGATCCCAGCTTTGGCGGGTAGCTGTGTGGATATTGTCATACTCAAATATCGATGCATTGTTGACCAGACAGGTGATCGGACCACCCAGCGCCTCAGCTGCACGCGGCAGCAATGAGCTGACTTGCCCCTCATCAAGCAGATCGGCCTGCAGCGCAACTGACTTTCGGCCCAGCGCCTGAACCTCATCAACCGTTTCACGCGCAGCCTGATCCGAACTGGAATAGTGCACAGCGACATCCATGCCGCGCTGCGCCAAATACAGCGCCATGGCACGACCAAGGCGTTTACCGGCACCGGTCACCAATGCTCGGGTCATGGGCTCATTCTCCTCGTCAGGTCAGGCTAACAGGCTTGCAACATAGATCACATAGAGCGCTGTCAAGATCAGGCCCCAGACGCGTGTGATATCTTTCTTGAAGAACACAAAAGGAACCAACAAGAGCGACGCGCCGAGCATCACCCACAGATCGAAACGCAGGAATTCAGGATCGACGGGAATACGCCCAAACAAGGTCGTAATGCCGACAATGGCTAGCAGATTGAACATGTTCGATCCGATGACGTTACCCAGTGCCACATCCGCTTGTCGCCTCAGGGCAGCCATGACGGTTGTCGACAGTTCCGGCAGGGACGTACCCACCGCGATCAGCGTAAGGCCGATCACTGTTTCGCTCACACCATAGTTCCGGGCAATGACGGTCGCATTTTCGACCAGCAGATGCGCACCCATTGGCAGGCCGATCAAGCCGAGGATCAGGTAGATCGACACCTTCCAATAAGGCATGTCAGGATCTGCTTCCTCAAGACCCTCAAGCTCGTCCTCATCGGCACAAGCTTCACCACAGGCTTTACGGTGCGCATGTGCTTCGCGAAACGCGTTGCCGAGGATCAGAGCCAACGCAGCCAGCAAAATTGCCCCGCTGAGCAGATTAAAGACCCCGCAAAAAGCCAACCCGATAAATAACACCGACGCCAGAAGCATGAAGATGTAGTTCTTGCGGCTGTCGCACTCGCTTGTGTGCAAGGTCGCCAGAAGCGCGGGCAATCCCAGAACCAGCAAGATATTCGCTGTATTCGAGCCCACCACGTTACCCAACGCAATGCCCGGCGCGTTTTCCTTGATGGCGCTGATTGCAATCAGCAGCTCAGGGGCCGAAGTTCCAAAGGCAACTATTGTCAGGCTGACGATCAGGGCGGGAACCCCCAACCGCAGGCTGAGGTTCACGGCCCCTCGCACCAGCGCGTCGCCTGCCAACAACAGGATCAGCAGCCCGAGGCCGGAGAACAGCCATGCCGTCATCCACGGCCTCCTTCTTCGCAAGGACACGGGCCTTTGCCGATCCTAAACCGCCCACAACGCGGACATTTCGCAGAACTCAATCGTTTCTGTCCAGGAAAGCGTAGCTTGCCGAACATCGCCAGAACGCCCATGGCGATCAGGAACAAGGTGACTGCTTTGATGATCACTCTACAACCCGAAACGCGCGTAGGCAGCGCGCTCCTCAAACCCGGCTATGGCATCCTGCGCCAGCGTCGCGCCGAAGCGCGACCAGATCGGTTTGCGCAGGCCATAGCGGCGGAACCTGACTTTGTCGCCAAACTTCTCCTGCATCTTGGGCTTCAGATGGGCAATACCATCGATCAGGCCCAGCTGTTGCGCGCGACGGGCCAGCCAGACCTCGCCGTTGAACAGATCAGCGCTGCTGTCCAGCTTGCCGTCCCGGCGAGATTTCACATGGGTTATGAAATTCTCGTGGATATCGCCCAGCAGCACTTTGAGCCGTGCAATGTCTTCTTTCTTTTCCGGAGCAAACGGGTCGAGCATTGATTTCGACTGACCCGCAGTATGTACGCGCCGTTCAAAGCCCTGACGTGCCAGAAAAACATGCGCGCCAAATCCCGACGATATCACGCCGATCGACCCCAGAACCGAACTGTCATCGGCCCAAATCTCATCCGCTGAAACCGCCAACCAATATCCACCCGAAGCCGCCACGTCTTCGACGAAGGCGTAGACAGGGATCTTAAGCTCTTCCGCCAGCCGTTGGATACGCGCACCGATTAATGAGCTTTGAACGGGGGAGCCGCCCGGCGAATTGATCTCCAGCGCGACCGCAGCGGGCTTGCCCTTGCGAAAGGCTTTCTCCAACACCGGTGCCAGAGCGGTCGCGTTCATCGACCCTCGCCCGGCCATTCCAATGGCACCGGACAGGCGAACAACGGCCACAAGTGGCGGCTTTTTCATGAAGGGCAGGCTGAGTTTCATGGAAGCCGATGTAGAGCGCGCCGGAGCCGTAAACAAGAGACCCGAAGCGCCATAAACGCGACGTGAACCAATTTCACACACCTGATGGGCAAAAATGCAACGCCCTAGCTGCGGATGCGCCAACCGGTTTTGAAGATCCAGCCAATGATCGCGAGGCATATTCCGGTGAAGGCTAGTATGGCCAGAAGGCTCCAAAATATCGGGACATCTGCGATACCATAGAATGACCAGCGGAACCCGGAAATCAGATAAACCACAGGGTTGAACAGAGTGATCGTCTGCCAAAGCGGAGGTAGCATCGAGATCGAGTAAAACGTCCCACCCAGAAAAATCAGGGGCGTCACAACAAGCTGGGGGACAAGCGACATTTGCTCAAAATTTCCGGCCCAAATGCCCACGATAAACCCCAGCAGCGAGAAACTGAGGCAAGACAAGATCAGGAAAGCCGCCATGGCAAACGGGTGTTCAATGCGAATGTCCACAAAGAACGTCGCAGTGGCCAGAATGACAAGACCTACAAACAGTGCCTTAGTTGCGGCCGCGCCCACATAGCCAATCACAATCTCGATGAAATTGATGGGGGCTGAAAGTAACTCATAAATCGTACCCAAGAATTTGGGGAAGTAGATGCCAAAGGACGCATTCGAGATTGATAGCATCACTACGGACAACATGATCAGACCCGGCACAATGAAGGCCCCATAGGACACGCCTTCGATCTCTTGAATGCGACTGCCGATGGCAGTGCCAAACACCACGAAATAAAGCGAGGTCGACAGGACCGGAGACAAAAAACTCTGCGCCAGTGTGCGAAAGAACCGGGCCATTTCAAACCGGTAGATGGCAGTAATAGCGGACCAGTTCATGCGGGTTCTCCGGACACGAGGTTGACGAAAATCTCTTCAAGGCTCGATTGCCGCGTCTGCACATCACGCAGCACTAAACCGGCCTGTGCAACATCATTGAGAAGAGTGGTGATGCCCGTGCGCTCGGCATTGGTGTCGTAAGTATAGATCAGCGCATCGCCTGCACCGTTGAGCGTCAGTTGATGATCGGACAGAACGTCGGGAACCGATAAAATAGGCTCGGTCAACATGACCTCAATCTGCTTTTTGCCCATCTGCGCCATCAATGTGTCTTTGTCCTGCACGAGCAAAAGCTCACCCTTGTCGATGACACCCACACGGTCGGCGATTGCCTCGGCTTCCTCGATGTAGTGAGTGGTCAGGATGATGGTGACACCAGCCTGCTTCAATTCGGCCACGATCTCCCACATGTCCTTACGTAGCTCGACATCTACGCCGGCGGTGGGTTCATCCAGAAACAGCACCCTTGGCTCATGCGCCAAGGCTTTCGCGATCAGCACACGTCGCTTCATGCCTCCCGATAGTTCCTTGATTGCGTTACGGCGTTTGTCCCATAGGGACAGCTTGCGCAGGATTTCCTCGATCCTAGCGTTGTCTCCGCTATGACCGAACAGCCCGCGCGAAAAGCGGACAGTGTTCCAGACCTTCTCGAACGGTTCCAGCGCGATTTCCTGCGGCACCAGCCCAATCATCTTGCGGGCTGCGCGGTACTCGGTCTGGATGTCATGGCCACCTACGGTGACCGAGCCCGAAGTCGGCGTGGTAATACCGCACACAGTCGAGATCAGCGTTGTTTTACCCGCCCCATTGGGGCCCAACAGCGCTAGAATCTCACCTTCTTCAATGTCCAGAGACACACCTTTCAGCGCCTCAAACCCATCGGCATAAGACTTCCGCAAATCCCGGATCGACAATATGGTCGTCATGCGTACCCTCGTTCTGACCCCGCAACCTATCGTGACGGACCATCGTCGAACAGTCCAATTCCGCACAGTGCCATGCGCGTGTGCGCAGGGTTCAGTCTCGTCCCGTCAGGCGACCTAGCCAGCCTGACTTGGTCTCTTCTTCGGCAGCGTCTTCTTGCGGTGGCGGACCTTCGAAATATTCTTGAAGATTGGCGAAAAACTGATCGGCCATCTTCTTGGCAAACCCATCAATCAGGCGGCTGCCCAGCTGAGCCAGTTTGCCACCCACCTTAGCCTCGACCTCGTAGGTCAGAAGGGTGCCACCAGCCTCGCTGGGCGCGAAGGTTACATCTGCGCTTCCCTTGGCAAAGCCTGCGGCGCCCCCCTTGCCCTCACCAGCGATGGTCAGGCGTTCAGGCTCAACCATGTCGGACATGGTCACAGTGCCTTTGAAAGTCGCCTTCACAGGGCCAACCTTTTGCACCACGGTCGCATTATACCCCTCGGTTGGATCGCCGGTAATCTCCTGCGCGCCGCTGATGCAGGCTTTCAATACTTCAGGGTCCAGCAACGCAGCGTAAACGGCGGCAGGCGGCGCCTGAATTTCACGGGTATCGCTTAACTGCATCTCTCAACCTCTTTTTAATCCTACGGCAGACCACAAAGACCTAGCCCTGAAACATCGATGCAGGCAACCAGTTTGCTCACACCAAGGCACTGGATCGGGATTCTTCGCTTGCATTCGCTCCGCCCAACAGAAACCCTGCGCCGCAGGAGGAAGACATGCTGCACGGCATACGCATCATCGAAATCGAGGGGCTGGGCCCAGCCCCCTTCGCGGCCATGCTGCTGGCGGATATGGGCGCCGATGTCATCACCATCCATCGCAAATGGTCCGCCGTCACTCCGGGTATGCCTGAACGTTCGCTGCTGGATCGCGGCAAACGATCAATTGCGCTGGACCTCAAAGACCCGCAGGACCTTAGCGTTGCAAAACGGCTGATCGCAACGGCTGATGCGCTGATCGAGGGTTTTCGCCCCGGCGTGATGGAAAAGCTGGGGCTGGGGCCGGAAGACTGTCATTACCTGAACCCAAAGCTGGTCTATGGCCGAATGACAGGCTGGGGGCAGCATAGCCCACTTTCTGAGACAGCGGGCCATGATCTCAACTATATCGCCCTTTCAGGGGCTTTATCCTACGCGTCGCTGCCCGGCCAACCGCCTTTGACGCCCGCAACACTTGTCGGGGATATCGGCGGTGGTGCGATGTATCTGGTTGCAGGTCTGCTCGCCGGGCTTCTGAATGCCCGGAGCACAGGCAAAGGCACGGTGGTGGACGCCGCCATCTACGATGGCTCGGCACACATGATGAATTTGCTGATGAGCCTGCGCCAAACCGGCAACCTGTCCGACACCCGGGGTCAAAGCCTGCTTGACGGACCGCATTGGAGCCGAACCTACGCCTGCGCAGATGGCGGCTTCATCTCAGTTCAATGTCTGGAGCCAAAATTCTATGCTCACTTCCTGGACATCCTCGGGCTCAGCGATGATGCGGAGTTCGCTCAGCAATACGACCAGACCGCTTGGCCCAATCTGACGGAACGGTTGAGCGAAATCTTTGCCAGAAAACCGCGCGACGAATGGGCGGCGCTATTCCAGGGGACAGACGCCTGCGTTGCGCCGGTCCTAAGTCCACAAGAAGCACGAGATCACCCCATGAATTCGGCTCGCCAAACATGGGGCGACCACGACGAAACACGTCAAGCCGCAGCCGCTCCTAGATTCTCAACCTACAACTGGCAACCGCGGCCCAGCCCCAAACGCGGAGAGCATACAAATGAGATTTTGAACGAACTTCCTCCCGCTTCATCTGGCTAAAAATACCTCGGGGGTGAATTGGCCGCAGGCCAAGAGGGGGCTGGCCCCCTCGCCAGGCTTACCGCCCGCGCACCGTATCGATCATCAATTGAACGTTCTCAGGGTCTGCATCTGGCGTAATACCATGACCCAAATTGAAGATATGCGGTCCTTTTGAGAAGGCTTCGACAATCCGCCGCGTCTCATCGACAAGCGCTTGCCCGCCTGTCACCATATGCGATGAAGCCAGATTGCCCTGTACACACCCATCGACTTGCACATTCGCAGCAGCCCATTCGGGCGACACAGAATTGTCCAGCGCGACACAATCCACACCGGTGGCCTTGGCGAAACCGATGTAACCCTGATCCGCTTCGCGTGGGAAACCTATCACGGGAATGCCCGGATGGCGGGCTTTTATGGCGGCAGTAATCTCGCGACAGGGTTCTACGGCGTATTTCTGAAACGCTTCACCCTTCAATGATCCCGCCCAACTATCAAATATTTTGACAACCTCGGCCCCTGCCTCGATTTGGGCAGACAGGTATTCAATTGTCGCGGCCGTGATCCGATCCAACAGCGCCTCGAACAGCGCAGTGTTTCCTTCGCGCAGCGCATGGGCTGGCCCCTGATCCGGGGTGCCCCGTCCGGCGATCATGTAGGTAGCCACTGTCCAGGGCGCGCCAGCAAAGCCAATCAAAGTAGTCTCAGAAGGAAGCTCGCGAGAAAGGATGCGCACGGTTTCATACACCGGGGAGAGCGTCTCATGAATTGCATCAACCGGCTTCAGCGCATCAAACTCCGACTGCCGTGTAATTGTCGAAAGGCGAGGACCTTCGCCGGTGACAAACCACAAATCCGCACCCAGCGCCTGCGGCACAAGCAGGATATCAGCAAACAGGATCGCGGCATCAAAGCCGTAGCGGCGAATGGGCTGAAGGGTGACTTCGGCGGCAAGCTCGGGGTTATAGCAAAGAGACAGGAAATCTCCGGCCTGCGCGCGCGTTGCACGATATTCAGGCAAATACCTCCCGGCCTGTCGCATCATCCAGATTGGCGGCACATCCTGCACTTCCCCCGCCAGCGCCCGTAGCAATTTCTTTGTCTCGGCCATTCGTGCCCCCAGTGTTCCGGTTTGGTGCAACGCGTCGGCCCTCAGTGGCAATTTGTCAAGCTCTGCCCCCATTGTCAGGGCAATGTGACGCGACTAAAGCTGTGCACATGAGTCTGATATTGCCTACCCCCGCATCGCCTCTGAAAATCGGCACCCGTGGATCTCCGCTGGCGCTGGCACAGGCCTATGAAACCCGTCAGAGACTTGGCGCCGCTTTCGACCTGCCTGAGGACGCGTTTGAGATCGTGGTGATCAAGACCACCGGTGACAACCGCGCCATGATCGACGCGGACCGGCCACTGAAAGAGATTGGCAACAAGGGTCTGTTCACCAAGGAAATCGAAGAGGCGATGCTGAAAGGTGAGATCGACATCGCCGTACATTCGACCAAGGACATGCCCGTCGAACAGCCTGACGGGCTGGTGCTGGATACATTCCTGCCGCGCGAGGATGTGCGCGATGCGTTTATCTCGCCGACTCTGAGTTCGATTCACGATCTGCCAGTGGGCGCAGTTGTCGGGACTTCATCGTTGCGCCGCCGGGCGCAGTTGCTGAATCGGCGGCCCGATCTGAAAGTGGTCGAGTTTCGCGGCAATGTTCAGACTCGCCTGAAGAAGCTGGCCGATGGCGTGGCCGATTGTACCTTTCTGGCCATGGCCGGATTGCGCCGCTTGGATATGAAAGACGTCCCCGCGACTGCCATATCACCTGATGACATGCTACCTGCCATTGCGCAGGGCACCATCGGCATTGAACGGCGCAGCGACGATAACCGCACCGCCGAGATGCTGGCGGCGATTCATCATGTCGAAACAAGCCAACGCCTTGCGGCTGAACGCAGCCTGCTGGCCGGGCTGGATGGCTCATGCGAAACACCGATCGCCGGTCTGGCACAAGTCCAAGATGGCCAACTGCATCTGCGTGGAGAAGTTCTGCGCCCGGACGGTTCCGAGGCGATCAGCGAAGAGGCCACCGGGGCGCTCGAAGACGGCGCAAAACTGGGTCAGACAATGGCCGCCTCTCTGCTGAAACAGGCCGGACCAGGGTTTTTCGACTGGCGCTAAGAAAAAATTTAAACAATTTCAGGGTAATGTGAACTTCTTCACTGTCTACCCTGCCGAATTCGTTAAATATGGGGACAGAAGATCGATCTCGAATATATCGAAAGTTTTAGCCCGTGTTGTTTTAGATGGTATTCGAGGGGGCGAGATTGATACTTCCGGCGGGGCGCAGTTGATTTTCAACAGCGCCCCGTTCTCTTTTCCAAAGCATATGGCGAAGTACTTACTCTGCACCTTCGCGCAGACCATGATGATGACTAAACACCGGCTGCGCATGAAGCACCTCTGATCGGAAATCCGCCATGCGCCCCGGTAGCGCGCGATAGAATGATGCCAAACCTGGCTCAACCGCCATCGCATGCTTGGCACACTCCTTGCACAACCCAGCGACTACGGTCTGTGATTCCCGTGCGCGTATCGCCTCTAGTAGACCTATGTGTGCGGTCTGCAGCTTTTGAAACGATGCACTGCCTGCAACTTCTCGATCTCCGACCAGTACATAAACAGGCTCTGGCTCGCTTTTGCCTTTCAAATCCACGAAGCCCGCCTCTAGCAGCGCAAGATCAGAATTGGTGACACGGCGAATAGATTCTGAGACCAGAATATCATAATCCACATGTCGGCAGTTTTGTTCGATCCGCGCTGCCACATTCACCACATCTCCGATTACTGTATAATTGAACCGGCGCCGCGAGCCGATATTGCCGACGCAGGCGACTCCGGTTGCGCAGCCAGTCGCCAGAACGATGGGAGGACGCCCGCGCATGATGGGCAAAGTGTTGAACTTATCTAACGCGCCGCGCATCTTCAGCGCGGCCAAAGCAGCGCGGCACGGGTGATCATCCACGGGCAGCGGTGCATTCCAAAAAGCCATAACCGCATCGCCGATAAATTTGTCGATCGTTCCACGCTCGACCAGAATCTGATCCCCGATCTCTGAGAACAGCGCATTCAGCAAGGCCACCAGATCGGTGGCTGATACAGATTCGGACAATGGCGTGAAGCCCCGAATGTCCGAAAACATCACCGTGATCTCCTGAGATTCACCTCCCAATTGCAGTTGATGCCCGTTGGCCTCCATCTCATCGAGGATTTCCGGTGCAACATAATGCGAGAAAGTCTGGCGGATCACCCGCTTCTCCCGCTCGGTCGAAACAAAGAGGTACCCGGCCAGAAGCCCGAAATTGGCCATACCTCCGGCCAAAGGGAAGGTCGCATCAAACAGAACCGACTGGTTCTGGAACGCCAACCAACTGATGGCAATCACGGCCGATGCGGCCACTCCGCCTGCAGCAAAAGAAGCGACCGCCCCATAGTTGGACATGACCACTGTGACAACGACGCCCAGGATCACGAACGCCAACAACTCAAGCGCTGAGGTAACATCCGATCTGCTCAGCACATCGCCAAGGATGATCTGTTCGATAATCTGGGCGTGGATCGAAACACCGGGAACAGATTCACCCAGAGCCGTTTCGCGCATATCGAACAGGCCCGCCGCAGAGGTGCCGACCAGAATGATCCGTCCTTCTATCTCTGACTGAAGCGTTGGATCACTACCGCTGCGCATGACATCATCGGCCGACAGATAGAGGCCAGGATTGTCCCGCCTGTAACGCACCCAGATCTCGCCATTCTCGGTGGTCGGCAGCACAAAATCACCCAGACCAACCTCAAGCATGATGCCGATCTCGTCCTGCGATCCTTCCGCAAAATAAACGGATTCGCCCATGGCCACCCGCAGGGCTTCAACCCCAAGCGCAGGTAATACACCGTTGGGCCCGGACCAAAGCACAGGGACCCGTCGCACCACACCCAAACTTCCTTGGGGCGAAACATTAACACCCCCGATCCCGGCCGCTTCTTCCCCCAATGGCGGTGCCAGAGAGGTCCAGTGGGCAACGCTGACAAGGCCAGCTGCGGGGTTCTCTCCGATTTCAACTAACCCCGCCTTCGGTACAATGGCCGAACCGCTATCGGTTTGCCGGGCTGCCACACCCAGAACCACTGGCCATTTCGCAACTTCGTCCCCAAATCTGACGTCATTGTCCAGATCGATCGCGGCCTGATCCACCTGCAGTAGTCCGGACAAGGTCGGGTCTTGCAACAATCGCATCGGAGAGTATCGGTCGGGCTCGGCAAACAGCATATCAAAGGCAATCGCAGCGGCACCGTATTCGCCCAATCGTTCGACCATCTGACCCAACAGGGTACGAGGCCAAGGCCATTGGCCCCATTCTGCCAGAGACCTTTCATCAATATCCACCACGCGGACCGGCAGATCCGGGTTGTAGGCCCGTGGTGAAATCCGCTGCAGGATATCGAAGTAAATCAATCTGGACATTTGAACGGGATACGGATCCGCGACCCTAATGAAGCAGCCCATCAAGATCAGCCCCAAGCCTACAAGCCTGAATACTAATCGATGCCCAATTTTGTCTCTTATCTTACCCACCACGTTCACCTTCCAGGCGCAGGGGAACATGAAAATATATGTAACCTGATGCTACCAACCAGCTATCGCTGAAGCGTTACCTGCCGTCGCCGTTGCCCTGACACCCGATCCACCGCTATCTCCACTGGATGCGTTTACGGATGTTCTCGTTTCACCCGAGGCGCTTACACCTGCGCGCGCTGATGTCCCAGAACGCCCTTCGGCGCTGGCTGAGGCCCGGTCTGGCGCTTCGGATCGCCCGCTTTCGCGGGCCGCCGACACCTCAGAACGACCTTGTTCCGTTTGCCGCCGCGCTTCGCGCCGCTCTGGCCTTTCAGATTCAATCTTTAGGGCCTGAGCCTGTCTGCCCGAACACCCTTCGGCACTCACCCGAAACGGTGGCAGCAGTTGCGTTTGCGAGCGTATGAAGGGAAAACCACCTTTTAGCGCTTTGTCATACTGCTCCTGATCTATCGGGCGCCCCACCTGACCGCCCGAACCGGTCGCAAAGAGACTGCACTGTCGGCTTGCCGACCGGCATGACCCGCGTCGGCCGCACATCTGAACGGTGCCCTCGATAACCAGCATCGCGCTTTGGCTGCCGGATGTAATCCACATGTCAAATGTCGTTCCCCGCACGGCCATGGTGGCATCGGGCGTTTTGATCGAATAAGCGCGCTTTCTGCTTTTGCCCGAAATGAAACGGAAACTGCCGCCCAGCGCCTGCACGGTGAAGTTTTTTGCCTTCCGATTGCCTCGCAGCATTGAGACATCCAGGATCATTCGCGCGTTCGGACCAACCGCGATCTTGGTTTCATCTACAAACACCAATTGAACCACGCCTGATCTGTCGGTCGAAATAGTATCGCCTGAAACAACATCCATCCCTTCACGCAAGCGTATCTTTTTACCGGCCCGGATAATATCCGCGCCCGGTTTAGCACTGAGCACTTTTCCGATTGATGCGATGGCCGACGCAGGCAGCGTCGCTAGAACCAAGAAAACACAAAACAATTTCAACCAGGCCAAACCCAAGTCCCCTTCCCCCAAAAGGTACCTACCAGGGTGCCAAACACCCCACGCCCGATATCTGTCGCCTCAGAAAGCTAAATCTGAATAGTTATTAGAGCCTTAAAACTAGACAAATATGCGCCAGAACAGGTGGAGTTGGCAAGGTTTTGCATGTTTTTCAGCATTTCGGGGGTTTCGCACCCCTGCTTCCGGTAGCCCCAGCGCTCCTTCTTGTGGGTTTGATCATCGGTATTCAGAAAAATTTTCCAGACATAGAAAATCGCCTTGTATCTGGATGACAGGCAAGGATATACCGGCCAGCGGAGACGTGGCCGAGTGGTCGAAGGCGCTCCCCTGCTAAGGGAGTAGGCGGGAAACCGTCTCGAGGGTTCGAATCCCTTCGTCTCCGCCACCCATACCGGGCATCACCTGCGATGCCCGCCATGGTCTGAACGATCTCATAAAATCATCCCACTGAATTCACGGCATTTCACGGGCGTTGCACACTACCATTTCTCAAGGCGGATTGGATCGCTCGCATCAACCATTGCACCCTGATGCCGGAGCTTGGTGCGTTGTCTGCAGTACAATTCAGCCCAGGATGTTGGAGGCGGTGAGATATCTATCTTCGTCGCCCTAGAAAGCTCAATTTGGCAAACTGGCGCAATCGACACCCGTTACGGATTCAAAAAAAGGCCGTCCCAACTGGGACGGCCTTTCATTCACTGTCTCTCGAAAGAGGTTCAGGCAGCCAGCGCGGCCTGTGCTTTGGCGACGATCGCGCCGAACGCTTCCGGTTCGTGCACAGCCAAGTCGGCCAGAACTTTGCGGTCCACTTCGATACCGGCCAGGTTCAGGCCGTTAATGAAGCGGGAATATGTCAGTGCCTCGTCATGCGAACGGACAGCGGCGTTGATACGCTGGATCCACAGCGCGCGGAAGTTGCGCTTGCGGTTCTTGCGGTCGCGGGTTGCGTACTGGTTGGCCTTGTCTACGGCCTGACGGGCAACCTTGAAGGTGCTCTTGCGGCGGCCATAGTAACCTTTGGCAGCCTTGATGACCTTCTTGTGACGGGCGTGAGTTACGGTTCCACCTTTAACGCGGGACATCTCTTAATCTCCTCTTAGCGGTCGTAGGGCATGTAGCCCTTGACGATCTTGGCGTCGGGGGCGGACAGGGTGGTGTTGCCACGGGCGTCGCGGATGAATTTCTTGGTCCGCTTGATCATACCGTGCCGTTTGCCGGCCTGGCCAGCAAGGACCTTACCGGTCGCAGTCACCTTAAAGCGCTTTTTGGCGCTCGACTTTGTCTTCATCTTAGGCATTTCCGTCTCCTTTCGGGGTTCGGTTTCAAACGCGACTCGGCATGCCATCTCGGCCGGTCACGCGATCAGAAGCGCCGTTTACGCAAGTTCGGTCATACTGGCAAGGGGGTTTGGGCCAGAATCTGCGCTTTTTGCAGGCTGGCTAGGCACCGGGGCGACGCGCGCCGCCCCGGTGGTTTGGATTAATGTTCGAATTTGCGGATTTCACCGCTCTTCAAACGCTCTGCATAAGATGCCAGTTCCTGACGTACCACTTTCATCAGGAAGTAGAGCGCGAAGACGTTCACAACCGCCATGGCAAAGATCGCCGCATCCGAGAAGTCGATAACGGGGCCAAGGTTGGCCGCTGCACCGATGACTACGAAGATGCAGAAAATGACCTTGAACACCAGCTCTTTGGTCTGGCCTTCACCGAACAGATAAGTCCAGGCCTTGAGGCCGTAGTAGGACCAGCTGATCATGGTCGAGAAGGCAAACAGGACCACGGCGATCGCCAGCACGTATGGGAACCAGCTGAACGCGCTGCCGAAGGCGGCAGAGGTCAGGCTAACGCCCGAGTTGCCATCAACGGTTGCAATCGCGTTGCCCGCCTCGTTCAGCATATAGTTTCCGGTCTCCGGATCGACGATCAGCTGCTGGGTGATGATGATCACCAACGCGGTCATGGTACAGATTACGACCGTATCAATGAACGGCTCCAGCAGAGACACAAAGCCCTCGGTGATCGGTTCTTTGGTGCGAACCGCCGAGTGGGCAATCGCCGCAGAACCAACGCCCGCTTCGTTCGAGAACGCCGCACGCCGGAAGCCCTGGATCAATGCGCCGACCATACCGCCAGCAACACCAAGACCGGTGAAGGCTCCTGCGAAGATCTGGCCAAAGGCCCAACCGATCTGATCCGCGTTCATCAGGATGATCACCAGCGCCGCGGCCACATACATCACGCCCATGAAAGGAACGACTTTCTCAGTCACGCGCGCGATGGATTTCAGGCCGCCCACGATCACTGCAAAGACGATGCCTGCAAAGACCAGGCCAGTGATCCAGCCCGGGTAATCTCCGACGATGCCTGCGATCTGCTGATGCGCCTGATTGGCCTGGAACATATTGCCCCCACCAAGCGCGCCAAGGATGCAGAAGATCGAGAACAGAACGGCCAGAATTTTACCGCCCGGCAGGCCCAGTTCGTTGAACCCTTTCGACATATAATACATTGGACCACCAGAAACGGTGCCGTCATCATATTCGTTGCGGTACTTCACACCCAGCGTACATTCGGTGAATTTCGACGCCATGCCCAACAGGCCCGCGACAATCATCCAGAAAGTTGCACCTGGCCCGCCGATACCGACGGCGACCGCAACACCGGCAATATTACCGAGGCCAACTGTACCGGACAGCGCCGTTGCCAGCGCCTGAAAGTGGCTAACTTCACCCGCATCATTGGGATCAGAATAGTCACCTTTCACAAGGCTGATCGCATGACCGAAGAAACGCAATTGTACAAAGGCAAAATAAAGCGTGAAGACGGTCGCGGCGATCACCAGCCAACCCACGATCCAAGGGAACCCGGTGCCCGGAAACGGGGCAAAAATAAAGCTGACGAAAGGCCCGGTGAAATCAGCAAAGGCCTGGTTGATTTTATCGTCCAACCCGACCGCCTCCTGTGCGGCAGTGGGGCTCGCAACCAGAGCGGCAAGTGCTGCCAGACTCAGTTTGTTCTGAATATTCATCATAATCTCTCCCCTCAGTTCACGACCGTAACCGGAACATCGGCGTGCATGACAAGGTTCTGGGTCGAACTGCCAAACAGGCGTTTTTTAAACCCATCTGCCGAGGCCCGACCCACAACGATCTGGGAGCCACCGTTTTCAACCGTGATTGCATTCAGCGTTTCCGCCACATCTCCGTGACGGACGATGCCGCGCGCCTCGAATCCTGCAGCCTTCAACGCTTCGACCGCTGGCTCGATGATCCGTGACGTAGCTAACGCAACCTCTTCTTCGCGCCGTTTGTGGCGCAGGGCGTTCTCTTCTGGTGTCTGGAATGTGAAAGGAGACCATTCGATGACGTAAACCGCCAGAAGCTCGCATGAACCGATACGCCCGGCCAAGTCTTTGGCAAAGGCGATCGCGCGTTCTCCGGTTTCTGTCCCGTCCAGTCCTATGACAATTTTCGTTGTCATGCCGTTCCTCCGTTATTGTTGCTTTGGCCGGGGCCCTCGCCCCCGGCAGGGCAGCCGGAACCTGGAACTTGCTTGAGTAGACCGCCCTAAGGGCAAGTATCCCGAAAAAACACGCAAAAACAGAGAGATTATTGCTGGATACAACCCTCAAACTTCTAAGGCACTGTAAATAAATATTATTATATGCCCAAATATTAGGCATGCGCTTTGTATCAAACTGAAATTAGTAGTGGTGATCCGGGCTTAGCCCGGATCAGTGTTGTAGATCAGCCGTTCATCACAAGGGGCTATACGTAAGATGTTGGTAGTGCCAGGAACATTGAAAGGGACGCCGGCGGTGACCACAATCTGATCAGTCTCAGCGGCGAAACCACCCGATCGGGCGGCGCGAGCGGCGCTGACGACCGCGCCTTTGAACCGCTCCTGTTCAGGGGTTAAGACGCAATGACAGCCCCAGCTCAGGCATAGCCTGCGAGCGGTGCCGGTGGCGGGAGTCATCGCGATGATAGGCACACCGGGACGCTCACGGGCGGTGAGCAAGGCGGTGGTCCCGCTTTGAGTGAAGCAGCAGATGGCTTTGATGTCAGTCTTTTCGGCAATCTCGCGTGCCGCAGCCACGATACCATCAGCGATGGTCGTACCCTTGGCGGTACGCGACGCGGCAATAATCTGAGTGTAGGTTGGGTCAGCTTCAACTTCGATGGCAACCTTGTTCATCGTCTGAACCGCCTCGATGGGATAAGAACCAGCAGCCGATTCAGCACTCAGCATGATTGCATCGGTACCCTCGTAGATCGCGGTGGCCACGTCCGAAACCTCGGCCCGTGTGGGCATTGGGCTTTCGATCATGCTTTCCAGCATCTGGGTTGCGACAATCACAGGCTTCGCGGCTGTACGGCATTTACGCACCAGACGTTTTTGGATCGGGGGGACTGCCGAAACAGGCAGTTCGACGCCCAGATCACCCCGCGCAACCATGATCCCGTCTGAGGCGTCAAGGATATCGTCAAAAGCTTCGACCGCAGCAGGTTTTTCGATCTTGGACAAGATCGATGCTCGGCCATCCGCCAGTGCGCGCGCCTCGAACACATCCTTGGCACGCTGAACGAAGCTCAGCGCCAACCAGTCCACACCCAGTTGGCAGACAAATTCCAGATCGTCGCGATCCTTGGCCGACAGCGCTGCCAATGGCAGCACCACGTCAGGCACGTTCACACCCTTGCGGTTCGAAATCGTGCCACCGACTTCGACCGTGCAATGTGCAAAATCCTGACCGCAATCCTGCACGATCAGACGAATCTTTCCGTCATTGACCAGTAGGCGCGCACCTGGCTCCAATGCGGCAAAAATTTCGGGATGTGGCAGGCAGACCCGGGTGATATCCCCGGCTGCCGGATCAAGATCCAGACGGAATGCGGCGCCCTCCTCCAGTTCTTCCGCATCATTTGCAAACACGCCAACGCGCAGCTTTGGCCCCTGCAGATCAGCCAGAATCGCGATCGGGCTTTCCAGATCCTTTTCGATCTGCCGGATTATACGGTGCCTCTCGCGAATCTCATCGTGGCTGCCATGGCTCATGTTCAGCCGGAATACATCGGCCCCGGCCTCATGCAGCGCACGGATGGTGTCATAGTCATTGGACGCCGGTCCCAGCGTCGCCACGATTTTCACATTTCTCAGGCGTCGCATTGATCAGGCTCTCCTCAAACGCGTAAATGTTACCGCAAACATTGCTCAGGCTGCTTATTGCGCAATTCCCTTTCCAACGCAACTGTCCTACACCTGCGACAAACAAGATGACAGGCTCATGACATACTCTCCGTTTTTTGTTCACGGCGCGGATCGCCCGTCGCGTTGGCTGATTACTTGCGACCATGCAACCAACATGGTGCCGCCCGAAATCAGCGGCGGAGACCTGGGCCTGCCGCGCGAAGATATGGAACGCCATATCGCTTATGACGTGGGCGCCTACGAGGTCTCAAAGCATCTGGGTGAGGTTCTGAACGCCCCCGTAATCGCAGCCAACTTCTCGCGCCTCGTGATTGACCCCAACCGGGGCGAGGACGATCCGACGCTGTTGATGAAGCTCTATGACGGCTCGATCATCCCCGGTAACCGACACGCAGATGCGACCGAGCGTGAGCGTCGTCTGACCATGTGCTACCGGCCCTATCACGATGCGCTGGCAGAGCTTGCAGCCCTGCCGCATGCGGTCATCATCTCGATGCATTCCTTTACGCGCCAGCTCCGTGGCCGCGATCCTCGGCCGTGGCACATCGGCGTCTTGCACACACCGGATGAGCGGTTCTCGCGCCCGCTGATCAACCGGTTGAACGCCGAGGATGATCTGTGCGTTGGGGTAAATGAACCCTATACAGGTGTGCTACCCGGCGATGCGATCGACAAGCATTGCAGCAGTTTCGGCCGTCCTAATGCACTGATCGAACTGCGTAATGATCTGATTGCGGATCATGACGGGCAACGCAGCTGGGCCGAACGATTGGCCGTTATTCTGCAGGATGCACTGAACGATAGCGGACTATGACGTAAGGTCACTTCATGCCGCTTCCGATCCTCGAAATATTGTGAGCCAATATACTGACACCCATATATTAAGGGAAAGGAGACGACCATGACTCAGGAATTCCTGACTACTGTCTTCGGCTGGATGACCGCCCTTAACATCGCTGTTTTGTTGTTCAGCACACTTATGATCCTCATCATGCAGGACTGGATTGCAGGCGTGCATGGCAGAATGTTCCAAATGGAGCGGGCCGACGTAAAGAGGGTCTATTTCAGATATCTTGCGAACTACAAAATCCTGACAATCATTTTTTGCCTTGTGCCGTGGCTGGCCCTCAAACTGACATAAAGCATCCAAACCTGACGTTCCAAGGGGCCTTAGGGCCTCTACTGTTCGTTGTAACATGGCCCACGGATTGCTAGGTCAGGTCCAGAACGCAAGACAATCATTCGGAGCCCGACAATGGACAAGCAAACCGAAATCGAACTTCAGGCCGCAGCGTTTCGCCGTTTGCAGCAGCATCTGATGCAGGATCGCACCGACGTACAGAACATCGATATGATGAATCTGACCGGGTTCTGCCGCAATTGCCTGTCGCGCTGGTATCAGGAAGCCGCCAATGCCAAGGGCATCGACATGGACAAAAACGAAGCGCGCGAGATTTTCTATGGCATGACCATGGATGAGTGGAAGGCCAACTACCAGACCGAAGCGAACGCCGAGAAACAAGCCGCCTTCAAGGTCGCGTTTGAAGAGAACGTCACGAAAAAAGGCTGAAGCCCCGAAAACGAAAAATGCCCGCCGTTTTGGCGGGCCTTTGCTTTAGATTGCGGCCTTTCGGCTTTCGTCCAGATAGATCTCGCGAAGGCGTTTGGCAATCGGGCCCGGCGTGCCATCACCCAGTGCCACGCCGTCAATCTCAACCACCGGCATGACAAAAGCGCTGGCCGAAGTGGTGAAGGCCTCATCCGCCTCTTTCGCCTCATCGATGGTGAACAGGCGCTCCTCAATCTCCATCTGCGCCTCGGCGGCCATGCGCAGAACCGCCTTGCGGGTGATGCCGTGCAGAATGTCGTTGGACAGCGGGCGGGTGACGATCTTGCCGTTCTTGACGAAATAGGCGTTGTTGCTGGTGCCTTCGGTGACATAGCCATCTTCAACCAGCCAGGCATCGTCACAGCCAGCCGCTTTCGCCATCATCTTGCCCATGGACGGATACAGCAGTTGCACGGTTTTGATATCGCGGCGGCCCCAACGGATGTCATCGATCGAAATGACCTTGGCCCCTTTCTTCGACGCGGGGCTGTCGGCCAGACCTGGCTTATTCTGCGTGAACAGAACCAGCGTAGGCTTGGTATCCGCTGACGGAAACACAAAATCCCGGTCGCCGTCACTGCCGCGCGAAACCTGTAGATAGATCAGACCTTCTTCGATGTCGTTCAACTCGACCAGTTTGCGATGGATTTCCAGAAGTTCTTCTTTGCTGCAGGGTTCAGCCATCTGTAACTCGTCCAGCGAGCGTTTCAGCCGCACCGCGTGGCCTTCGAAATCGACCAGCTTACCATCCAGCACACTGGTTACTTCATAGACGGCGTCTGCAAACAAGAAACCCCGATCAAAGATCGAGACGCTTGCCTCGGTTTCAGGCAGGTATTCGCCATTCACATAAACGGTGCGGGTCATGTTCTTCTCCTCAGCCCCAAAGTGCCGCTTTGGGCGGATGCACTCCGGCGTCATCAAAAATAAGGGATGTGTCGCGGTCTTCTGCCAACAAAAGCGGTCCGTCAAGGTCCGTCACCATCGCACCCTGCGCGACCAGCGTTGCAGGTGCCATGGCCAGCGAACTTCCAACCATGCATCCGACCATGATGCCATAGCCCTCGGCCAGCGCGGCCTTGCGCAGTTCGAGCGCCTCGGTCAGACCGCCGGTCTTGTCGAGTTTGATGTTCACCACATCATATTTGCCTTTTAGCGCAGGCAAGCTGGCCCGATCGTGACAGGATTCGTCGGCACATACCGGCACCGGACGATCCATGCCGATCAGTGCATCATCCTCACCGGCTGGCAGAGGTTGTTCAACCAGAGCAACGCCCAGTCGCACAAGATGCGGCGCAAGATCGGCGTACACTTCAGCAGACCAACCCTCATTGGCGTCGATAATGATTTTGGACTCCGGCGCACCAGCCCGCACGGCCTCAAGCCGGGGCATGTCGTCCGGTGTACCAAGTTTGATCTTCAACAAGGGTCGGAACGCATTTTCTGCCGCCTGTGCCTGCATTGCCTCGGGAGTGTCCAGGGAAAGAGTATAGGCCGTAACTTCAGGCCCCGGTGCGGCAAGTTCCGCCAGCTCCCACGCCCGTTTGCCGGAGCGTTTCGCCTCAAGGTCCCAAAGCGCGCAATCCACTGCATTCCGAGCCGCGCCGGCAGGCAGCAGATCCATCAGGGAATAGCGAGAGAATACGTCGGGCAGGCCGGCAATCTCGGCCTCGACTGAATCCAGCGTTTCGTCATAGCGCGCATAGGGCACGCACTCGCCCCAACCATGATGCACACCATCCGAGATCCGAACCGTCAGGACCTTTGCCTCAGTCCGTGAGCCGCGCGAGATAGTGAATACCTGCGCCAGCCGAAATACATCGCGGGAAACGTCAATCTGCACGCGTTCAACCTTTCATCGAAAGTGATGTCTGTTGCCGACAGCAAGGGGCGATCGGCAACCTGCTTAGATCACAGTGCGGCCAGCGCATCCACCAGTTTACCGGCACCAAACCGGTAAGGATCGGTTGCTGGGATACCCATCTCGGTCTCAACCTTGGCGATGTATGCGTGTGCGTCGTCTTCGCTCAGATGCTGGGTGTTGATCGACACGCCCGCAACCTGGCATTCCGGGTTAGCAACACGCGCCAGCGGCAGCGCTGTGTCGCGCAACTGCTCCAGCGTCGGCAGCGAATACTCAGGCAATCCTCGCATATGGGTCCGGGTCGGCTCGTGGCACAGGATCAGCGCGTCGGGCTGACCGCCATGAATCAGCGCCATGGTCACGCCAGAATAGGACACATGGAACAACGAGCCCTGCCCTTCGATGTGATCCCAGTGATCCGGATCATTGTCCGGTGTCAAATACTCAACGGATCCCGCCATGAAATCGGCGATAACCGCATCCAGCGGGACGCCCTGACCCGTGACCAGAATTCCGGTCTGACCGGTGGCCCGGAAGGTGGAATTCATGCCGCGTTTGCGCATTTCAGCATCCATGGACATCGCAGTGTACATCTTGCCGGCAGAGCAGTCGGTTCCAACGGCCAGGCACCGCTTACCAGTACGCTTGCGGCCGTTTGCGATAGGATATCCTACGGTCGGTACACGGACGTCGTGCAATGTGCAGCCGTGAGTCTGCGCCGCAGCAACCAGATCGCCTTCGTCGCGCAGCAGGTTGTGCAGGCCCGACGCCAGATCATAACCCATTTCCAACGCTGCGATCAGAACCTCTTTCCAGGCCTCACTGATGACCCCACCTCGGTTGGCAACACCAATGACAAGAGTCTTGGCACCAGCAGCTTTACCTTCGGCAAGTGTCATTTCGGTAAGACCCAAATCAGTCTTGCAACCATCCAGCCTTATTTGACCCACGGCATTCTCAGGACGCCAGTCGCGGATACCAATGGCCACTTTGGCCGCCAACAAGTCGGGCGCATCGCCCAAAAACAACAGGTACGGTGTCTCGATCATTGCGGTGCACTCCTTTGATTCTGGCTTAAGCTAGAGAACCGTTTTGACGAGGGTTTCTCAAATTCTTCTTGCCTGCCCGCCCACAGCGGGAAGTTTTTGCGTATTTGGGCTTTCGTGCACAAGATTGTTCGAAGTTTTTAAACTGATCAAACTTTAAGCACCCCATTTTGCCAGTATCTTCAATCATGCTGCATACGCATTGCCGCATATGCACAATCACGCTTGCGCAGCATTGCGCAATTTAATATCCCATGACCAACCCTAAACGCAATTTCCTTACTCTCATGAGGTCCAAATGAGCTTCCGCATCCAACCTGCCGCTCCGGCCCGGCCCAATCGCTGCCAACTGTTTGGCCCGGGCTCGAACACCAAGCTATTTCCCAAGATGGCTGCATCAGCTGCAGACGTCATTAATCTGGATCTAGAAGATTCGGTGGCTCCTTCCGACAAGGATACCGCTCGCGCTAACGTAATCGAGGCGCTGAACACAGTCGATTGGGGCAATAAATACATGTCGGTTCGGATCAATGGGCTGGATACACCCTATTGGTACCGTGACGTGGTTGATGTGCTGGAACAGGCAGGCGACCGTCTGGATCAGATCATGATCCCCAAGGTAGGCTGCGCGGCGGATGTCTATGCAGTTGACGCGCTGGTCACCGCGATCGAGCGCGCCAAGGGCCGAACCAAGCCAATTTCATTCGAAGTGATCATCGAATCTGCCGCCGGACTGGCGCATGTCGAAGAAATCGCAGCCTCATCCCGGCGCCTGCAGGCCATGAGCCTTGGTGCCGCAGATTTTGCAGCCTCAATGGGCATGCAAACAACCGGCATCGGGGGTACGCAGGAAAACTACTATATGCTGCGCGAGGGTGAGAAGCACTGGTCCGATCCGTGGCACTGGGCGCAGGCCGCAATTGTCGCCGCCTGCAGGACTCATGGCGTGCTGCCTGTCGACGGCCCGTTTGGCGATTTCTCAGACGATGAGGGCTATATCGCGCAGGCCAAACGGTCTGCCACGCTGGGGATGGTCGGCAAATGGGCGATCCACCCCAAGCAAATCGCATTGGCCAATCAGGTCTTCACACCGTCGAATGAAGCAGTGTCCGAAGCGCGCGAGATTCTGGCCGCCATGGAACAAGCAAAAGCCAACGGCGAAGGCGCGACGGTCTACAAAGGGCGTTTGGTCGATATCGCTTCGATCAAACAAGCCGAGGTTATTGTGGCGCAGGCGGAATTAATCGCGGCGGGTAACTAAGAAAAAAGGGCGCTCAGCTGAGCGCCCTAATCGATCTGATCAGCGTCCAAATACATTGTTTGGTGTCCATGTGAAACGCTCACCCTTCTTTCCTGATTTCATCATCAGGCACGAGGTACCGTATTTCTGAAAATACTTGATTTTGATTGGATACCAACCCGCCTGCGGCACTTCGACCTCGGTGCGTTGGTTGGCTTCGCAGCCCTGACGGCCGTTGACATAGCCGATCTGCTGACCGCCGACCCAGGCGTCAATCCCATCGTTCGACCAGGTTTCAAGCTCGTAAACTCCGGGTGAATCAAACCGGATATATCCGCTGATTTCCGCGGCAACATTGAACGCCTGATTGTAGGTCAGGACAGGATCACCTTCGTTCGTGTCTCTGTAGTCCAAACCTCGGAGGGGCTGACCCGGCTTTGCCTTTTTTAGCAGATGATTGACCTTCGAGAGGTTCTGGATTTTGCGAGGCGGGTTACCTTCCCAACTGTATTTTACGTTCAAGCCGGCTTTTGGGCTGGGCTGAGGGCTAGCTGGCTGTAACTTCAAAGGTGCTGCTGTCGCAGCGCCGGCAAACATTGCTAAGGCAGCCACCAGCGCTCCGGTGCGAAAAAATGTCATGGTCTACTCCCTGAATTTGCGCCTGCTTCGGGGTTAATCCCTGCCGACGATCCTGTTGAGATGACACTAGGCGCTGAACTTTGACCTCGCAAGATGGTTAAAAATCACTTTTTGATGGTCACGCGCGCATATCCTTGGGCGATCCCATCACAACATATGAGGTGATCGAGGTCACATGCGGCAGTGTACCCAGCACCTCGGTGTGGAAGGTTTTGTAGGAGGGCAAATCGGCACATTCGACCCGTAGCAGGTATTCGATCGTGCCGGTGATATTGTGACATTCCACCACTTCGGGCGCTTGTTGCAAGGCCCTTTCGAACCCTTCCTGCGCCGCTTTTGTGTGCTCGCCCAGACCAACGCCGATATAGGCAACGAAACCCACCCCCAGCGCCGCCGGGTTCAGCACTGCTCGGTAGCCGGAAATGATCCCTGCCCGCTCAAGCTCCTGCACCCGGCGCAAGCAAGCGGAGGGCGACAGGCCCACCCGCTCGGCAAGATCGAGGTTGCTGATGCGACCGTCCCGCGAAAGCTCTTGCAATATATGTTGGTTGATCTGATCAATCTTCGCCATTTATTGCAACATTAACCTTAGAGCGCACGAATACGCAATTTCATTTGCCGGATTCAGCGAGAAAATGCAGCCATGACCTACGATATCCTGATGGCCCTGATCGCATTTGCCTTTGTCTCGTCAATCACGCCGGGACCCAACAATCTTATGCTTATGGCATCGGGTGCGAATTTCGGCTTTCGCCGCACGATCCCGCATATGCTGGGTATCGGTTTGGGCTTCACCTTTATGGTGCTTCTGGTAGGGGCGGGTCTGGTTCAAGTCTTTGACCGGTATCCGATTAGTCATACCGTGTTGAAAGTTCTTTCGGTTCTGTATCTGCTGTATCTGGCATGGAAAATCGCCCATGCAGCGCCCGCTAAAGGTGTCGATGCTGCGGGCACCCCGATGACGTTTCTGCAAGCTGCAGCCTTCCAATGGGTCAACCCAAAAGCCTGGGCGATGGCGCTGACCGCGACAGCCGCCTATGCGCCCGACCAAACGATCAATGCGATTCTGCTGGTCGCGCTGGTGTTCGGAGCCATCAACCTGCCCTCGGTCAGCACCTGGACGGTTCTTGGACAGCAAATGGCGCGAATCCTGACGAACCCGCGCCGATTGCTGGTATTCAACTGGACCATGGCTGCCCTGCTTGTGGCCTCGCTTTATCCGGTGCTGTGGCCGAATTAGGTTATCTGAGCGGCAGGCAAATCTCGGTCAGCAGATCCTCGGGGGCCGTTTCCCGCGGATCGTTGAGATAAATCTCATAACACGGCTGGTCCGCAGGTTCTTCGCCGGAATCGGGCAACCAATTGCCAAACAGGGTCTGGTACGCGCCGTGAATGCCGGAATAGGGGCCCTTGTAGGTCAGCACCGCCGTTTTGCCACCCGGGATGTCAAGGTCTTCCATCCCCTCGGGCGTATCATCACCGCGGAATTCAGCGCCCGCAAAACTTCGCAATTCATCCTCGGGCACATCGTCGGGACTGTCGAGATACAGCCCGATCATCGGACCGACGTGCGGCCACAGCTTGCGGGATTCGCACAGGGCACCAAAGGTCTCAAAGCTACGGCCAATCTCAGCGTAAGCGCCTTTATGCGGCAGCGCTATGACACGACGGGACGGTTCGGTTCGGGTTGTTACTGGGTGCATCGGATAACCTCCGGTTTTGAACATTGGATGGGCCGGCAGAATCTGCCCTGCGCGTCGAAACGCGGTGGGGCTGCTGCCGTAGGCCTCGGAAAAGGCCCGCGCAAAGGATTTTTGGTTCGGATAGCCAATGTCGGTCGCGATCCGCGAAACCGGTCTGTCTGTTTGCACCAGCCAGCATGCGGCACGGTGCAGGCGTATCCGACGGGTGGCCTGCGCGCAGGTCTCGCCAGTAATGGCGCGAAACACGCGATGCCAGTGAAACCGCGACATGGCTGCGACCTCGGCCAAAGCATCCAGCGACAGATCCCCGGCGGGGTGATCATGGATGTAGGCCAACACGCGCAACACGCGATCTTCGTAGCTGGCGGCCATCGGTATCCTTTCTTCTCTTTGCCCGTCCGTGGTCGCATATTCCGCGACCACAAATCTTGCTGAGTTGCATCCCGGACCACCTTTGGTCATATAGCAGGGAACTTCCGCGTTGAGAGGCGTCATGACCCAGTATCTGGATTTCGAAAAACCGCTGGCCGAGATCGAAGGCAAAGCTGAAGAGCTGCGCGCGCTGGCCCGTGCCAATGAAGAAATGGATGTGACGGAAGAGGCCGCCGCGCTGGATGCCAAGGCCGCCAAGCTTCTGGACGAGCTGTATGCCGATCTGACCCCATGGCGGAAATGTCAGGTGGCGCGTCATCCTGAACGTCCACACTGCAACGATTACGTGGATGCGCTGTTTACCGAATTCACCCCACTGGCAGGTGACCGGAACTTTGCCGACGATCTGGCGGTAATTGGCGGTCTGGCGCGGTTCAACGATCAACCCGTCATGGTGATTGGCCACGAAAAAGGCAGCGATACCAAATCGCGGATTGAACGCAATTTCGGCATGGCCCGCCCCGAGGGCTATCGCAAGGCTGTGCGCCTGATGGAAATGGCAGGCCGCTTTGGCCTGCCGGTAATCACCTTGATCGATACAGCTGGGGCCTATCCCGGCAAGGGGGCGGAAGAACGTGGCCAGTCCGAGGCGATCGCGCGCTCAACCGAGATGTGCCTAAAGATTGGCGTTCCTTTGGTGTCCGTAATCATCGGCGAAGGTGGTTCTGGTGGCGCGGTCGCCTTTGCGACTGCGAACCGCGTAGCGATGTTGGAGTATTCGGTCTACTCGGTGATTTCGCCCGAAGGCTGCGCGTCGATTCTTTGGAAAGATGCCGAAAAAATGCGCGAGGCCGCCGAAGCGTTGCGCCTTACCGCTCAGGATCTGCACAAGCTGGGCGTTTGTGACCACATCATCACCGAGCCCAAGGGCGGTGCACATCGCAACCGCCCGGCGGCGGTCGAAGCCGTGCGGTCTGCAATTGCCTCGATGCTGGAAGAGCTTGATGGGAAAGACGCGGCAGCCCTGATCAAGGACCGCCGTCAGAAGTTCCTGGATATCGGTTCGAAAGGGCTGGCGGCTTAACCCGTCAGCCACCCAACCGCTGCAACAGAGCCACCGAAGGCTGGCCAGTCACGGACAACCCGTTGGCGCGCTGGTAGGCGCTAATTGCCGCCTCAGTATTCTTGCCGATAACACCATCTGCGCCTTGTGTGTCATAGCCCGCGGATGTCAGGCGGCGCTGCAGTTCTTTACGATCCTCCAGCGTCAAACCGGTCGCATCCGGCCCGAATGACGCTTGGAACGGCGCGCCGCCAGCAATGCGATCAGAAAGATGACCTACGCCGATCGCGTAGCTGTCCGAATTGTTGTAGCGCTTGATCACCTGAAAATTGCGGAACACAGCAATACGTGGGCCAGGCGTCTGCGGTTGCAGCACTGCCGCCGGCGTGCCCGAAACCGTGCCGACCTCACCGCCCCAAGGCTGCCCTCGCACCCAACCGGCACGTGCCAGATAAGCAGCCGTTGACGCAAGTGAATCTGCTGGGTCATCGGACCAGATATCGCGCCGCCCGTCGCCGGTGAAATCGACTGCATAAGCAAGGTAGGACGTCGGAATGAACTGTGTGTGGCCCATCGCTCCGGCCCAGCTGCCGGTCATGTTAGCCGGGGTCGTATCGCCCTCTTGAATGATCTTCAGCGCTGCCACCAGTTGCTTCTCAAAAAACGCTCCGCGCCGCCCGTCATAGGCCAGAGTCGACGTTGCCGAGATCACCGGTACATCGCCCCGCCGTGCGCCATAGCGGCTTTCCAGGCCCCAAACAGCCACGACGACCTCTTTGTCGACACCGTATTGGGCTTCGATCTGCGACAGGGTTCCTGCATGCCGCACAAGCATTTGCTTGCCAGTGTTGATCCGTTCATCCGAGGCAGCGATCGCCAGATAATCCTCAAGCGAGCGTTTGAATTCGACCTGATTGCGATCGCGTTCGATCACGTCGGGTAGATATCCTGCGCCTTGAAACGCTCGGTTAAGGGTCGTCTGTGAAATGCCCTGCGACGCTGCCCGATTTTTGAAACTGGCCACCCAGGCATCCCATTCTGCGTTCGGAACCGCACGCATCCGCGAAGCCGGAGCACTGTTGGGTGCGGTGCCTGTGGAACAGGCCGCCAACAGGGTTGAACCAAGCCCTAAGGAAAACACTCTTCGATTAATCATGGTTAAATCTGCTCTTGTTGTGATTTGCGTTCAGAATAGCGCAGCCCGGTCGCTCAAGCCAGCAAAGCGACATCCTAAATCAACTGAGTTGAGAGATGGGCAACAAGCCGCTCAGGTCACAAGCAGCCGCAAGCCCTGGGTCACATCCGAACGCACTGCTAGTCGCAACCCAGGCTCATCCCCGGCCTTGAGCGCTGCGATGATCAGACGATGGTAGTGCGGTGGCTCGGTCCTCCGCAACCGACCGTATAGGGCACGCATCGTGGGACCCAGCTGCAGCCAGACGGTTTCGGCCATGGCAAGCATCGCGGGGGCCTGTGCGCGTAGATACAGCGTGCGGTGAAATTCCAGATTTGCACGGATATATCCCACTGCATCGCGTTTCGTGACCATCTCGGCTACTGCCATGTTGATGCTTTGCAACCGGTCAATCAGCGCCATATGCGCGCGCGGCAGGGCCCGGCTGGCCAGTTCAACCTCAAGCAGCGCGCGCAGCGCCGCCAGCTCTTCGATCCGATCGCGCGTGAGTTCCGGCGTTGATACCCGACCGGAGGTGGACAGGAACAAAGCACCTTCTGCCGCCAGACGTCGCACCGCCTCGCGCGCGGGAGTCATCGACACACCGAATTCCTTGCCAATCCCGCGCAGCGTCAACGCCTGCCCCGGGGCAATCTCTCCATGCATGATGCGGGATCTGAGGGCGCGATAAACGCGATCATGGGTTGCCGTATGAGACTCGGCGGGGCGTGAGGTTAACATGAGTTTATGTGATCACAAATCGCGCTGAGGTCAAGCGACGGAGTCGAAGCGATATCTGTGCAGTTCAGCCCCGTTGTCTCGCAGCCAGCGGCGTGGTTCTTTGTAAGGGCCAAAAATACGCTCGACCTGCGCCCAGAACGCAGGTGAGTGGTTCATTTCGGCAAGATGCGCCACTTCATGCGCGGCCACATAATGGAGAACCTCTGTCGGGGCGAGGATCAACCGCCAGGAGAACATCAACCCGCCCGCAGAACTGCACGACCCCCAGCGCGAACGCGTATCTCGCAAAGTAAGGCTACTGTACGACCGCCCCAGCATCGCCGCGTAATCATCGCACGCACCGGTCAGACGATCGCGGGCAAGCTCTTTTAGAAACCGCGCTAGTCGCCGTGCTTCGGCACCGGGCGGAACCCCGATCGCATCGCCACTCAGCAAGACCCTCCGCCCCGATGCAGGAACGATTCGCCGCGCCGTACCCTCGATCGGAATGAACTGCCCTACGCCAACTGCTTCAAGGCTAGGTCGATCCTGCAGGTGCCCGCGGATCCAGCCCTCTTTCTGCTGTGCGAAATCCAGCGCTTCGGCTTCGGCCACTCCTGTCGGGTAGGTCAGCGTAACCCGCCCATCCAATTGGGAAATTCGCAAACTGATCCGCCGTGCGCGCGCCGATCTGCGCAGTATCAGCGGCACCGGAGGCGTTCCGGGCAATGCGTGTCGCCCCATGGGTGGGCCTCCTTTGCGCAAAGGCTTTGACAGTGCCTGCCGCATGTGGCAGGTGACCTGAATCATTGATGAGATTCACCTGATATCAAGGGGATTTGATATGCCCAAGGAAGAATGGGGCGTAAAGCGTGTCTGCCCGACAACCGGCAAACGTTTTTACGACCTGAACAAGGACCCGATCGTCAGCCCCTATACGGGCGAGGTCGTGGAGCTGGATACCGGAAAAAGCCGGATGATCGCCGCGGATGCTGAAGATGCCGCATCGGTCAAGGCGCGCGAAGCGTCGTCGGACGAAGACATCGTTTTGGATGATGACGATAATGTCGATGTCGAATTGGACGACGATCTGCTAGACGACGATGACGACAGCGACAACGTTTCACTAGACGATATAAAGGACATGTCGTCAGAAGACGAAAACTGATGGATCCCGAGGCGGCCCCGCCGCCTCGACCCGGTCCGCGAAGTCGGTCTGAATTTTTTGCCGATTCCGATTTTAGGACTTGCACTCATCGACGGCGTCTCATAAACGTCCGTCCACCGTTACGACGGTACTTTTATGGGGCCTTAGCTCAGTTGGGAGAGCGCTTGCATGGCATGCAAGAGGTCAGGGGTTCGACTCCCCTAGGCTCCACCATTTTTCTCCTCAATTCGAATTCACTCGCAGTCACACGGCTTTGAAAATAGGGCCTTTGACGTGCCAGTCTTTCTCACCCCCCCAAGGAAACTTGACCCATTTTCCTCACCAAGTACTACGCGCTTTGCGAAAGCGTGACCAATGTGACCATTGTGAGCAATTGAAAAATGGCTCGCACGAGGAAACCGGTTCGAGAAAACTATTAAATGGTGCACTACATTACTCGCATAGGTCACATTTGTCGCACACCTCGATAGCGGCGGCAGTGCAGCTGTTGTTTAGGCTTGAGATGGCCCGCACTGCGTTGTCAACGCCAACCCCTGCAATCTCACTAAGAACTCTTTGCATTGTGATTTTTGTGACCAGTGGGTTTGAGAGTTTGCTTCAGATTAAAGAGAGGATGTCTGACTTCATTCACCAGTGCGCAACACCTTTAGGGGAACCTGACTAGCTTGGCGCAGACATTCAACGTCATCAGATATGTTGATGAACCTGCCATTTGGCTCCTTAATAGTTTCAGTTGGTCGACACGGTGTCGGTGCCTGGAGTGGGAGGGAAGGATGGAGGACAATTGATGTCCATTTTTCAACTTCCTGCCATCACACCGAAACGCCCGCCGTGGAACAAAGGTCGCCTTATAGGCTAAAAACGCCCGCTTCTCGCGAGGCACGTCTGGGCCATCCGCGTTCGGCTTGAACTCTCAGACAATCTCAGGGACTTGACACTCTTCAATCTTGCGATCGATAGCAAGCTGCGAGGCTGCGATCTCGTTCGCTTGAACGTAGCCGATCTTGTTACTGGTGATCGTGTCCGCGAACGCGTGACAGTTGTCCAGAGCAAAACAAAGCGGCCGGTCCAATTCGAGGTTTCAGAAAACACCCGCCAGTCCATCTTGACCTGGGCATGTCGCCCGGAGATGCTTGGACGCACTTTCCTTTTCCCAAGCCGCTTCCACGAAAGGCCGCATATTTCGACACGTCAGTACGCGCGTCTGGTCCGTGATTGGGTGTCGGCGATTGGACTGGAGCCAAGCGGTTACGGCACGCATTCGCTGAGACGCACAAAAGCGGCACTGATCTACCGGAAAACAGGCAATCTACGCGCGGTGCAGCTTTTGCTTGGCCACACCAAGGTTGACAGCACAGTTCGATATCTTGGCGTTGAATTGGAAGACGCGCTGAGTATCGCAGAAAATATCGACGTTTGAAGATTGAGCGGGCGGCAAGAGTCGTCCGCATTTCGTGATTGGCAATTGTCGCATAAGTGATGACTTTCCACCGGACTTTCGAGCCGAGACGAGCGTCACCATCGTCGTCGATTGAGTTGAATCTCCCGCAAGGACATCGGGCTCAGGTCAGTAACTGGGGCGTCATCGCTCACTCCCATGTTAGTGCTTAGGGAAGTAAGCAGTCACTCATGTAAAGTGAGGCGAACGTCCCCTTCGAGCCCGAAGCGGACGTATTTTTGCGCCTCTAAGAAGTTATTTTGGAACAAAGGGACAAACTATCTAAGTTACAAAACAGAGTTGATCGAAATTGAAGCCTGAAATCGATTATAGGCTTCCTCGATACACAGGGTTCGCGCAGTCACAAACGAAGCCGCCCACAAAGTGGACGGCCTTGAAGTATCGACACCGATCAGTTGGTCAGAGAAGCACTGCACTCACGCGCCGCTTCAATTGCCTTCTTGGTGCCAGCAAGGCTTATTTCGAAGGCAAAAATAGACTGTGGCATTACAATCATGGTTTCGCGCTCCATCACGTCTGTGACGAAGTCGGGATTGTTGGCAATGAGATAACCGCCTTTGTACCCGTCCGCCAAATTTGGTGGCGCCGCTGATGTATCGCCATAGTATAATTTGTTGTCCATGAGCAGCTAGACTTTATCATCCTCAAATTCGATGTCTGCCTTTGTAAAAACACCCATGTAGCCAAAATCTTTGTCTGGGGTCAGACCCATTTGAACAACGTTGGTATTTTCATCCACCCGTTCGATCAGGCAAGTATTTCGGCTCTAATCCACAAACATATTCCAGCCGGATTCCTCGCCATAGTTTACGAACTCTGCGTTGTCTTTTGGCAGAATATTTTTGTCCTTAGCATGTCCTACGGTTGCTCCGCATGCAAGAACGGCAGCGGCAACAAGGATCTTAGTTGTCGTTTTCATAGGAACAATCCCATTATAATATTGCAGAATGAAGATGTGAGGGAAAACCGAAAACGCGAATCTTCAAACTAAAATGAATGGCTGCGTCCTTTCGAATGGTTTGAAAAGCAGGTGGTAATGAGGCCAACACTTGCGCCATCGACCAAACCAGAAGTAGAAGGTCCAGTCGGTCGCTCTGCAAAATGGAAACTCATTATATCCCCATCCCCCCCAAAAAAACCCGCATCGTTCGGAGGGAAACCAGGTTAACAACGCGGGCGGTAGTTTTGGGGTGTTGGTGTTACGGTACTGATTGAAAGATGGATCAAAGTTCCCCGCGTCACCTCTATCTGGGATGATGGGCAACGCGGGGATTTAGTCTGACCATGGGACTGGCCAGACTAAGTCGAATGTGTGGTTGGCCGCTGTTAGTCAACCAAGTTGGCATGAGCGCAAATTCTGTTCGCTACAGTCAAAGTTCGTCACCCGCCATCTGCACAGCGCCGCCACGTTTTCTGAAGCGGACGTGTAAGCTGGAATAAACAAGAATTTCTCATGCACGCGAGAGCAAACTTTTTGGCGCGCGTAAAATTACTTGATTTGTTGTATTTTAGATTCAAGTATTCGAATGCGTGGCGAATTTGTAATACCTCTGTTGCTCGCGCATTCGCCAGACTTGTCTGGTTGCCTCCTGGAGACGCAAGTGAGTGGTGTCGCCAGTAGGCCGTTATTCTCGGTTTAATGGGCCTAATGGAAAAGGCTCCCAATTCTACGTGCACGGCAAGTCTATGACCCCTTTGGGAAATTTCTGTTTCATTCGCAGATCTATGGTTCCGCGAATTTGAGAGGTTCTCTATATCTACGGCGACCCAAAAATCCGTGGGGTTCGTCACAAGGAAATATTCAAACATAAACATAAGTCTGGATTTGTTGCATCTGTGTGTGCTCTCTTCGACCGTTAAAGAAGTAAGGGACAGACAGATGAGACGAGCACTGAGAACGTTGAAGATTTGGTCATTCATTTGGTTCACGGCATTAGCGAGTGCTTTTCCTGCAGGCGCGCAAGAGACTGAGGCCGACCAAGAGGCTGTGGAAGTCGAGAATGACGATCTAAAAAATGCAGTCGTTGATGAGATGATTGCGGCTGATGATCTCGAGATCCTACTTGTTCCCCTAACCGCGGAAGAGCTTTCCCAAGTCGCTGGTACTTGGCAGAGTTATGTGCGCTCTCGGCTCGAAGAAGTCGCGCAAGTAAACTTGCAACTTCGGTCGGCGAGCGGAGCTCGGGAAGACAACTTGCGCTCTCAGTTGTCCTCTTTGAACGACTCTGGATCAGAAACTCTCAACAACTATCGTCTGGTACTCGAAGCATGGGCCCTGAAAGGCGCGAAGGCGGAAGATCTAGAACCGCATTCTGACTATATTCTCGCGTTGAAAACGGGAGCCCTAAAAACTACCGACCTTCAAACGCTTTTTCAGAACGCTTGGGCCTGGTTGTTCTCGTGGGATGGGGGCGTAGGCCTGCTGATGGCCGGTCTGGGTGTTTTGTTGGCAGTTTGGGCCATGATGTTCATTGCTCGGATGGTGCGCCGGGTCACTGAACGGGGTCTGAACAAAATTCCAACTATCTCCAGAATGCTGAAACGCTTCATTGCCACCGCCGTATACTGGGCCGTTTTCGTCCTTGGTATACTCGTCGTTTTAGCTTTGTTCGGAGTTAACGTCACACCGCTTTTTGCCGTGCTCGGTGGTTTGTCGTTCATCCTAGGTTTCGCATTGC
Source organism: Ruegeria sp. C9 (assembly GCF_056537585.1). Taxonomy (NCBI): domain Bacteria; kingdom Pseudomonadati; phylum Pseudomonadota; class Alphaproteobacteria; order Rhodobacterales; family Roseobacteraceae; genus Ruegeria; species Ruegeria sp. C9. Next base: position 279,512 of record NZ_JBQFRU010000005.1, read on the forward strand.
AGGAAACGCTGGGAAACCTCGCAAGCGGTCTGATGATCATGGTCCTCAAGCCATTCGACACTGGCGACTATATCCAAGTGGGCGGTTCATCTGGGTTTGTGGATGAGATGTCGGTGGTTTCAACCAAGATCAGAACATTCGACAACCAGATTATTATAGTTCCCAACAGCAAGATTTGGGGGGATGTCATTACCAATGTAAGTGCATCCGAAGAACGTCGGGTCGATCTGGTCTTTGGCATCGCCTATTCGGACAACGCTGCCCAAGCAATTGAAGTGCTCAAAGACTTGGTTGCGCATCACCAGCTTTGTCTGAAGGCACCAGAACCAGAAATTTTCGTGGGTGAGTTGGGAGACAACTCCGTCAACATCTTCTGCCGTCCATGGTCCAAGTCTGATGACTATTGGACCGTTTATTGGGACCTGACCGGTCAAGCAAAAGAGCGGTTTGATAAAGAAGGCATATCTATACCGTTCCCGCAACGCGATGTGCATATTATTCCCGCAGAAGGAGCAAAATCATGAGGGCTCTTACGCTATGGTTACTGCCTCTTCTATTTTCCTGCACTGTTGCGCTTGCTCAGTCTGAAGAAATCCTCGCACCGGCTGAAGAGAGAGAGGATCCCGAGTTTATTGCGCCGGTGATTGTGGATGGCGAAGAATTGTTCGTGGTTCGCGGTTCAAGTGCGCTGCCCGCAACCGAACGAGCGAGAAAAATTGAGGAGCGGATCGCTCAAGTCGCCGATGCATCTGCGAAAGCTTCAGTTCAGCTTGAGATTTCGGACGCCGAATTTGGGAAAATGATACGCGTTGACGGGCAGATGGTTACGATAACCACCCAAGCTGATGCCGAGCACGAACAAATGGCTATTGAAGTTCTAGCTGGGCTTCAGTCCGAAGCGATTGAGGCTGCAGTCCTTCAATACCGAGATGCTCGGTCCAATGAGGGCAGAGTAGATAGTGCGATGGCTGCCTTTGCTTGGACAGCAGTCTTTGCCCTCACTTCTTATGCGTTTTTTGCGAAACGGCGAATATTATTAGACTACTTTAGAAACATCTTGGAAAAGAGAGCTGAAGGTGTTGAGGAAGCCACGAAATCGCTCTTGAGAAGCAGGGCAATCGCGTCGATTATCGTCTATTCAATACACATATTGATGTGGGTCCTGTTTCTGTTCTTTTTCTACTACTACCTTTCATTGGTGCTGCTCTCCTTTGCCGAAACCCAGGGCATAGCCCAGATCCTCTTGAAGTATGTCAGCGAGCCGCTCGTAACCGTCGTTTTGGCAATTGTTGAATATATCCCCAACTTGATCATGCTCGCAATCATCGCAGCTGTGACACGGTTGGGAATTCGAGGCCTCGATCTTTTTTTCGACAACGTCGAGAGCGGTGCTTTCCAACTGAAAGATTTTGAAGATCATTGGATTGCGCCAACAAAAATGCTGTGCAGGGCTTTGCTGATTGTTATCGCGCTGGTGTTTGCCTACCCTTATATTCCCGGATCTGACTCTCGAGCCTTCCAAGGCCTGACTATCCTTGCCGGCATCATGGTATCGTTAGGGTCGAACACGGTCGTCTCGAATATGATGGCCGGTCTGTTTGTCATCTATAGACGCAGTACCAATGTCGGTGATCGAATTCAGGTTGGCGACAAGATTGGGGATGTAACCGAGATCAAACTGATGGAAACACTCATTAAGTCGATAAAGAACGAGATGATTAGCATTCCAAATGCACAGCTGCTCAACTCCGAAGTCGTAAACTATTCGCGCAAAGTGGATGGTCGAGGGCTGTTGGTTCACACGACAGTAGGGATCGGATACGAGGAGCCACCAAAGAAAATCAAAGCGATGCTGATAGAGGCAGCTCATCGTACTCAAGGGTTAAGAAAGAACCCTGAACCTTTTGTGCTTTGGACGCAGCTGGCTGACTACGCAATCAATTATGAGATCAACGCATACACTTCGCGCGGATCGAGCTTGCCTAAGATTTTGTCCGATTTGCGCGAAAACATTGTCGATGTGTTTAATGAAAACGGAACACAGATAATGACACCGTCGTACATTGCGGACCCGCCGGAACCCAAAGTTTCGACAGAAGAATGGGACGGCAAGCTTGCTCATCACGCTGAATAAACTGCATTCAGCTATAGGTTATCAGTGTCAGTGCTTAAGCTTCGTATGGTATGAATATGTCATTGAGTAGCCATGTCTACGTATTCCACAGAGCGGACCATTAGGGGCTTGAAACGCTCGTTCAGGAATGGCAACCCAAAAGGAATCAGCGTCACGTGGGAAATGCCATATGAAAAACCTTTTTCTAACGTGCTGCTTTGGAGCTATTTCTCTAGGATTTGCAGCATTACCTTCAGCCGCGCAGCCTCGGCTAGGTTGGGCGTATCAGGTTGATGGGCTTGCTGCGTTTCAAGGGGACGCGGATTTGAGTGACGGTGGCGAATTTTCTGCAAGCCGAGCATTTCTACGCGCTACCGCACTTTACAATCTGGAAGGAGGAAACTCCATTGGGCTTTCAACCAGCTTTGGCAAGCTGGATTATAGCTTTAGTCAATCGAACAATCAGCCATGGGAGAACATCCGTGACTTGCGCGTTGCTGTTCCCATGCGATTTCGTGCGAGCGATACAGCAACAGTTTTTGTGTCACCACAGATCAGGTGGGATTATCAAATTGGAGCTTCCGCATCTGATGGTAGGACCTACGGTGTTTTCGCGGGTATTGCTTGGCAACTTAACGAGCGCCTGACGATAGGACCGGCCTTTGGCGCGTTCTCTCAATTTGACGATGGTGGTACAGATTTTTTTCCGGCCCTGCTGATCGATTGGGACCTAAATGATCGCTGGAACTTGAACACTGGCTCAGGGATTGGAGCGACACAAGGCCCCGGGTTGACCCTGAGCTACACGTTGACTGAGACCATAGATCTTTCCTTAACCGCACGATCGGAGAGAATTCGATTCAGGTTGGATGGGGAAGGTCTCGCGCAGGACGGGGTGGGCGAAGACAAGAGTGTCCCCGTCGTACTTTCCGTTGGATACAACCCAAATCCTGGAGTTTCATTGAGCGTATTTGCAGGCGCAGAATTTGACGGCCGCCTGACGCTAGATGATGCGAATGGAGCGGAAATTAGTCGTCAGACCTATGAAACAGCGCCATTGGTTGGGCTGGCGTTTAGGGTCAGGTTCTGATCACAGCATTGAGCCTGTTTGCCAAATGTGCGCGGAGTTATTATTGCGTCTGAGTTCGAACGTCCGCTTTGTCCGCAAAGAGGTCTGTTAGCTGGAACGCAGCGAAGGTCTGCACCGAGCCCACTTTGACCGATGCTGCGCGATGCCCCAATTACAGCAATGCGCAGAAACCAGACTTTGCAAAGTCCGGCGTGCGACCCATAGCAGAAAGTGAACCCCGCTTCGAACAACGACGGCTTTGAAACATACCAATTTGCAAGGAGAAGTAGTCTCGATCCTCACTCTGCCACAAGCGCAACAATAGCTTCTTGAGGCTGGGAATGCTGGTTGTTTTCCTCAAGCGGTTGGTCAAGCTTTCCACGATGCACCAAGGCGAACATTGGCGGAGTGAAATAAAACGATACGACAGTCGACAACAGTACGCCCCCAGCGATTGCAACGGCGAATGGCGGCCAAAATGCTCCTCCAGCTATGATCAGGGGTAGGAAACCACCAAAGGTTGTGACCGTTGTCGAGATGATATGCCGACTTGAACCAGTCACAACACGCGCCATCGCCACCCGGTCGCCTTGGCTTGCGTCAACGTCTTGTTGCAACCCGGTTAAAATTATTATCGCCGCGTTGATCGAAACCCCGATCGAGCCGATGACACCGATAATCGCCGTTATTCCGAACGGGAATTGCATAACGGCCAGCGACAGCATTGAAAGGCCTGCAGACAACACGCACACGACCAAGGTCACGAGCGTCAGCCGGAACGAGTTAAAGGTGAGAACGATGGTCGCAATGGAGAGTGTGACAATCAATCCAACAGAGGCAAGCAGATTGCCCACGGTGTTGGATCGGGCATCACTGTCGCCACCTAAGGACATCGAATAGCCTTGCGGTAACTCAAACCCGGACGCATTAAGCGCTTCTAGTACGTCTTGCAACGCCTCTTCGGGTAAAACACCGGGGACGATAAACGCTTGGATAGTGTTTTCGCGCACGCCATCCGTTCGGGTTATGACGCTTTCCGCTGGTTCGATCACCGGCCTGGCTAGTTCCGACAACGGCACAGCAGGGAAAACACTTGTGGCGGATACGGCGGCAGCATTGGGCAGCAGGATGGGCATACTGACAATGGCGCTTAGGTCTGATCGCACCTCGTCACCCAGTCGAACACGCACCGGCAACTGTTCGGTCCCTTCGATCAGTGATCCACCGGTAATGCCAACAAGCGCCGTGTCCAGCTGACCAGCTATATCCGCCACATCCAGTCCCAGCAGACGCGCCTTGACCTCATCAATCTCGAACCGGATTTGAGGGTTGCCGCCGTTCACGCTGGCGCGCGCCTGGGTTACCAGATCGAGATTGGCCATGACTGAACGCACCTCGTCGCCCAGATCACGCAAAACCGTGATGTCCTGCCCCTGAATTTTGACTTCAACCGGTGCGGCGACCGGAGGGCCCTGAACAAGACTGCGAACGATGATCTGCGCGTCAGGAAAGTCGGTATCCAGACGACTCTGCAACGTTCCAACAAGGCGGGCGGCGTCTTCGGCCGTGCCGGTCGTGATCATAGCTTGTGCAAACCCAGGCTCTTGTGAGCGGTTTCCAACGATGTTGTAGTAGAATGCCGGGCCGGACTCTCCGACGGTCCAGTAGACACTTTTGACGCCGTCGTCAGCCAGCAGCATTTCATCGATTTGGCGGGCGGTTGCTTCGGTGGTGGCAATTGACGTTCCACCCGGCATGTCGACTTCGATATAGAATTGGTTGCGGTCGACGCCCGGGAAGAATTGCGCGGTCAGCGTTGGAAAGGCCGCAAAGCCAAGCACCGGCAAGATCAATGCCAACGCGATAGATCGCACCGGATTGGTGACTGACAATCGAATTGAGGCCTCGAACATACGGGAAAGTGGCGGGATGCTGATACCGCGGCTCAGCATTCCTGCGTCTGGGCGATCGGACAGTAGCCAGCCCGCAATCGCTGGAGTCACAGTCAAGGCCACAACCAGGGACCAAACAAGCATCAGCACCACGGAGATAGCGATGGCACCGACAAAGTCGCCGGCGGGTCCCGGCAGCAAGATCATCGGCGTGAAGGCAAGCGCCGTGGTGACGGTCGACGCCAGCAAAGGCGCGGCCAACCGGCGAACAGCATCTCGCACGGCTGAAAGTCGCTCCATCCCATCCTGCAGACGACGCCGAATTTCATCGGTCATCACGATGGCCGCGTCAACAAGCAGACCGAGGGCAACGATCAGACCCGTCACGGACATCTGGTGAATGGGCAAACCGATCATGTTCATCGTCGCCAGGGTCGCCAATGAGACAACCGGCAAAACCAAAGCCACAATCGCGGCTGCCCGAACACCTAACGTAACAAACAAAACTGCCACAACCAGAGCCACGCCAATGGCCATGTTGACCCCAACCTCTGACAAACGATCCGTCGTGTACTGGCTTTGATCAAACAGCAGTATTTCCTGCATGCCCAAAGGTACCGCTGCGGCGCCGGCCTCAAGCTCATCCCGTAGAAAGCCTGTCCAGCGGTCGATCTGCACGCCGTCCTGCGCCAGAATTCCGACCAAAACGGAGGGCATCCCGTTGGCAAAAGCGATTGAGGACTGCGGTTCGCGTGCGCCCCGGTCTACGCTGGCAATATCGCCGAGCTGCACCACTGCACCGTCCGCGTTTTCACGCAGGACGATGCTCCGAATGCGATCCAGACTCTCAATTTCTCCGCTGACGCCAATGGTCAGGTCGACATCGGATTGCAGCCGCCCAGACTGAACCTTCCCATCTGCTTCGGCGATCCGCTGGGAAATCTCGGCAGCGCCAAGCCCAAGCGCAGCGGCCTTGTCCATATCGACACTTACGAGCACCTCTTCCTCTGGCTGACCGAAATAGTCGACGGCTCGTGTCGCAGGAATCGCGCGCAATCTGTCACCCAATGCTTCGGCATGACGAGACAGCAAAGTTATCGGGAAGTCGGGGTCCTCGGCCGTAACTGCAATGACAGCGGAATAGGCAGCAATACCCTCGGCATCGAATTCCGGTGGCAATACTCCTGCCGGGAAGTTCTGGCTTGCATCTTCCACGGCGTCCCGAGCCTCGGCCCAAACCTGCTCAATGGTGGCTTCGTCTAGTGTTTCCAGCAATTCAACAGAAACGACCGACACGCCCGAGCGGGAGACAGAACTGATCTCATCCACCTCGGCGATCTTTCGCAGTTCTTCTTCGATTTCTGCGGTAACCAGTGCTTCAACCCGTTCGGGGTCTGCGCCAGGAAACTGCGTGGTTACAGTTGCGAAGAGGTTGGTGATCGTGGGGTCTTCCTGTCGCCCAAGCGATAGGAACGAAGACAGCCCTGCAGACACAAGCACCAAAATGATGAGGGCAACCAGCCGGGGATGGCGAAAGGTAAGGGTTTCCATCAGATCGCTCCGTTACTCGCCAGTGTCGAAGGCGACGCGCTGACCAACGCTCACCCGCTGCGGACCCTGATCGATCAGGACGGTGCCTTCCGGAAACGCGCCACGCACAAAGACGCGGTCGTCTTCGGCATGCAGCACTTCGACCGTCGCCAGGCGCACAGTCTTTTGCGCGTCGGCAACCAGCAGTGTCCATTGCCCGCGCGTTCCTTCCTTCAGCGATGTTGTGGGCACCCAGGTTCCCGCACTTTGGACAGGATCGAGTACATGCACACGTGCGGTTTGTCCGAAAGCAACGTCGGGAGCGTTTTTCAGATCGAACAGCGCAGTGCGGGTTCGGGTCACCGGGTCAATATCGGGCCGCAAGGTTGCAAGCTCAGCCCGGTAGCTTTTAGCTGATATTTCGATCTCAACATCAGTCAGAAGCGCCGGATCAACATCGAGAGGAACACCGATCCGAACCTGCGGCGACACGACCTCGACCATTCCCAGAACCAGCTCGCCCGAGCGCAGAGTTTCGCCGCCGTCCACGTGTCGCGCGGTTATTTGACCGGCAAATGGGGCCTCGATGCTGGATTTCTCAATCCGAACGGTAACATCGCGCAAGGCCGCATCCAACTCGCCAATTCTGGATAACAATTCATCTTGCTGAGAAACGGCTTCGTCCAAACGGGCTTGACTGGTAAAGCCTTGTTCAATGAGTTTCGCGTTTCGCTCGACCGTCTTTCTTGCAAATGCAAGCTGGGCTGCAATGGCATCGCGTGATGCTGTCAGACGGTCGCGTTCGACCTCCAGCAGTGCAATGTCCAGTGTCGCAAGAAGTTGACCCTTGGCAACCTTGTCACCCTCATTCACCAGAATTTGATCGAGCGTCCCGTTCAGCTCGAAAGAGATATCTGCCGAACGCTGAGGTTCGACCTGCCCGATGAACACACGGTCGACTGTGTAAGCGCTCTCGGACGTTATCGGCGTTACGGATACTGGGGTCACAGCGGCGGCATCAGGTGCGGGCACCGCCTCCGCTCTACGGGTGAGCTCGGATGCGCCAAAGTGAACGGCGGCCGCTGCAACGGCTATAAAACTGACGGTCACTCCCAAACGCACAGTGCCGCGTAACACACGTGCAAATAGGCACGGTTTGGTCGCTTCAGTAGATGAATTAGCAGGATTCGGCATTTGGGGACCTCATCAAGTTAGCGTCTCTAACATATGTTAGAAGTTCTCACTTTGACAAGAGATACGTGATCTGGCACATGTTGGATCATGAGCAGCATCGAAAAAAATCATTCGACTAGCAGACAAACGGCTGGTCCTTCCGTCAGCAAGAAAGCCTATCATCACGGTGATCTCCGCGCTGCACTGATCGAAGCAACCCGACAGTTGGTAGAAGAAAAAGGTCCGGACAGTTTTTCCGTATCCGAGGCGTGTAGACGCGCGGGCGTATCAACTGCGGCACCTTACAAGCACTTCAAAGACAAGACAGAAATGTTGGTGGCCACTGTCCTTGAGGGGATGGATCGGCACCGAGACAAAATGCTTACTGCGCTGGAAGGCGTTCCTGAAGGATCTCCCGAGCGCATTACTGCCATAGGGATGGAGTATATTGCCTTTGCGTTAAATGAGCCCGGGATCTTCAGACTGAAATTTGGCGGCTTCACAGACCGCATCGCGGATCCCCGGCTGGAGGAAGGCGGCCAGCAAAGTTTCGGGATTCTTTTGACTGAAGTAGCAAAATGTCTCGGTGAACCGGGAATCACAGACGAAGTTCGCCGCCGTGGTTTTTTGTTGTGGAGTTTCGTGCACGGGCTGTCCTTCATTTTGCATGACAAAGGGCTTGCAGAGAAAGGTGAAGAATTCGATCTTCATACCCTTCTTGAGGACGTTTCGGAAAGAATGCTGAGTTGAGCGTTCTCACACTAAAACGAATTCAACCAAGCACTCATAGCAGACGATCTAAGCCGCTGTCACGCCTGCGCCTAAACGATTGCTCTGGTTCACATAGAAGACATTTTTTGGAAAGCGCCGCCAATGTCGGCTATCCAGAATCGCAAGGTCTCGTCGTGAATGTCGGCTTCGGGTTGAGCCAGTATTACAAGTTAGGGTGTACGGCAGAAGCTTTGTTCCAAAGCCTCCGTTTCGCAACCCGGAGTTATGCACGCGCGTTCGTTAGCTGGGAACGTCCGCAGGCGCCAGGATCGTCATTCCCACTCGACCTGCCACAGCCATGATCGCCGGAATGTCTGGTGGTCCATCTGGCGCCGGAATATCAGTCGTGCCGTCAGGCATTGCTTCACCGGCTTCGGTAAAAAAAGTGTCATGCATCGCGCCGGGGGCGTTAATGCAAAGTAGCCGGCCAGGCCGCTCTCCGGTGCATGTAAAGGCGTGCACTGCGCCGTCCGGAACCTTAACGAAGTCACCACATTTGACGTTGACTGTCTCGCCATTCAAAAAGAACTCGAATTCACCATCGAGCACATAAAAGCTCTCATCTTCGCCAGCGTGATGATTAGGCGGTGCACCGGCACCAGGCGCCGTCTTTATCTCAATGATAGTACAACGATCTCCGGTCTCACTGGGAAAGGCGTGAAAGGTCAGCAGGTTCCCAAGAAGATGATAAATTCGCGGGCGAGGTTCTGTCATTGCTGCGACTCCCTTTACTTGAATAACACTGCGCTTATGATACACAGATCTACTTATGAGACAAGTGTATCACAAAGGGATTGAGATTGGCGCCTCGTACAAATCAAATCAACCGGACGCGAGAAGCACTTCTTTCGGCAGCACGTGACCTGATGTCGGAAGGCAAGGAAGTCACGCTGGCAAAAGTCGCTGAACGCGCCAAAACCAGCCGTGCGACGGTCTATCGTTACTTTTCTGACCCAAGTGTCTTGGCTTTGGATGCTACGCTCGATCTTGAAGTCACTCCAACGTCAGAACTTCTCGAGGGGCTGGATGACGTTAGCAGCCGTGTACATGTCGTTGCGCGTTACTATCTGGATTTTTCTCGGGTTCATGAGGCGCACTTCCGGCAGTTTTTAGCTGAATCACTCAAGGCATCTCTTGAGGATGGAACTGTCAAAATGCGTGGCGCCAGAAGAGTGGCGGCTTTTTCGGAAGCACTTGCGCCAGTTCACCCATTGATGGAGCCGAAGGAAATTGACGACTTGGCGAAGCGATTGTCCATGACGACCGGCATGGAACAACTTGTCATTCTTGAAGACATTTTGCGTGTGGACGAAGCAACTGGTTACCAACTTCAGGATGGGTTGGTCGACGCTCTGTTGGATCGATATTTGCCAAAAAACTGAGGATGGCCGAATTACAGAAATGCGCAGAAAGCAGACTTTGCAATCCTCAACGAACGATCATAGCGAACGTTTGCCGAGACCTTTTGGAGCAGCAGTTATGAGGAACTGGCTGGACAGGCTATTGATCACAACTTGCTGTTCTGTCGAAATTTCGCGCCAGTTGAAGGTCGCTGTGATTGCAAAGTCAGGCGATGGTCACTGTCCTGAATTGGTTTTCGCGATACTGCAAAGCAGATCGACATGTTTGTCCAACCATTCTTCGTTCAGCGCCTCGTGACGAATGAGCTTGCGGAAATAAGGTGCAGCGACTGCCAGTTCTATGAATTGGTCAACCGGAACGTCGGCGGCGATCTCACCCCGATCTATTGCGGCTGAAAGCACGGCTTCAACACTTGCGAACCTGTCTTTCATGAATTCAGTGATCACCAAGCGCGCTTCTGCATCGGTGGACGCAGCAGCGACAACTTGAGGCGCAATTTGGCCCCATGGTGTGTCATTCAAGGCTCCCATCAGTACTCCGAGTAACCAGCGCAGGTCAGATCGCAGCGGGCCATCTGTTTTGGGTGGTATGTTAGGCGGTGTTGCGATGCGCCTGAATGCTGCATCACGCAGACCGCGCGCATCTGGCCAGTGCCTGTAAAGTGTGCTGCGCGAAATGCCCGTTGCCTTTGAAACCGCGCCATGAGTTACGTGCAGCACGCCCTCATCCATCAGTATCCTTTGCGCCGCATCAAGTGCGGCCTGTCGTGTGGCGATCAGCCTGGGATCTTCCTTCAATCGCCCCTCCTATAGAACATTTTGTTGCGCTGTAGAACATTTTGCCCTAAAAGTATGGTCAGCCAATACCTAAATCGCAAAACTCAATTCCACAAACACGTCTTGTCAAAATGGGAGCGTATCAATGTTCAAAGTGGCAGCAACCCCGCTGGCGGTACTCTTATCGATGGGCGCGACAACCGCTTTGTCCGAGAGTGGCACCTACGAGCTGGATCCTGGACACAGCCAGGTATTGTTCAGCTACGACCACATCGGGTTCTCAGAAACATTTGGAATGTTCTCAGGTTTTAGCGGTGAGATAAAGTTCAACGAAGATGATCCGTCTGCATCATCTGTCACAGTGTCTATGCCTGTAAAATCTATGATCACGGGCTGGGATGCCCGTTTGCAACACTTCATGTCCGATGATTTTTTTGGCGCGACTTACGGTGACGTGGTCACATTCGCCTCAACCAGCATCGAAGTCACCGGGGACAATTCCGCGAATATTTCTGGCGACCTGACCATGAATGGCATCACCAAACCTGTTGTTCTGGAAACAACGCTTAACAAGTCAGCGCCATACCCTTTTGGCGAAAAGGAGGGCAGACCGACCTTGGGGCTGGCAGCAACGGCGACTATCGTGCGGTCTGAATTCGGACTTGGGGCCTTTGCACCAGCCGTGAGCGACGAAATAGATCTCTTGATCAATATCGAGGCGTTAAAAGCTGAATGATGCGTGCAGGGGCACCGAAACCGCGCTGAGCACTCAATCTTTACTTTTGACGGGCTGACAACAAAATGAATGTGCACCTGAGAACATTGGCGGTTGCTATCACGGTAGTGGCATTGATGTGCTCGATGGCGTCCGCGCAAGAGCGCTCCTTGCCGGAGCGCACCTCGCACCGTCCTGAAACGACAAGCGGCGTACCGCATACTCAGATTGGTGTCAAAATTGATGCCGAATTGGCCCAGCTATTGCTGGAGCGAGTTGCTCAATTCCCAGGGGTTACACTTGGCCCCACACGCATATCACTACCTGGCGCAATTGGTTTTCAGCTTGATCCCGACATGTTTTTGTCTCAACCGAGCTCTATCGTCGGTGGGTTTGAATTTGCGCATATGCATCCTGATGGCAGCTTGCACGCTTCGCTGCATCCGGCAATGGCGCGGCGGGCAATTGAGGCTGGCTGGGCCGTAGCTCACCCTTGGGCCAAGCAACGTCCTGGGTGGAGCGGCTTTGTCTTGATATATACACCGACCACACCAGAAGAGTTGGATGTCGTCATCGATCTGGTAGAAAGCTCGTACACCTTCATCACCGGCAACACCTTGGGCTAAGCTCGAATTGTGCGAAAGTGTGCGGGGACACCTGTTTCCTGTCAGAGCGCAGTTTCAGCCGCCTTGTTTCTCACAGTCATTTTTTCTTAAATTGTCGCCGTGGCGAAGCGCTCGATACCTTCAAGCCATTCACACTAATGGTAGCTGCCGTCCGCTTGTTAGATTTTGCAAAGCTCAGAGTCGAAGTTCCGCTTCGGGCTGCCATCGGTCACAGATGAAGAGAGCAACGGGCTTACACTTTCAGAATGGATATTGCAAAGTGAACCTTTGTTAGTAACGCGAAACGCGCTAACTACTTCACCTTAATTCTAGGTTTCGCCAGCCAAAAAGACATTTTGCTCGGCTGTGTGTTTCAACGCAAGTTTTGGAACTTGCAGGCTTAGCAAAATACCCAGGCACAAGTTTTAGCCACAAAAATCTATTCGTCTGTTAATTTTGGTTCAGCGGAATTGGTTTAGCTAAAAGGATCACATCGACTGATGAAGCGGAAAATTGCTGCGATCCTAAGCCTCGATGTCGTCGAATATACCAAGCGCATGTCAGAGGATGCTGAGACCACGCTGAACACTCTACAACGCATTTTGGACGATGTGATCAGACCGTTGGTCCATGAAAACAATGGACGAATATTCAAGCTGATGGGAGATGGTGCTTTGGTTGAGTTTGTTGCAGCCACTGACGCAATTAATGCTGCCAGCCAGATTTTCAATCAGATGAGAGATGAAGACGTAACACTTCGAGGAGGTCTCCACGTTGGCGACGTAATGCCAAATGGCGCAGACTTGTTCGGAGAGGCCGTGAATGTTGCGTCGCGCCTTCAGTCCAGCGCGCATATTGGAAGTTGTCTCGTCAGCAAGACAGCTGCTGAAGTTGCAGGAACTTCGCTGGCGGTTGCTTTGCGACCAGAAAGCTCGATACGGTTGAAGGGAATTCCAAATCCAGTGGAAGCCTACTCTATTGATTTAGATGATGACAAAAGACACGCAAAGAACAAGCTGCTGGCTAACTCTCAAGACGTCCGCTTTGCAAAATCAAAAGACGGTACAACGCTTGCCTGGACATCCACTGGAAGCGGTAGAAAGTTACTGGTCACACCAAACTGGCTCAGGCATCTGGAATACGATTGGACGATGAACACCATCGCCGGGTGGTTGCCGCTGCTTTCTGAAAATCACTGCCTTTATCGGTTTGATGGTAGAAACAATGGCTTGTCCCAGCGCGGCGTGCAGGATGTGTCTTTGAATCGAATCGTCGAAGATGTTGAGGCCGTGCTGGACGCAGCCGGGATCAAAAAAGTTCCATTGTTTGGTATATCTTTTGGTGCAACCATTGCGGCGGCTTTTGCCGCACATAATCCTGACCGTGTTTCGGGGTTGGTTCTACTCGGTGGATTTGCACAAGGACTCGCGGTGCGTTCACAGCCTGGAATTGCCGCTCTTGGGCAAGCAATGATGGATATGAGTCTTGAAGGCTGGAACGATGAATACCCTTCTGCAAGAGACTTGATGGCCCAGTCTTTTGCTCCAACCGCAAGTCCGCATGACCAGCGCACTTATGCAGAGTTTATGAAAGTGGCAATGGACCATCAGGATTGGCTCAAGATTGGACCACTGGTCGCAGGGGTCGACGTAACCGATCTACTTCCGCGGATCACCTGTCCGGCTCTTGTCATGCACGCTAGTCGAGACAGGATGCACAGTGTTGAACAAGGTAGGATATTCGCCTCCGGCATCCAGAATGCGCGCTTTGTTGGCCTTGAGACAGCAAACAATACGATGCCAGAGTATGATCCTGCCTGGCCTAAAGCCCTAGTGGAAATAGAGCGTTTTTTGAACTCAATTTGATCAGTGTACGTTGTTCATCGCCAAAACTTTATTGTTCGAAGGTAAGAAGATGCCGTGCGCCCTTTGATTTTCGATACTGGAATTTGAAAACTCTAAGCTTCTCGTCATCGACCGCTTTGTCCTGATCTCGGAAACTGCAAAGTCTTGTTACGAATGTCCGGTTTGGGCTGAGACCGGTCCTCAACAACCATTGAGCCTATGGCAACTTTGTCCGCACAGCAGACACTGATCGACTCACCCCGAATAACCGCTCTGCGGACAAAGCTGCCATTTGGCCCGGCCATCTGATGCGATTGTGCGGACCGTCAGAGGAGACATTCGCCGCGAGCGCTATATCCAATTCAACTCGAACTCTTGGATAGCGGGATTTTTGCCTGTCGTCGTATTGAGAACAGACACGCATTTGGCGACATCTCTAAATAAAGTGATGACCTCAGCTGAACGCATACCTCAATCTCCGGATCGCACACTTGTTGGCGTTGCGCTGATGCTGGGGTTTTGCCTAACCGCTCCTTTGCTGGATGTGTCTGCGAAACTCGCGTCAACCAGTGTGCCGGTTGGGCAGATTACGGCTGCTCGGTTTGTGGTACAATGCGCGTTGATGGCGCCTTTCATCTGGATAATGGGACTGTCGTTGCGCGTGGCGAAAGGTCAGGTGATGGTGCTGGTTTTCCGCTCATTGCTGTTGGTGTTCGCAACATTTTGCTTCATTGCCGCGATCCGGGTGATGCCCCTTGCCGATGCGCTGGCAATCGTGTTCGTTGCCCCTTTCATCGTCTTGTTGGTCGGCAAGTTCTATCTTGGTGAAGACGTCGGCCCGCGTCGCGTTGGCGCGGCGCTTGTGGGGTTTGTCGGGGTGTTGTTCGTCATCCAGCCCAGTTTCGCAGCTTTCGGCGCGGTCGCTATTATTCCGGTAGGAACGGCAGTTGCCTTCGCTTTCTACATTCTTGTGACCCGGGGATTGTCGCGTCGGGTGCACCCCGTGACCCTGCAATTCCACACCGGTCTGATCGCCAGCCTGTTTTGCATTCCATCTCTAATTGTTGCGCAAGGTTCCGGCTCTGATTTGTTTGATCCCGTTTGGCCAACAGACACCGCTCTGTTGTGGCTTTTGGGCGCTGGCTTCTTCGCGACGGTGAGCCACATGATGATGACTTATGCGCTGTCTTTTGCGCCTTCCGTCACGCTGGCACCGCTGCAGTATTTTGAGCTGCCGGTCGCGACCTTGTTCGGCTATCTTATCTTCAATGACTTCCCGAATACGCTTAGCCTGATTGGCATTGCGATCATCATCAGTGCAGGGCTGTACATGATACATCGCGAAAGGGTGGCGGCCAGACAGTTGGTCACCGAACGCGCCGTACCTCCAATCTAAGGCTACATGCCCGGCCTAAAGCCGACCTACACATCCTGGTCAAGTTGCTGCGGCGAGGCCCTTCGAACCGAACATTCATCAACAACGCAGCATCAGACCAATAATCAACGTGCGACTCGCGGACCTTCTAGATTTTTGAATTTCAGAGAGCGCTGTCGCAGCACGTGTTCACATGCGGCAGACATAAAGCAATGTTGATGCTTGCATTGCCAATCTGGTTATTCAGCACTTCGACTTTTCCAGAATCAAAAGTGCACTTTCTTTGCAACCAAGATCAGTCACGTAATTCGGGCCAACTCGCCATCTGAGTGTATTTGTCGCCTTACTTTTAGTCAAAACAATCAGCGCAAATCTGTGTCACGCCTCTCAAGGTCCAGAACGGCATTGAATTCATTCTCCGGGTCCATCCAGGCAACCAGGATCGCTTCGTCGTCGATGGCGTAAGTTTCAATTTCTGCTGGGGTCACACGGATAAAGCGCTCATTCCCTAAGAATGCGCCGCCATGGGTCTCTCCGAACACGACACGGATCATCCGAGACCCTGGGGCAAACATACGCAGATACGGATCCGCAGGCTTGCCCATGTTCAAAACCTCTGCCTTGCTGCGAACCCATCTTTCGCCAGCAATGCGCTGCTCAGGACTTCGCAAAGCGGAGACTGCGCCTTCTGCAACCGAAGCGATGGCTGCTGACAGCATGATCGCACCAATCGCCATCTGGGCCGCACCTGCGTTTGTCCCGCTGTACTTCGTCCAGGCAGCAAGGCGCATCAAGCGCCGCCTCGGGTGATAGAGCACGTCGACCGCGTCGCCGACCTCGACCGCGTTCCAAAGGTCTACCAGAGCGACTTCTTTTAGGGAAAATACGCGCGGGTCATCCAAAAGTTGGAAGCGCAGAAAGTAACGTTTCGAAGGTTTCGTACGATGCCGTTCGTCGCGACCAACGTGGCCCTTCTTGACCCACTTGTCGGTCACGCGCGCCTGCCCAGGTCGGCCGGCTCGCTTTAGATACGTCGAATTGAGATAGTGCCGATAGCCCCGCGCGGTGATGATCAATCCTACTACGCCGAGCGCAATCATCCCAAGAAATGGAAGCCAATTGAAGAGAATGTCGGCTACTGGATCTCCAGGTTGTTGTATTTCTTGGATCATGCGACTGTCTCCTGAGGTGGCGTGGCCGTTAGAAGGTTGCCGGGTAGGCGTGGTGTGGAATCCAGCTAGAAAATGCCACGTCTGAATTTGTCCGGGGTGTTGACCTCATATCTATAGGTCAGGGCGGGCCGAGATCGCCAAAAAACGGAGAATGAAGCTATAACTGGATGTTCTTTCACCAGGTCATGGGCATCGGAATTCTCTCTCTGCCCCGCCCACACGTTTCTGGCACAGATATGGGTCATGGTCCTTCGCAGACCAGCGGAAAGACCCCGACCTCTGGGATCTTAAGCGTGCCAACGGTGATTTGGTCATCGCCTTCATCAGCCGTAATCAGCCGCACGGATGCAACAATGCGATCAAACTCAGGATCGGCGAAATCCAGCAATGTGTGTGTGTTCTCCGAGGCCCCCTGCGCCAAAACAATGGGCAGCGCACCTTCTGTCTCTGTCATGCTCCAGTCCTGTCCATCCGCGTGGATCGTCGCGCTGATAATCGCAAGGCCGGGTACAGATCCAAAGCCAAATGCTACCGCAACGCCTGACTCATCAGGCGCTTCGCAGGAAACAAGAAACGTTGCAAAAGAAGGGTTTGCAATGACGCTTGCCACAAGCGCGAGTGCGATTGTTCGTATTACGATTGGTTCCTCCGTTTACGGCCCATTTCACAGCCTAAGACGTTTCGGCCTCAAAATGAACTGCCAACGCACTGCCGTACTTTTGGTGCCTTTCGAGACATTGGCGATTGGTGGCAATTCAAGTGAATGCCGAAACACTGAAATGTCAGCTCCCTGCTCGCATTGTGAGTCCAATTTCCGATAAGTGCTCAAATGACTGGTTTTGAGGCCGCGTTTCAGCCACTGAATTACCCTCCTGTTTTGGCGCTGATAATCGTCAGGTCATCAAGCATCCAAAGGTCGCCATGCCGCGAAACATCCAGCAAGCCGCGATAAGAAACCGTTTGCCTATGTAGATGCCCCCAATGACCGCCGCTTACACGGGCAGTCCAATTGGCGAGAACCTGGTGCTGATTTCTGTCCTCGCCTGGCGCGAAGCTCTCGACATTCAGGTCGAAATCGCTTCTACACGCGCTATGGCGCCAGAGGGCAAAGTAACCGACAAGCCCCTCCTCCGATCCAACCCGCCGCGGCATCCGCATCCCGTATTGGCACTTGGGGGACAAGACGAACGGAGATCGGCTCGTTCCCACGCGCGGCGCGCATATTCGTTTCGTGCTGAATTTGTGCCAACATTCCCGAGGCTGCGCTGCCGACGAAATTTTCGTCCTCATTCGATAACCTGTGACTATTGCGCTTACGACCAAGTGCTTTTTGGAAGAAATGCGTTAATCTCGATGTCATTAATTTTTCTCGGGCATAATGCTTTGTTGCCTCCGCCCAATCCGTGCCTTCGTGGTTGATCATTTTCGCCAACCTGTTCGGGCAACTTAACGCCAAGGTGGGTGTTCGTCGAGCGATGTGGGAGTCTGAGCAGCGACCTGATAGAAAATCCAAATTTGTCAGGTTTGAAGGTCAACAACACCAAATTGCAGGATCAAATTACCTGTTCTGGTTCAAGCATAACTAACTGAACGGATAATACGACTATTAGATAAGCAGACACCACCACAGAAAAGTTGAACGGCAGATTTGTCCTGCATCTTGCCCATTCATACGACGCACAGCAAAGGGAGCTCCATCCTGGAGCGATCGTTCATGGATCTTGCGACGAAGGTGCCAGGAAAGCCCAACTTTGACGTTCACAAAATAGGAAGAAAAGCGGCTTCGTTCTCCTTATTATCCTCAGGAAATGGATCTATAAAGTAAATCTGTTCGAGCCGAAACGAGCCGTCCACGCTTTCCTTGTTATGTGCTATGTACTCATCAGACCAATCCCCGTGCACGCTTTTGATTAAAAACGGTTGCTTCAGACGAGAGCCTTCTATTCCCGCAGTTCCGCACGTCAGCCTGCTTGGGTCGAAGGATGCATCCGTTCCGAAAGATATCAATTGTAGCTCGATGTCGGGAGTGGCGTATTTGCCAACGAAATCAGAGTAAGCCTTCGATAACTCTGATATCATTTCTGGACGTTTGAGACACTCGGTTGCGGTGCTTATCGCCATGCAATGATCATTCCAGGCTTTGTAGTCCTGACAAAAGCTGCGTATAAATGCTTCCCTGCTCCTGTGATCAGGCCCAGCGAATTCCGGTCGCTTGAACGTTCTCTAAGCCTTTTCCAAAGGGTCAATACTACTCCACGTACAGCTATGTGCGATTCACGCCCTTTTACACTGGACGACCCGTCGAAAACGTTCAACGAATGAATGTTGGCTTCGTCCGCCCCTTGGTGATTGAGGTTGGTCGCGGCGAAAGGTCGGATTGAAAGCCGACTAACCGAATGGGCTTCAATGTCCGGTCTCGTGAAATTTGCTGCACCAACGAGAGGACGCTGCCGCAGATGCGAGGAAATGCTGCGTGAGCAAAAGCGGCGTCAACAAAAGGCGACTTTGTCCCGCAATCCAGACACTCCGCCAGATTCCCACAACCGCAGTGCAGAGAATGTTCGGTTTGAGCCCATTTTACCGATTCCTGCAGTGTGCACGAATGACCGCATAACAGATGCAGTCAAGGGCCCAGCATTCGCTTGGCAGCTAAACGCAGTGCTTGATGGGTTAGTACGGTGTCCCCGAAAGCCAAATGCTTAGCGAAAATAATCAAACTAGCGGCTGATTAAACATAGCTTCGAATCCCACGCGCAATAGATTTAACCTAACATCGGAGACGCTATCATGACTGATTCAGGTGCAATTTTCTTTGGCTATCATGCTGACCCATCGCGCTCCAGCTCATTGCAGGCTGCTGCCTACACCGAGCGCAAGTGGTTTGACGCAGACCTTCGCTCCATCCTCTCCAAAACTTGGCAATGGGTGTGTCATGTCGAGAAAACACAAGAGCCGGGATCATATGTAACAGTGGATATTGCCGGTCAACCTATTGCGGTTGTGCGCGACAAAGAGGGTAAGCTCCGCGCCTTTTACAACGTATGCAAACACCGTGCTCATGAACTGCTATCAGGCGAAGGCAATACCACACGGATTATGTGCCCCTATCATGCCTGGGTCTATAAGCTTGACGGGCAATTGGCGCGTGCGCCACATACTGAAAACCTCGAAGACTTCAACAAGGATGAGATTTGCCTCGACGAAGTGCAGGTCGAAGAGTTTTGCGGCTTTGTTTTTGTCAATTTGGATCCGACGGCTGCCTCTTTGTCAGAGCAATCCGGAAACCTGGAAACCGAGGTGCGCCATTGGGCACCAGATGTGGATCAACTCACTTTTGGCCACCGTCTGACCTACGACATCAAGTCGAATTGGAAGAACGTCGTGGACAATTTCCTTGAGTGCTATCATTGCCCTACGGCCCATAAGGATTTTTGTGACCTCGTGGATATGGATACCTACAAGGTTACAACCTACGGCATTTACTCCAGCCATATGGCTGACGCAGGCAACAGTCCAAATACCGCCTATGACGTCTCAAACGCCACGGTAAAAACCCACGCGGTTTGGTGGCTCTATCCTACCACTTGCCTGATGCGATATCCGGGACGGTCCAGCATGATCGTGTTGAACATTATCCCTGTTGGGCCAGATCGGACGCTTGAGACCTATGACTTCTTCCTTGAGACGCCGGAACCTGACGCGATGGAGCTGGATGCAATTCGCTATCTGGACGAGGTACTTCAGGTCGAAGATATCAGCCTCGTCGAAAGTGTGCAGCGCGGGATGAATACACCTGCGTTCACCCAAGGTCGGATCGTCAATGACCCGGACGGGTCCGGCAAGTCCGAGCACGCCGTTCATCACTTCCATGGCTTAGTCTTGGACGCTTACGCAAAAGGTGTCACGTGACGCGGCCAAACATCCTTGTGGTCATGGCGGACCAATTGGCTCCGCATTTCACAGGGGCGTACGGGCATAAGGTCGCCAAGACGCCACATCTTGACGCGTTGGCCGCGCGCGGCATGCGCTTTGATGCAGCTTACTGCAATTCCCCTCTCTGTGCGCCTTCACGGTTTTCCTTTATGTCGGGTCAGCACATCAGTCGCATCGCAGCTTACGACAATGCATCCGAGTTCAAGGCTTCGGTGCCGACATTTGCGCATTATCTGAAATCGCTGGGCTATCGTACATGTTTGGCAGGCAAGATGCATTTTGTCGGACCGGATCAGATGCATGGATTTGAGGATCGTGTGACAACCGACATCTATCCTGCTGATTTCGCGTGGACCCCGGATTGGGAGGCCCCGGACGAGCGGATCGACAAGTGGTATCACAACATGCAAACGGTGAAGGAAAGCGGCGTTGCCCACGCGACTTTCCAGATCGACTATGACGACGAGGTCGGTTTTGCTGCCAAACGCTGGCTGTTCGATGCGGCCCGAGACAAAGCGCTTGGCAATGACGCGCCTTTTGCGATGGTTGCAAGCTTCATTCACCCGCACGATCCATATGTAGCCCGACCAGAATGGTGGAACCTGTATACAGATGATGAAATTGACTTGCCCGCCTTTGTGCCCGCGTTGGAGGATCAAGACCCCTTTTCACGACGTTTATTGGATGGGATCGAAGCGTCTTATGTGCCACTGACCGAGGAAGAAATCCTGCGCGCGCGCCATGCCTACTTGGCAAACGTCAGTTACTTCGACAGCAAAATCG
The DNA here is from genome assembly GCF_056537585.1 of Ruegeria sp. C9. Classification (NCBI taxonomy): domain Bacteria; kingdom Pseudomonadati; phylum Pseudomonadota; class Alphaproteobacteria; order Rhodobacterales; family Roseobacteraceae; genus Ruegeria; species Ruegeria sp. C9. The sequence goes on from NZ_JBQFRU010000005.1 coordinate 300,625, forward strand.
GAGTGCTGGTTCAAACCCTCGAAGAAACGGGCGAGTTGGACAGCACCATTGTGATTGTCACAGCCGACCATGGCGACATGCTGGGTGAACGTGGGCTGTGGTACAAAATGAACTTCTTCGAGCACTCAGCACGAATTCCATTGGTCATGGCCGGACCAGGCATCGCTGTTGGGGCCGCTCAAAATACAGTGTCACTGGTTGATCTATTGCCGACATTTATCGACATCGGTGGCGGTGATGAGACGATGATCGGAGAGCCGATCGACGGTCGTAGCCTTATGCCTCTGGCTCGGGGTGAAGATGATCCAGTTGATGAGGCGATCGGAGAATACTGTGCCGAGATGACGGGCTATCCTGTGATCATGATCCGGCGCGGGCCCTTGAAATATATTCATTGTGATAGCGACCCACCGCAGCTCTATGACCTGAGTGCTGACCCGATGGAAACGAAGAATTTAGCTTCGGACCCAAGCTACTCCGACGCGAAAACTCGTTTTGCAGCTGAAGTCGTCGAGCGTTGGGACGGCAGTGCTTTGCGAAAGAAGATAATCGCCACACAAAAATCGCGCCGTGCATTACATGCCGCGATGGAGGCCGGTGCCAGCGAGCCTTGGGACTACAACCCGCCGTCCGATGCAAGTCAGCAGTATGTACGCAACAATATGGATTGGACAGTGGCTGCACGCCGCTACCGCTATCCGCCATTGAAGGATTGAAACCAATGATGCTGAACGGAAAAGTTGCTCTCGTGACTGGTGCCCGCGGTGGAATCGGGCGCGCGATTGTCGCTCGGTTTCTAAGAGAAGGCGCAACGGTATTTGCCGCTGACCTCACACCGGAAGGGTCGTTAGATCAGCACGACGATGATGGCAGTCATTTTGTTAAGCTGGATGTGACTCAAGAAGCAGACTCGGTTGCGGCGATGGATCATGTGCGCGCCGCACACGGAAAGTTGGACATCCTAGTGAACGCGGCGGGGATCGAGATCGAAAAAACGGTTGAAGAGACCACGTTGGAGGAATGGAATCAAAGCTTTGCGGTTAATTCCACGGGCACGTTCCTGACCTCGAAATACGCCATCCCATTGATGCGCGAAGCGGCGAAGACAGGGAATAGCGCAAGCCTTATCAATTTTGGCTCCTACGACGGGTTCATCGCAGATCCAGGGCTTGCGGCCTATTGCGCGACCAAGGGTGCAGTTCACGCTTTGACCCGCGCAATGGCTTGCGATCATGGCCCAGAAGGTATCCGGGTGAATGCCATCTGCCCTGGCTATATCGACACTCCAATGCTGCAGAGCTTCTTCAACGGCGATGGATCCGGCGGAGGAGGTGGCAACATTGAAACGCTGCAAAAGGCCGTGCGTGATGTTCATCCGATGCGCACCTACGGCACGCCCGAGGATATTGCAAATTTGGTCAACTGGCTTGCCTCGGACGAGGCGCGCTATGCCTCTGGCCAGTTGTGGGTTCTGGACGGGGGGCTGTCTGCACAAGTGCAGCAGATGAAACTCTGATGCCAAAGCCAGTCATTATCACTTGCGCGCCGACCGGAGGCATCCATACGCCGTCAATGTCACCGCATCTGCCGATTACACCGGCCGAGATTGCGACGGCCAGTATTGAGGCGGCCCAGGCAGGGGCATCAATCATTCACCTGCACGCACGGCACCCGGAGACAGGAAAACCCGATCCCCGACCTGAGCTGTTCAAGCAGTTTCTACCCGTAATCAAGCAGTCCACCGATGTTGTGATGAATGTCTCGACCGGCGGCGGCTTGGGGATGTCGATGGATGAGCGGCTGCTGGCGGCGACATCTACCAGCCCAGAGATGGCATCGCTCAACATGGGATCCATGAACTTTGGTATCTTTCCGATGCTGCAGAAATACACCGAGTTTCAGCACGACTGGGAACGGCCATTTTTGGAGATGACGGAAGACTTTATCTTTCCCAACACTTTCAAAACAATTCGTTACGCCATCGAAAAACTTGGTGGAGATCACGGCACCAAGTTCGAGTTCGAATGCTATGATCTTGGACATCTCTACAACGTCAAATGGTTCGTGGATCAGGGCCTGATCAAACCGCCATTTTTCATTCAGATGGTATTTGGCATCTTGGGTGGCGTTGGCGCAGATGCGGACCATCTGACTCACATGCACAACACAGCCGATAAGCTGTTCGGAGCAGAGAATTACGAATGGTCGGTCCTTGCCGCTGGTCGTCACCAAATGCCATTTGCGACCCAAAGCGCCATGCGGGGCGGTAACCTGCGTGTCGGCCTCGAAGACAGCCTGTTCATCGGCAAGGGTGAGTTGGCAAAATCTAACGCGGAACAGGTCACGCGCATCCGATCAATCGTTGAAAACCTTGGCCTTACGGTCGCGTCGCCAGCAGAAGCCCGCATGCGGCTCGCACTAAAAGGCGGCGATCAGGTTGGCTTCTAAGGAGATGCATATGCAGACGAACATGTTGATCAACGGTGAAATGGTCGAAGGGATCGGAGAGGCCTTGGACGTCCTGAACCCTGCAACAGGCGAGGTAGTCGGTGCTGTAAAAGAAGCCAGCGATGCACAGGTCGAGGCGGCGGTGCGCGGCTCAGCAGAGGCATTTGAAACCTTTTCGGTTACGCCCCCTGCAGAACGCGCTGCAATCTTGCTTCAGATAGCTGATGTTATCGAGGCGAACAGCCATGAGTTGGCAGAACTTGAGAGCCTAGATGTGGGAAAACCCTGGCCATCGGCTCATGATGATGAAATGCCGCTTACGATTGATGTCTTTCGCTTTTTCGCCGGGGCTGCGCGCACCATGATGGGGTCTGCCTCTGGAGAGTATGTCGCGGGTCATACGTCGATGATCCGGCGCGACCCCATTGGCCCTGTCGCCGCCATCGCCCCTTGGAACTACCCGCTGATGATGGCGTCCTGGAAGATTGCTGCACCAATTGCGGCAGGATGTTCGGTGGTGTTGAAACCGTCCGAGATCACGCCGCTATCTACTCTGCGACTCGCAGAACTGTTACAAGATGTTCTGCCAAAAGGCGTGCTAAATGTGATCCATGGTCGCGGGCCCTGCGTGGGGAATGCCCTGATGAACAGCCCACAGATGGAAGGGATCAGTGTTACGGGTTCTCCGGCGACAGGCATGGCTGCAATGCGGGCTGCTTCCCAGAAAATTAAACACGTTCATCTGGAATTGGGCGGCAAGGCGCCAGTCATTGTCTTTGATGATGCTGATCTCGATGCTGTGGCCGAGACGATCCGATATGGCAGCTACTTCAATGCCGGTCAGGACTGCGCACAGCCTTGCCGCGTGATGGTTGCAGACAGAGTTTACGACAAACTTGTGGCCGCGATTGCCGATCAGGTTGGCCAGATCCAGATCGGTGCACCGAAAGCTCAAGGAACGGAAATGGGTCCGCTTGTCTCTGCGACTCAGCGGGATCGTGTAGCGGGTTTTGTTGATCGCGCACGCAGCAGCTCTGAAATCGTTTCCGGTGGGGCGTCTGGCGAAGAAGACGGCTTTTTCTACCAGCCGACAGTCATCGCCAATGTCGACAATACAGCAGAGATTGCCTGCAATGAGGTTTTTGGACCCGTTGTAACTGTCTCTCGGTTTTCTGAGGCAGAAGATGCGTTGAAGACCGCCAACAACGGACCTTACGGGTTGGCCTCATCGGTTTGGACACGAGATGTTGGGAGGGCAATGCAAATGACGTCCAAGTTGCGCTATGGATTCACCTGGGTAAACACGCATGGGGTTGCGACCCCCGAGATGCCATGGGCCGCGATGAAGGGCTCAGGAACGGGCAGTGATATGTCGGTCTATGCGCTGGATGCTTACACCGCAGTCCGTCACGTTATGGTGGCACACTGATGCGGTTAGCTGGGAAACGCGCCTTTGTTACAGGCGGCAAACAGGGCATTGGTCGCGGCATCGCTGAGGCCTTCGCAGCCGAAGGTGCGGCTGTCGCCACCTGCGGGCGCGGCCCGCAACCAGATGATCTACCGGATCACGTAGCATGGTATACGCTGGATGTATCCAATCCCGAAGCGGTTGCACGTACTGCCCGAACAATCGGCCTGGTAGATATCCTGGTAAACAACGCCGGCGTTCAGGTCGAAAAAACGGTGACCGAAAGCACAGACGCGGATTGGGATTTGGTGATGGGAGTAAACGCACGAGGCGTTTTTAACTGTTGCCGCGCCTTTATCCCGAAAATGTCTCAGGGTGGTTCGATCATCAACATTGGTTCGATCTCGGGCAATGCCGCTGACCCATCGATGGCGCTCTACAATGCTTCAAAAGCGTTTGTGCATGGACTTACACGCTCTATCGCAGTGGACCATGGACCTGCGGTGCGCTGCAATGCAATCTGCCCGGGATGGATTGAGACGGGCATGCTGGACGCAGCATTCGAACTCGCCCATGACCCGGAAAAGGCTAGATCAGACGCGCTGGCACGCCATGCGGTCAAACGCTTTGGTAAGCCCGCAGACATTGCTGCGATGGCTGTTTGGCTAGCTTCTGACGAGTCGTCTTTTGCGACTGGCCAAGTGTTCACTGTAGACGGTGGTATGACTGCGGCATCCCCCCTGAATCCGGGACTGTTCTGATGTCGGAAATCGAAAGAACCGCCATTCTCGGAGCCGGTGTCATCGGGGCAAGCTGGGCAGCGCTGTTCCTCGCGTCGGGTCGCAGTGTGACCGTATTTGATCCCGATCCGAACGCTGAAGCATCCGTCCGTAAATACATTGAAAAGGCGTGGCCTGCGTTGGAAGAATTGGGCCAAGTTGGCCACGCCACCCGAGATGCGATCACCTTTGCACCGACCGCAGCTGAGGCCGTGCGAAACGCGCAGTTCATTCAGGAGAATGTGCCCGAGCGGTTGCCGATCAAACATTCCATCTATGCGGAAGTTGAGCCAGAGTTAAGCGCTGATGCAATAGTTTCAAGCTCAACATCCGGCCTAACACTCGATGCTCTCCAACAGGGATGGCGCGATCCGAGTAAGCTCATCTTAGGTCATCCGTTCAACCCGCCACATCTCATTCCGCTGGTCGAGTTGACGGCGAACGACGCCACCGGTTCAGATGTTCTGAACCGAACGGAGACGTTCTACGAAGACCTGGGCAAAGTCACGATCCGGATCAAGAAGGGCATGCCTGGACACGTCGCAAACCGCTTACAAGCTGCAGTATGGCGCGAGGCCGTCCATATGGCGATTGAAGGCGTTGCCAGTGTCGAAGACATTGACAAAGCGATGTGGGCCGGTCCGGGGTTGCGGTGGGCGGCGATGGGTCCGACGACGCTTTTCCACCTGGGTGCAGGCGACGGCGGTCTGCGGGCCTTCTGTGACCATTTCAAGGATACATTCAATGGCTGGTGGGACGACCTGGGCAACCCTCGTCTTGATGAAGATGTCATCAATAAACTGGTCGATGGCATTAACGATCAAACTCAGGGGCAAAGTACCGAAGAGTTATCAGCGCAACGCGACAAGATGCTTACGGCGATGCAAAAAGCTACCCAACACCTTCGGACTTAATATCAGGCTTGAACATTGGCCACGCGCGGAACTCGAATGGAGTACGGCCTTCAATACGGTCTGCAGTTGGTGTGAGGCCAAAACGGCTTCGATATGCCCGGCTGAAATGAACTTGCCCGTTAAATCCTGATGCTTCTGCAATCTCGCTGAATTTCAACTCTGTTTGGGTTACTAGTCCACGCGCGCGATCAAGGCGTATGTCACGGTAGTACTCGATCGGCGACTTCTGGACATATTGCCGAAACAATCTGCTAAGTTGTCGTTGCGAAATCTTCAACCTCGCTGATATTTCAGGGATCGACAAAGTGGCTTCCAAATGTGCCTCCATCAAGTCGATCGCGTCCCTTACCACCCCAGAGGTGACATACCCCAGTGGCTCCACGTCTTTGGGGTTCTGTGATTGGCCCTCACCGCGTACATTGTGATGAAAAAGATATCGCGCAGATGCATTGGCGATACTCTCACCATCGACAGAGTGCACAAACCGCAAACCCAGATCGGTCGCTGCGGAACCCCCGCAACAAGTGAACATCTTTCCATCCATAACAATCATGTTCTCTGACACTGTGGTATCATGGGCCATTTCAGCAAAGGCATCGATGTGTTCATAGTGAACCGTCGCTGTCTTGCCTTTAAGCAGTCCAGCAGCCGCAAGAACAATCGCACCAGTATCCAAGCCGCCAACGATTGCTCCGCACGCCTCCCACTTCTGAAGGGCCACCTTAAACTGAGATGTTCCGTGACGTTCAGGTGACCAACTTGTACTCACCAGAACCAACCAGGGCTTGCGCCCCGTCACGGCCGCCAATGGGGCAGTATCAACGACTAGGCCGCTGCTAGACTCGACTGGTCCACCGAGGTCCGAGACATAGGTCCAAGAAAATCGAGCCGAACCTGTCAGGTAATTGGCTATTCTGAAAGGATCCACGAAAGACGTAGTCGCCGAAACATTGAAATGCGGACTCACCAGGACAACGATATCTAGCGTGCGATCAATTGGATGGATCATGGCCGATTCTGCAAAATGGCGTCCAAAATTGTCAATAATGAACTTATCACTGGTTCAAACAAGTCCAATTACTAAGGCAAACACAGCATAAACAAGGGGAAAATACCGGGGGAGATCAGCGCTCATTAAGTTTCTGAAATCCAAAAACCGACATTCGTTCTACCGCGGCGAAAGTCCGTTTTGGCCGCTAGAAACTTAGTGTTGTTGCGAGACAAAGAGATCACAATTCGGGATTCCGCGTCCAAGCGCATTCATATCAATCTTTCACAGGCCAAAGCTTCTGATTTGCAAGGCATTCTGCAAGGCTCACATGATGAGCGCCAACCCATCAAATCTTAACTGGTCTCCCATCCGCCTGGATCATCTCATCACCGCCTGAGAGGCCTTCAACAATTGCGCTACTTGTGGCTGTTTCGATTGCGTTCCATCGACAAAGCATACGTAATTCATCTTTTTCGGATTGTTTGTGCTTATGCTGGCTAATGCAAGCGGAACGCCTTCTAGCAAGGCCCGGTCGTCGAAAAGAACCAGCTACTTGCCCCGCCATAATAGTCACCCGCTGTCGTCGATACCTCTAAAGGGTAGAGGACATAGTTATCAGTACCGTCTATAGTGGTGAACGTGGCCTTATAAAAAACTCGTTCTCCGCCAATCGTTTGCTGGGTTGTATCGCTTGAGATCTGCTGAGGTAAGTCACCGGATAACTTTGCACGATTTGCCCGATAGTTTGCACACGCACCATTTTGGTGCCAGATCAAATCCTTCCGAAAGTCTCTTTGAGTTCTGCGACTTGTTCTGCATCCAGTAGGCGGGTTGGCAGGCCGCGCAGTGTCACGAGCAGCTTGGCTGTTTCTTCTAACTCTTCTGCCGCACAGATCGCTGAGAAGAGGTCCTTTCCCGATACGACGGGTCCGTGATTGGCCAGCAGAACAGCACTATAATTGCCGTCCAGTTCACGGATCAAATCACCGGACGTCGGGTCGCCCGGCTTGACGTATGGAACCATTTTGACCGTGCCGACACGCATAACCACATATGGCGTAAGCGGTGGAATACAGTCGTCTGGATCGGTGTCTTCCAGACACGACAGTGCAGTGGCCCAGGTCGAATGCAGATGGACCACGGCGCCAGCTTCTGGCCGCGTCTCATAGAAGGCTTGGTGCAGAAAGACCTCCTTGGTCGGCTTGTCACCGGAGACGTGGTTGCCATCCAAATCAATCTTAGCGATGCGCTTGGGGTCGATATCGCCCAAGGTGGAATTGGTTGGTGTCATGAGGATGCCGTCGTGCAGACGTGCAGAGACGTTTCCAGCAGTGCCGACGGAGAATCCACGCGCAAACAGCGAGGCGCACAGCTCGGACATCTGTTGTCGCAGTACCTGTTCTTCAGAACTCATTTGCCTGCCTCCATCATTTTGAGCGCCCTAGCGAAAAAGTCCGGAGCGCCGAAGTTTCCAGACTTTAGAGCCAGCGCAATGGGTTCAGTTTTTCCAACGCTCAAGACTGGTACGCCCGGGTCGATCTCTGGCCCTAGTGACATGGCCGGTGATCCCAGTGCCTCAGAAACAGCCTTTGCGACAGCTCCCGACGTCTCCCCCCCTGCCACCACCAATCGCTTGTAGCCCTTTTGGACAAGTTCTCGGGCGGTAACTGCAAAGAGACTATCCAGTTTTTCTGCAACCGCTTCCCGACCGAATTGGTCTTGGATCGCCCGCACATCCTCCGGGCTTCCCGATGAATACGCTAGCGGTGCCTGACCTAAATGCGTTTCAAAGAAATCCAGAAGCGTTTGCATAGTCACATCCCCGGACATAACACCCGGAACGTCAATGGCGAAGGTCGGATGGGATTTCGCATGAACATCGATCTGACCACGGGTCGCACCTGAGCAAGACCCTGCAAGGATAGCGGCGGGCCCAGCGATACCTGTGAATACACTGCCACCTCTTTTGGACGAAGCTTTTCTGACGAAGTTCTTGGGTAGCCCCAGCGCTATCCCAGATCCCCCAGTAATGAGCTGGGCATCCTTCAGAGCCTCGCCCCAGGCCAGCAAATCCTCGTCCGAAATCGCATCACCGATCACAAAGCGTTCGTCGACGTTCCGCAAAGCAGTAGCAATCGCCTCTGGTCCTTGCGTCACGGCGTCAATTGAAACCAACCCAACCGCTTCTTGGGTCTGATATTGCAACCAACGCTTGATGTCGGCATCCGTCATCGGAGTAAGAGGGTGATTTTCCATCCCGGACTCGTTCAACAGCTTGCCGAACACAAATAGATGGCCGTGATAGATGGTGCGCCCCGTTGTCGGAAAGGCTGGACAGAAAACCACCTTTTGCGCGCCCAGTTCGTTGGCCAACGCTTCCGCAACCGGGCCGATATTTCCCTGCCTAGTGGAATCAAAAGTCGAGCAATACTTGAAGATGAACTGGCGGCATCCTTGATCTTTAAGCCATCGCAGGGCTCGCAGGCTGTCCGCAACAGCTTCTTCGACAGGTGCAGTGCGGCTCTTGAGTGAGACGACACCCGCTTCGATCTCTTTGTCGGCCGGGGTATCCGGAATACCTGGAAACTGCGCGGTTCTTAATCCACCTTCCGGCTCGACGCCCTTTGCCAAGGTGTTCGCAATGTCGCTCGCACCAGTGAAATCGTCCGCTATGACGCCGATTAGCATATTCTAATGTCCTTCGTCGGCCCAGGATCCAGCCTATGGATGTGCGGTGCTGCTCCGATGGGAAAAATCTCGCGCACAAGTGGATCATGGCCGGGCACGATAAGTCGAGGATGCGAGACTAACTTCTCGAGTGTCTCGAAACCATCCATCATGTCCTGCAGGTCGACGACGATGGGAAAAGCTTTTCGCGCCATGAAATTCTCGTAGTAATGCGAGGCATCCGAGGCCAGAACCATCCACCCGGCTGCTGTTCTTACACGAACACATTGCAACCCCCGCGAATGCCCGCCGATACAGTGTACGGTCACCCCATCTGCTATCTCGGCCTCTCCGTCGTAGAACACGACCTTGCCTGAATAGAGGCGCTTTACGACCTCGCAGATATGGCCCGCCGAGAAAGGCGCGCGTAAGTGGTCGTGGCACATGCAGGGACCTGTAGCGAAGGCCATTTCCGCCGATTGCATGTGCAACTTCGCATTTGGGAACATATGCAGCCCCCCAGCGTGGTCATAATGGAGATGGGTCACGATAACCTCGGTCACCGCTTCGGGCATGATGTCCAATGGGCGCAAAGCCTCGCGTGGGTCCATCACAATGGGACGTCCACGGGCGGCTGCCTCGTCGCTGTCGTATCCGGTATCGACCAGTATAACTTTGTTGCCACGCTTGAGCACCCAAACGAAATAGTCCATCGCGTGAGGTGCATCGTGATTGTCATCCAATATGAAGCTGTCGCGTCGAGTGCGGGCATTGCGATCCGCGTATTTCACGGCGTGAATTTCCCAATCGTTCATCGGATGACCTCGGAATACTGTTGAACAGTCTTGGTGGCGATCATATCAGCCACAGCCGTATCGAAGGACTGGAAATGCGCGCTTTCTAGGTGGGCGGAGAACGCCACGCTGTCATCATAAACCTCATAGAGAAAAACTGTCTCGGGATCGTCGCCGAGGCAAACGTCAAACTGCTGGCATCCGGGTTCTTCACGCAAAGAGGTTGAAGCGTTTTCGACCATTAGCGGCAAAAAGGTTTCTCTCGTACCGGGCTTGAGAGTGAAGGTGACGGTAACCACAAACATCAGACGGAAAGTCCTTTCAAACGTAAGAAAGCGCGCTTTGCCATGGGCAGTTGGCTGAGGATCAGACCAACGTTGAGCACAAGTAGAATGGCCGCACCGGGTCGCGAAAAGAAGACAGAAAGATCCCCGTCCGACAAGAACAGCGATCGGCGGAAAGTTTCGTCAAACAGGCTTCCCAGTATAACCCCAATGACCAATGGAGCGATTGGGTACTTCATCAGGTTCATAAAATAGGCGACGGCGCCGACACCAAGCATCAGGTAGAGATCATTGATGCCACCACCGACACTGAAAGACCCGATTGTTGTCAGAACCATTACAACCGGCAAGAAGATGGTCTGAGGGATCGCGAGTATCTTGATAAAGACCCGAGCGGTGAAAAGCCCCATCAAGAACATTGTCAGGGAGGCCAGCACCAAGATTGCAACCACACGCAGAATAATCTCGGGGTCTATCGTCGGACCTGGGATCACGTTGTTGATCTTGAAGGCCCCCATCAAAGCCGCGGCGGGTGGCGAACCGGGAATGCCCAACACTAAAAGCGGGATTAGCGCACCACCAATACAGGCGTTGTTTGCAGTCTCAGAGCACAGCAGACCTTCCAATGATCCTTTTCCAAACTTGTCGCCCTCGGTAGATACGGTCTTACCGACACCGTAGCTAACCCAACCGGCGACATCTTCGCCGACGCCAGGAAGCGCTCCTACCCCAGTTCCAATCACTCCTGACCGGCCAATGGTGGGCAGGTAGCGTCGGATGGAGCGAAGGTTCGGAAGAATGCGGCCTTTCAGGGCCAGAACTTTCCCGGCCTCAACGTGCCTCAAACCATCAATGATTTGGGGGATCGCAAAGGCCCCCATCAAAACTGGTACGACCTGAAACCCGCTCATCAAGTAAGACCAGCCGAAGGTATAGCGCGGTTCAGACAACAGAGGGTCAAGCCCCACCATGGACATCGCAAGCCCGATCAGACCGGCGATCCATCCCTTGATCACCAGGTCTTCGCTCATCAAAGTGCCAGAAAGCAGAATGCCGAAAAGGGCCAGCAATGCTTTCTCCGGGCTTGCGATGTTCTTTGAAACCAAAAGCAGCGCCCAGACAAATATCAAAAGCGTGATGGTCCCGATAACAGTGCCTATGAAGCTGGCCGTCGTGGTCAGTCCTAATGCTTCGCCACCTCGACCCGCCTTGGCCAAGGGGTAGCCATCCATGGCCGTCGCCGCGCTGGCTGCCGTGCCCGGAATGTTCAGCAAAATAGACGGGTAAGAGCCGCCGTAAATCGCGCCGACATAGGCCCCGAGCAAAGCGATGAGCGAATAGTCGAGCGGGATTTTGTTGCCGAAGAAGCCCGTCAGGATCGTCACGGCCAGGGTTGCCGTAAGGCCGGGCAATGCGCCGAACGTGATGCCCAGGAACACGGATGCAATCAAATACAGATAGGTCAGCGGGTCCACTGCCAGACCAACGAATGCGGTCCCAAACCCAGCCAGTTGCGAAAGGATAAAGTCCATCCGGTCAGTCTTTCCATAACGGACGAAGCGTCACGTAGTAGTGGTATTCGATTTGCTTGAAGATCAGCCCCCCGCGCGCGGGCACGTTCTGTCGGAAAATAAAGGCCATCGCGCAAACGAGGATCAGCGGGGCCAGTATTGCGACGACTGGCACAAACCGCAAAACGCGTTCGGAAGCCGCTTTGGTCAACACCACAAGTGATAGCGAGACCCATAGGGCCAGTGTAAACCAATCATCACTGTGTGCATTCCATTCCGCCTGCGCGGGAAATACGGCGAACGCAAAAAGCCCGGCAGAGACAACTGCGATACAAGCTACCAAAGCACGCCGCGCGTGACCGCCGTAGTAGCCGTAAGTCAAAGCTGTAATCAGTAACCCCGAGCACAATATGAAGTCCACTCTGGGAACCAGTCCGACGACGTATGCAAGAAGGATCAGGCCTATTGTTGATGCTCGATAGGCTTCCGACTTATCCCATCCGATCCCCAAAGCCGTGAGCGCGTTCTGGGCTCCACCTGAGCGGATCGAAGTAGCCAACAAGACGAAGGACAACACAAGCAATCCACCGAAGATGAACAACGGTACAATTGCAGCCGAGTTGTACCAGTCCGACCCACTTACACCTGCGCGGTTTTCACCCCAAAGTGGGATGTCCAACGTCTTCCAAAGGAAAAAGACGGACACTGTTATTAGAACAATAGCAGCCCAGAAATCGCGGGTCCGCATGACCAGTGTTTCGTCGATTTTGTCCATGCCTGCCTCCTAGAGGAAAGGGCGCGATCAAACGCGCCCTTCCAAAATTGATCGGATTAGGGCTTCTCAATACCCAGCGAGGCTGGATCGACCGTGGCAGCGCCCAAATCTTGCAAGGTATAGGCAAAAGTAGCCTCAAGGTTCGAAAACAATTCTTGAGCTTCTTCGCCGTGTTGACCACCGACATCATAATTGTTTGCCTCAGCCCATTCAGCGACGGTATCGGATGCAATCGCCTGCTCGAACGCTTCGCCGAGGGCCGCCTTCACATCATCTCCAGCCGAGCTATGAACGGCAAATCCGATGGCTTGTTTTAGCGGCAGATACTTGTCGAGACCGTCATAGATGCTAAAGGCAGATGGCACTGTAGCTCCGGCAATCTGCGCATCTTCCGGTGTCAACATCGCAAGTGGCTTCAACTGTCCGCCTTCGATCAAAGGAGCTTGTTCAGCCAGCGAAGTCACAACCAACGCAACCTCACCTGCTATCGCCGCTTCCTGCCCGGGCGCTGAGCCTTTGTATGGAACAAACTTGAACTCTGCACCGGACCCTTTCTCGATGGCGAGAAGATTCAAGTGGTGGATCGAACCCGCGCCGGACGCGGCAGCGGGAATAGTGCCAGGAGCGGCTTTGGCAGCGTCGACCAGTTCTTCCAGAGTATTGTAAGGGCTGTCCGCTGGAACCGAGATCAGATCGGGTGATCCGCCAACAATAAACGGATACCAAAAGTCAAATTTCTTATCCCAACCACCCTGCACAGCAGCGGTGACGTTTGATTCAGACAGACCAACCAATGTGTAGCCATCGTCTGGTTGGTTCATGACGTAGACCATGCCGTTGGAGCCTGCGACCCCACCGGTTTGGTTGATCACATTGATCGAGACTGGAAGGTGTTTTTCCATTTCGGCCATGATCATTCGGTTGATCGTGTCCGTGCCGCCACCGGCCCCCCAGACCACAGCTGTGGTGATATCACGGTAAGGGTAATCCTGCGCGGCAGCAGCCCCTGAAATTCCGGTTGCAATCACGGCTGCGGCCGCCAACTGCCCTAGCTTCAGTTTCATTTCCAAGTCCTCCCAAACATCTTTGCGTTTATTATTGCATTTATTTGCGTATACATTAAAGAATGCGTTGTCAACGGACTGTAGTGAAAGCTGCTATCGCGCTATGAATGCGAAACGGGAAGGAAGCGGGCTAAGATGAAGAAAAGTTATGATGTGGCAGTGTTCCACGGGGACGGAATCGGCCCGGAAATTATGGCCCCTACGCTTGAAATTCTGCGTCAGCTCTCGCGCGGCAGTCCTTCCTACGAACTGGTGTTTACAGACGCTCCGGCGGGCGCAGCCCACTACGCCAAAACTGGAGAATCGTTTCCGACTGGTTCACTTGAAACTGCACACAAGGCTGATGCGATTCTGCTATCTGCAATGGGTTTGCCGGATGTTCGCTACCCTGACGGAACCGAGATTTCACCACAGATCGACCTGCGGAAGCAGCTCGGCCTTTTTGCCGGCGTGCGTCCGGTAAAGGTTAGCAGCGGACAAATGACCCCCTTGGCGCTGCCTCCCGGAAAAGAGATCGACTTTGTCTTGATTCGTGAAAGCACTGAAGGGTTGTTCTTCACTCAAGGCGCGGGGGAAGTCACCGAAGACGAGGCACGTGAAACCCTTTTGATCACGCGCGAGATATCTGAAAAGCTATTCCGGTTCGCGTTTGAACTTGCCAAAAACCGAAAGGCTTCAGGGCGTGGCAAGGGGCGGGTTACCTGTGTCGACAAGGCCAATGTGTTCCGCGCCTTTGCATTCTTCAGATCGATGTTTGACGCTGAAGCCGCTCGCCATCCCAAATTGCGGGCAGACCATGCTTATGTTGATGCCACTGCGCTTTGGATGGTGCAGAAGCCTTGGGAATTCGATGTTTTGGTGACTGAAAACATGTTCGGCGACATCCTTTCTGACCTTGGCGCCGGCCTTATGGGCGGTCTTGGATTGGCTCCTTCAGCAGATATCGGGTTGAACCACGCCGTGTTCCAACCCTGTCACGGCTCTGCTCCGGACATTGCGGGACAAGACATTGCCAATCCTTTCGCGATGATCCTGTCTGCAGCAATGATGCTTGAATGGTTAGGGTTGACCCATAATCATCCAGAACTGTCCAAAGATGGCGAACGTTTACGGGAAGCCGTGGAAAAGGTGACTGAGAGCGGTCAAAACCTGACGCGTGACCTAGGTGGCACAGCAGGAACGCAGGAAGCAGCCTCATCGGTATTGGAAGCATTGCTGGCATGAATACTCAACAAGCCATCACGGTCGCGTGCGTAGGTGCGGGGTATTTCAGCAAGTTCCACTACGAAAGCTGGTCTCGAATGCCCGGAGCGGTTCCGATTGCATCCTGCAACCGTGACATCAAAAAGGCGAAAGAAACAGGATTGGCCGCTTACGATGATCTGTCAAAAATGCTGGAGGCGGAAAAACCAGATCTCGTGGACATCATCCTTCCACCTTTGGCGCAGGCCGATGCCATCCGAACGGCGTTGCGCTCTGGAATAAAGTGGTTGATCTGCCAAAAACCTTTCTGCATGTCGCTGCATGAAGCTGAGAAAATTGTTTCAGAGGCCGAAGCGGTAGGAGCAACTATTGTTGTACACGAGAACTTTCGCTTTCAACCTTGGTATCGCGCGATCAAAGAGGCGATGACCGAGGGTCGAATTGGTACACCTCTACAAGCTACTTTCCGGCTTCGGCCTGGCGACGGACAAGGACCACGCGCCTATCTTGACCGGCAGCCGTATTTTCAGGACATGCCGCGTTTCCTGGTTCATGAAACAGCAGTTCACTGGGTAGACACATTCCGATTCTTGTTCGATGCGCCCAGCGCAGTTTATGCGGACTTGCGCCAAGTGAACCCCATTATCGCGGGTGAGGATGCCGGCTATATCCTGTTTGATCATCCCAACGGTTTGAAAGCTCTGTTCGATGGGAACAGGTGTCTTGACCACAGCGCCAAAAACCTGCGTCAAACTATGGGTGAAGCCCTCATTGAAGGAACAACAGGATCATTGGTTCTTAACGGCGATGGTTCAGTTGAACTCCGCGCTTTTGGAAAGCAGGCGCAGCAGCAAATTCTACGTCCAAGCGATCATAATGGATTTGGCGGCGATTGCGTCCACGCCTTGCAAAGTCACGTCGTTTCAGGCCTTGTAAAGGGCACGCCGCTGGAAAACACGGCTCGAGACTATTTGGACGTGATCCGCATCGAAGAGAGCATCTATCTCTCGGCTGCGGAGGGACGAAAGATCAACCTGGAGACGCCGTGAAGGGTCAAGACGCAAAAACTCTTTCCAATACGCAACGCGCCGTTAGGGATTTGCGGCAGATGATCCTGTCCGGCGAACTTGCAGCCGGAACTGACCACCTGGAGTCGGAACTCGCCGAAACCCTTGGTATGTCCCGCACCCCGATACGGGAAGCTGCGCTGATGTTGGAAAGCAAGGGGTTGCTGGAAATGCGGCCCCGCAAAGGCGTGCGGATACTGCCGGTTTCATCAGACGATATGCGTGAAATCTACGACATCCTGACGGAGCTCGAGAGCCTCGCTGCACAACGCGCTGCCGAAGCGGGTTATTCAGAAGATGAACTTTCGGTACTTGCTGGATCAATTGCGAAGATGGACCGAGCCATCGAAGCCGAAGATCTTGAAGCCTGGGCCGAGGCCGATGAGTTATTTCATCAAGAGCTCGTTCGGTTGGGCGGCAACAAACGGGTCGAAGCGATTGTCGCCATGATGAGCGACCAGGTGCGCCGCGCGCGCGCAACGACCTTGTTCATCAGACCCCTGCCCGTCAAATCCAATGAAGATCATCGGGTTGTTTTCCAAGCGATTAGTGAAGGTCGTCCGGATGTCGCCCGTGAACGTCATCGAGAACACAGGCTGCAAGCCAAGGCTATGCTTTGCGAGATACTCGAAAAGCATCGGCTCAACAGCCTCTGATCTTCTCGTATCCGGTCGTTAGTCAACTAAAGTAACTGCTTATTTCCGGTACTAAAGGCGCTCCGAATACTTGTCGATAACGGCAACCCGCAGTTGCCTCCGGCTGCTCTGATTTTCTTTTTTCTAGTCGCTCAAACAATCACTGCATCGATTGGGGTTGAAATAGTACGATTTCGTATTAATTTAGTTCGATATCGTACTATTGGAGAGTCAAGATGCCAAACCGAAGACGTTTTCTCAAGATTCTAGGCGGAGGCACAATATTGGCGGCAACGGGCGCGGCTGGGTTTCTCACGACACGTACGCCCCATGAAGCTTTAGCTCCGTGGACGCCAAAACCGTATGATGACCCACGCAAGGCTGCTTTGTCCTACGCAATTCTCGCCCCCAATCCGCACAATTTGCAACCTTGGCTGATCGAGTTGGTTGGGCAAGACAAGTTGCGGATCCACCGTGATACAGATCGCGAGCTTCCGCAAACCGATCCTTACCACCGCCAGCTCTATATTGGCCTCGGTGCATTTGTTGAAACGATGGTTCTGGCAGCAGGTGCACACGGGTTTGATACTGAGGTCGAGTTACTGCCAGATGGGAATGACGGACCTATCGCAGAAGCGATGTTTGTATCTGGCGGGGCATCCGATCCACTCTCAGATCAAATCCTCAAACGGCATTCCAACAAAGAACCGTACACAGAACAGCGCCTCTCTGCCGATCAAGTGTCTACGCTTGGCAACTATGCAACTTTGATTACCGATGAAGATTTGGTGGTCCGTATTCGAGACCTCACGAAACGCGCTTTTGAAATCGAAATGCGAACACCGCAGACCTTGAAAGAATCCGTGGACCTCATGCGGATCGGGAAAGCAGAAATCAACGCCAACCCGGACGGGATTGAGTTACGCGATCCGTTTCTGGAAACGCTGCGACTTACCGGCCTATTGGACAATGAGACCCTGATGAACGTTGATCACCCAGGCACTCAGGCGCACATGCAAGACTATTTCGCTATGCTAGACGCGACACCGCAGTACGCAGTTCTCACGACAGCTAAAAATACGCGAAGCGATCAAATCGATGCAGGACGTCAGTTGATGCGTTTCTACCTGAAGACAACCGAAATGGGCCTAGGCGTTCATCCGGTCAGCCAGGCACTTCAAGAGTATCCTGAGATGGCCGATGAGTACGCTCTGGCGCATGAGCTTCTTGCGTCACCGGGCCACACGGTGCAAATGTTGCTGCGTTTGGGGTATGGACCTGAACCAATTCCCACACCACGCTGGCCGCTGGAGACACGAATTCTGAATGAAGCCTGAAGATGAGACCAACGAAGTTTACCGGTTCTTCACCGAGGTCGGGATCATCAATCAGTTGATCTCGACCAAGCTGGAAGCGTTCTTGCCTGGTAGAATGACGGCGACTCAATTCGGAATTTTGGGCCATCTGGTACGGCGTCCCGAGGGTGAAACTCCACAGCAACTTTCGAACGCGTTTCAAGTGCCTAAAACTTCGATGACGCACATACTCTCCAGTCTTGAAAATCATGACCTGGTTACTCTTGAAGCCAACCCCAATGACAAACGTTCGAAAATTGCTCGGCCTACACCGCAAGGCGCTGAGTTTTTGAAAGCTTGTATGGAGCGGATGTCGGAATCCCTGGCTCCAGTTTTGTCCGAACTCGGGCCTGAACCGTTCCAGGAATCATTGCCTAATCTGACGCTCATACGCGAAACTTTGGACAGCGAGCGCGACTAGCCGAAACCTGCGCCAGCCGAAGCAAGCAACCAAATTTTCAGAACATCATGCAATCCGCGCCCGGCGGGAGCGGCGGCGATCCTTCAGGCAAAGTGGGTGTGTAGTCAAATGTCACAATCTTCGCGCCACCGTCGAATGCCACGAACAGTTGGTTGGATCCCGGCCTAATGGCGATGCCTTCTGGATCGGTTCCGAATTCCAACAAACTTTGCTGGGCGAGCAGTTGGCCATCTGCCGTGAACTCATACAGGCTGTTTGACCCTTCCCAGTCATCAACAATCAACATGTGGCCGGTACGCGGATCAATCGCGATGCCCTGCGCCTCACTCAAGGGAGGAGAGAACTTCATGGTATCCAACCTCGCCGTCAAAGCACCCTCTGAGGTGAACCACGACAACCGTTCGGGGTCATCCTCTACGGTCACGATCTGTCCCTTGGCGTTGATCGCAATTCCTTCCGTATCCGCGAAACCACCTTCCAATTCGAAGGGTGCTCCCAGGCGTGATCCGTCCTTGGTGACACGTTGAAGACTGCCGAGACCATCGCCCAGCAACAAGTGATCCCCTTCAACAGCAATTGCTTTGATCCGAAAGAGATCGCTGGATATACGGCGCAATTCATCACCTTGCAATGTAACGAGAATTGCCTCGGGCCCCTCGTTCGCAATCCACAACCCACAAAAGGTCGGATCGTAGTCAAGACTTGCGGGCTGATTAAGTTCATAACGCCCTGTTTCGCGAAGCTGCAATGCCGTGGCCGGGGTCGACACAGCAAAAATCAATAAGGCGGTGGTCCTCACAAACACTCTGCATGCTCCGAAAATCTGCGTCAAAACTTTGGGGCGGAATCGTAACACGTCAATGCTAAGAGCACCTAAACTTCCAAAATCAGAGAGCATCATTTTACCTGATCAGAGACTTATAACACGGAAACTGGTTACGAGCGGTGTGGTTCGACGCATCTGGGTTCTGCCATAGTCCGTGGGATCTAGGGGTGTGTCGAAATCGCAAACCAACAACATGGCGCTTGCGAGAGTTACGAAATCAACACTAGCGAACGAAACAACCTCAGGCTTCATAGAACAAACTTGCAATCGCGTGCTCGGGCGTAGTCACCTAGGGCATAGGGTTGGAGAAAGCCAATGGCGCTGTGGAAGTTCGTGATTAGTGTTTATTGCGCGCTGTTTCTTGTCGCTTGCGCTCCGAAAACCCGCACGTATGAAAAGACGGTATCAGCTGCGCTACCGGCAAATTCCAGCACGGCTCTGGGTCAGGCGGCCAATCGCCTTGGGGATCCTAAAGACGGTCGGTCAGGCATCAAGCTGATCAGTGATGGAGAAGAAGCGCTCGTATCACGGCTGTTGTTGGCCACTGCGGCCGAGCGAACGATAGACGCGCAATACTATCTTCTGCACGACGACCCAACTGGTCACCTGTTCGCTGCCAGTCTCTTGCAAGCGGCGGATCGAGGTGTTCGTGTCAGGCTGTTGTTGGATGATATGGATACGTCCGGCTACGACGCGATGACCGCTGCGTTGGACAATCACAAAAACATTGAAATAAGGCTATTCAACCCGTTCTGGCGAGATCAGAGCCTTTTGATCGCGGGTCTGACTGATTTCAAACGCATCAATCGCAGAATGCACAACAAGTCCATGACAGCAGACAACGTGTTCACGATTGTGGGTGGGAGAAACATCGGTGCCGAGTATTTTTTGGCGCGGGAAGAAATGAACTATGCCGATCTGGATGTGCTGGCCGCAGGCCCAGTTGTACGCGAAGTGTCACGTAGCTTTGACGCTTACTGGAACAGCGAATTCGCTGTTCCGGCTCGCGTGGTTGTCGGAGAACCCGATGAATTTGACCTGAGCGATGCGCGCAGCAGGTTGAATGAACTCGTCGAGGAAGCGAGGCAAACGCAGTACGGCGCAGCGCTCAGAAAGTCGGCAAAAGAGAACTTCGCGGATGGTGCCCTGTTACTGGATTGGCTGCCAGCGAAACTTTATGCTGATCCGCCTTCAAAGGCCGCGGGCCTCGAGAACTCAGGTCCCGTTCTTGCATCTCAATTGCTTCCGTACTTTGAGAATGCCAGCAGTGAAGTGAACATCGTGTCCGCCTACTTCGTGCCGCGCAACAACGGTGTGAAATGGCTGACCGAACTCGAGAACCGCGGGGTCGACGTAAAGGTTGTAACCAACTCACTTGCATCTAACGACGTCGCACCCGTTTACGCACACTACGCCAAGAAACGCCGAGCACTACTACGCGGAGGAGTAGAACTCTACGAGCTGCGACCCGACGCTTATCAAGTCCAACGCCGCGGTATTAACTGGGCTCAGTCCAGGTCAGGCCTGCACTCCAAGGCATTTGCAATTGATGACCAGTACTTGTTCGTGGGTTCATTCAACTGGGATCCGCGATCTGTCAACATCAACACCGAGATGGGAATTCTGATTGACTCTCCAGCGTTGACTGCGCAGACGATGGGAGCCTTGGACGACGCACTACCTGCATACACATATAACGTGACGCTCGAGCAAGCTGGCCAGCTTAAATGGACGACAAGAGCCAATGATGGAACCATTCTTGAGTACCAATTCGAGCCGACAGGATCGGCCTGGGATCACATAGTTGCCGGGCTATTAAGTATTTTACCAATTGGGTCCCAGCTTTAGGTTTCTGCAAACTACTTGATCGCTTGGCCGTCACCGGCGCCTGCGAAGATGGCAGCAAAAAAGAAATAGGACATCAGTCGCAGATATTTCCCAATATCCAATTCTTAATACAGACTAGATATTCATTTCATCAAATGCTGGCGGGAAAATGCCTGCTACCAAAGTCAATGGCCATGTTCATCATTCCAGGGAAGCTGAACGACAACGGGCAAGTCCCGTTTTCCGGTTACGCAAACAGTTACGTTCAGCGTGCCGCGCCTTAGTGGATTTTTGCGCTTTGTGTTTCATTTCTAGCGATCGTCTAATCTCGTAAGATGCCGAAGGTAGATTGTTTTGAATAACTATAGCTGATTATTGTGCATCTTCAGTGAGAAAGAACAATTCAATGGGCTGCGCAAGGCCACGTATTTCGTGATCCCCACAGCTAACGAACATGCTCGGAGCAGCACTTGCAACGGCTGACGTAGCCAACACCCTCCGACCAATTGCTTTTGTTAAACCTTCAATTCGGCTTGCAACGTTCACCGCCCCGCCCAGAACTGTGAAATCAAGCCTGCCGGGGCTGCCGATATTACCATAGCTGACCTGCCCAACGTTGATTCCAATACCAACATCCAAAGGCGGTTTTTGAAACCCGTCTCGTCTGGTGTTGAGAGCGTTCAAACCACTCAACACACTCTGCGCAGCAAGAGCCGCCATTCTGCAGCGGTCGGCATGGTCTTTTTGCGCTTCAATAGTAAAGATCGACAGAATGCCATCGCCCATGAACTTGAGGACGTCTCCACCGTTGTCCTCTACGGCTTTAACCACCAGATCAAAATAGTCGCTAAGCGTGTCGAAAATATCTTCTTCCGGAGAGGTCTCGGAAAGTGCCGTAAAGCCTCGCAGATCAGAGAACATAACCACGGCATCCAAAGTTGTTCGCTCTCCGCGCTTTATATTGCCGCTCCAGACGGCCTCGGAAGGTCCATCTCCTAAATAAGTTCGAAGCAGACCTTTAGACGATTTTCGCATCGTGACAGGTTCCAAGGCGGAAGAAAGGGCCGGTAAGGCCGCTTCAATCAGCCTAAGATGTTCGGGCGAGAATCCATCCTTTGCCTGAGTAACGAACGTACATCCATGCAGCGATCCATCGCCGTAATAGAGCAAAGTAGCGTAGTAGTCAGTGCCACCCTGCTCTGCAAATTCAAGATAGGATGAATGCTCTGTTTCCGAGTCCAGTCGCCGGAGACTTTTGTGAAGTGGCTTTCTGTTCGCAAGAATATACTCGAATGAACTCCCGACATAACCATCTGTCAACATCGTCTCATGCGTGACGTCGTAGCTGTCGGTGCCTTCAGGCGTCCAAACTACCCCCCAGGCAATAAGCAATGGGTTGGCAAAGCGCTGGCCAATGTTTGCCCGCCATAGCGGCACTCCGGCTTCGATCAAGGAGGAACAAAACTGTGACACCACCTTTACAGGATCACCGGAGCGACGACCTTCTGTAATCATCCATTCGGTCAGTCGAGTGACTTCTTCCATGGACCCAATTTAGTCGCTTGGAAACGATGAGCAAAGACAATTGGATTGGCAATGTCGGTTGCTGTTGTTGAGCAGGCTAATCAGACCTGTCCAAGTTGATGCTTGGGCATCTACGGAATGTATTTCATCGGGAAGATGGTTTGGTAAATTTAGATTCCGCGCGGTTCCAAACAGACCAATTTGAAGATTGCAGTCCTCTCTTGGGAAACCTTCAATAGAAACCAATCTCGTTGACATCTACGCGGGCCTCGTGATCTCTACCGTAGGCTACAACTCCAACTGAGGTGATTTCGTCAGCAACGGGAATAGCGCGCAACATGGCACCTGAAGCCTTGAAGCCTGAGAGAGGTAAAGAGACTTCGGTCCAGTTGTCAGAAGTTGCGAACGCGGCCTGATAGTATTGCCATGGAAGCACCGTGCCACGTGTCCTGAGGTGGACGAAGTATTGCTCTCCATTCCCCCGTACCAACAGCCTGACGCCCGATACACCCTCATCTGGTCGATCAGACAACTTGCGTCGGAACTGAATAAAGCCGCCGTTGTTTTTTGTGCTGACGGTTCCGGTCAACCGGGCGAACGCAACATCACGTTCCGAACGAAACTGCACCTGTCCTGAAGAAACTCCTCCCATGACGGTGTCGGCAACGTAGTCCCAACTCGTCTCCGGAGACTTGGAGAAGTCTTCTGCAAGATTTTCATCAGCCTGTGCCATTGTGCATCCGATGATTACAAGACTTGAAACAAGTCCAACAAAGTTGGCACGCATATTGTTCCTGCTCAGTTCAGTATCGCAATGGAAAGGTTCAACGCAGCGGCAAATGCAACCCACGCAAAGTACGCAAGGAAGCCCAGTACGGAGATCCGATCTGAGTTCCTAACCTGAGCAATGAACATGACGATGACAGCCAGCAACGCGGCAATTACCACAAACGCAAACCACGGTAGTTGCAGTATGAAAAAGATTGGGGACCACGAAAAGTTTAGACCCATCTGTGCCCACCACAGCTTCATGGCAGTCGAGCTTCGGTCTGTTTCAAACTGACGCCAACCCGCCATGGCGATCAAGACATAAAGCACCGTCCAAACCGGCCCAAAAATCCAATTTGGTGGATTGAAAGCAGGTTTAGAAAGCTGCGCATACCAATCCCCGGGCGCGGTCAATATCCCAATCAGGATGCCGCCTCCCAACACGAGCGCAAGAAATGCTATGCGGACCATCCAATTCGACATTGTGGGATAGCTTTCAGCAGTCCTTGGTCGTCACGTTGACAAGCGCTTCGGAAGAGAAGGTCGCAGTACTGATCTCATCGGCATCGGTATATGACACCGTGGCACCTTCGATCTCCGACCCCGTTACAGTGATTTCGCGTTGCCCAATGGTGTCGTCTACATCGATGGTAAAAGCTAACCTGTCCCCGGCCGCGAGGGAGGCGATCTCAAGTTCAATTGTATTTTGCCCATCCACGACCGCTGGAATTTGCCGTAGAGCATCCGCACCCTCAACGAACTCAAGAGGTTGGAAGACCTCCACGCCCGCACCTTTTTCGGTAACATCGAAAATCAAACGTCCGGCAGATTGCGACAAGTCAATTTTGACGGTCGAGGTTTCTAATTCGCACGATCCGACATTTGTCAGAACAAAACGGTCTTTGGGTGCGCCTTCTATGAAGCGAATTTGAACTCCGGCTTGAAGCGAAGTGGCTACGAATAATCCAAGGGTCGCCGCAAGAATGCTGGTCGGGAGCATATTTATCTCCTTGCTAAAGGGTTCTTGGAAGATACGCTTTGGCGGGTTTCTTGGATCAGACTTATGCCTTTTGACTACCGTGGTTCAGCCGACAGGACTTTTCGCAGCTCAATGCACCGCATTCAGAACGACTAAGTCAAAACATGCCGTTTTCATTCTCGCTGTTTGCCGGAACCTCCTGAAGAACGTCCCAGTGCTCGACAACCTTCCCATCGACATCCAGGCGAAAAATATCGATCCCTGCGTACTCGAGACCATCAGGCCAGATTTGATGGCAATGCAGAATAACGTGATCGCCTTCAGCAAACGCACGTTTGATGTCCACACGCTTTCCCGGGTATTCGGCGGCCATGCGCTCGAAATATTCGATAAAAGCATGCTTGCCGTCGCCAACATGCGGGTTGTGCTGCGTATAGGTTTCCCCAACAAAGATATCTATGGCCTCGGCAGGTCGACGCTCGTTGAACATCATTTCGTAGAAAGCGATGACGTTTTTCTTGTTTGTTTCGAGGTCCGGCATGCTGATCTCCAAATCGACGTTTGTACCACCCAAAAATGTTGGCCTACGCAATTCCGGGGAGCAACCCGGCAAGAATCTCAATTACTAATCGACAAGAAGTTGCGAGCTTGATTTTGTGCTCCGACTATTTCGAGAGTTGGCCAATTACTCGGTGTCATCGAAGTCAATATGAATATGATTCCCATCAGGATCGGCCACGTGGATTTGGACCATCCGAGTCCCAGGGACTTCAGTTTTGCGATACTGGATCTGACTCGAGATCAGTTTTTCTTCGAATGCGCTCAACCCCGTGGCTGAGAGCGCAAAATGCTCGAGCTTGAGCTTCACTTCGGAGCCAACGTTAGGTGTTCCTTCGTGACCCACAAGATGAACCACGGCGTCATCACCCGTATACAACCATGCTCCGGGAAACGGAAAAACGGGGCGGGCCCCGGGTTTCAAACCCAGGACATTTTCATACCAAGTAACCATCTCAGGCAACCTAGTCGTCACAATATTCACATGATCCAGCCGCTCAATTCTCATCTAAAAACCCTCAAGCACGAGTTTTCCTTTGGCCTTACCGCTTTCAAGGATAGCATGCGCTTTCTTTAAGTTTGCAGCATTGATCCTACCAAGTGTATCGGTTGCTGTGGATCTGATCTTTCCATTGTCTATCAAACCGCCGACCTGATTCAGGATTTCGCTTTGACGGTTCATATCTTCAGTCCCAAAAAGCGACCGAGTGTACATGAACTCCCAATGCAATGAGATCGATTTGGGTTTGAACGGCGCGATGTCGAAGGTTTCAGGATCATCGATCAACCCAAAGCGACCTTGAGGTGTCATCACCTCTCCAGCTTGGGAAGCATACAGCTGGGACTGGTTTGTTGAATAGATGAAATCCACGCTGTCGATACCGAGAGCCTTGAGTTGTGAGCCAAAAGGTTCCGCGTGGTTGATGACTTGGTGTGCACCTAACTCTCGAACCCAGTCTTGTGTCTCGGGTCGGGACGCCGTCGCTATCAATGTCATGTCAGTGAGGGCCCGTGCTAATTGAATGGTGATTGACCCTACACCGCCTGCGCCACCAATAACCAGCAACGTATTGGTTCCGCCGGAAACGGCATCTTGGACCCGCAAGCGGTCGAACAGCATCTCAAAAGCAGTAAGCGTCGTTAGCGGCATCGCCGCAGCTGCTTTTGCAGGTATGGACTTTGGCGCTGACCCGACGATACGTTCATCCACCAGATGAAACTCGGCATTGGTTCCCGACCGGTTTATTGCCCCGGCGTACCAAACTGTATCTCCCAGACTGAAAGTCTCAACCGCTTCGCCAACTGCTTCGACGATCCCTACTGCGTCCCACCCCAGAATATCTGGTGCTGGACCTACAGGAGCACGTTTTTGACGAATTTTCGTATCGACTGGGTTCACTGACACGGCCTGCACCTTCACCAACAAGTCGTGCCCTTTCGGCGTCGGTTTATCGGCCTCGAAGTCGATTAAGGCGTCCGCCCGATCAATCGACCCTGTCTTAAGGTATCCCACGGCTTTCATAACGTGCTCCTTTGTCCGGTTCTTTATCAACCGATGACTGTCATCTCATTTAGGGCGAATTCTGCAACGGCGCCTTCTGTTGCTTCCAGGTAAGCCGCAAGGTGCTGAGCACCCATGTGGGTTTGCCAAAGCTCTCGGCTTTCCCAATTTTCGTAGAACACGAAATGAGCCGGGTTGTCGTTGTCCTGGTGCAGGTCATAGTTGATGCAACCCTCTTCGGCTCGGGTTATGTCGATGAGCTTGATCAGCTCGGCCTTTACGAGGTCAATTTTGTCAGGGTTGGCTTTGATGTTGGCGACGATTGTCAGCTTGGCCATTGGAATAGATCCCTTGTGTTATTGAGCGATGCGCAAGATTTACGCCGCAGCTCCTTCGGGATAAACAGGGCAAGATCGAACATATAATCCGGAAATTCCGTTTAATGCTTTTAGACAATCTTCGCTTGTTTCTGACCATAGCCGAGAAAGGCAGTCTGGTGGCCGCGGCGCGCGAGACAGGGTTGTCGAGTACGACAGTGTCCGAACGGCTCGCGGCTCTGGAGGCACATTACGGCGTGGTTTTGTTCAACCGCACCACCCGTTCCATTAGCCTGACCGAAGAAGGCCGGACACTCGCTAATGGAGCAAGAAACGTTCTCAGTGAGGTTGCGGACCTGGACACACTTGTTCGGCACGGCGCCGAAACTCTGTCTGGTCCAATTCGCATAAGCGCGCCCATTGACTTGGGACGGAGCTTTGTTTCCGAGGTTATTGCCGAATTCACCGAAAAGAACCCTGCCGTCTCAATCGAACTGTCCCTCTCGGACGGTTATGTCGACCTCGTAGGCCAGGGTTTTGACCTCGCCGTTCGCTTCGGCAACATCACAGACAGCTCGCTCAGGTTGCGAAATCTGGGAAGCTACCAACGTTTCGTTTGTGCGTCCCCAAGTTACCTGGCCTCATTTGGAACGCCTGAAAAACCAGAAGATCTATTAAACCACAACTGCTTGATCATGAGGTTTGGCGACATGATCGACAACGTTTGGGAGTTTGGATCAGGACCAAATGCCCAGCGCGTTTCGGTAAAGGGAAATCGAATAGTCAATGATGGTTCACTCATCCGCGATTGGGCGATTGCAGGCCATGGGGTCGTATTGAAGTCCGAGCTGGATGTGGGCGACGATGTTCGATCTGGCAGACTTGTTTCTGTCTTGCGCGACTTCCTCCCACCGCCGAAACCTTTGCAAATGATGTTTCCACCGAGCCGGGCCCAACCACGTCGCATAACAGCCTTAGCTGAGCATTTGCGTCGCAAATTTGGTGTGAGTTGAGGCCGCAGGGGAAGACACTAATCTGATAGCTGCTATGTCTGCTCAATGAATTTCAAAGTTGCATGTGCTAGCTCAGTGCCAGCATCTTCTTGGATGAAATGCCCCGCTCTAGGCACAAGGATATGATTTTGACCAACTGCCCCAGGGACCGACTTTTGGAACAGTTTGTCTACGCCCGCCATAACCCTGTCGTCTTCTCCAAAAACAGTCAGAAACGGGGTGTTGAGGGTCTTGAGGGTTTCCCATGCGGCTCGGTTGGCTTCAGAAGCTGGATTATCAGGTGTGTCGGGCACCAACACTGGAAACTCGCGAGCGCCTGCCAGATAGCGCGCATCCGGGAATGGTGCGTTGTAGGCTGCGACCTCTTCTTCTGAAATTTTAGATGTCGTGCCGCCGAATACGATGCGTCCCGAATTAAATGCGGGTACGGATTGTGAGTATTCCCGCCATGAAAGAAATGCATCACCCAAGGGTGCGTCACCGGTGGGCAAGGCCGTGTTTGCCACAACTACGCGCGAGAACCGCTCGGGCATACTCGCAACCAACCGCAAGCCTATTAGACCACCCCAGTCCTGGCAAACCAACGTGATGCCCGTCAGGTCAACCTTCCGCAACCACTCGGACATCCAGTCTACATGGCGTTGGTAGGTGTAGTCGGATCGCTCTGTTGGTTTATCCGACCTTCCAAACCCAATCAAATCAGGAGCCAGAACTCGATGGCCAGCGTCCTTGAATAACGGAATCATGCGCCGGTAAAGGAAGCACCAGGTTGGCTCTCCATGCATCAACAATACTGGTGATGCATGAGCCGGTCCCTCGTCCAAATAATGCAGTCGGAGAAGACTTCCCTCGGTGTCATCCACATCAAGATAGTTCGGGCCAAAGTTGAAATCTGGCAGCCCGTCAAACCGATGGTCCGGTGTACGAAGGAACTTCATCGTGAACTCTCCAAAAATGCCGACGGTCTTGGTCCAATAACAGTGATCGATAAAACAAGAACGGTCCAGTTCCAGCGTATACCGACTTCAGGTTTGGTTGAGTTGGACACATTACTTCGGTCCCTCGCGGAGGAGGCCCTTTTTGCAGACGTTTTGAATCCGCGCCCAAAAATTTGGTCTCAAAAACCTTATATTGCGAGTTCTTCTGTACGGATCGCCGAGAGGCGGCTCAGAAGAAAATCGCAAGCCCGGTCATTGAGACAACCAAGAAAAGGAGAGTCATAATTCCACCGGAGCGAACGAAATCCACCACCCGGTAGCCTGCTGGGCCCATGATCAACGCGTTCACCTGGTGTGTTGGGATCAAAAATGAGTTGGACGTTGAAATTGCTACTGTGAGGGCGAATACAGCCGGGTTACCACCCGCCGATACCGCAATAGAAACCGCCAACGGCACCAGCAGGACGGTCGCACCTACGTTGGACATGACCAGGGTGAATGCCGTTGCCAAAACGGCTATACCTGCTTGCAACGACCAGATCGGCCAACCCTTCAGGAGGGCCAACACATGCGCGGCAATCCAATCCGCAGTGCCGGTGCTCTGGACTGCCTGGCCCAACGGGATCAGTGAAGCGAGTAGAAAAACTGTACTCCAACTAATCGACTCGTAGGCTTCGTCAATCGAGAGCACCCTGCTCAACACCATGCCAACAGCGCCAATTAATAGGCACAACGACAAGCGCAGATCTGAAAACAGAATTAGGCTCAACGCTATTAGGAAGAAGGCAAGCGCCCAGCCGACCTTGTGCGGCCGCAACTCTTCCTGGGGAAAGTCCGAGGTGACAACGACGAAATCCCTGTCTGACTTCAGTCGTGTCAGACGATCCCACTGCACGTGCACCACACACGTATCACCGGCCTGCAAAGGGACTTGTCCGATATGCGTTGCTGAATGATCTTCGGTTTCTACATGGCTCAGTGTTTCTTCGCCGCGCTGAATGGCCAGCAGAGACAAACCATGTGTCTGACGGAGGCGCAGATCAATCGGAGTTTGGCCGATCACTGAAGAACCGGGCGGAATAACAACCTCGGCCACCCCAGACTGCGTCGCGGCGAAATCATCCGCAAAGACATCTAGTTGGGGTAGGATCTCTAATCCGTAAGGCTCAGCGAACTGTTGCTCAACCACCCGACGCAGGCCAAGTACTGCAAGCCGCGCCGGGGCTTCGATCTTGGTATCAGCCATCGGCGCGATGACCTTGTGGCCGCGATAAGATGTGCCAAGAATGTACATGTTATGGGCGACCATTAGATCTGCGAGCGTTTGCCCGATGATGATCGAACCTTCAGGAACACGTATCTCGAACATATCGGCCCTAAGCCCATAGGTGTTTTCGACATAGGTCTGCATGGACCGGGCTGAGCTTGCGTCTTCCCCACGCTCCCGCTGCGCTGGGAGGACCCAACGACCAAATAGTACAAAGTAAAGCACCCCTGTCAGCACGAGCATCACACCGATAGGCGTGACGGAAAACAACCCAAATGTCTCCATTTGTTGGTCAGCCGGAAGGGATGAGTTTGCTGAAACAATCAGGTCATTCAACAGGATCAGGGGCGATGACCCGACCAATGTAATCGTACCACCGAGTATCGCGCAAAACCCCATAGGCATCAGCAATCTACTCATCGGGATTTCTGTACGTGCTGAGATGCGGCTGACAACAGGAAGGAAAAGCGCAGCAGCTCCGACGTTCTGCATGAAAGAGCTGATGACACCAACCGTTGTTGATATAATTGGGATAATCCGGGCCTCAGTCGTGCCACCATTCTTGAGGATCAAGGCCGCAACCTTTGACATAAGTCCGGTCTTATCAAGCCCAGCCCCAATTACCATAACTGCGATGATGGACATCACAGCGTTCGAAGAAAAACCTTCAAAGAGCTTGGATACATCTGCAAGATTACCTAGCCCAGGGAGATAGCTCAGCGCACCAAGCAGCACCATTACGAGAATCGCTGCGACATCAATCCGTATGATTTCGGTAACAAAAAGTAAGACCGTAAAAGACAATAGACTCAGCACGGCTATCATTTCGTACGTTAGTGTTGGTAATTCCATATCTTACTCCCAAACCAACGTTACCTGACTACCAGCAAATACGAAGGACCAACTCTGCGCGGCAGATAAGGCCAATAGACATTGGGCTTGCTTACGCGGCTCGCTTTTTCGGGCGCGGTATCTGCTGAAACCTGGATTCTGCCAACCCAAAGAGAGGTAGATGACAAATTCATAAGCCTAACTAAGCATCACAATGCGAAATGAACTTTCACACTTTCTAAAATACACACAAATGGATTTTCCGTATCGTTATCATTCATATCCAGTCAATTATACTTGCCAAGTAGGGAACGCTCTGCGCGATGCCCTCACGACGGCTCAGCTCTGCATTGCTGTCCTCGCCTTTTAGGCCGTCCAGCACGATCCTGATCTTCTCTACTGCGGAATACTGTTGCGGGTCGCACCGCGAAAGGCTGCATTGAGCTGGAAGCGGCAGACTTCAAGCTTCACGTGAGCCATGATCATGGCATGAATCCAACTAAAATTTGCACTGTGCAGAATTATCTTTGGATGCCAAATTCAATGGGTGGCTGTTGCACCCAAGGCTTTGGTCCAAATACGCAATTCTTTAGACGAAATGCAAAGCTATTCGCGCCCCTACAAACCGCTGTAGGTGCGCTCATAACGCTGCAATGCCGACATTGATTTCATTAAAAAAATCTTGGAAGTTCGCCCATAACTCTGCGCGGTATTTGCGCATAAGTCTGCACGATTTGCCCATAAGTTTGCATGCTACATAGAACTCGTTGAACAAACAGGCTCTCAGGTTTATCTGCGATGCCCAAATGCAACTTACTCCCAATAACTAGCAGACGAGCGCCAAGTGTTTGCTTGGCCATCCCAAGCACTGGCGCTGACGCATGACGTGGGATTTATTCCGTCGCAATTGGATCCATGGACGTTTGCGAGGACAACGCGTTGACGCCCAAAATCAGCAACAGTCCAGCCTTGATTGAGCAAGGAATGAGCCTCCTCTTCTACCAGGAAGTGCGACATGCACTCCCCGTTTCGCAAAAAAGAGAGGCGGCGCTTGAACACGCAAGACCGGACTCATTCAGAACCCAATCGCGTTGTAGGTCTCCGTCGAGATCGACCTTCTCAACCGCACCCCAATCTAAGTCAAATTGAGCGTCGTTGAATTCCGCACAGGCTCGTGCCGCCAGATCAACCTTCGCCTGCAAACCGGGCGTAAGGCGCGATACATCAGCCGCGACATCTGGTGAGGTCCAAACAAGGCCCGAAGCAAGCACAATCCCGGCGACCAAACACTTCATCTGACGCGCTATTTGGAAAGCTGGTTGGCACAAGGTATCAATTGCACTGATCATATCGGTAGTCCCCATATTCCAGCCAGTTTGCCGAGCCTTCGTTAAAAATCAGAAACTCGGACCTGTCCTCCCCAAGCAGGGCCACGACAAATCCGGCTGGCGGCTCAGAATTTCCGAAGTAACTGTAAGCAGTCATGGCTCTGATCGACTCGCCGTTGACTGTTACTCGCGCGTCCCACTCTTCCCCCGAGTTGTCCAAAATTACGGGTTCGATCACGCGCTCTATCGCTCCGCCACCACAATATACGATGCCTTCGGGGGGTTCGTAGGAGGACCGCTGGCTAGGATCTGAATCGCAGGCGGAACGAAGGGACCGAATTGCCGCGCTGGAACCTTTCAAGTCAAAGATTCCGTAGCTGACATCTTGATCAATCATCGACAGGTTAACCGATGCATTGGCCGCAAGCTGGCCCAGTACAAAACCATAGTCCTCTTGACTATTGAAACTGACCTCGACGGGATAGTTATCAACGATCTGTACGGCAGCGTTTTCTGCGCCAACCTGAAATGCTCCAACTTCGGTGGCTCCGTTCTTCAAGAAACGAATGGAAAGCCCCTGCTTGTCCGTAATGTCCTGGCTGTCCTCATATCCAGCCGGAGCAAAGCGAATACGGTTACACTGAAGTTCCAGCGTCATGTTTCCGGTTTGAATAAATGCATTGGGAATAGGCCCAGAGTTGAACGACCACTCCGCTGATGCAGTGGTCGCCATAACCATCATTAGCGTCCCAGTGGAAATCGTTTTGAAACTCATTTTCTCTCTCCATGGTGTTACGGTTCGCACTGTCATTCAGCCTGAGATTCCGGCCAATTGCCCCGGCAACCAGGTCAGGAAACAGGTTCGCCGTATTCGTTTGCGCCTTCTTCCGAAGGGCGCGTCAACCACCAGATCATCAGAATGGACAGAACCAATTGAAGAATTGAGACAACAACAATACCGGTCACGCCCAGGACTGCCGCGGGTCCTCGTAATGCGTCAGGGTTCTCGGTCCCTTGCTCCAATACCGAAAAGAACGCCACGCCACCCAGCATAACAAAAAGCGTTGTAATGCTGAGCGCCATCGGCAGCAGCAAATACCAGCCAGGTCGTCCTGTATCATGCAGCCTTCGCCAACCGGCGGCCAGCATAGGTATGAGAACAGCCAGTTGAAAAACAGAGGACAGAACCCGAGATCCTTGCCCTGTCTCGGGGTTAGTCCCGAATAGGATCGTATCCAGCACAGCCAAAGCAGCACTCACGAGAACCACAAACAAGAAGAACCACCAGTATTCCGAACGTATAGCCCGGCCGGAGAACTGGAAGTATTTTGAAAAACACGTTTTAACGGCCTCAATAAATCCCATTTTCATTCCTTTCTTAATCTCTGTGCGGCCTCAAAACGTTTCGCCACCTAGAAGAACAAACTCGCCTGTATGGATGCTCTCACTTACCTTTTTGTTTGAATGCAGAGGCCTATCGTACGAGAGCGTAGAGAAATTTACGCGCGGAAAAAATGTTGATTTATGAAAAAATAGATTCAAACATGCGAATTCGACATAACTTTCATTTTACCTCCGTTGATGTCGCTGTCGCCCGATTTGTCGGGCCCTTCCGACTGCTGGAGTGAGTGCTGGCGGTCGGAGGCCCTCAAACAAAGATCAAGCATTGGGAGGACGCGATGCTGAAGCTTAACGTACTCCCCCTCTTTCCAGAGTTTGTTCTAGCTTTCGCCAGTGTCGTCATTCGGCCTTCACACGTTGTTGGCGGCCCCGATGGTCAACGAAATGTTGTTCCGCCGAGCAAGCCCCACGCGGCAAGTTTTGGGAAAGATAGTCAAAGGATCGAGGTAAGTTCTATTGGCTGCGCAGACGCGAGAGCTTCAAATAAACGCATCCAATTTCACTAATTTCAACGGACCCAGAGGGAGAAGAAAATGACCAACAAGATGGTGATGATTTCAGGCGCAACTTGTTTCGCAATGCTTGCGGCCTGTGACGACACGAGTACATCCAGTGCGTCCGCCGAGCTCACACCGGCTCAGCAAGCATGTTTGCGAGATGTAGCCAAGACGACGAACAATTCGCAAGTCGTTGTGCTCTCATCCGCGTTTAGCGAGGCTGGAACACAAGTCACTGTCGGTGTTGGCGAGGATCGTGCTCCTTGGAATTGCATTGCCTACAGTGATGGCGCGACCGCTGGTATCGAGTTCCTGGGCGACGAAGGCGCATTGTAGTCTGTTTGCTGTGTATCTCGAAAGCACCAGTCGTGATCAAATTTGAATAACGGCAAGCTCAGACATTCAAACCTCGTAATAGGATTAGGCTCTAACATTCTCAATCATGCAAAGGTTGTAGAAAATGCCCGTAACCAACTCAGTTGTAATTGCGATCATTTGCACTTTTGTGGCCATTGTTTCGGTTCCAAAATACAGCATTGCACAAACCTGGGACATAGCATCACGGCACTCGGTCAACGGCGTAACGGTGTATGATACGGATGAGCTGTTAACTTTTGCCGGTCAATTGGCCTTCAATCGGTCAGGGCGCATCACAGCGGTGGACGTCGCATCAACGATCACTCAGATCTACCGAGAAGACGGTTATTTTTTGGCTGAGGCCTGGCCCGGTCCTGATGGGCAGAGCATAATTGTTAATGAAGGGCGCATTCAAACCATCGAAATTGAAGGTGTAGATACGCGTACATTCCAATCACTAGAGAAGATTTTTCAGCCCCTCACCACCTCCTATCCCATAACGCTGAAACGATTTGAGCGGGCAGTGATGCTGGCCGAGGACATACCTGACTTGGAATTGTCGACCGAACTTGATTACCCGGATCAGACTGGTGCTCGGCTGAGAGTATTGGGAGAGCCACTGCGAAAACAAGCCGGTAGTGCGACACTCGACAACCCTCCGCGTGAGCTTGGAGAAGCGCTTAGTTTTTATGTCGTACAAGAGTTTTATTCGACGCTGACCGTCGGAGATTTGCTGCGATTTGAGGGATCAGGCAATTACAATTGGGACAAAGACGATGAACACTCATTGTGGGGCGCTCTTACCTATCGCACGCCGCTGAACAGCAATGGTCTATACGGTGAGATTTTTTATGGGAACGTCAACGCAAAACGCGACATTTCAGGGGACTTTGCCAGAACAGATATTGACGGCGAGAACTTCACCCTTGCGTTGGGTTATCCTGTGATCCGCGATGTTGCTCGTTATGGATACCTGCTTTTGGATTATCGCCTTTCAGAATCGGATTCTGTTAGCGGTGGCGTTCCATTGTCCAGTGACGCAAGTGTTGTTGGCCTTACCTATCTGTACGGGCAAAACTATTCCAAAGGGCAAGCCCTTGAAGCCGGGTTAACACTGTCTTTTGGCGACAATGACAACGACACCACAGACGCAAACTTTGACGACGGGGACTCTTCGTTCTGGCACCTACGAGGCGGCGTCGGATACGAAAGCCCACTTACGGGCTTGTCGCCCAACACAGCTTGGCGCACCGAGATTTGGGGGCAGTACACAACAGACCGGTTGCCCTCTGTTGAAGAGTACTTCCTTGGTGATCGTTATGCTTTGCGCGGATATCGATTTGACGAAGTAGACGGTGATTCCGGGATTTCTGCGATATTCGAAATATCTCACTCCTACTTCCCCAGCTCTCAGAGCATTCATCGGCTAACGCCCTTTGCCTTTTTCGACGTGGGTTACATCTCGAACAATGACCCTGCGAGTTTTGAAGTTGATAATGCTACACTGGCATCCACAGGTCTGGGTTTGGACATCGAGTTCAAGCGAAACCTATTTCTGTCCGGATACGTCGGTGTCCCTTTGAGAGACGGCCCTTTAACCGAATCTGGCGATCCTGGCGCGTATCTTGCTCTGACAACAAGTTGGTGAGGATGTTATGAAACGGAACCGCATTGTTTTACTTACTGCAGCTTGTTTGATCGCAGAACTGGCCGCTACCCAGGTCGTTGCCCGCGGAAATCACTACGGGTGGTGCCGAGGCGTAGGGAACCCGCACCAGTCGAGCCAAGGATGCGGGCAGTCTGGTGGGCAAGGGGCAGGTAATCAAGTTACTGGCCCTACTCAGCCGGTGGCAAATCAGTTGCCGCCTAAGGGAACGCAGCAAACACCCACTTCCGTTACTGTTCCAGTCCTTGCGCCGGGCGCGGTACCGAACGCAATTCCCGGTCAGGTTCCTATTGCGACGCCAATAGCGGTTCCTGGTCAGGTTCCCACACCGATAGTAGCGCCGACGCTAACTCCGCCTTTGGCACCAAACGCGACACCAAACCGGGTTCCGACAGCCGTTCCCAATCAGGTTCCACCATTGGCTACCGGTCCTACCGCGGTGCCGCCGCAAGTTCCGACTGCAACTCCTAATCAAGTTCCGATAGCTATCCCTGGCCAGGTTCCGCCTCAACCTACCGGCCCAACAGCGGTACCGCCACTTGTGCCAACCGCAACGCCAAACCAAATACCAGTCGCAGTTCCTGGTCAGGTCCCACCTCAGCCCACTGGACAAACTGCTGTGCCACCGCTCGTCCCGACTGCAACACCAAACCAGATTCCGGTCGCAGTGCCCGGCCGTGTTCCGCAACCCAGCGGTACTACGGCGACACCACCGCTTGCCCCAACCGCAACCCCCAATCAGGTTCCCACGGCGGTTCCTAGCCAGGTTCCACAGTTGACGCCGAAACCGACGGCAACTCACGTGGCCGTCCCAGGACATCCGAAACCTCAAGGCGTCGTGACAATCATGCGCCCCAAGCCGAGGCCGACAACCGGTAGTGTCCAGCAACCTAGCACAACACAAGTGACCCACCATTTAACCCACCAAAGTAATGCGAAGAAACACGATCACGTCGCAGCAACACCTGGACGACATGACCCGCACGACCTACCGAGATTCCGCAACGCGGCGGCCAAGGAAGACTGGGAATGCGTTGCCAGCGGATTTGGACAGCGCCGGTATGATGCCGGGCGAGGCGTGTTGCTGAACAACGGAGCGTTGCGGCACCTCGGAAACGTGGACGCAATGGCCCGGGATGTACCTGCTCGGCATCCAAAACACTCTGGGTGCATTATTTCGGTTAAACGAAAGCAGCGCTGAAGCTCGCATGGTAGGTTTTGCGCGGACAATGAGATTAATCGACCACTAGTTTGTCAATTATCATCTGGTTAATCGGATTTCGCATTACCCTTATTCCCTGGCGTTTACGTTGGCTGACGTAGCCCAAAAATACTCTGTACCTAAATTTGCCTCAATTAGGCCAACAATCTAAAGTGCCGCACTTCCAAGAAGAGCCTCCGACCATCTGGGACGGTCAGGTCGGGCAAGCGAAACTTTGAACGGCAACTTTGCAATGTCAGCTTTCTGCGCATCGCAGACCTTCGCGAGAATCCAAGTTTCCTTAGAGTGGCCCTTTGCGGGATTGAGAAATGCAAAGGGTCGAAACCACAACGACTAGGCCAAAACTGATTGAATTCGTCGCCAATGCCGACAATCGCGCAGCGCAAAACTGTGGGCGAACTGCGCAAATTTATGGGGTGTGCGAAGTGTTATGCGCAAACCTACAACCGCTCAAAAATCCAAATTCTCCACGCTCAGAGCATTCTTTTGAATGAATTCACGGCGTGGCTCTACCACATCACCCATGAGTTTGGTGAACAGATCATCGGCCTCAACCATATCATCCACGCGTACTTGCAAAAGGGTCCGTGCGTCCGGGTCCAGCGTTGTTTCCCAGAGTTGATCGGGGTTCATCTCTCCCAAACCTTTGTAGCGTTGCAGCGACAAGCCCTTTTCGCCCTCCTCCAGAATCGCGCGCAGCAGGTCGAGCGGGCCGTGTATGACTTGACCCCGATCGCGACGCACCAACGTTGCGGGGGTGTTGTAGACCTCTTGCAGGCTTTGGGTGAAACTGCCGGTTTTACGGGCCTCACCCGAGCGCAACATGGGGCCGTCCAGTGTGCGCACTTCTTCCACACCGCGCAGGATGCGTGCGAGGCGGATGCCGTGATCCTGTGTGATGCGGCCTTGCCAGCCGCGTTCGTATTCCAGTGCAATCAAGTCAAGGCGCGCCGCGACCTTGTCGGCCACGCCCTGCAAATCGGCATCAACAGCGCCGGGCACGAAGGCACCGGCTACAGCAGCCTGCTCCAGAATATGGCGCGGATAATGCGTTGGGAAGGCGTCCAGCACTCGCTTCAGCTGACGCGCTTCATCCACTATGCGGGTCAGGTCCTGGCCGATGATTTCCTCGCCCGAGCCTAATTTAAGTACTGCGCCTTCGACGCCCTGATTGATCAAATAATCATCCAGCGCGGCCTGGTCCTTCAAGTAAACCTCTGATTTACCGCGAGAAACCTTGTATAGTGGTGGTTGAGCGATGTAGAGATACCCGCCCTCGATCAACTCTGGCATTTGCCGGTAGAAGAAGGTCAACAAGAGGGTGCGGATATGCGCGCCGTCAACATCTGCGTCCGTCATAATGACGATTTTGTGGTAACGCAGTTTTTCGATGTTGAATTCGTCGCGGCCAATGCCGGTGCCTAGCGCCATCACGAGGTTACCGATCTCTTGGCTCGACAACATCCGGTCAAACCGCGCCCGTTCCACGTTCAAGATTTTGCCACGCAAAGGCAGAACAGCCTGAGTCAGCCGATCCCGACCGGTCTGGGCAGAACCACCAGCCGAGTCCCCCTCGACCAGGAAAACTTCGGTCTTGGACGGATCTTTTTCAGAGCAATCCTTGAGCTTACCAGCCAGATAGTTCACATCCATCGCAGTCTTGCGGCGGGTCAGTTCGCGAGCTTTACGGGCGGCCTCGCGCGCTAAAGCTGCCTCGATGATCTTACCGACAATCCCCTTAGCCTCACTCGGGTTCTCTTCGAACCATTCAGCCAGCTTCTCGTTCATCAGACCTTCGACCGCCGGGCGCACCTCAGAGCTGACCAGCTTGTCCTTGGTCTGGGACGAGAATTTCGGGTCGGGCACTTTCACAGACAACACGCAGGTCAGTCCTTCGCGTGCATCGTCACCGGTAAAGCTGACCTTTTCCTTCTTCGCGATCCCGCTGGACTGCGCATAGTTGTTGATCGTCCGGGTCAGTGCACCACGGAAGCCAGCCACATGGGTGCCGCCATCGCGCTGCGGGATGTTGTTGGTGAAGGGCAGCACGGTCTCATGATAACTGTCGTTCCACCACATGGCGATTTCCACGCCGATATCGTCACGCTCGCCCTTGATATAAATCGGTTCGGGCATCGCCGGGGTCTTGGACCGGTCGAGATATTTGACAAACTCTTTGACGCCACCCTCGTAGAACAGTTCGGTTTCCAGCCGCTCAGCAGGGCGTTCGTCGATCAGAATAATCCGCACGCCTGAGTTCAGGAAAGCCAGCTCGCGCAAGCGCTTTTCCAGCGTCTCAAACGAGTATTCGAGATTCGAGAACGTGTTGGTCGAGGCCAGAAACCGTACCTCGGTTCCCGTGCGATCGCCGCACTCGCCGACGACTTTCAGATGTTCCGCCGTCTCACCGCCCTCAAAACGTGCCACATGTTCTTTGCCGGCCCGCCAAATGCGCAGTTCCAGCCAATCGGATAGCGCATTCACCACCGAGACGCCCACTCCATGCAGACCGCCTGACACCTTGTACGAGTTGCTGTCGAACTTACCGCCAGCGTGCAGTTGGGTCATGATGACTTCAGCCGCTGAAACGCCTTCCTCGGGGTGGATATCCACCGGGATTCCACGTCCATTGTCGCTGACCGAAACGCTGGAATCCGCGTGAATTTTTACAGTCACATGGTCGGCATGACCGGCCAGTGCCTCGTCAATTCCGTTATCGACAACCTCGTACACCATATGGTGCAGACCCGAACCATCATCCGTATCCCCGATATACATACCGGGACGTTTGCGAACTGCCTCTAAGCCTTTGAGAACTTTGATGGAATCAGCGCCGTATTCTTGGGGTGCCTGTGCGTCTTCGGACATGCCGTTAGTACCTATATTATTTTGGTAACTTATACGTTTTCTGGTGGGGATTGTCACGCGCTCCCCCCATATTTTGTGGTTCTGATCCGCTTAATTTGCGGATCAAAGCCGATCAAGGTCTGCTGCAATATCCTCGGCGATTTCTGCCGCGTTCACATCGTCCCGTTCGGCTGACAATCGCAACCCCAGAAGGTCGGATTGATAGCGCGCCGCCAAGCGATCCGGGTCATGACTTGGCGCGATTTCTCCGGCCTTCTGCGCGCTGCGAAAGAGGTCCGCAAAACAAGCTTTCATGTCAGCCATGTGGGTTTGCGCCTGATCAGCCAAATCATGGTCTTTGGCTTGCAATTCCGCATAAGTCTTCGCCAACATGCAGGCTTTTGTTGGCAGTTCCGACGCCTCGATCACACGACGAGGTTGCACCTTAAGAGCACCAAGCGGGCCCAATTCCTGCGCCAAAGCCTTCATATTGGCAACCCCTTCCTGAGTATACCGCTCTAACGCCAGGGCGTAGAGCGCATCTTTCGACCCGAATGCCGCGTAGAAGCTGCCCGGTTTCAGCTTCAGCTCTCGCTCGAGATCCTTAAGCGACGTCCCCGCCCAGCCGTGACGCCAGAAAATATCTCGCGCCTGCGCGATAAGCGCGTCTCGGTCATATGAGGGTTTGCGGGGCATCGTTTCACCAATTCTTGAACGTTCGCTCAAATATATACTTGAGTGATCGCTCAAGAAACCCTAAATACGACTCATCGCGCCAGAAACAGGAGTTTTGACATGGCCAATTTCCCGTCTCACGACCTAGAAACCGCCCCGGAAGGGTCCAAGCCGCTGCTTGAGAAATCTCAGGCTGCATTCGGCCGCCTGCCCGGTCTTCATAAAGTAATGGCCGAAAGCCCCCAGCATCTGGAAGGCTATCAGGTTCTGCACGGCCTGTTTCTGCAGACCGATTTCAACAACGACGAAAAAACCGTTGTCTGGCAAACCATCAATGTCGAAAACGAATGCCATTACTGTGTGCCTGCGCATACCGGCATCGCAAAGATGATGAAAGTCTCTGACGAGATCACCGAGGCGCTGCGCAACGAAACTCCGCTGCCCACGGCCAAGCTGGAAGCGCTACGCACCTTTACCCTGCAAGTGATGGAAACCCGTGGAAACCCGACTGAGGAACAGCTGCAGGCCTTCTTTGACGCTGGCTATTCCCACCGTGCGGTCCTGGATGTCGTACTGGGTCTGGCACAAAAAACCATGTCGAACTACGTCAACCACATGGCCAAAACCCCGGTCGACGAAGTGATGCGCGGCTTCCTTTGGGAACGCAAGGTCGGCGAGCCTGCCTAAACGCTGACGACCGAGCCCTCGTCGCCTTCGGTAACGACCAGCGTTTGGGCTCGATCCCCCAATTCTGCAAATAGCTCAGGCCCGGTGCCCGTCATCCAGGCCTGTGCACCCAGCGCACAAATCTCATCATATAACGCAGCGCGCCGACCCGCATCCAGATGCGCGGCCACCTCATCCAGCAATACAATAGGAGGTGCTCCAACCATCTCCGCCAACGCTCGCGCGTTTGATAGGATCAGCGATACCAGCAGTGCTTTCTGCTCACCGGTCGAGCAATCTTTGGCAGGAACGCCCTTGGCGGAATATACACCATACAGGTCTGATCGATGCGGGCCGACCAAAGTCCGCCCGGCGGCCAGATCGCGAAACCGGCTTTCATCCAAAGCTTCTCGCAAGTCTTCCGCCGTCTCAGGCATTGCACCTTCGGTTTGAACCAATTCGAGATCCGCTGACGGAAAGGCCGTCTCAGCTTTGTCCTGTGCTGCGCGCAGATACTCCAACGCACTCAACCGCGCGGCGTGGATGCGATGCCCCATCTCAGCCATCTGCCCTTCCAGCGCCGCGTACCAATGGGCATCGCGAACTTGTTCTTTCAGCAACCGGTTCCGCTCGCGCATCGCTTTTTCATAGGTCAGAGATGCCTCGGCATGTGCCGGATCAAAACTCAGCGCGATTCGGTCGAGGAACCGCCGTCGCCCTTCGGCCCCTTCGATCCAAAGACGGTCCATCGATGGGATTAACCAAACAACCCGCGCCAGCTTTCCCAATTCAATCTGGCTTGAGGCTTTCTCATCAATCCGCACCTGCCGCGCCGCACCACCTTCGGACCAAGTTTCAATCTCGAAATTCTGTCCTTGCGCATTCAATAGCCCAATCAGCTTCCACCCCACCGCCTCGGGGCGCCGTGTCATCTCAGCGGCGCTTGCCCGCCGCATCCCGCGCCCGGGTGAAAACAGAGAAACCGCTTCCAGGATGTTGGTCTTACCGGCACCGTTCGGCCCATGGATCGCCACTGGCCGCCCGTCCAACGACAGGCGTGCCAGCTTATGAGACCGAAAATGCGAGACCGTAAGCTCGGTCAGGGCCAATCCCATGACCCCTCTCTTTCGTTAGAGATCACCCAGTCGAGGCAATCAGACGCGCATCGGCATTACGACGTATACTGCGCTTTGGTCGTTGCCTTCGCGCATCAGTGTCGGATCACCCGCCGAGTTGAACATAAACACCGCATTTTCACGATCCACCTGAGACGCGATTTCGAGCAGGTATTTAGCGTTGAACCCGATCTCCAGGCGCTCATCCCCGTAAGCAACTGCCAGCTCTTCCTCAGCCGCACCACTGTCGGGTGCATTCACTGACAGAATCAGCTTATCCGCATCCAACTGCAGTTTGACGGCCCGCGACCGCTCGGACGAAACTGTCGCCACACGATCCACGGCCTGCGCGAATTCAGCCGCGTCCACTTCTAACTTGCGCGTGTTACCTTGCGGGATGACACGTGTGTAATCCGGGAACGTTCCGTCGATCACTTTCGAGGTGAGCGTGATGTCAGGCGTTGCAAACCGCACCTTGGTTTCACTGACCGAGACGGCGATGTCCATCTCGTCATCATCCAGCAGCTTGCGCAGTTCGCCCACGGTTTTGCGGGGCACGATCACGCCCGGCATATCCGCTGCACCATCCGGCAGATCCGCATCGATCCGTGCCAAGCGGTGACCATCAGTCGCCACGCAACGCAGTACCTTGCCGCCCTCGGAACCATCCGCAACGTGCATGTAAACGCCGTTTAGATAATATCTCGTCTCTTCCGTGGAAATGGCAAACTTCGATTTATCGAACAGCCGGCGCAACAATGCCGCCGACGCCGTAAAGTTCGATTGGTATTCTGAAGACGCCATAACCGGGAAATCTTCTTTCGGCAGCGTCGCCAGAGAAAAATTCGAGCGCCCCGCTTCCACGGTCAACCGCCCAGCTGCACTATCTGCGGTCAGGGTCACCAACGCCCCATCGGGCAGCTTGCGTACGATCTCATGTAGCGTTGTGGCCGCAACAGTCGTGGCGCCCGCTTTCTCGACCTGCGCGAGGGCCTTGTCGACCACTTCGATGTCCAGATCGGTGGCACGAAACAGCGCCTGATCGCCTTCGGCCTCGATCAGCACGTTGGCAAGTATGGGAATCGTGTTGCGACGTTCGACAACTGACTGGGCCTGCGAAACGGCCTTGAGAAGGGTGCCGCGTTCGATGCTGATCTTCATACCCTCTGTTCCTTTGACTTGCGTGCCGAAATAGGCGGGACTGGCACGTTAGCGTCTCAGCCCTGAGGCACAAGGATTTTTTACGGATTTCTGGGTCGGATTGCCTCGGTGGTCAAGAGCAGCGCGCGTGAAACACACCAGATCATTCTCAACCGTGGACAATAGCGCACAAGAAAACACCCCGAACGCAATAGTCCGGGGTGTTTTTCAAGGATTCAGTGCGGTTTAGGCTTCCAAGGCCCGGCGCAGCATCTCAACATCTTCGGCAATCTGGCCATCGGTCAACTTCAGCTCTTCGATGCGCTTCACGCCATGCATGACCGTGGTGTGGTCGCGCCCGCCAAATCGACGGCCAATCTCAGGCAGCGACCGACTGGTCAGTTGCTTGCACAGATACATCGCCACCTGACGCGGACGCGCATAGGACCGCAGGCGTTTAGGGCCGATGATATCGCTGAGGCGGATGTTGTAATAATCCGAGACCTTTCGCTGGATCTCTTCGACGGTGATCTTGCGCTCGGAGGCGCGCAGTACATCGGCCAGACAATCCTGCGTCAGCTCCATATCGATCTCGCGCCCGACCAGCGAGGCAAAGGCAAAAAGGCGGGTCAGCGCCCCTTCCAGCACGCGCACATTGGTCGAGATGCGGTGTGCAAGGAACTCCAATACACCATCAGCAATGGTCAGATCGGGATAAGTGCTGCTGTACTGCTGCACTTTGTTCTGCAGGATTCCCAGACGCAATTCGTAGTCTGTGGGATGAAGATCGACGACAAGGCCACATTGCAGGCGTGACTTTACGCGGTCTTCAAGGTCCTTGATCTCGCCCGGTGCGCGGTCGGCCGAGATGATGATCTGCTTGTTCTGATCCACCAGCGCGTTGAACGTGTGGAAAAACTCTTCCTGCGTCGAATCCTTGCCAGCGATGAACTGCACGTCATCGACCATCAGCACATCGACCGAACGGAACAAGTGCTTGAAATCCATCAT
The DNA here is from genome assembly GCF_056537585.1 of Ruegeria sp. C9. Lineage (NCBI taxonomy): Bacteria > Pseudomonadati > Pseudomonadota > Alphaproteobacteria > Rhodobacterales > Roseobacteraceae > Ruegeria > Ruegeria sp. C9. The sequence goes on from NZ_JBQFRU010000005.1 coordinate 345,215, forward strand.
GCGGCGTTCACGCAAAGCCTGCACAAAGCGATACATGAACTGTTCTGCTGACAGATAAAGCACATTCAACTCGGGGTGCTTGGTTTTCAACTCCCACGCAATCGCGTGCATCAGGTGGGTTTTACCCAGTCCAACACCGCCGTAGAGAACGAGCGGATTGAAAGTTACCGGGCCGCCCTCGGATACGCGGCGAGCTGCGGCATGTGCAAGTTCGTTGGGTTTGCCAACAACAAAGCTATCAAAGGTAAACCGTGCATCCAGTGGCGCAGCCTGTAGTGCTTCAAGCGCATCGTTGGCTGTATCTGTAACAGCGGGCCGGGTTTCTGGCGCGGGAGATGGCTTGGACTCTTCCACCAATGTGGGACGGGCTGACGAATTGGCCGCTGTGCGAAATGCCAAGCGCTGAACCTTTTCGCCCGATGTGTTCAACTCATAGAGAATAAGGTCCGCAAAATTCTGACTGACATAGTTGCCCATGAAGTTGGTCGGCACCGAGAACACCGCTACACCATCCTGCAACTCCTGAAACTCCAAGGGTTCAATCCAGGTGGTAAAATTGTTCTTCCCAACCGCCTTCATCAATTTGCTACGCAGTTGTCCCCATTTCTCTTGTGTCATTCGGCGCCTCACGCATCCCATTCATTATTGGCCTTAAGGCCTTTTTTAATGTGTCCCGAATTACGGGCCTTTATGGCGCTCACACACAAGGGAACGTTTCGCCAAACCTGATGGTCTGGCGGGTACGCTCGAATATCATCGCAGTCCAATACAGCACGGCCCCAAAATGGGGGCACACCCGGAATCCGGGATGCGCATGATATTCCAATTTATCGACAGGGCCAGGATCTTCGGCTAACCCGAGACCCAGAGCAGATCGTCCAACTGACCGAAGCCAGCTTTCGAACATTCGTTCCTAAATCTTTCCGATGCCCGTCGGTCAGATCCTTGGAACAGCCTGTCCCCCCAAGCGAGTGAATCGCTGATTAAGTCGTAGCAAGAGCCCAAGGGTCCGGGCAACGAAACTCTGATATTGACTCGGGGTTCTGGGCGAAAGAATCTCTCGGCTTCGTGAAGACGCGGCTTTCCGGCAACAATGAAAAAGGCGTCGCAATCAGCGACGCCTTTTTCGCAAATCAACGCTTGACGCGTTTTCCCAAAGAATCAGCCCAGCGCTTTGACGCGCGCCGACAGGCGCGACATTTTGCGGGCAGCGGTGTTCTTGTGGAAGACGCCTTTGGTGACGCCACGCATCAACTCGGGCTGAGCGGCGCGCAGGGCTGCGGTAGCTGCGTCCTTGTCGCCGGATGCGATCGCTTCTTCAACTTTGCGCAGGTGGGTACGGATGCGCGAACGACGCGCTTTGTTGACGGCGAAGCGCTTTTCGTTCTGACGGGCGCGTTTCTTTGCCTGGGGCGAATTTGCCATGTGTCTCTGACCTTTTGTTCGGTACGGTTATCTTGGGTTGCGCGCCACGGACATATCCGCACCGGATCAGAAATCACGAGTGTGAGTCGGGCCAAGCGGGCCGCACGCGCATGTATGACGGCGGTCTCTAACCAAGTTTGGCAGGTTTGCCAAGCTGATTCTTCCAGTATGTGATGAGGGAAAAAGGCGGGGTCTGCCCGCCTAATATCACTAAGCGACGATTATGATCACTTGTCGCGGAACTGAGCCGCACGTTTTTCCAGAAACGCGGCCATGCCTTCTTTCTGGTCCTCTGTCGCGAACATCGAATGGAACACCCGACGCTCAAACAGCATGCCTTCGCTCAGCGGCAGCTCATAGCTGCGGTTCACAGCCTCTTTGGCCGCGATGGCCGTGATCTGCGATTTCTCTGCAATCTTCTGCGCCGCACCGGTTGCCTCTTCGATCAGCTTTTTGGCGGGCACGACACGACTGACCAATCCGGCGCGCTCGGCCTCTTCAGCGTCCATGAAGCGGCCTGTCAGGTTCATGTCCATCGATTTGGACTTTCCTACGAAGCGGGTCAGACGCTGACTGCCACCAAGCCCCGCGATGACTCCCAGATTGATCTCGGGCTGGCCGAACTTGGCGGTGTCGGCAGCGATGATGAAATCGCACAGCATCGCCAGTTCACACCCGCCGCCCAGCGCGTAACCGGCAACGGCAGCGATGATAGGTTTACGGATCGCGGAAACCCTATCATTGGCGTCCGCAAACAGATTAACGTCGAACACATCGACAAAGCTCATTTCGGACATTTCCTTGATGTCCGCACCGGCGGCAAAGGCCTTGTCCGAGCCGGTGATGACGATGCAGCGCACCTTGTCATTGCTATCCGCATCTTCCAGCGCCTCGCACAGCTCACCCAGCAACTGTGTGTTCAGCGCGTTCATCGCATCGGGGCGGTTGAGCTTGATAAGGGCGACGTGGTCTTCGATTTCGACGATGATCGTCTCAAAAGCCATGAGGTGTAAGCTTCCGGTTGTTCCGTTCAGGTACGATTCCTTATCACGCGATTTCGCTGGATCAAGTTATCTTTGGCATTGCGCGCAATAGAAGGATGAGCGACCGGACTGGGTGATTCTCTTGATTTCAGCGCCACAACCCTCGGTTCGACAAGGCTCTCCTTCGCGACCGTAGACGTCGAAGCTGTGTTGAAAATATCCAAGTTCTCCATCGGCTTGGCGGAAATCACGCAGCGATGACCCACCCGCTTCAATCGCGTCCTGCAACACTTTTCTGATGATCGGCACAAGGGCCGCAACGCGTGGCGCAGAAATCTGTCCCGCTTTGCGACGTGGCGACACCTTGCCGCGATAAAGCGCTTCGCAGACGTAAATATTACCCAAACCGGCAACGATTCCCTGATCCAACAACGCCGATTTGACCGGGCTGTTCTTGCCTTTGAAGGCGTCTATCAGGTGCTGTTCGTGAAAATCATTACCCAACGGTTCAGGTCCCAGAACCGATAGCAGCTTGTGCTGCTCTGCCGTTGCCGTCGGCAGCAGATCCATTGCCCCGAACCGGCGCGGATCGTTGAAGGTGATGCGTGCGCCATTAGCCATATGAAACACCACGTGATCATGTTTCTGCGCCATCGGATGCTCATGCGCATACTGTCCGAGCGGATCGCCAGAGACCGTCATCCGCCCCGACATGCCCAGATGGATCAACAACGTCTCGGCACTGCTGAGATCCGCCAGAATGTACTTCGACCGTCGCCGCAGCCGATCCACCCGTTGGCCCGTCAGCCGCTCGGCCATGCGAGCCGGGAAAGGCCAACGCAAATCGGGGCGATTCACATCCGCCCTTTCGATCACTGCGCCCTCCATTGCGGGGCTCAGGCCGCGTCTTACTGTCTCGACCTCGGGCAATTCGGGCATTACAGGGCTCCTATTCCAAAGGGCCGCATTGTGCCCGCCTCTTATCGCCCTATAACAGAGGCGAAATTCGACAAACGGCAAGGCAAATGTCCGACACCAACGACAAGACCACCCATTTCGGGTTCGAAACAGTGCGCGAGGCTGAAAAAGCCGGCCGCGTACAGGGCGTGTTCAATTCGGTCGCCTCGAAATACGACGTGATGAACGACGTGATGTCGATGGGCATCCACCGGGTCTGGAAAGACGCGATGATGGACTGGCTTGCCCCGCGCGCCGGTCAGCGGCTTCTGGATGTGGCGGGCGGCACCGGCGATATCTCGTTCCGCTTTCTTAAGCGCGCAGGCCACGGCCATGCTACCGTGCTGGACCTGACCGAGCCGATGCTGGTCGAAGGCCGCCAGCGCGCCGAGGCCGACCAGATGTCCGACAGCCTGAATTGGGTGGTGGGCGATGCGATGGCGCTGCCCTTCGAGGATAACACCTTCGATGTCTACACCATCTCCTTCGGCATCCGGAATGTCACCCGCCCGCAAGAGGCGCTGAACGAGGCCTATCGCGTTCTGAAGCCCGGTGGTCGTCTGATAGTGCTTGAGTTCAGCCAGTTACCCAATGACGGGCTGCAGAAGCTTTACGACCTCTACAGTTTCAATGTCATCCCGCGTATGGGCAAGCTGATCGCCAACGACTACGACAGCTATCAGTACCTTGTGGAATCGATCCGCAAGTTCCCAGACCAGGAGACATTCCTGAACATGGTCCGCACCGCCGGGTTCGAAAACGCCAAATACCGCAACCTGAGCATGGGCATTGCCGCACTGCATTCTGGCTGGAAGATCTAGATGCGCGGCCCCCACAACATCATTCGCCTGGTCCGGACGGGCGCCACGCTGGAACGCACCGGTGCCATGAATGTGGTGCTGGACGCGTTTGAAGCGCCGCGCGCCGTACGTATTCTGGCGCATACGCTGGGCAAACCGTTCCAATGGCTGGGCTACAAGGGCGACCCCGAGATGCCGCCCGCCACCCGTGCCCTGACCGCATTGGGTCCGGCTTACATCAAATTCGGGCAGGTGCTTTCGACCCGCCCCGACGTGGTGGGAAATGAACTGGCCGAGCAACTGCGTGTTCTGCAAGACAAGCTGCCGCCCTTTTCCAAAGCTGAAGCAATGGCAGAGGTCGAGAAAGAGTTAGGCCAACCGACGTCAGAGATATTCAGCGAGTTCAGTGAACCCATCGCCGCTGCCTCGATTGCTCAGGTTCACAAGGCCAAGCTGACCAGCACAGGCGAAGACGTTGCTGTCAAAGTCCTGAGACCGGGTATCGAGCGCGCCTTCCGCAAGGATGTAGACGCGTTCTATTTCGCCGCGCGTATGGTACAACTTTGCGCCCCCGGAGCGCGCCGACTACGCCCGATGGAAGTGATCGAGCATTTCGACGGCGTAGTACGCGGCGAGTTGGACCTGCGTCTGGAAAGTGCCGCCGCCTCGGAATACGCTGCCAATACCAAGGATGATGCCGGATTCTGGTTGCCTCCGGTGGTCTGGTCGCTATCCGCCCGCCGCGTCATGACGCTCAGCTGGGCTGATGGCATTCCCTTGGGAGATAACAACGCGCTGGACGCTGCCGGACATAATCGCCGCGATCTGGCTGAGCGCGTGCTCCGCCTGTTCCTGTTGCACGCGCTACGCGACGGCTATTTTCACGCCGACATGCACCAAGGCAACCTCAAGGTCGCTGCGAACGGGGACATTATCGCCTATGACTACGGCATCATGGGTCATATCGATGAATATACTCGCCGGGTATATGCCGAGATTCTCTTTGGTTTCATCCGCCGCGACTATAAACGCGTGGCTGAAGTCCATTTCGAAGCAGGCTATGTGCCTGCCAATCAGGACGTCGACGAATTCGCCCGCGCCTTGCGCGCGGTAGGTGAGCCGATCTTCGGCATGGACGCCACCCATATCTCGATGGGTCGGCTGCTAAGCTACCTGTTTGAAGTCACTGAACGCTTTGGCATGGAAACCCGCACCGAGCTGATCCTGCTGCAACGCACCATGGTGGTGGTCGAAGGCGTCGCCCGCTCGCTTGATGATCACATGAACATCTGGGAGGTCGCCCGACCGGTGGTCGAGGATTACATCAAACAATCCATCGGCCCCCGCGCCGCCCTGCGCGATTTCGGCAAAACCGCCCTGGTGCTTGCCCGTTTCGGCCCCCGCTTGCCCGGTCTGGTGGAAAATGCCCTTATTGCCCAGACTCAAAAAGACGACCCAAAGACCCCGGGTTTCATCGCAAACCTTCTGCCAGCAGCGATCGGCGCGGCCGCAGGCATAGCCGCGACGCTGGTGATCTTCGCACTCAGCTAAACCAACCCGACCGCTTCATCTGGCTAAAAATACATTCGGGGGGAATCGCGCCCCGGCGCGATGGGGGGCAGACAGCCCCCTTGCCCCGACCCAACTCAGAGCCGCTCGATGGCGAGGGCAATCCCCTGCCCTCCGCCGATGCACATGGTGATCAGACCTTTCGATCCGCCAATACGCTCCAACTCATACAACGCCTTAAGCGTGATAATCGCCCCTGTGGCGCCCACCGGATGGCCCAGTGCAATAGCCCCACCGTTCGGATTCACCTTTGCAGCGTCCAGACCCAATTCCTGATTGACGGCCAGAGCTTGCGCCGCAAACGCCTCGTTGCTTTCGATCACGTCGAAATCATCCGCAGACAAACCCGTCTTTGCGAACAGGTTCTGCACTGCGGGAACCGGGCCGATGCCCATCACCTCGGGTCGCACGCCGGCATGGGCATAGCCAATCACGCGCGCTTTGGGTTTCAAGCCCGCCTTTTCTGCAGCATCCGCTGTCGCCAACACCATCGCCGCCGCGCCGTCATTGATGCCCGAGGCGTTGCCCGCCGTCACCCGCCCATCTTTCTGGAATACCGGGCGCAATCCGGCCAGCGCCTCGGCAGTGGTGGCCTTGGGATGTTCATCGACCTTGAAGTCGACCATGTCGCGCTTGACCTTGACCTGCACCGGCGCGATCTGGCTGTCGAAATACCCGGCCTCAATCGCCGCAGCCGCACGGGTCTGGCTGGTCAGCGCAAACGCGTCCATCTGTTCGCGGCTGATTTGGTGTTCATCCGCCACATTCTCGGCGGTCACCCCCATATGCCCGGTGCCGAACGGGCAGTTCAGCGCGCCCAGCATCATGTCGAGCGATTTGACATCGCCCATCTTCGCCCCCCAACGGGCCTGCGGCACGACATAAGGGCTGCGCGACATGCTTTCAGCACCGCCCGCCACGGCAAACTCGGCATCGCCTAGCATCAGCGCCTGCACCGCCGACACTACTGCCTGCGCCCCCGAACCGCACAGCCGGTTCACGTTCATCGCCGGAGTCCCGTTCGGAATACCCGCCTGCATTGCGGCGACTCGCGACAGATACATGTCACGCGGTTCGGTGTTGATCACATGACCAAAGACAACATGATCAATCTGCGCGCCTTCAACGCCCGAACGCTCCATTGCCGCCTCGGTCGCCACGGTCGCCAGATCGATCGGAGCGGTCGAGGCCAACGCACCGCCAAAGGTCCCGATGGCTGTGCGCGCACCGTCCAGTATTACTATGTCCGTCATGTTTTCTCCTCCAAGTCTCGCGCGCATTATGCACCTGCAGCATGATCTTCATATTAGACTCACTGTCACGCCGGAATTGACATTACGTTGCGCAACACCCATGGATTCCGTCATGACGGAAAACACAGACGATATTCTGACGCGCCTGCCCGCCCGATTGAAAGAGGCGCGCCGCGCCAAAGGCCTGTCGCTTGAGGCGGTTGCCAACCTCAGCGGCGTCTCCCGTTCTATGGTCAGCCAGATCGAGCGTGGCGAAAGCAGCCCCACAATTTCGACTCTGTGGAACCTGACACGCGCTCTGCAGGTGGATTTCGCCGGACTGTTGGAAGACGCCAAAACGACCGACCAGATCGAAGTGCTGCGTCAAGCGGAAGTGCCCAGTATCGACAATATGGGCGAGAAATGCCGGATTCGCATCCTCTCTCCCCCCGAAGAGGCCGGAGGACACGAGGTCTATGATATTCAGTTTCAGGCCAATGGGAGCCTGAACAGCCAACCTCATGCGCGCGGCGCACGGGAGCAACTGACTGTGCTGGAAGGCGCCGTTCGTGTCACTTCGGGAACGGCATCCAGCGATCTGAAACAAGGGGATACCGCCCGGTATGCCGCCGATATTACGCATTCGATAAGCGCTGAAAACCCGGCCCGCGTTTTCCTGATCGTAAAAAACGCCTGAACGGGCAAGATTCCGCCTTCACGGATATTTTTCCCAAATACTGTAATTCTCCTATTTGGGAATTTCATCCGCTATGTTAGACGTGCGACTCAGATTAACGGAGGTCGCCATGGCTGATGCATTCCTGTCCCATATTTCGGATACACTCGCGCAGATTGAGGCAGAGGGTCTGTACAAGCGCGAACGGATGATCACCTCGCCTCAGGGCGGTGAGATTACGGTGGGCGACAAGCAGGTGATCAACTTGTGCGCCAACAACTATCTGGGTTTGGCCGATCACCCCGCGCTGATCAACGCCGCCAAAGGCGTCATGGAGCCCAAGGGGTTCGGCATGGCCTCGGTCCGGTTCATCTGCGGTACGCAGGACATTCATCGCGAACTTGAGCAGAAGCTGGCAAAGTTCCTGAACAAGGACGATTCAATTCTGTTCGCTGCCTGCTTCGACGCCAATGGCGGGTTGTTTGAGCCTTTGTTAGGGCCCGAAGACGCCATTATCTCTGACAGTCTGAATCATGCCTCGATCATCGACGGGGTACGGCTGTGTAAGGCAAAACGCTATCGCTACATGAACAACGACATGAACGACCTCGAAGCGTGGCTGAAACAAGCGCGCGAGGACGGGGCGCGGCATATCATGATCGCAACCGATGGCGTGTTCTCAATGGATGGCTATCTGGCCAATCTGCCGAAGATTCGCGAGCTGGCCGACGAATACGACGCCATCGTGATGGTCGATGACTGCCACGCCACCGGCTTTATGGGGCCAAACGGGGCGGGCACGCCGGACCACTTCGGCGTCGACGTGGATATTCTGACGGGAACTCTGGGCAAGGCACTTGGGGGGGCAATCGGCGGTTATATCGCCGGGCCGCAGCCAGTGATCGACCTGCTGCGGCAGCGGGCGCGGCCCTATCTGTTCTCAAACTCGCTGCCGCCGTCCATCGTTGCCGCAGGGCTTGAGGCAATCCGTCTGGTTGAAGAAGGTGACATGCTGCGCGCCCAATTGTTCGGCAATGCCAAATACTGGCGCGCCGGGTTAGAGAATCTGGGCTTCGACCTACTTCCGGGTGAACACCCGATCATTCCGGTCATGCTGGGTGAAGCGCCCTTGGCGCAGGATATGGCATCGCGATTGTTTGACGAAGGCGTCTATGTTTCGGGCTTTTTCTTCCCTGTCGTGCCGCGTGGACAGGCCCGGATCAGAACGCAGATGAATGCGGCTCTAACACGCGACGAATTAGACCGGGCGCTCGCGGCATTTGGCAAGGTCGGCAAAGAATTGGGGATAATCTGATGCGGCCCAACACGATGAAAGCCCTTGAGAAATCCAAGCCCGAGGAAGGTCTGTGGATGGTGCAGGCCCCGGTACCCGAGATCGGCCCCGATGAGGTTCTGATCCGCATCAACAAGACCGGGATTTGCGGCACGGATATTCATATCTGGAACTGGGATGAATGGGCTGCGGCGACCGTGCCGATCCCGATGATCACCGGCCACGAGTTCGCTGGTGAAATTGTTGAATTGGGTCGCAACGTGACAGGGATGACTGTCGGCCAGCGCTGTTCAGGCGAGGGGCATCTGATCACCCCTGACAGCCGCCAGAGCCGTGCGGGCAAGTTCCACCTTGATCCCGGCACGCGCGGTATCGGTGTGAATGAACAGGGTGCCTTTGCGCAATACCTGAAACTGCCTGCCTTTAACGTGGTGCCCCTGCCTGACGACGTACCGGATGAGATCGGGGCGATCCTCGACCCGCTGGGCAATGCCGTGCACACTGCACTCAGCTTCGATCTGCTGGGCGAGGACGTATTGATTACTGGCGCAGGCCCTATCGGCATCATGGCCGCCGCCGTTGCCCGTCACGCCGGTGCCCGGCATGTAGTGATCACCGATATCAACGCCGACCGCCTGAAACTGGCCGAACACGTGGTACCAACGGTACGCACCGTTGATGTGTCCAAAGAGGATCTGCAGGATGTCATCGCGGAACTGGGCATGACTCAGGGCTTTGATGTCGGGCTTGAAATGTCGGGCTCGCAAGCCGCGCTGGACCAGATGGTCGAAGCGCTGGTTATGGGCGGCAAGATCGCACTGTTGGGGATTCCGCCCGGAAAATCTCCGGTGGACTGGTCGCGCATCGTGTTCAAAGCTATCACCATCAAGGGTGTCTATGGGCGCGAGATGTTCGAAACCTGGTACAAGATGATCGCCATGTTGCAGAACGGGCTGGATGTCAGCCGCGTAATCACCCACCAGTTCGCGGTCGATGACTTTGCCCAGGGATTCAAGGCCATGAAATCCGGTCAATCAGGCAAGGTGGTTCTGGACTGGACCTAACGCTCTGGAACCGTGCCGGTTTTGTCCCTAAACAGGGATAAACCCGCGCGTCTGGAGGAGCACATGGGCGACAAAGACAGGTATACAGAACGGGGAATCGAAGAGTCTCTGGTCACCGATTTCACAGAAACTCACCGCAAAAGCTATGGGGATTTTCTGCAACTTAAGACTCTGCTGAACCTGCAAAAGACCTTTCAGGACCCGGCCCAACCTGATGAGATGTTGTTCATCATCATTCATCAGGTCAGCGAACTGTGGCTGAAACTGATGCACCATCAACTTGTCGAAGTCCGCCGGTTCCTGCAGCAGGACGATTTCGGTCCGGCGATGAAGAACCTCGACCGGATCAAGGCGATCCAACGGCAGTTGATCGCCGCGTGGGAGACGCTACTGACTATGACTCCCGCGGACTACATGACGTTTCGGGACGCATTAGGCAGTTCTTCAGGCTTTCAAAGCTATGGCTATCGCCAAATCGAGTTCATTCTGGGCAACAAAGATCCCGCGACCCTGAAAGTGCATGCGCATGACCCAGAAGTGATGGAGATGCTGAACGCGGCTCTTACCAAACCCTCGCTCTATGACGAAGTGCTGCGGATGCTGGCCCGGCAAGGGTTTGACGTGCCGCATGATCTGATCGAGCGGGATTACGCAAAGTCCTATTCCGGCGATCCGCGTATCGTCAAAATCTGGGTCGAAGTGTTCCGCAACACGGAACAATACTGGGATCTTTACGCGCTGGCTGAAAAACTGATGGATGTGGAATCTCTTTTCCAGAGGTGGCGATTCGATCATGCAACCGCGGTTGAGCGCGTGATCGGAATGCAGCCCGGAACGGGTGGATCTAGCGGCGTGGCCTTCCTGCGCAAGGCGCTGGAGTTGCGGTTTTTCCACGACCTCTACGACGTGCGAACCGAACTGATGTATACTGGGGAATAGGCCATGCAGTATCGCGGATTCACCCAAGAAGAGCTTGAGCAGGAGTATTCCCCTAGCTCAATGATTGGCGGTGATCTGACGCCATATCTAGCCAGCTATTCTGCCCTCAGCGCACAGGCACGGTCTGAAATTAGGATGCAGGAAAACCGTTCCTATGGCGACAGCCCGACGCAAGTTCTGGATTTCTTCCCCGCACCTGGCGCCAACGCGCCTTTGCATGTCTTTATTCATGGTGGCTATTGGCAGGCGCTTAGTCAGCGTGAGTCGGCCCCTATGGCACCGGTATTGCATGAGAACGGGCAAGCCTTTGCCACGCTGAATTATACGCTCGCACCCGATGCCAGATTGGGGCAGATGGTCAACGAATGCCGTACCGCCTTGTTGTGGCTCGCGTCACAGGCCGAAACACTGGGTTTTGATCCATCAAACATCACGCTATCGGGTCATAGTGCAGGTGCCCATCTGGTTGCGATGGTGATGGCGACGTCTTCGAAGGCATTTGCGCAGGCTGGCCTGCGGGTGCGCAATGTGATCCTGATTAGCGGGATCTATGACCTTGTTCCGATCTGCCTGACCTCGGTGAATGATCCGTTGCAACTGACCAAAGTCGAGATTCACGATTTCTCACCCTGCCTCAACCTGCCCGCGCCAGGACCCCGTTACAGGGTGACAGTCGCCGAGCGGGATACGCCCGAGTTTATCCGCCAAAGCCGTGACTATGCGGAATTGCTGCGCAAGGCCGGGCATTCGGTCAGTTTTGATCTGCAGAAGGGCAAGCATCACTTCGACATCATCATGCCATCGGGCACATTTCTGTCGTCGCGCAGCGAGTAACCGGCAAACGAAAACAGCGGCCTCGTGGGGCCGCTGCTTCAAGCTCTTTTCTAAAACCGGATCAGTCCAGCGTGCGCGTGACTTCTTCGCGCTCGAAGATTTCGATCACGTCGCCAGCGCGGATATCGTCGTAGTTCTCGAACGCCATACCGCATTCCTGACCCGACTGTACCTCGGCCACTTCATCCTTGAAGCGCTTGAGGGTCTTCAGCGTGCCTTCGTGGATCACCACGTTGTCGCGCAGCAGGCGTACGCCAGCCGAGCGGCGGGCAACACCTTCGGTGACCAGACAGCCAGCAACTTTGCCGACGCCGGTAACCTTGAAGACCTCTTTGATCTCGGCGTAACCGATGAACTTCTCGCGAATCTCGGCGCTCAGCAGGCCAGATGCGGCCGCTTTCACGTCATCCACCAGATCGTAGATCACCGAATAGTAGCGAATCTCGACGCCTTTCTGGTTGGCGGTGTTCCGCGCCGATGCGTTCGCACGCACGTTGAAGCCAAAGATCGGTGCACCGGAGGCTTCGGCCAGACCGACATCCGTCTCGGTGATCGCACCAACGCCCGAGTGCAGCACGCGCACGCGTACTTCGTCGTTGCCGATCTTCTCCATCGCCTGAACGATGGCTTCGGCAGAGCCCTGCACATCCGCTTTCATCAGAATTGGCAGCTCGGTGACGTTTTCGTCTTCCTTGGCCTTCTGCATCAGCTGCTCAAGGGTGGTCGCGGCACCGGCAGCGGCGCGTTTGTCCTTGGCGGCTTGCTCACGATAAGCAGCAATCTCACGGGCCTGCGCTTCGGTCTCGGTCACGTTCAACACGTCACCTGCTTCGGGCGTACCGTTGAGACCCAGAACCTCGACCGGAACCGAGGGGCCAGCTTCTTTGACGCGGTCGCCCTTGTCGTTGATCAGCGCACGGACCTTACCGTACTGCTCACCCACAACGAAGATGTCGCCCTGACGCAGCGTGCCGTTCTGAACCAGAACGGTGGCGACGGGACCACGGCCCACATCCAGCTGCGCCTCGATCACGGCACCTTGGGCGGCGCGATCTGGGTTGGCTTTCAGTTCCAGAATCTCGGCCTGCAGTGCAATGGCTTCCAGCAATTCGTCCAGACCCTGACCAGTCATGGCCGAGACCTCAACGTCCTGAACCTCACCCGACATCTTCTCGACGATCACTTCGTGCTGCAGCAAGTCCGTGCGGACTTTGTCGGGGTTCGCGTCGGGCTTGTCGATCTTGTTGATCGCCACGATCATCGGCACTTCGGCCGCTTTGGCGTGGTTGATCGCCTCGATCGTCTGCGGCATCACAGCGTCATCGGCGGCAACAACCAGAACCACGATATCCGTGACCTGAGCACCGCGAGAGCGCATCGAGGTAAAGGCCGCGTGGCCAGGCGTATCCAGGAAGGTCAGCGTGGTGCCGCCGTCGGTTTTCACCTGATAGGCACCGATATGCTGCGTGATTCCACCGGCTTCGCCGGCAACAACACGCGCGTCGCGGATCGCATCCAGCAGCGAGGTCTTACCATGGTCAACGTGACCCATGATGGTGATGACCGGCGGACGGGGCTGCAGATCGTCATCGCTGTCTTCGACCTCTTTGATGACGTCTTCAACATCCGAATCAGAGACACGCGTGACCTTGTGGCCAAATTCTTCGATGATCAGTTCAGCGGTGTCAGCGTCGATGGTCTGGTTCTGCGTGACCATCATGCCCATTTGCATCAGCGATTTGACAACGTCAGCGACACGCTCGGCCATACGGTTGGCCAGTTCCGAGACCATGATCGCCTCGGGCAGCTGAACGTCGCGGATCACCTTTTCCCGCTCGACCGTGCCGCCCATGGCCTTCTGGCGCGCACGCTCCTGCTTGCGCTTCATCGCGGCCATCGAGCGTTGGCGATTGCCTTCGCCGCCAGTGGCCTGACCAAGTGTCAGCTTGCCCGAGCGGCGGTTGTCGTCACGGCCCTTGCCACGGCCACGCTGCTCACGCTCGCGATCCTGCTTGCGCGGTGCAGCAGCAGGTGCAGGCTTGCTGGATGGGCTGCGCGCGGCTTTGGGCTCGGCGGGTGCCGGGGCTGCGGCAGCACGCTGGGCTGCTTCCTCGGCCTCTTTACGCTTGCGTTCTTCCTCTTCGGCCTTGGCACGGGCACGCTCTTCAGCTTCACGCTGCTCGCGTTCCTTGGCCTCTTGTTCGGCCCGGCGGCGTGCGCGTTCTTCTTCGCGCGCCTTTTCCTGCGCCTCACGGGCAGCGGCCTCTTCGGCCTCACGTGCCTTAGCGGCCTGCAACGCTTTCATACGGCGCGCCATTTCCGCATCGGAAATACCCGCCGGACGACGCGAAGGATCACCCGAAGGTGCCGCACCACCACTTGGTTTGGTCGCGCCCGGCTTGGGTACGACCACGCGTTTGCGTTTGGTCTCCACCACGACATTCTTGGTGCGTCCGTGGCTGAAACTCTGTTTCACATTTCCGGGGCGTGCCCCGCCACGAAGACCCAATGTCTTTTTGCCGTCACTATCGCTCATAAAGCTTCTTACCCTTCCGAGCGGCCCTTGCCGCCGTCATCCGTTTCGCGCAAGCCACGCAGGCGCTGCGCTTCCTCTACAACACGTTTGGCGAGTCCGCCAGAGGCCAAGGCCGCATGAATCACGGTTTGGCGCCCAAATGCCGCCCCAAGCTCATCCGCAGTCAGCCAACCGATATATTTCCCGAAGTGCGGCGTGCTGAGTTTCGACTTGCCGCGCCCCGATCCATCCGAGGCCTGAATCAGCACCTGGGCCTCTTCCCGGTCCAGCCACGATTTGACCTTTTCATACCCGGCGACTGCATCGCCGGACTTGCGCGCCAGACTGATCAGTTCAATCACACGACGCGCCACCTGTTTTTCAACCTCATCGGTCAGATCTTTGGCCGCGCTCACCTGCGCCTTGAAACCGCGTGAGAACAGTTTCTTGCTCACCGCCTTGTCCAGCGCGGCGCGATCTGCCGCCACATAGACCCCACGTCCCGGCAATTTCGCCGCGACATCGGGAAAGACCTGACCGTCCGGTCCTGCCACAAAGCGGATCAAGCCATATTTAGGCTGAATCTCGCCCGTGGCGATGCACTTGCGTTCAGGGCCTTCCGACCGATCCTTATGGACGCCACCGCGACCCATGTCAGCCACCCGAGGCCTGAGATCAGGCCTCGACCTCCTCATCGGTTGCTTCGCCGTCTTCTTCGGCCTGCTCCAGCTCGGCCGGATCAACCCAACCCAGCATGATGCGCGCGGTCATGACCAGATCCTGCGCCTCTTCAAGCGTCACGCCGAAGGGCTCCAGTACACCATCATCCTTGATGCGTTCGCCATCGACCGTGGTCCAGCCACCGGCCAGTTCCCAGTCAGCGCAGGTTGCGAAGTCTTCCAGCGTCTTCACATCATCCTTGGCCAGCGCCTCTACCATTTGGGGTGTCAGGCCTTCGAATTCAATGAGGCTATCCTCGGCACCCAGCGCGCGGGCTGCATCCAGCGCCGCCTTAGCCTGAGCTTCCAGGAATTCGCGTGCACGCGTCTGCAGTTCTTGCGCGGTGCCTTCATCCACACCATCGATGACCAGCAGTTCGTCCAGCTCGACATAAGCGACTTCTTCGAGGTTGGTGAAACCCTCTGAGACCAGCAACTGTGCAAAGAATTCGTCCAGATCCAGCGTTTCCATGAACAGCTGGGTGCGGGCTTCGAATTCTTTCTGACGGCGGGCCGATTCTTCGGCCTCGGTCATGATGTCGATGTCCAGATTGGTCAGCTGGCTGGCCAGACGCACGTTCTGACCGCGGCGGCCGATGGCGAGGCTCAGCTGCTCCTCGGGAACCACAACTTCGATTTTGCCCGCTTCTTCGTCCAGAACCACCTTAGAGACCTCAGCAGGCTGCAGTGCGTTCACCAGGAAGGTCGGCTGATCTTCGTTCCACGGAATGATGTCGATTTTTTCGCCCTGCAGCTCGTTTACCACGGCCTGCACACGGCTGCCGCGCATACCAACGCAAGCACCGACTGGGTCGATCGAGCCGTCATACGAGATTACGGCGATCTTGGCGCGCGAGCCGGGGTCACGGGCCACGGCCTTGACCTCGATGATGCCGTCATAGATTTCGGGCACTTCCATCTTGAACAGCTCAGCCATAAATTCCGGCGCTGTACGCGACAGGAAGATCTGGTGGCCACGCACCTCGCGGCGAACCTCTTTGATATAGGCGCGCACGCGGTCATTCGGGCGATAGCTTTCGCGGCCGATCTTGTCGTTGCGACGCAGAACGGCTTCGGCACCGCCCAGATCGACGATGACGTTGCCAAACTCTTCACGCTTGACTGCACCGTTGATGATGGTGCCCGCGCGATCCTTGAATTCTTCGTACTGACGATCACGTTCAGCTTCGCGTACCTTCTGCAGAATCACCTGTTTGGCGGATTGGGCAGCGATACGGCCCATTTCGACCGGCGGAACCTCTTCAACGAAAACGTCACCAACCTCTGGCGCTTCCATATACTGCTTGGCCTGTTCAACGGTCATCTCGGCCTGGTAGTTCTCCAGCTCCTCATCCTCGACCACGGTGCGGACGCGGGTAAAGGTCGCTCTACCTGTCTTGCGATCGATGCTGACGCGGATGTCCATTTCCGCGCCGTAGCGGCTCTTGGCGGCACGGGCGAGCGATTCCTCCATCGCTTCGACAACCAGACCGGGGTCGATCATCTTTTCGCGGGCCACGGCCTCGGCGGTCTGCAGCAGCTCCAGCTGGTTGGCTGAGGTGATTGCCATCAGTTCGTCTCCTCTTCGGACCCTTCGGTCTCAATCTCGTCGAAAGCGTTTTCGTTCAGCGCACCGGCGTCTTTGCGCTGGCGCAGCATTTCCTTGATCAGGTCATCAGTCAGGACCAGCTTGGCGTCGCTCAGCCAGTCGAATTGCAGACCGATAGTGATCGTCTCGTCCCCTTCGGGGATGTTGATCAGTACCTCATCCCCTTCGATCCCGGCCAATTCACCCTTAAAGCGGCGGCGGCCGTCGATCAGTTCAGCGGTCTCGATCTTGGCCTCGTATCCTTCGAAGGTCTCGAAATCCTTGAGACGGGTCAGAGGGCGGTCGATGCCGGGGCTGGACACTTCAAGCGTATAGGCATCAAGAATCGGGTCCTCGACGTCCAGCGTGGCACTCACTGCGTTCGAAATCTCGGCGCAGTCATCCACTTCGATGCCGCCATCGGGCTTGTCGGCCATGATCTGCATCGTGGTGGTCTTGCCGCTCATCAGGCGGATGCGCACCAGCTCATACCCCAGATCCTCGATCACAGGGGTGATGATCTCGGCCAGTCGCCGGTCAATCGCTGCTTTGGCTATCAGGTCGTTTGTCATTCAGGTTCTCTACCCTGTCATCGGGCACAAAAAAACGGGCGCGCGGCCCGTCGAATTTTCCGGTGGAGCCCCGGACCAGAAGTCCGACGCGCCGCTGTTGCAGTTGCATATACGCAGGAGTTCCTGAGTCTGCAACCCCCGGCGCAAATCGTGATCAAATTTACGCCAGCCACCACCGTTCGGCGATGCGCCCATCATCCAGCGCAGCCCGGCTGATCTGGCGCGGCATACCGACATGAGAGGCCATTGCCAACGCCATCTCGGTCTCAGACGGATGATATCGCAGCCCGCGTTGCGCGGTTAGCTCCTCACCAGCCGGGAGCGCTGCGATATCTACATATCCATCGCGCAATGCTTCGGCCCGCACTCCGGCGTCCGGGATCACGATAATCTCAAGCGTATCAACCCATCCTGCCGTTCCGCTTTTGTAGTGATTGGACACCCTGCGTGCGCGGAAATGGCGTTCATCCTCGGCCCGCTCAACCCGGTAGCATCCTGTGCCGTTGGCCTGAGCCAGTGGCGTCACGCCCCCTCGCGCAATGACAAACCGTGACCCAGCCAGCAAGAATGGTAGTCCCGGGTTACCCTCGGCCAATTGCAGCTGCACACGATCAGGTGCAATGGCCTCGGCCTGTCCAATATCTTCCAGAACAGCCAGTACATCGTTCACGTCCAGCTTGGTGCCATCGTGGAACACAGCATCGTCGCGCAGATCAAAGTTCCAGACCCGCGCATCAGCATCGGTCTGCCAATTTGTAGCCAGCTCTCCGCGCAGGGTACCATCGGGCGCGATCTCGGTCAGGCTGTCAAAGACTGCGCCCCGAGCCACCTGTTCCAAACTATTGTCGCGTGGCACCGCCAGCCGTAAGGTGCCGCCCTGTTTCGGCGTATCGGCCAGAGACGCTCCTGTCGCCGCCAGCAAAGCGGCGGCGGCGCCCGAGGCAAATAATGCGCGACGGTCGATGCGAGTCATACCGTTTCCTCCGACACGCGATCCATGATCCGAACCAGTTCCGCGCTGATGCCCGGTTCTGACAGGGCGTGACCGGCTTGCCGCACCATCTTCAGTTCGGCATTGGGCCAGCGCTCGGACAGGTTCCATGCAGCCTGCGGTGGGCAGATCATGTCATAGCGTCCCTGAACGATGTGACCGGGAATATGGGCAATCCGGTCCATCTGATCCAGAATTTGCCCGTCATACTCAAGAAACGCCTTGTTCGTGAAATAGTGATTCTCAAGCCGCGCAAAAGTTCGCGCGTATTCGCCGGGACTTTCCCCAACCGACCCATTGGTGTGGATCGAGGCCAAAGCGTTTTCCCAATGTGACCAGGCGCGAGCATACAGGATCTCGGTCGCGCGGTCGCCCGAAAACAGGCGCTTGTTGTAGGCCGCAATTGCGTCGTTTACTTCATGTTCGGGCAAGAGAGAGGTGAACTTGGCCCATTGTTCAGGCCAGAATTTGCCCGCACCACCGCCATAAAACCAGTCCAGTTCGGCCTGTGTGGCCAGAAACACGCCGCGCAATACCAGCCGATTTATCCGATCTGGATGTGTTTGGGCATAGATCAACGCCAGTGTCGCGCCCCAGCTGCCGCCAAAGACGATCCAATCTTCGATGTCGAACAATTTGCGCAGACGCTCGATATCCGCCACCAGATGCCATGTCGTGTTGTTTTCGACCGACGCGGTTGGCCGCGACCGGCCACATCCGCGCTGATCAAAGAGAATCACCCGATAGGCATCCGGGTTGAAATACCGTCGCATCGCCGGGCTGCAGCCGCCGCCCGGCCCGCCGTGCAGGATCACCACTGGTATCCCATTGGGATTACCGCATTGTTCCACATAAATACGGTGCCCATCGCCCATATCGACCACGCGCTGATCAAACGGATCGATCGGCGGGTAAAGATATTGAACTGCGCGCTTTTGGTCCGGGTACTTATCCATTACGGCCCTATATAGTCCTTAAGCGTAAAAGAGCACACGGAGACAGGAATGCAAGCGCATCCGAACACGGTTGACCCGTCCGAGATCGCAAAATTCGAGGCGATGGCTGCGGAATGGTGGGACCCGCATGGGAAATTCAAACCTCTGCACATGCTGAATCCGTGTCGCCTGGATTATATCACACAGCAGATCGCAGGCGAGTTCGACCGTGATCTGAAAGCTCCGCGTCCCTTCGAAGGCTTGCGCCTGCTGGATATCGGCTGCGGCGGCGGGTTATTGAGCGAACCGATGGCGCGTTTGGGCGCCACGGTCGTGGGCGCCGACGCCGCCGAAGGCAACCTGCCTGTCGCGCGCATCCATGCCGAGCAATCGGGGCTACAGATCGACTACCGCCACACTACCGCCGAAGACATGGCCGCCGCAGGCGAACAGTTCGATGTGGTGCTGAACATGGAAGTGGTCGAACACGTCGCTGATCCGTTGGGTTTCCTGACCGCATCGCAGCAATTGCTGAAACCGGGCGGGTTACTGATCTGCTCAACCATCAATCGCAACCCGAAATCCTACGCGATGGCCATCATCGGGGCCGAGGTCGTCATGCGTTGGCTGCCGCGCGGCACGCACGAGTGGAACAAGTTCATCACCCCGGATGAGCTGTTCGACCTGCTGCGCCAGGCCGGGCTGGAACCGGTGGACCGCAAGGGGTTCGTCTTCAACCCGATCCTGTGGAGCTGGTCGATCTCGGACCGGGATTTGAGCGTGAATTACGTGACGGCGAGTGTGAAGCCTAGGTAGGATGGGTTTTCAACCCATCTTGCAAGCGTTTTCGATCTTAAGCGATGGGTTAAAACCCATCCTACGCTTGATTATTTTAAGGCTAAACGGTGAAGGTAAAACGCTGAGGCAAAACCAGCTTCGTCCAACGAGTGTTTGAGACGCCCATTTAGAAAAACGCGATGTGGTACGCCCGGGTCGCGCCAAATGTCGATCCCGGACGCCGCATCCGCATTGCAGACAACATCCCTCGGCTTGACATCCTTCCATTCAGGAAGTCGGAAAAGGTCATCCCGATCGGGTCGGCGACGCAGAAGGCCCTTTGACTCAGCAATGTTCAGCGTGCCTGATTTGTTTGCGATCCACAGGATCGAGTAGTTCTGCTCAATCGGTGTGATCTTGTCTTTTTCGAATAGGTTGACGGGATAAAGCCCCCCTTTTCCTAAGTCGAAGTTCTTGAGGACATCGGCCACATCTGATCGGACCGCGAGAATTCCAAACAACGCGATTACAGGAGAATACTTGCCGTAGTGAGGCTCAAAATCATGATCTTCAGGTGCAACCTCTTGAAAGAAATCCGGCAAGATATCCTGCTGCTCTAGCGGTTCCCCGAGGCGCTGCCAACGATACAGGTTCGCATGATAACCTGATCCGGGCTGCCACCTGAAGGCCTTGAAGCGCTCACTTGGTTCTTCAGGAAAATCATCAGGGACAAGCGCCCGGAATGGCCTCTGCAGGTCCATCCCGACGGTAATGTCGGAAACCCAAATTTCATCCGTCATCTTTTGCGATCCTTTGGCGCAGTTGGCGCAAAGCCCCTACTCCCCCTCCAACTGCAACCGTAAATCCCTCAACACGGGCAGCGTGCTGCGGACCCGCTCCAGCCCCAGCTCTCCAACGACGCGGTTGATCAGCGGGGCAATCGACGAAATCGCCTGATCGCGCGCCCTCCGGCCAGCAGGGCTGATCGCCACCATCTTGCGGCGGGCGTCGTCCCAGTCGGGGCGAATGTGGATGTATCCGGCCCATTCCAGCTTGGCCAAAGTGTTGGTCATCGCCCCACGCGTCACGTGGAATGTTCTGGCCAGTTGCGCCGGAGTGCGCTCGTCGCCGACAAACACCAGATGGTTCAGCACCGAGAAATGCGAGATTTCCATACCTTTGGGCAGCACCCGGCTCAGCCGATTGCGCAATAGCTGATCTGCGGTCAGGATCTCGCTGAACAGCGTGACCGCCAGGGCATTCTTTTCGTCAGTCATGGTCCGGTTCTGGATCAGGGTCCGTCAAAGGGGCGGACATGTGTTAGTGAAGGCACGCGCCGACGCGCCTCTGTAACAGACCTATCATCCAAATCAAAAAAGTGAATGCCCGGATCGGTGCCTGCGTCGATCAGCACCTCGCCCCACGGGGCGACAACCATGCTGTGGCCGTGGGTATAACGGGTCTTTCCTCGAGTTTTAGGGTGCTCACCCGTCTGCGCCGGAGCCAGCACCCAGCAGCCGGTCTCAATCGCCCGCGCACGCAGCAGCGCTTCCCAGTGGGCCGTGCCGGTGACGGGAGAAAACGCGGCAGGAACCGTCAGAATCCGTGCCCCGGCCTGCGCCAGAGCGGCATAGAGGTGCGGAAAGCGGATGTCATAGCAGATGGTCAAACCAACCTTGCCGAAATCGGTGTCAGCAATCACTGCTTTCTGGCCGGGGCGGTAGTTCTTCGATTCGCGGAAGGTCTCGGATTCCGTGACCTGCACATCGAACATGTGAATCTTGTCATACCGCGCCACGATCTGCCCCTGCGGGTCGATCATGAAGCTACGGTTGGCAAAGCGGCCATCGGTATCATGCGTTTTGATCGCTAGTGACCCGATCAGCAGCCAAACACCCAAATTGGCGGCCTGTTCGCCAAGGCCCGCCAGAGTGATATCGTCCTCTTCATGCTGCAAAACCTCGCGCTGCCGAGTGGTGCTGGTTGAGACGCAATTCGTAACTTCAGGCGTCAGAATGAACTGCGCACCTTGCGCAGCCGCATCGGCCATCATGGTTCGCACCATGTCCAGATTCTCGGTCGGATCATCCGACGCGGTGATCTGCAGCAAAGCGGTTTTCATCAAGCCGCCAGCAGGCGGTCCAGCTTGCCCTGACGTTCAAGCTCGTAAAGATCGTCGCACCCACCAACATGGGTGGTGCCCACAAAAATCTGCGGCACAGTGCGTTTTCCTGCCGCGCGCTGGATCATTTCAGGTTTGCGTTTCGGATGCATCAGCACGTCGATTTCCTTGAATTCGACGCCTTTCTGTTTCAACAACCGCTTGGCCGCATGACAAAAGCCGCACAGCGGCGAGGTGTAGATTTCTACCGGCTTCATATTCCGTCCCTTTGGGTTTCGCACATTCTTGGGCGAATTAGGCATCCTTGGCAACGCGCGCCAGTACCAACACGAAAATATGATTTGCCCCTGACGCGCGACAGACACGCGCGCAGGCGTCCAACGTCGCACCCGAGGTCATAACATCATCGACCAGAAGAATATCCCGGCCTCTGATCATGGGTGCACGTTTTCGATGCAGAGATATGGCGTTGGACAGCGCAAGGGATCGCTCAACCGCAGTTTTTCCATCCAGAACAGGGGTGCGTACCGTGCGTACCAGAAGATCGGGGCAGACGCTCAACTCCGCTTCCCGGCCCAGATGCCCCGCCAGCAGCACCGATTGATTGTAGCGACGCTTGATCAGCCGGGTCCAGTGCAGCGGAACCGGCGCGATCAGCATGTTCGGGTGCAACAGCTCTTGCCCGGCTTGAGCCATCCAGCGTGCGGCAGGGCGGGCCAACTCAGGCCGATCCCCGTGCTTAAAGGCAAGTATGAGTGCCTTCGCGCGCCCCTGATACAGCAACGCTGCCCGACCATGCTGCCACGCGCGTGGTGCCCTGAGGCAGTCATCACATTCAATCCGGTGTCCGTCCTGCACGCCGGGAAGTGGCATGCCGCAGCTTTCGCAGACGGTGCCACCGATGAACGGCGTGTCGCGCCAGCATGCGCCGCAGAGGCCGAAATCGGATTCGGTCAGTGCTCCGCAGGACAGGCAACGCGGTGGGTAGATCATCTCGACAGCGGTTTGAATCCCCTGACGAATGCGATACTTGCGGCTTATGAAGCTTCCGTCCGACACTACACCCTCTCTGTTTGACCGCGCCGTCCTTGCGCTTCACCGCAGCCGCGCGCGGGACGACGCGCTTTTCCTGCACCGTGCCGCTGTAGACGAAGTGCAGGATCGTCTGTCCATGGTTAACAAAACCTTTAAGGCACCCGCCGTCGTGACGCCCTTTCCCCATATCTGGGAGGGGTTGTGGCCCGAGGCCCGGGTGATCAGGGATGAAGATGTTCTCGACCTAACTCCAGGAGAGCATGATCTCTTGATACATGCGATGGCACTGCATTGGGCAAACGACCCGGTCGGCCAACTGATCCAATGCCATCGCGCCCTAAAATCCGACGGATTGCTGTTAGCGGTATGTTTAGGGGGCGACACCCTAAAGGAATTACGCGCGGCCTTGGGTCAAGCCGAGATCGAGGTGACTGGCGGTCTCAGCCCCCGTATTGCTCCTATGGCCGAGCTTCGTGATCTGGGGGGGCTGCTGCAGCGGGCCGGGCTGGCTTTGCCCGTCGCCGACAAGGCGACACTGTCTGCGGAATACCGCGATCTGCTGCATCTGATGCGTGATCTGCGTGCGATGGGAGAAACCAACGCATTGGCCGATCGCCTGAAACACGCGACCCGACGTGCTGTTTTTGACAAAGCGGAAGACATCTATGCCGGACATTACAAATCGCCACAGGGCCGCCTGGCGGCAACATTTGAATTGATCTGTCTGACGGGCTGGGCCCCCGATGACAGCCAACCCAAACCTTTGCGTCCGGGATCCGCCAAGATGCGGCTGGCTGATGCGCTAGGTACGGATGAGGGCAAACTGCCCGATTGACGACCGGCCTTTTCCCTATATCTCAGGCCAGACACCACAAATCAGGAAGCTTTCAATGTTTGATGCCACTCGTCCAACCCATGCCCCTGCAGACCATCCCAAGGTCAAGATGGGCCGCGTCGGCATCCTGCTGGCTAATCTGGGAACTCCAGATGACTACAGTTATTGGCCTATGCGGCGGTATCTGAACGAGTTCCTGTCGGACAAGCGCGTGATCGACTACCCGGCGTGGAAGTGGCAGCCGATTCTGCAAAGCATCATTCTGACCAAGCGGCCTTTCAGTTCGGGTGAGGCGTACAAGTCAATCTGGAATCACGATAAGGGCGAAAGCCCGTTGATGACGATCACCAAAGATCAGACTGCCAAGCTGCGCGCAGCGATGCAGCAGCGGTATGGCGATCGGGTGATGCTGGATTTTTGCATGCGCTACGGCAATCCTTCAACTCCGTCGAAGGTCCGAGAGATGGTAGAAGAAGGCTGTGATCGCATCCTGTTCTTCCCGCTCTACCCGCAATACGCCGGTGCCACGACTGCTACAGCAAATGATCAGTTCTTCCGCGCGTTGATGAAAGAGACATGGCAGCCTGCCAGCCGAACTGTTCCGGCCTATTTCGACGAACCTGCCTATATCGATGCGTTGGCGAGCTCTGTCGAGCGCGCCTATGCAGATATGGAGACAAAACCGGATGTCCTGGTCTGCTCGTATCACGGGATGCCCCAGCGCTATTTGCAGCAAGGGGACCCCTATCACTGCCAATGCGTGAAAACATCAAGGCTACTGAAAGAGCGTCTGGGATGGACGGATGATCAGCTGATCTCGACCTTTCAATCGCGCTTTGGACCTGAAGAATGGCTGAAGCCCTACACCGTCGATCACGTGGCTGATCTGGCGCGTCAGGGCAAGAAGAACATCGCCGTCATCGCACCTGCCTTCTCTGCCGATTGCATTGAGACACTGGAAGAGATCAACGAAGAGATCAAAGAGAGCTTCGAAGAGGCGGGTGGTGAATCGTTCACCTATATCCTTTGCCTTAACGACGATGATTCGCATATCGCCGCGCTGAGTAAAGTGATCGAAGACAATCTGCGTGGTTGGTTAGACTAATCGCGCGCTTTCACCAGACACGAAAAAAGGCGGTGGTTTGCACCACCGCCTTTTAAGTGCATAAAGTCTCGTCGACTTAGCTTGCTGCAACAGCTGCGGCAACAACAACCAGCAGGATCAGCGGCAGGATGATGCCCTGCGACGAACCTTGGGTCTCTTCGACAACAACAGGTGCTTCAACAACCGGCTCTTCCAGGTTGCCAGCATATGCGGTCGAAGCAGCAGCGGTCAGAGCAGCAGCGAGAACGAGTTTCTTCATATTAACCTCCAGAATTTGCGCGATTCCCAATAGCGAAACCACGCATCTAAGACTTACCTCGTGAGTTTTTCTAATCAGCAATGCAGGCGGATTGCAATTGCAACTTGTCCCGCAAGCGGGTTCGTGCGCGAAAATGTCGTCAAATTAGCAACACTTGCGTGCCGACCTTAGCCATAGAAAACAGTTCGGCGATGTCATCGTTGAACAAGCCAATGCACCCGTTCGACGACCGGCGTCCAATTTTACGCGTATCGTGGGTGCCATGGATGCGATAATACTTCCAGCTCAGATATAAAGCGTGTGTTCCCAGCGGGTTATCAGGACCCGGCGGAATATAATCCGGCCATTCAGGGTTGCGCTTTTTCATCGATGGCGTCGGTGACCAGCTTGGGCCTTCCACCTTGCGAATGACACTGGTGCGTCCGCGACGGGTCAATTCCTCGGTCAGAGGCACCGAAGAGGGGTACAGTTTGTATACGGATTGATCATCTGACCAATAATGCAGCGCTCTGGATACGGTATCCACCAGAATGGCGCCGTTTCTTGTGTTCGAAAAATAGGGCTGCCAGTCCAGCGCACGGAATCCCGACACATTGCGGCGTACCGGAGCTTCCGGTTCCGGGGCGGGGCGTAGCGGGTCGCCCGGAATATACTGAGCCAACGCAGGCGAGGCCAAGCTGGCGGTTGCACCGGCCAGGAATCCCCGGCGCGTCGATGTAAGAATATGTTTCTTGACCATGGAGATCGGTCCTCTGCTAACAGCAAATGCAAAATCTAAGGCATTTTATGGCCAGAATGCTTCAGTCGCAAATCAAACCGGCAGAATCACGCAAGGTTGGGGCATTGTAGGTTTGCTCCGGGCGGTCAAGCAGGCTATTTCCCTTCTCGACACAATATTTAGGCCGATCATGACACGTATTCTTTCTCTACTAGCGATTTGTTTTGTCGCACTTGCGGCATGTACCGATTCGGGCACATCCGCTATTGGCGCCGATGGCAGGCCGCTGCCATCCGTGTACAAAATTCGTGGCAACCCTGAAAAGCTGCAGTTCAGAATGCTGGATTCGGTGAATGCCTTGCGGCAAGCATCTGGCCTGCAACAGGTCCAATTGAACTCGCAACTGAATGCAGCTGCCGCCACTCATGCGAAAGACATGGCGCGACAGAATCGGCCATGGCATTTCGGTTCGGACGGTTCGTCTCCGTTGGATCGCGCGGCGCGCGCCGGTTACTTCGGTACATTCCTGGGTGAAGCGATCTCGGAAACCTTTGAGACCGAGACCGAAACGCTGGCCGCATGGATGCAGGAACCCGGTCCTCGTGCCGTGATCATGGACCCGCGCGCCACCCAGATGGGATTCGCCTGGCACCAAGAAGGCGGTGGCAAGATCTGGTGGACGCTGGAGATGGGATCCGGCGGCTGATCACGCCAGCTAAAGAAACAAAAAAAGCCCCCGACAAATCGGGGGCTTTTTTTGTTGATAAGTGGGCCAATCAGGCAGCTTGCATCGATTGCGCTTCAGTCAGAATGGCATACAGCTTTACCGGGTCAGGGTTGGCCCGCAGCTTGGCGCAGACCGATTGCTCGCGCAGCGTGCGCGAGACCAACGCCAGCGCCTTAAGGTGTTCAACCCCCGCCTCTTCTGGCGCAAACAGGGAAAACGCCAAATCGACCGGCTGACGATCGACCGAGCCGAAGTCGATGGGCTTTTCCAGCATGACAAACACACCCGAAACCGATTCTAGTTCGGAAAGCCGTGCGTGCGGAAGTGCAACACCATGTCCAACACCAGTTGGGCCAAGGCTCTCCCTCTCAAGCAGGCTGTCTACGATCGTCTGAGCATCCAGCCCAAGCGTCGCGGCGCCCACATCGCCAATTTCCTGAAACAAACGCTTCTTGCTGGAAGCAGCGGACAGTACACGCACCGCTTCTGGCTTTAGAATGCTCGAAAGCTCCATCATTTTGCTCCTAAGCCGTGCCCCCGGCTATTCGGGGGCAGGCCGATTTGTCTTGCCTGTTACGGATCGATCCAACCGATATTGCCGTCCTCGCGGCGATAAACGACATTCAATCCGTCCTTGTTCTCATTTCGGAACACCAGTACCGGAGCACCAGCGAGTTCCATCTGCATGACGGCTTCACCAACACTGAGCGATGGGATCTTGGTTTCCATCTCAGCCACGATCATGGGCTGCAGCGATTCGGGTTCGTCTGCCGTCTCCGATTCGTCAGAGGCGAGGATATAAGAGGACGCGCCAAAGAGTTCAACCGGCTCGGATCGATCCTTATGGTGGTCTTTCAGGCGGCGCTTATAGCGTCGCAGTTGTGTCTCCATCTTGTCGCAGCAGCCTTCGAATGCCGCGTAGATCTCGGTCGCGTGCGCCTTGGCCTGTGCGGTCAGGCCGGTCGACAGATGCACGGTGGTTTCGCATACATATTCATGCGCCGAACGGGAAAAGACGACATTGGCGTCTGTAGGCCGCTGGGCATATTTGCCCACGACCTCGCCCAGTTCGGTCTGCACATGGGTCTGCAGGGCCGCACCGATGTCGATCTGTTTTCCGCTGATTTGGTAACGCATGTGATCTCCTTCACAATTCACACCCATTCTGACGTCGCGTAACGCAACTGACTTGTTTTTATCGGGTGGGGGGTATCGGCATGTTCTGCGGTTGCCGTTGGCCCGGCCCTTCAACGAAGGGAGATCGAGATCCAGTTTGGAACCGAAGAAATGCCATATGCCAATTGAGCCAAGAGGTGAGGGAAGAGTCAATCAAAACAGGTGTGTATATACGTGATTTCCGTCATGCATCAGGCGCATCTCCGCACAACCTTATGAAATACGGAAGTTTTCACCCAGATAGACCCGGCGAACATTTTCGTTTTCGACAACTTCGTCGGGCGTGCCTGACATCAAAACCTGGCCGTCATGCAAGATATAGGCCCGGTCCACAATCTCCAGCGTTTCCCGGACGTTATGATCCGTGATCAGTACTCCGATGCCACGCTTTTTCAGATCGGCCACCAGATGCCGGATATCACCGACACTGATCGGATCGACACCCGCAAATGGTTCGTCCAACAGCAGATATTTCGGATCGGCGGCCAGACAGCGCGCAATTTCGACCCGTCGGCGTTCCCCGCCGGACAATGCCAATGCAGGCGCTCGGCGCAGGTGTTCGATGGAAAAGTCCGATAGCAGCTCTTCCAGCCGCTCCTTGCGGCGATGGGCATGTTTAACCGTGATATCTAGAACCGAAGCGATGTTGTCTTCAACGCTCATCCCGCGGAAAATCGACATCTCCTGCGGCAGATATCCGATCCCCATCCGGGCACGACGATACATCGGCAGGGTCGTGACGCTCTGCCCATCAATCGTGACCGTGCCCGCTTCGGGGAAAACCAGACCCGCGACAGAATAAAAAGTGGTGGTCTTGCCCGATCCGTTCGGGCCTAGCAACGCTACGACCTCGGAGCGGTTCAATTCCATGGACACATCGCGAATGACGGTCTTCTTGCGATAAGACTTTCGTAGCTTTTCGATCTTCAGACCGGAAGAACCTTCAGCGATGGAGAGTTCGGGCCGGTTCATCAGTTGCCACCTTGTTGCAGAATGGTTTTGACACGCCCTGACATCGTCGCGGTTCCCGTCGTCAGATTTGCAATCATCTCGTCGCCGCTGATGATACTTGGGCCCTGCGTCAGCAACACGTTGCCCTTCATCTCAATCACGCCGGAATCGATGGTGTATTCTGCCCAATCACCCTCGGCTGCGTCGGGCGGACTGACCAGAACCACGTTTTCGGTGGCCTCCATCCGTTCGATGGCCGAGCGTTCTTCGTTATAGATGACAAGAACCCGGTCTGCCGTCAGGCGCATCTCACCCTGGATGACAATGACGTTGCCGATAAACTCGGCCGATCCATCTTCCTGATTCACGTTCAATGTCTCGGACGTCACCTCGACCGGCAGCGTCGGGTCGGCATTGACCGAGCCGAACGCCACCTGAGCCTCTTGTGCAGAAACAGGTGCGGCCCCGACAGCCACGGCTAGACACAAAAAGGCGACACGTAAATCGAACACAAGTTATCTTTCTGCTTTTTGCGGCTCATATATCAACTTCACGCCGCCTGTAAAAAGAATATGAACCGGACCGTCCTTTTTTTCAGTCCCAAACACCATTCTTCCGGCAGTAAAGTCGCCAATCGGACCGGTTCCGTCAATCTGTCCAGGGCTATCACCACGTATTTCATCCAGCGACGTATTCAACAGGTCGGTGGTGACCTGGATGCCGTCTCTGGTGGTGATGACCACATCCCCTGCAAACGTTGCAGTACCCTTGTCTGGCCTGATGATGCCTGTGTTGGATTCGAGTGTGATCTCGCCCCCATTGCTTAGTCCAAAGCGACCCTGCACTTCGGCTGCCGTCGGCGTGTCGCCATCGCCACCCTGACTGGCCCTTCGGGCTTCGACGCGGATTTCCTCGCCCTTGCGGGTGACACCTTTATAGTCGGGCCGCGTGACCACCTGATCTGTCAGCCGGTCGTCAATATCCTGATCACTGAACGGCACCGAGACATTGGTGTCGACGCTGCGAGAAAGAAGAAAGACAGAAGACAGCAACAAAATCGCCACAAGCGGTAGCAGTACCTTCAGGAACTGCACCCATCGGGAATGGCGATCAACTTCAGCCATCTTCCTAACCCAATCCTACACGCAGACAGTCATGTATGTGCAGCAGACCCAAAGCTGGACCATTTGTGTCAGGATCAACCACAAAGAGTGACGTGATCTTGCGATCGTTCATGATTGCAACCGCCTCCTCCGCCATGGCACTTGGCGCAATGGTCATTGGGTTTTCGGTCATCACCTCTTCGGTGTTTTTGCTCAATAGTCCGTCCATGTTCCTGCGCAGGTCGCCATCGGTCACAATACCCAGCAAACGACCTGCATGATCAGTGACTCCCACAACACCAAAGCTCTTCTGACTCATGACCAGCAGCGCCTCGCTCATCGGGGTGCCAGCGGTCACCAAGGGCAAATCTTCATGCATCAGATCACGCACAGTAGACAGTTGCGCCCCCAACTTTCCACCGGGGTGGTAAGCGCGGAAATCTTCGGGTTTGAAATCCCGGTACTTCATCAGCGCAATCGCCAGCGCGTCGCCCATCGCCAGTGTCAGCGTTGTCGAGATTGAGGGCACCATCCCAAAACCACAGGCCTCTCCCAGTGACGGGATAAGCAGATGCACATCCGCCTGTTTCATCAAGGTGCTTTCCGGCTTGCTCGACAACCCGATCAGCGGAATTCCAAAGCGACGCGTAAAGGCCAGCAAGTTCGCCAGTTCCGGCGCTTCACCTGAGTTCGAGATCGCAAGGACCACATCGCCTTTCGAGACCATGCCCAAATCACCATGGCTGGCTTCGGCGGGATGGACAAAATAGGCGGGCGTACCAGTGCTGGCCAGAGTCGCCGCGATCTTGTGGCCAATATGGCCGGATTTGCCGATACCACTGATAATGATGCGGCCAGTGGCCTGCAGGATCAGTTGCACGGCTTCGGCGAAATGCTCGTCCAAGCTTTCGGCAAGGACCTCCAATGCGCGGGCTTCGTCGGTAACGACCTGCCGGGCTGTTCTGAGGAATGCTTCGGTGTCAGTCATGAGTGCGCAAAAATATCAGTTTCGGGCCAGCCTGCGAGGTCAAGCTTCGCACGCATTGGCAGGAAGTCAAAACACGCCTGCGCCATTTCGGTGCGGCCTTCGCGGGCCAGACGTCCGTCCAGTGCATCCCGCAGTTGGTGCAGGTACAAAACATCCGATGCCGCATAGTCCAACTGGGCATCAGTCAGCGTTTCAGCGCCCCAATCGCTCATCTGCTGCTGCTTCGAGATATCGACGCCAATCAGTTCCTGACACAGATTCTTAAGACCATGACGATCAGTATAGGTGCGCACCAAACGGCTGGCGATCTTGGTGCAATAGACCGGGGCGGCCAAAGCGCCAAAGGTGTGATACATCGCAGCAATATCGAAGCGGCCAAAGTGGAACAGCTTCAAAACATTCGGATTTTCCAGCATCGCACAGAGGTTCGGCGCCTGCGTCTGCCCAATCTCGACCTGAACGATATGGCTGTTGCCGTCCCCTCCTGACATCTGGATCACGCACAGGCGATCTCGATGCGGGTTCAACCCCATGGTTTCACAGTCAATGGCCACAACCGGGCCCAGATCCAGCCCGTCCGGCAGGTCATTTTTATACAAGTGGTTCGCCACGGAAATGTCCTTTGTGCGCTTTCGGCCCCGAGATAGGCGGTTTGGCCCGCAAACTCAACGCCGTCCTTGGAAAAGCGGCACCCTTGACCTTATGGCCAACACGAGAACTATGGATGCGACACCGCGATTGAGAAATTCCGACAATGCTCAGCATCCTGAAAAACCGTACCTACAGACACCTGTTGGCCGCGCAGGTCGTGGCACTGACTGGAACCGGGTTGGCGACGGTGGCCCTTGGGCTGTTGGCTTTTGATCTGGCCGGAGAGTCCGCAGGGTTGGTTCTTGGTACCGCTCTGACGATCAAAATGATCGCCTATGTCACCGTTGCCCCGCTTGCTGCTGCCTTTGCCGAGCGGCTGGATCGTCGCCGGATGCTGGTCGCACTGGATCTGGTACGCGCCGTGGTTGCGCTCTGCCTGCCTTTCGTGTCCGAAATCTGGCAGGTCTACGTGCTGATCTTTGTGCTGCAATCCGCCTCAGCCGGATTTACACCCGCGTTTCAGGCCACCATCCCGGATGTGCTGACCAACGAACAGGACTATACCAAAGCCCTGTCCCTGTCGCGGCTGGCTTACGATCTGGAAAGCCTGCTGAGTCCGATGCTGGCCGCCACCTTGCTGCTGTTCGTCAGTTTCGACAGCCTGTTTCTGGGCACCTGTGTCGGTTTTGTCGCCTCGGCCTTGCTTGTGGTGTCTGCAATTTTGCCCTCACCCAAACCATCCCAGCCGCGTGGCATCTATGACCGCACCACGCGCGGCATCCGAATTTACCTTAAAACCCCGCGCCTGCGGGGGCTGCTGGCGCTGAGTTGGAGCGCGGCCGCGCTCAGTTCGATGGTCATCGTCAACACGGTCGTGATCGTGCGCGGCGATCTTGGACTTTCTGAAAGCGCTGTTGCCGTCGCGCTGGCCGGGTTCGGTGGCGGTTCGATGCTCGCGGCATTTGCACTGCCACGCCTTCTGGATCACAATCCAGAGCGTCGCGTCATGCTGGGTGGTGCATCATTGGCGACGGGCACCATGGCAGCAGCGGCGCTGCTATCTGCCACCCTACCGATGACGCTGGGCTTACTGACAACGACCTGGCTATTGGTCGGCTTTGGATACTCCAGCACGTTGACGCCCTCGGGCCGCCTGCTGACCCGATCCGCCCACCCCGAAGATCGACCCGCTGTGTTTGCCGCACAGTTCACTCTGTCTCATGCTTGCTGGCTGGTGCTTTATCCCCTGGCCGGGTGGCTGATGACTCGCTTTGGCGTAACTGTGGCCATGGCCGGAATGGCGACCGCAGCGATTCTGGGTCTGGTTCTTGTGCTCATTGCCTGGCCACGGCGCGAAGACAATGCGGTGGTTCACGGCCACCCTGACCTCCCACAGGATCACCCCCACCTGTCTGGGCCAAAACCTCATGCGCATCCGATCATCATTGATGAACTGCATCCCCGTTATCCGCACCAGCCTTGAGCCCGAACACCAAACTACCCTAAACCGAGGCGAAGTTGCCTGAACCCGGAGCCGCAATGGACCAGCTTGACCGACGCATCATCGCCGCCTTACAGCACAATGCGCGCGACTCGACGACCCGCATTGCAACAACACTTGGCGTCGCGCGGACAACGGTGCATGAACGCATCAATCGAATGGAAGAGCGGGGCGTCATCGCTGGTTACTCGGTCGTCCTGCGCGAAACCGTAGATACGCCACGCGTTCAGATCATCGTTCTGCTTGAAGTGCAGCAGAAAGAAACCACACGGATCATCAAGCGGCTTGAAGCTTATCCCGAGGTCAAACTGTGTTTATCAATCAATGGCGAATTTGACCTGCTGCTTTCCGCCGAAGCGCCACGGATCGAAGACCTCGACATTCTGGTCGATGAACTTGCGCGCATCCCTGGCGTGTCGCGCACCAACACCAGCGTGGTCTTCGGTCGAAAGATTGATCGAAACTAAGGCACGCTAACTCTCTGTAAACAGGTAACTGGATAGCTTGGCCCGGACTGATCAGAATCCCGGACCGGCAGAATGCCAATTCAAAACCTCCTGATTGCGGCGCTTATGTTTTTGGCGCAGGCCGCAGACGCGGCGACAACGGCAGCTCTTTGTGACCGCGCAGCGCAACGGGCTGCGCTGGCCGAAGACGTTCCGCTCGATGTTCTAAAGGCAATTGCCCGCGTTGAAACAGGCCGCACGCTGGACGGGGTTCTGGAACCCTGGCCATGGACCGTCAATCGTGAAGGACAGGGATATTGGTTTGCCTCCGAGGTTGAGGCAAAGTCTTACGTGTTCGACATCTTCAAATCCGGTGTACGCAGCTTTGACGTCGGTTGCTTTCAGATCAATTATCGTTGGCATGGTAAGGCTTTTCGCTCGATCGACGCGATGTTCGATCCGGATGAAAACGCAACCTATGCAGCACGGTTTCTGGCCCAGCTTTATGCGGAACTTGGATCATGGCCTGCCGCTGCCGGGGCCTACCACTCGCGCACGCAGCACCTTGCGGCCTCATATTCTGATCGTTTTCAGACCGTCTTGGCGCAGCTGGATGGCTCGGGCACAGCCCACGAACGCGATCCATTCACAGCATCTGCCAGTCCGCTCATCCCGCTGAACGCTCATCCGGTCGGCCAGAACGCGCTGGGGTCACTGGTTCCCGAAACCTCTACAGCCACCGCCTTTATCGCTTTCAATTAGGAGCAGATAGTGCCCCGTATCGATCCCCGCACCTTGTTCTCTCCGACCATATTGCTGGCGCTGGCGCTGATGGCGGTCATCGTGATGATGATCCTGCCCATGCCAGCCTGGGTACTGGACGTGGGGCTGGCGGCATCCTTTGCGCTGGCGATCCTGATCTTCACATTGACGCTGTTCATCGAACGGCCACTGGATTTCTCATCCTTCCCGACGATCCTGCTGGCCTCGCTGATGCTGCGCTTGTCGCTGAACGTGTCTTCGACGAAGCTGATCATCGGTCAGGGGCATACTGGCACTAACGCCGCTGGCGATGTGATCGAAGGTTTCGCCCAATTTGTCATGGGCGGCAGCATCTTTCTGGGCCTTGTGGTGTTTGGCGTTCTGCTGATCGTGAACTTCATGGTCATCACAAAAGGTGCAGCCCGCATGGCCGAAGTGGGTGCCCGGTTCGCGCTGGACGGGATGCCAGGCAAACAGTTGGCCATCGACAGTGACATGTCGGCTGGAGCCATCGATCACCAGCAAGCCAAAGAACGGCGTGAGCGCGAGCAGCAGGAGACCACCTTTTTCGGTTCGCTCGACGGCGCGTCGAAATTCGTCAAAGGCGATGCGATTGCCGGGTTGCTGATCACACTTCTCAACCTCGTGATGGGATTGGTCATGGGGGTCATCGTGCATGGGATGCCGGTATCGTCCGCCTTCGAAACCTATGCAATCCTGACCGTTGGGGACGGGTTGGTATCGCAGATACCAGCAGTGATCATCTCGATTGCGTCCGCCTTGCTGTTGGCGCGTGGCGGTACGCAGGGTGCAACCGACAATGCGCTCTTCTCGCAACTTGGACGCCACCCGGCGGCGTTGGGCACCGTAGCGGTTCTGATGGTGCTGTTCGCCCTGGTGCCCGGTTTGCCGTTCTTACCGTTCATTCTTGGGGCGGGGGTGCTGGGCTATGCGGCTTATTCAGGCCTCAGACAACGCAACGCCAGCGAGGCAGAGGCTCAGACCCCCGAGGCCGAGTCTGATACTCCGGTCTCGCAGGCTATCGGTGATATCCTGGACCTCGACGACGTTCACTTGGAATTCGCCCCTGATCTGGTCAGCATGGTGCTAAACCCCGGTACCGGCCTTGACGCGCGGATTGCCAACATGCGGACCTATGTCGCCTCAAGCTTTGGGCTTATCCTGCCCGAAATTCGATTGACTGACCGCGCCGATCTTCCGACCGGAACTTATGCGATCAAAGTACAAGGGGTCGAACAGGCGCGTGGCGTTCTGAATTCTGAACTTGTGCTCGCACTGGTACAGGACGGGCACGACTTTCTACCTGATGGCACCGATGTGACCGAACCCGTCTACGGTGCCCCGGCGCGCTGGATATTGCCCAAGGACCAGGAGGTCGCCGCACTGAATGGGGCCACCATCGTCACCCCTCCTGAAATTCTGGCGACCCATCTGCTTGAGATCATCAAACAGAATTTCTCGCGCCTTTTGACCCTGAAATCCCTTCGCCGCCTGCTGTCCGAGATGACGCGGCTCAGCGATCCGACCCGAGCGGAAGCCAACCGCAAACTGCTGGACGAGCTGATCCCAGACAAGGTGCCGATCGATACGCTGCATGCAGTCCTGCGGTTGTTGCTCGACGAACGGGTGTCGATCCGAAACATGGCCCTGATCCTTGAAAGCGTGGCCGAAGCACGATTGACCACCACCCAGCCCGAAGGGATCTGCGAACTGGTCCGCCAGCGGCTGGGCTTTCAACTGGTTGCCGACATGAAGCGCGAGGACGGCTCGATCCCTCTGATCCAACTCGCGCCGGAATGGGAGGACACATTTGCCACCTACCAGATCGACGCCGCGAACGCAGGTATCGACGTGGCACTACCGCCCAACCTGTTCAATAAGCTGGCCGATGGAGTTGTCGATAGCGTCGCAAAATCAGCAGATCACGGGTTGTTCCCGGCGGTCGTAACCACGACCCGCCGACGCAGATTGCTCAGGACCATTATGCACGCGCGCGGCGTCGCCAACCCCGTCCTGTCTTTTGAAGAGATCGGGCTTGAGGCGCGCCCCGCCTTGGTCGGAACGGTGCCCGCGTGATCTCAGTCCCGTCAGAGCTTTTGCCACATCTGGGGCAAAACCTGTGGCATCTGTTCGCCGTATTTCTTCGTGTGTCCGCATTGGTTTCGCTGCTACCGGCCTTTGGTGAACGCAGCGTCCCTGTGCGGGTCAAACTGGGCGTGGCAGTTGCTTTCACAATGATTGTCATTCCCGCCATACCCGCATCGGGTGTTATGCCGGGCTTTCACAAAATGATTGGATTAATCACCATCGAAGTCTTGATCGGTCTTATGCTCGGCATCGGGTTGCGCCTATTTGTCCTTGCACTACAAACTGCAGGTTCAATCGCGGCGCAAGCGACATCCTTGTCTCAGATCCTGGGCGGAGCGGCCGCAGAACCTGTCCCGGCGATGGGGTATCTGCTGACGCTGGCCGGCTTGGCGCTGGCGGTATTGCTTGGCCTTCATATCCGTGCAGCGCAGTTCATGATCCACAGCTATATGCTGTTTCCGATGGGCGCGCTTCCAACTGCGCCTGATCTGTCGCAATGGGGCGTTGCGCAAGTCGCCCGCAGCTTTGGACTGGCCTTTGCGCTGGCTATGCCCTTTGTCATCGCATCGCTGATCTACAACCTCGCACTGGGCGTAATTAACCGCGCCATGCCGCAGCTCATGGTCGCTTTTGTCGGTGCCCCAGCAATCACTTTCGCAGGCCTTTTCCTGCTTTTCGCCGGGGCACCATTGATCCTGGCAACCTGGTCTGACGCTTTGTTCGCCTTTCTCCAAAATCCTCTGGGAGGGCTGAGATGAGCGCATCAGACGACAGTGATAAGTCATTTGAGGCGACCCCGCAAAAGCTGGAAAAAGCCCGCAAAAAAGGCGAGGTGGCGAAGTCCAATGATCTGTCGGTGGTGGCTGCATACATGGGACTGCTCGTCGCACTTTTGCTCACGGGGCAATTCACGGCAGAGCATCTGGGGACTCTGTTCGTGGTCTTGATCGACCAATCAGATCAATTCGCAAGCTTGCTGACCGTCGGACCCGCGACATCCACCGTCGCTGGGATTCTGAGATCAACTCTGGCACCAATCGCCGCGTTGTTTATCGTTCCGGCAGTCGCGGTGTTGCTCAGCCTGATCGCCCAGCGCGCACTGATCTTCGCGCCGGAAAAGCTGAAACCACGCGGTTCACGCATCTCGATCGTCTCAAACGCAAAGAACAAGTTTGGCCGGGGCGGGTTGTTCGAATTCGCCAAGAGCTTTGTTAAATTGTTGATCTATGGAACATGCCTGACCCTATTTTTGCACGCCCACCTGCCCGAGATTCTGACAGCCAGTGCAGCCGCCCCGAGATCCTCAATTCTGTTGATGATGAACTTACTCAGCCAATTTCTGTTTATCGTCATAATGATCGCGCTGGCGATCGGCATGATCGACTATCTGTGGCAACATGCCGAACACCTTCGCAAAAACAGAATGTCACGCAAAGAAATTCAGGATGAAACCAAGGATTCCGAGGGTGATCCGCACGTCAAACAGCAGCGTCGCCAACGCGCGCAGGACATAGCAACCAATCAGATGATGGCGGATGTGCCCAAGGCCGATGTGGTGATCGTCAACCCGACGCATTATGCGGTGGCGCTGAAATGGTCGCGAGCAAGTGGCAGCGCTCCGGTTTGCGTCGCCAAAGGGGTAGATGAAATCGCGGCAACAATCAGGGCCACGGCCGGAGACGCAGGCATTCCTATTCATTCCGATCCACCAACAGCACGCGCATTGCACGCGACCGTCGGGATCGGACAGGAAATTACCGAAGAATACTACCGACCCGTTGCAGCAGCTATTCGGTTTGCCGAAGCCATGCGCAAACGAGCGAAGGGCCAGGTCGGATGACGCAAGATCGCATAGACAACCTTTTGACCGTCGTCGAAGCTGTTTATCAACAGGAACACCAAAAATTGCACCCTTTGTTGCAGCGCGAAGCCCAGTTGCTTCAGCAATTGACGCGTCTGGATTCTCAATTAGCCGAAGTAAAAGCGACGAGTTCACAGTCGGATGGCTATCAGGTCACCGGCACAGACCTGTTGTGGCACGGCTGGGAATCTTTGACACGGCGCAACCTGAACACCGAGTTGGCGCGCCTGCGATCACAAAAGCTTGCGGCAATGGAAGAATTGCGTGGGGCATTTGGGCGCAAACTGGCCGTTGCCGATCTGTCGCGCCGCCTGCAAGAACACAAGCGACGCGTGCGACAATCTAAGGCTCAGGATTCGTAACCCCAACCCGTTCAGGTATCCTGTCGGCTGACACTCATGATCAGAACTTGCGAGACATCTTCGCCCAGATCCTTTCTCGCAACCTCCAGCAACGCATTGCGCAATGCCGTCAGGTTGTCTGACCGCGTGAATGCGCCGTCAAACCCGCCGATATTGGCGTGATCAAACAGAACTTGCAGAAACCGGTCCCTTAATTTTGGCTCGATCTCATAAAACGCTTCGGCAATCCCCGGCCTCACCTCAAGGCTGAGGGACATGGTGACGAGCGCCGATATCTCGTCCTCGGAAACCACGGGGACCACGAACTGTTTGGTGAGTTTCAGGTACTCATGTGTTTCCGATTGATCATCTTTGCCGGGTTTAGTTTTGTTTTTCTTGTCTTCATTGGGTTTTTGCCCAGCCTCCGCAAGATCTTCAGCTTCCCCGGAAGGGGACAATAGGATCCGGGCGCCCGCACCGGCAGCCAGGCCGAAAACCAGAAAAACGATCGGTAGTAGTTTTCCCATCAGAGCGGCCCTCAGAACGGTAGCAAGGTATCAAGTATCTGTTGTCCATAGCGTGGTTGCTGCACATCCGTGATCTGCCCGCGGCCACCATAAGACACCCGCGCTGACGCGATCTTGTCATAGGTGATTTCATTCTGGCGCGAGATATCTTCGGGGCGGACATAGCCCGAGACCAGCAATTCCCGAAGTTCGAAATTCACCCGCAGTTCTTGCGATCCAGAAATCGAAAGCACACCGTTTGGCAACACGTCGACGACCGTTGCTGCCACGCGCAAGGTCAATTTTTCTTTGCGTTTGACCGATCCCTTGCCTTTGCTGACCGAAGCCGAGTCAATTGAAACGGCATCATCAAGTGAGGCGCCTTCCGGCAGGCGTTCACCTGCGCGCTGAGGAAGGCCGAAGAGTTCCGGCACCGCAAGACTTTCTGACCCGGCCCGCGACCGGTTGGTGTCGTTGGATATTTCGGCCTTTTCATCCAGCTCGATCACGACTGTCAGAATATCCCCTTTTTTCATCGCCCGTTGATCACCAAGCAAGGAATGCTGACCGCCACTCCACAAAGATGACTGATCAACGGTTCGCTGAGGCTGGCTGTGCAAAGGTAGTCCGGGCCACAGCATCGCAACATGCTCAGGCGATTCCGTGTTTGGTGTCAGGCTGGGCGGCTTGCCAAGGTGGTCCAATCGTCCACACGCCGCAACACTCAGAACGACAAATAGCAGGGGTTTCGAAAGGCTCGGCATCATTTAACCTCAATTTGTCCATCGGGACGGATTACGCCCGTTACTGTTGTGCGAGACGCCAGATTCATGACACGGATACGCTCGCCTGCTGCGCCCCGACCCAACGCGCGGCCTTCGGCAGTGATCGATAGCGCGACGTGATCGAACACCAGCGTCACCAGATCGTTTCGGTCCACGATCGCAGGCGGACCGACATCGGCAGGGCGGATTGGCCGACCTGGATAAAGCGCAACACGTGCCTCCTGACCGATAAGATCCTCTGGCCTACGAACCGCCCCATTGACCTCAGAGGTTTTGACTTCGAGGTCGGATGAGACAATGACCTCTTTGGCGCGGATCGTGCGGGTCGGCACAACGATCTCGGCCAAGCTTGGCATCGGCGTCAGGCATAGTATGAGGGTTAACAGACGCATCACCGCACCTGCGTGGTCGCGCCCATCATCTGGTCGACGGCGGAAATAACTTTGGCGTTCATTTCATAGCCACGCTGCGCTTCGATCAGTTCCGTGACCTCGCGCACCGCATCGACTGAGCTGTCCTCAAGATAGCCCTGCCGCAATGTGCCCAGCCCATCTTCGCCCGGGGTGCCGACAACCGGAGCGCCCGAGGCTTCGGTTTCCTTGAAGAGGTTGCTACCAATCGCCTCAAGACCCTTGGCGTTCGAGAAGCTGGCCAGCGTAAACTCGCCCAGCAACTGCCCCTCGGCCGTATCATCGAAATAGGCATAGACCTCACCCGCCGCATTGATTGAGATCGATCTGGCATCGTCTGGAATGGTAATTTCAGGGGCAACGGCAAAGCCATCAGAAGTTACGATCAGACCTTCGGCCGAACGTTTCAGGCTTCCGTCTCGGGTAAAGGCGGATTGGCCATTCGGCATGGTGACTTCAAGATAACCTCGCCCTTCAATGGCGACATCCAGATCACTGCCCGTTGCCGAGAGCCCACCCTGTTCCAGCTGTACGGTGACGGCGGCAGGGCGCACGCCCAACCCCAGCTGAATACCTGTCGGAAGGACCGTTCCATCCGAGGCATTGACCGCCCCGGCGCGCGCCATCTGTTGATAGTGCAGATCGGCAAACTCGGCCCGGCGGGTGTTGTAGCCGGTTGTATTCATATTCGCGAGGTTGTTTGAAATTGTCTCAACCCGCATCTGCTGTGCGGTCATGCCCGTAGCCGCGATCTTCAATGCTCGCATGTCGTATTCTCCTTCCGGTAATCAGCGCATCAATGCCTTAAGCGCCCCGCGAACCCGTTCGTCTTCGGCCTCAAGAAAACTCTGCCCGAGCTCGTAGGCCCGCTGAATTTCAATCATCCGGGTCACCTGACCAATGGCATTGACATTCGATCCTTCGAGGAACCGATGCAGCACGACCGGCTCGTCCACCGGGTCCACCTGCCCGCCTGCACGAAAATGTGTGCTTCCTTCGCGCACCAGGTTTTCGGGATCGGCGACGTTGTAGACACCGATCTGGCTCAGAAGTTGTCCATCGACGCTCATCGTGCCGTCGCTGCCAACATCGATCGTTGCGGCGTCGGGCGGGACAAAGACCGACGCGCCATTGCTGTCCAGAACCCGGTGCCCGTCCATCGTCACCAGATCGCCCTCAGCATTGGGTGAGAAACTGCCGGAACGCGTCAGGCGGTTCCCTGCGGGCGTTTCGATCATAAAGAACCCGTCCCCTTCGATGGCAAAGTCGAAGGACCCGCCTGTCTCGGTCAGCACACCTTGTTGAAGAGAAGTGTTTCGAACCTGCGCACGGCTGAGCGATAGTGAAGGATTGCCCGGCATATCCCGGACGAATTCGGAGAACACCAACCCCTGCTGACGATACCCGGTCGTGTTGGCATTGGCGATATTGTTGGCCACCATTCGCATCTCATCCATGAGACCGGATTGGCGGGACAAGGTGACATAAGCGGTGTCCATTAGCGACCTCCGGCAATAAGCGGGACCAATGTCCCGGTAAAAAACGTAACAAGGGTCTGGGTCATGAAGCCCATCGACATCCAGAACACGACCACGATTGCAATCAGCTTAGGCACGAAGGTCAGGGTCATCTCCTGAACCGAGGTCAGCGCCTGAAACAAACCAACTGTAAGGCCCGAGATCAGCGCCACCGCCAGGATCGGAACCGACGTGATGACTGCAACCCAAAGCGCCTGGCGCACGATGTCGTAGAACAGACCTTCGCTCAGCATCGTTCAGACCGGCATCCGCAAGATTTCCTGATAGGCTTCAACGACTTTGTTCCGAACAATCACAGCCGTTTCCACTGCCAACTCTGTCTGCGCCAGCGCCTGAACCAAAGCGTGCGGGTCGGCCTGCCCAACCATCGAAGATTGCGTGACTTGCTCGCTGTGTTTCAGCGTCGCCACGAAATCCTGAAACGAGGATCGCAGCCCTTGCGCTGTCCCCTGATGTTCGGGGTCGGCCTGCGTTGCTGGGCGCGCACCCGTATAATTCTGCGCGGCGGTAAGTGAGCGAACATCCATTCTGGTATTCCTTTATTTTCGGAGTAGATCCATCAGACTCGATGACATCTGCCGGGTCTGGTCGAACATCTTGAGGTTGGCTTCATAGCTGCGCTGCGCCTCTCGGGCGTCTGCTATTTCGATCATCAGATCGACGTTTGATCCTCTGTAATGGCCAGTCTCATCAGCCATAGGGTGGCCAGGATCATA
Source organism: Ruegeria sp. C9 (assembly GCF_056537585.1). NCBI lineage: Bacteria > Pseudomonadati > Pseudomonadota > Alphaproteobacteria > Rhodobacterales > Roseobacteraceae > Ruegeria > Ruegeria sp. C9. Next base: position 387,670 of record NZ_JBQFRU010000005.1, read on the forward strand.
AATTCGGCTCAGGTCGCGACGATCGAGTTTGACGCGCCCCACCTGAACCATTTCATTTCCGTCCCGTTCGACTGTCTCAAACGGGACTGTCTTACGCCGGTATCCGGGCGTATCGGCGTTCGAGATGTTCTCGGACACATGACGCAACCGCGCTGCTTGCGCACGCAGTGCGCTAGCCGACGCGTCCAACGAGTAGGAAAAATCGCTCATCGTGAATTCCCCTATGCCCGGCCCAGGCTCGTGCGCAGCACACCGATTGAAGACTTGTAGATCGCTAATGCCCGGTCATGTTGTCGCTTGACCTCGACAGCTTTCAGCATCTCTTCTTCCAATGAAACACCATTGCCATTCGGATCGCTCGAAGCCGCGACCGTGAATTCAGCCCAAGGCTGAGCGCGCACATCACCATTCAGATGACCCGTCCGAGTCGCGGTCATCGCGACCTCTTGGCTCGTGTTTTCTAACGCTGTCTGGAATGCTTCAATATCGCGGGACTTGTATCCCGGCGTATCCGCGTTGGCCATGTTGCGCGCAACAACCGCTTGCCGTTGTCCGGCATGGGCTGCCATTGCGTACGCAGTCTTAAAGACGTTCAGATCATTGAACATCGGGGCTTCTCCCTCGATCAATTTCAATCAAGGCTTAACCCCGATTCCTTTAGAAACCGTTTTCAACAAATCTATTTGGAGGACCTGCGATGGCCGATCTCGATCCGATGCGTCTGAAATGCGAATTCGATAGGATGTCGGCGGTACACCATATCGGGCGTGTGACCGGTGTTGCGCGCGGCGTGGTTGAAATCGATGGTCTGACCGCCCAAGCCCGGATCGGGGATCATCTGACGCTGCGCCGACAAAAAGGCCCGGACCTGCCGGGCGAGGTCCTGCATGTCGAATCAGGCGCGATCCATATGCTGCCAGCCTCCGCACCCGATGGCGTAAGCCTGGGGGATCAGGTCTCTCTCGACCAGATGCCTGCCTTTGCGCCCGGAATGCATTGGCTTGGGCGGGTGATCGATCCGTTTGGCAAACCTCTGGACGGCAAGCCCCTGCTGCCTGGCACGCTTGAACGTGACCTTATGCAGGCCCCGCCAACCGCGGTATCGCGCAAGCCGCTGGGCGGTCGTGTGGAAACCGGGTTGGCGATCCTCAACACGATGCTGCCCATTGTCCAAGGCCAGCGAATCGGCCTGTTCGCCGGTTCTGGCGTTGGTAAGTCGACACTGCTGGCGACGCTTGCCCGCTCAGTCCAGGCGGATGCTGTGGTCGTTGCATTGGTGGGCGAACGCGGGCGCGAAGTGAATGAGTTTGTCGAGAACGCCCTGGGTGCCGAAGGTCTGAAACGATCGGTCATCGTGGCCGCAACCTCGGATCAATCGGCCCTGATACGCAGACGGTGCGCATGGTCGGCCATGTCGGTGGCGGAATACCTGCGGGATCAAGGGTTAAACGTTCTGTTTCTGGCCGATTCAGTTACCCGCTTTGCCGAAGCGCACCGCGAGATTGCTGCCGCAATGGGTGAGGCCCCATCGCTACGTGGCTACCCGCCATCGGTCACGCCGCTGATTGCAAACCTGTGCGAACGGGCGGGTCCCGGAACTGCCGATCAAGGTGACATCACCGCAGTCTTCAGTGTTCTTGTCGCGGGTTCTGACATGGACGAGCCCATTGCGGACATTCTGCGCGGCGTCTTGGACGGACATGTCGTGCTGAGCCGAGACATCGCCGAACGCGGGCGCTTCCCGGCCATTGACCTCAGCCGATCCGTATCACGCAGCCTACCAGGTGCGGCGACCGCAGATGAGAACCATTTGATTACAGAAACCCGCAAGCTGGTCGGCAGTTATGAGCAATCTGAGGTGATGATCAAAGCCGGTCTCTATGCCGAAGGAACAGATCCTTTGTTGGATCGCGCCGTCCGAGTCCACGAAGAGCTAGATAGCTTTTTTGCGAAGGCTGATCCCGATGGTATCGAAAACAGCTTTAATCGATTATCTCTGATTTTAAGGCGCGCTGGTGTAAACCCGGTGTCGCAGTCTTAGAATTCAGAACAGTTTTAAGTGTTAAGCCCACCTTAACACCTGCCCTGCTAGGCCAGTAAGCGGGTGAATAGAAGGTGGTGGAGATGGGTGCGCAATCCAATGCGGCGCCAATCATCATCAAGAAGAAACGTGTATCGGGTGGCGATGCTCACCACGGTGGTGCGTGGAAGGTCGCGTATGCGGACTTTGTCACTGCCATGATGGCGTTCTTCATGTTGATGTGGCTGCTGAATGCAACGACCGAGACGCAACGCAAGGGTCTGGCGGATTATTTTTCGCCCACGATACCGGTCAATCCGGTCTCGGGCGGTGGCGATGGTGCCTTCGGCGGTGACAACATGTTTTCGGAAAAAACCATGGTTATGGATGGATCAGGTGCCAGCAATCGGAACCCCACCGAGGCGAAACAGGCGCGCGGATCAACCGGCGTGGATGCGAAAGGCGGCGGTAAGGGTGCGTTCGAAGATTTCTCGTCGCTCGAGGCGCAGTTGCTGGGGCGCGCTGGGGAAAGCCTGGTGTCCGATAAGATGCGCAAGCACATCGTGACCCGCGTCACCGACGAAGGGCTGGTGGTCGAGCTGTTCGCCACTGAGGATCAACCGTTGTTCGAATCGGGGACAGACACGCCAACCCAAATGATGCGCGCGCTGACACTTTTGGTAGCGCGGTCTTCTGATCTGGTGACAAACGCAATCGCGGTTGAAGGGCATGTGCGGTCTGCGCCCGTCGTGTTGGCGAATAACCCGGTCTGGGATCTGTCGACCGCGCGGGCGCAAAGCACCCGCCAACTGCTGCAGAACAAAGGCATCCAGCCACAGCGGTTGGACCGCGTGACTGGGCACGCGGACCGAGAGCTTTCGGATAAAAACCCCATGGCGGTACGCAATAATCGGATTGAGATCATCTTTTTACGCAACCCTTAGGGGGTAAAGGATAGACAGCATTTTAGCTGTTAGCCGGCTGTTAAGGGCCAGTGCGGTACGTGTTGCATCAACGAATGACGCAACAAAAGGGCGTACCGATGACCATATCCTCTTCGCTGAATGCCGGTGTGGCAGCGTTGAAGGCCAACGCCAACAGGCTGGCCACGATCTCTGACAACATCGCCAATTCATCGACATTTGGCTATAAAAGGGTCGAGACCGACTTTCACTCCATGGTCACATCTGGTCAGGGCGGCAGCTATTCGGCAGGCGGGGTCAGAACCACCAGCCAACGCCTGATAGATCAGCGCGGATCGCTGGTAACCACCAACAATTCAACCGATCTGGCCGTGCGCGGCAGAGGCATGCTGCCTGTCCGTCCCAGTTCGCAGATCGCGTCAGGTTCAAATGAGATGCTGCTGACCACGACAGGCTCATTCCGCACCAATGAGGAGGGGTATCTGGTCACACAATCCGGCCTTGTACTTCTTGGCTGGCGTGCCAATCCAGATGGCTCGATCCCCAGCGTCCCGAGGGATACGCCCGCCGCTCTGGAACCCATTCAGCTAAGCGTCAATCAGCTTTCGGGCGCCCCCACAACATCCATGAACCTGCGGATGAACCTGCCTGCAACAGCGACCGACGCTGGTGCTCCGGGTGACACGCAGCCCTTGTCGGTCGAGTATTTTGACAATTTGGGCAAGTCTGAAAGCGTCGATATCGAATTGGTCCCCACCGTTCCTGCAACCGGCAGCAGCAATGAATGGACCATGACCTTGCGCGATTCGGCCTCGGGCGGCGCTGTCATCGGAGAATATACCCTGACCTTCACCGATAGCCGTACAGCCGGTGGAACACTAGCCAGCGTCACCGCCGTGACCGGCGGTGCCTATGACCCGGCAAACGGCAGCGTTGTCGTCAACGTCGCCGGCGGACCGATGGAGATCAACATCGGCCAGATCGGCGATGCGGACGGCATTACACAGCTTTCCGATACCTTTGCTCCGGTTTCGATCACACGCGATGGTTCGGCCGTTGGCACGATGACAAGCGTACAGGTTGATGAGAACGGCTATGTCTATGCTTTCTATGATACTGGGGTCAGCCGCCGGATGTTCCAGATTCCGCTGGCCGATGTGCCGAATCCAAACGGTCTGACGGCGTTGGACAGTCAGACCTATGCCCCCTCGCGCGACAGCGGCACCTTTTTCTTATGGAACGCGGGTGAAGGTCCGACAGGCGATCTCGTGTCTTTCGCACGCGAGGAATCGACCACCGATGTCGCCACCGAGTTGACCTCAATGATCCAGACCCAGCGGGCCTATTCCTCAAGCGCCAAGGTCATTCAGACTGTGGATGAGATGCTGCAGGAAACCACCAATATCAAACGCTGATCTGATGATTGATCAACGAAAGGGATGCGTCCGATGAATATGTCGACAGCACTGAACAACGCTCTGGGCGGGCTGAGCGCAGCCAGCCGTGGTGCGGCGGTGGTTTCAGGAAACATCGCCAACGCCTTGACCCCGGGATATGCTCGCAGATCGCTTGAACTGGCGACCAGCGCAGTTTCTGGTAATGGCGTTCGTGTCGTTGGTATCACTCGGCACCAGGATCCGGTACTGATCGCAAACCGCCGTGCGACCGATGCAGACCTGATGGCAGCCAAAACCGTGGCGCAATTTCATTCAAGTTACGAGAAACTGTTGGGGGCAGCCGACGATGCCACTTCGATCTCGGCCAGACTGGCCCAATTCGAAAGCAGCCTGATTACAGCTGCAAGCCTGCCCGGCTCAGCCCAACGGCTGGATCAGGCCGCCCGTGCAGGCGGTACATTGAGCACAGCGCTCAATACAGCGTCCGAAGGGGTGCGGCAAATGCGATCCGATGCGGATCGCACGATAGGCAAACAGGTCGATACGCTGAATCAGACTCTGAAAGACATCGAGAAACTGAATGCTCGTATCCCCGCTGTCCGCAATTCGGGCGGTGATATTGGCGCGCTGTTGGATCATCGTCAGATTCTGGTCGATCAAGTCAACGAGTTGGTGCCTGTCAACGCGATCGCGCGCGATAATGATCAGATTTCCCTTTATTCCGATGGCGGGTTGATCCTGCTGGAAGGAACCGCGGCCGAGTTTTCGTTCTCGACCACAGGCGATACCATGCCGCATATGACCGTTGGCAACGGGTTGTTGTCCGGGCTCGAGATCAACGGCCGACCCGTTCGCGTGAGCGGTGAGTTCGCCCAAATCCGAGGCGGCGCATTAATGGCCCAGTTCTCGGTCCGCGACGAACTGACTGTCGAAGCGCAAGCCGATCTGGACGCCGTCGCCCGCGACCTGATCGAGCGCTTTGAAACCACCGGGTTGGACCCGACCGCTACCGCGACCGATCCGGGCGTCTTCACGGATGACGGCAGCCGCTTTGATCCGGCTTCTGAAACCGGTCTTGCGTCGCGCATCTCACTAAATGTTGTGGTCGACCCAGACGCAGGGGGCGACGGCTGGAGATTACGCGCGGGTCTGGGGGCATTGACCCCCGGTGCGCCGGGTGATGCCAGCCAGTTGCAAGCTTTTGGGGCCGTTCTGACCGACTCACGCCCGGCCCCTAGCGTGGGATTTGGGACAGGCACGATGCGCGCGGCCGAGATCGCCGAGGCGTTGCTTTCCAAAGCCGGGGCAAACGCACACACAGCTGACCAGCGCAGCAGTTTTGCAGCAAACGCGCAGCTGGAAATGCAAAAAGTCGTCGCGGAGCAAGGTGTTGACAGTGACGCGGAACTGCAGCGCTTGATGCAGATCGAGCAGGCATATGCCGCAAACGCACGCATCGTCGCTGTCGTGGATGAACTGATGGATACCCTGTTGAGGTTATGAACATGACACTGAATTCGATCGGGGATCTGGCCCGCGGTCTTACCCTCAGAACTCGCAGCGCCGAGATCAAATCACAAATCGAAACACTGTCGTATGAGATGTCCACCGGCAAGGTGCAGGATATCTCGGGCCGTCTGGGTGGTGATTACTCGCACCTACTGGATCTAGATCGCAGCCTGGAACGGTTGGACGCGCTTTCCATCGCCACCGCCGAGGCGCGGCTATTCACGGACGCAATGCAATTGAGCCTGACAACGCTAAGCGGCTCGGTCGCCGAGATGTCAGCGTCGCTGCTATCATTCGGCACGGCGAACCAGACCGTGACACATGAACAAGCATCGGTTCAGGCACGAAATGAGCTCGACACAATGATCTCAGCCCTGAATACGCGGGCTGGAGGGCGCAGCCTGTATTCTGGAACATCGACTGACGTCTCACCTCTGCCCTCCGCTAAAACATTATTGACAGCGCTGCAGGCCGAATTGATAGGGCTGACCTCCCTAACAGATATCCAACAGGCCGCTGAGGATTGGTTCAACGACCCCGCCGGATTTGATGCGGTGATATATCAAGGTGGCACAGACACCTTGGCTCCGATGCAGATTTCCGAGAACGAGCGGATCACGCTTCCGATCACTGCGACAGACCCCACGCTCAAGGACGCTTTGCGCGATATTGCGGTTGCGGCTCTGGCCACAGATGATGCGCTTGGATGGACGCCTGATCTACGAACCGCGATGTTCACGCAGCTTGGTGTTGAGCTGGCCAATACACAGGATGCGACGGTCAATTTGCGCGCCCAGGTCGGCGCGGCTGAGGCGCGTGTGGAGCAAGCCGCAACGCGCAACGCCGCCGCAAGGACCAGCGCTGAGCATGCGCGCAATGCGTTGATCGCTGCAGATCCCTATGAGACTGCGGCACAGTTGCAAACCGTGCAGTTCCAACTGGAGAGTCTGTATTCCGTGACCGTTCGCAATGCCAACCTGTCACTGGTGAATTTCTTAAGATGAAGATACTCGCATTCCTTTTGATAGTCTTACCGTGCATTGCCAATGCCGGGGCTATACGCCTGAAAGATCTGGTGGATTTCGACGGTGTCCGCGGCAATGATCTGGTTGGCTACGGCCTTGTGGTTGGCCTGAATGGCACCGGCGACGGCTTGCGCAATTCTCCGTTCACCGAAGAGATTATGTCCAACATTCTCGAACGGCTGGGTGTAAACGTGAATGGTGAAGATTTTCGCCCCAAAAACGTCGCCGCCGTATTGGTCACCGCCACCCTTCCACCATTCGCGCGTGTCGGAGGTCAGATTGACGTTACTGTCTCTGCCATCGGAGATTCCAAAGGGCTTCTTGGGGGGACATTGATCATGACACCCCTGAATGCAGCGGATGGTCAGATTTATGCCGTGGCACAAGGGACAGTGCTTGCCGGAGGCGCTGCGGTTGAGGGCGATGCAGCGTCGGTTGTCAGTGGGGTGCCGACATCGGGTGTCATACCCGCGGGCGCGCGGGTGGAGCGTGAGATTGATTTTCAGCTTGCTGATTTGACTCAACTGAGGCTGGCGCTGAGAGAACCGGATTTCACGACCGCAAGCCGCATTGAGGCCGCCATCAACAGGGAGTTCAACCGCGCCGTCGCACTCATGCGCGATTCCGGCACTGTGGAGTTAAGCGTCGAGGCGACGCGGGCCGTATCAACCGCGCATGCGATTGGACGTATTGAAAACATTCTGGTCGAACCCGAAAGCAAAGCCCGCGTCGTGGTGGACCAAAGATCGGGCACAATTGTCATGGGTCGGGACGTCAGGATTTCACGCGTGGCGGTATCGCAGGGCAACTTGACCCTCACAGTCGAGGAAGCCCCGATTGCCGTTCAGCCCAATCCGTTTGCGCGGGGTGAAACCGTCGTTGTTCCACGCACCTTTGCCGGGATCGAAGAGGAAGAAGGAACCGGGCTTGCAGAAATCCCCGAGGCAACCACCTTGTCCGAAGTGGTCGCCGGGTTGAACGCCTTGGGCGTGTCGCCACGCGATATGATCGACATCCTGAAAACCATCAAAGCTGCCGGGGCACTTCATGCAGAGTTCATCGTGAGATGAGCAGTCAGACCACAGCGCACGCCTTTTGGTGTACCACTTTACTTGGATTTCCAACTGTCCAGCCAGCGGCGAAAGCCCTTGCGCTTTTCATCTATTGCATCACCAGCGGCGTAAAGACCATCTTCCATGTTCTCCAAAACAGGATCGATCTTCTTTTGCCGAAACCGCCGCCATCGAACCCAGATGGCCCAAACCAGCGCAGCAAACAAAGTCAGGAAGACAATATTGAACCACGGGATGATGCGGACATCCGGCCCCTCGACATGCCGGATGAAAATTGCGTTGGGAAAAATCGACATGAATTCATTCCGCCAGCCGTAGTGCGTTACGACCACCCAATCGGGGTTATCTTTGGTCGACTTGGCATCGTTGGCCTCGGTGTAAAGGTTCGCAGTGTCGAACTTGAAATAAGGCGGCCAGCCCCAACCGGTGTCTTCGTTGCGATAGACAATCGGCTTCCCGTTGGCGCGTACGGCCTGAATGAACTGTACATCGCGGTTTGACAGGCTGGTGGATTGATCTTCAGGCTCGGACCAGAAGATTCGCGTCCAGTCCGTCAGGTCCTGACGTTCCTCATAGGTGTTGACGATCCGCACCACATCGTGCTGCGGTAGGGAATACTGCAAGATCACGGCGATCGTGCCCCAGAAGATGATAATGAACGCCCATTTCACATAGGCCATGCCTTAACCCTCACATGTAATTCACGATGTAGATCAGCGCGCCAATCGCCACCCAAGGTACAATATAGACACCCAAAATCAGTTTGCGCCGGAATGAGTTGTCGTAGACGTGCAAACCACGCGCAACAAACGCTTCTTTGTTACCGGTTTTGCCCTTTTCGTCCCACCACGTCTCCAACTTTCGCCGCCTAACTCCTCGCGAATAAAAGGACAGCGCGAAATAGGCAATCGTCTGGATCACCAGCAGGATCAGAAACAGGCGCATCGCTCCGAACATCTTAATCTCTCCTGACCGCGCCCCAAGGGCCGACCCGTGCGATCACTGTTTCGCTGACCCGGTCATTGCCGGTCATATCCGGTTCATGACCAAATAGAGCCGCCCGCGCACCAGCCTTGTCCACCTGATACTCGCGGGCAAGGAAGTCGGCAACATAGGCTTTCTTGGTCTCGGGCCAGGTCCTGTAAGTAATATAAAACAATTCCTTGTGGCAGATGAACATCTGCCGCGGATCCAGCGGAGCCAATTCGGTCAACAGCATATTCACCAGATCGCGGTTCGGCGTATCGGCTGCGCGCAATGTGTAGAAATAAGCGGGATGATCCGAGGTGATGCGTGGCCAGCGCCCACCATCTGTCGCCCAGCGCAACAGTTGTGCGAGGCCGTGGTACGCCTCGGGCAGGCGATCGGCGTGATTGCGGGCCAGTCGGCGCATGTCGCTGCGATCCAACCCGCTCAGATCAACATCTGCGTCAGCAGCCGCAGCAATGGTCAGAAAGTCCATCTTCTGTTGTAAGATCGCTGCGGCATCCACGCCGCGCGCCTTAACGATAGGTTCAACCAGATCGTTGTAGTCGAGAAACTTGGCAATCTGGTTCCGCTGCGACGGGTCAAAAATATATTTGATCGGCATATCGTCAGGCTTTTCGCCCATGCAAATCGCCGCCGGGTGATCCATATCCGGGAACAGGTAGAGCCCGCCAAAGTGCGCCGTCCAGAAGTTGCGCTGCTCGAAAGCGGTATGGCGCAGGCGCACCGGATTGCGCGTTACGTCGCCAGTTTCTTTGGCGGTTTCGATCATCTTGGCGATCAGCACATCGTCGAACCATGCATCCTCTTCGGTTTTGAAACGTTCGACCATGCCCGCTAGCTGCTGGGCCTTGCGTAGGGTGCCGCCTGCGGTGTCGGCCTCGATCTCGATCTTGCTCAGGTTCAACAGGTCGCGCGGCGTGCTGAGTTTGATGACTGAGTTCACCAGCTCTCCGGCCACCGCATCGGTGGCGGTCAGGGCGAATAGCTGCGCTTCGTTCATCTCGATGAAGTCCCGCAGGATATCGCGCGAGGTCGAGAATTTGACGTTCAGCAGAGGCGCGCGTTTCTGTTCGGTCGTCAGCAAGATGAACTGCCGGTTGACCCCGTTAGGGTTGAGGTAGAGCTCGTCCTCCAGCTCAATCCCCACCTCCGGCGAATAGCCCGAGATATCGACGTGGAAATCCGTCAGCGCCGTGGCCTTGCCCGCCAGATGCTGCAGCGCGCGGTTATACCGCTCGACCAGCGCCGGGCTGGAGATGTGGACGAGGTTGCCGAACATCAGGCCTTTTTCGATGAGGCGGATCATGACATATGCCTTCCCGCGCAACGGTAGCGATGCACCCGGTACGAGGGTGGGTGCGGAACGCGCCCGCCCTGGGAGGCGGGTCGGGCGCGTCGCGGCTGCGCCGCGATTATTGAATGTGTCAAAACTAAACTTGTCATTTCGAAACTCGCCGCCAAAAATAGTACAATACTGTGGCGGCCACGCACAAAATGCCTGCAATTGTCAGAAAGCCAAAAATCACTTCGCTTGGTGGGTCCGTCACTGAGCATGTGCGAACAATACGAAAGTTCTCAGGTGATAAACCCTTCCAACCGCAAATCGTTACGGTCATGAAAATCGCTGGAACGAAAGAAAATATCGCGACGACGATGGCTAGTCGGAAAATACTCACCCCTTCCCCTCCAGATACCGCCGCTTGGCCTCCTCCATCCGGCCCATCTCGCGCACGGCGTTTTCGATGGCGACCTCGTCGCTCTTGTCGGCATAGCGGAATTCGCTGTCGGCGTAGCGGTTGATCTCCTGGATTACCATTTCCACCGTGATCAGCTGGCGCAGGTCGTCGATCATCGCCTTCTTGGTGTCGTAGTCGCGGAACAGGAACAGGTCGGGGTTTTCCATCCACTCGTCGGGCAGTTCGAAATCCATCGCGCGGACCTTGACCGCGTCGGTGATGTTCTTGATCGCACGGCCGGTGAACCGCTCATCCGCCTGCTGGATCGCTTTGAGGTAGGTGCCCAGTTTGGCAATCGTGTCCATCTGGCCGATCTCGCCGGAGACGCGGTCAAAGACCTGCAGCAGGGCATCCTCATGCGGGCGGGCGTGGCTTTCGAAACTGGCGACGACGGCCTTTTTGATCTCCTGCGCGGCATAGGCGTCGTGTTCGCCCAGCGGAATGTCGTGGTTGCGGCCCATCAGCAGGTGCAGGATGTCGATGTAGTCCTCACGCGTTTGCGGACCGTCCACTAGGAACCGCGCGCCCGCCCGCTGGCGTAGGGCGTCGTCCACATTCTCTGGGTAGTTCGAGAACATGCCAAAGGTGCAGTTGCCGCGCACGACGGTGTTGGCCCCCGCAAAGCTCTCCATCAGCACGGCCGTGATTTCCAACTGTCCGGCTGACGACTGCCGATCGCCGCGTTTGCCCGCAAGCTGGTCGATATCGTCGATCGTGCCGAAACCGATGACCGAGGGGTCGATGATCGTGTTGATGAAGGCCTTCGCGTTCTGGCCGGATTTGCCCTGATAGCTGTCGATGTTGTCGGTGCTCAGGTTCTGGTAGCGGAACGGATAGCCCGCGTTCTGGCAATAGTCGTTGATCAGCCCGGCCATCATCTGGATCAGCGTGGTTTTACCGGTGCCCGGTTTACCGTCACCCATGAAGGTGAAGATGAACCCGCCAAGCTCGGCGAACGGGTTCAGGCGGCGGTCGAAGTCATAGGCCATGACCATCTTGGCCAGCTTCATGGCCTGATACTTGGCGATATGGTTGCCCACCACCTCGTTCGGTTTCTTGAACGTCATGGTCAGCGTGGTGGATTTGGCCTTGGAGGCCGGTTCAAACCCTCGGATCGTCAGGTCATCGGCCTCGATATGCCACGCGGCATTCTGGAACGGGGCTAGATGGCCGGCCGATTGCGCGCGCAGGGCGGCTTTCTCCATCAATTGCTCGGCATAGGCGCTGGTGGCCGCGATCAGGTGGGCATCATCGGGGGCGTGTTTGGCAATGGTCTGGTCCAACTCCCACAGCGCGCCGTGCAAGGCGAGTTGGCCGTTGTCGGTCAGGACCTCTTCGATCTCACCGATATCGACAGTGGTCTCTCCCAGATGCGAGGACATCAAGTACGCCAGCGCATTGCCGAAGGTGTGCGAGGTGATCAGAGCCTCGGCAGTCAGCAGTTCCGAGAATTCGGTCTTCCGCGCGGCGGGCAAATCGCCCGCAAGGTTCGCGCGTTTCAAGTCTGCCAACGGTGTCTGTTCGGCGTAGGCCTCGCTCACCGCCAGAGCGATGGCAACCGCACGGCGGATTGCCTGCTGCGTTGTGGCCTGCGGTGGCGAGACCAGCGCATCGCCATCATCCGAGGCCTCGATCCGTTCGACCAAATGCACCCCGTCTGCGCGCACTGTGCGCCGTGTCACCAAACCCGGCGTGGTGGACCGAAACCTCCGTCCGATCGACACCCCCGGCGACCGTTCCGTCGACGTCTCCACCGCCTTGGCAATCCGCGGTGCGTGTTCGAACCCATTCAGCAAGGCGGTCGCTGCCGGGTAATGCTTGCGAATATCCGCCTCGCGCAATTCCATCTGATCTGACGTCAAACTCATCTTAAAAACCGCCCTTGATTCATCTTTTTCAAAAATACTCTCGCCGAAGGCGAAACTAATACCTCAACACCTGCCCTGACTTGCTGACCACGAACTTGCGCACATCGGCAAACCCTGGAGGGTTACGCTCGGCCAGCACCTGAAACGGACGCTGGGGCAAGATGATCGACCGTTGGGTGCGTGTGGCCCCGGTTTCGGCCCCTTGCGCGCCGAATGGGTCGAGAGCAAAGACCTCACGTTCGACGGTGGAAAACCAACCGGCGCGTTCTTCGATCACATCTTCGCTTTCCAGCTCTTCCGTGGTCCAGGCCAGCGCCCAATCCTGACCTTGCGGAGATTGCGCATCCTCCAGCACCTGCCGCAGGGGGCCGGATTGTTCGGTATAGGCCGAGGAATACATTGGCCCCACATGAATGCGGCGCAGGTGTTTGGGGTGCAGGTCGTCGAAATCCTGATCGAACCCTTTGGCTATGGTCACCAGTTTCAACCCGCCCAAAGACTGCGCCATCAGATGCGCCTGCACTTCGGGCCAGCGGCGTTGGTCTTTGGGAAGGGCGGTTTTGCCGCTGTCCTCCAGTTGCATCAGGTAGATCACTGGCAGGTTGATCTGGCTGTCATAGACCGCCCAGTGGATCATGAACTTCCGCCGTTCGCCCTCATTCCCGATCCAGTGGCACTCGGGATCGTTGCGGGCCCAGAACAGCTGACCTTTAAGCAATTCCTCGTAATAGAGCCTTTGGGACAGCGCAAATTGCAGCTTGGTGGGGATGTCCCGGTCGCCAATGATGGTGCGCACCATGTCGGTTTTCAGATCGTCTTCCGAGGGCATATTCGCCAGATGCACCTGCGCCTGCTGCGCGTCATTGGCCATGGTCAACAACTCGGCCGCCACCGGAAACCCGCTGTCACGCTTGTCCATCGCGAGGCTACCAAAGAACCGCCCTGTATCGCGCCCGACCAACAGGTATTTCATGGAGAGCGCGCGAAAGGTGTAGAGCAACCCAGAGAGGTAGCGCGAGATGATCCGCACCTCTTGCTTGCTGATCGCACCCTCCGCCTCCATCGTCGCAGCCACGCGCAGGAGGTGGACGGTGATCACCTCGAATTTGCGGAAGTAACGGCGCGAGGCGAAAGTGTCGGTCAGGCCGACATGGTCTTGAGTAGGATCAGTCATTCCTTAGTGCTTCCGTCCTCTCGAATGCCTGACCACCACATCAGAAGTCCACCCATCGGCCCCTCACATTTACTTTTCCATTTCATCATCTGATATTCGTTGGCAGACACCTTGGTTGCCTTCCAAATGAACCTATTCAATAGCGGTCCTATCCCTAGAAAGATGATGAAAACGAACGAGATAAAGCCAACGGGCCTTGCGTTGGATGGGCATGGACCATTGCCAAATGCACACGGATCAAGGTGATAGGCGTAAATCCCAAGCCCAAGACCAATCATGACAAATAGGTAAGATCGGACACGAGAACTCATCCGCCATACAAATTCTTATCATGCTTCTCGACAATCGAGGCAAACCGACGGGCAAAGCGTTCATCCGCCTTGGCCTTTTTCTCCAGCACGTCGCGGGCAAAGACCATGTGGTCCTCATGCGCCTCGAGCATGTCGGCCATTTTCTGGTTGGTCGCGGTGCCGATGGCGGCCATGGCGGTTTGCGCCTCTTGGTCCGTCTGCACGCCGATCTCGTTGATGCGGTGGGCCACGTCCTGCTGCTGCGCGGTTTTCAGCGATTTGGTCAGGGCGTCATACAGCACCACGCGCTGCTGGGTGTCTGTCTGCAGCTTGTTGATCAGCACCATCTGCGTCGCTGCCTGGTTCTGGAGTGAATCGACCCAAGTTTTACCCTTTTCGATATAGCGTTCCAGCGTCTGAGACTTGGCCAGCTTGACCTGCTCTTCCTGAACCTTGGCGTTGTATTGCTTGTTCAATTCGGCCAATTCAGTCTCTAACTGGGTGCGGGCGGCAGCATCCTGTTCGACGCTGATCTTGTTTTCCAGCGTGATGATTGTTGGGTCCATACCCTGAATCTCGGCGCGCAGTGCTTCCAACTCGGCCACCGTCGCCTCACGGTCATCCAGCGTGACAGTCAGGTTGTCTTCGACCTTGACGCGCTGTTCCTCCAGTACCGACAACTGCCCTTCCAGCAATTTTACGATCACATCGGACTTGGCGATCAGGTCCTGCAGCTTGTCATCAATATTGGCGGTGCGCATGCGTTCCTGCCGCATGGACTCGGATTTGGCCTTGGCGAAGATGCCGACGAACGACTCCCACCCGGTTTTCGAACGCATTTCGTCGAAATCCTTGGAAAACGCGTTGGTCACGTCGTCGAGCCCCATGATCAACTCAGCGATGTTGGCGTTCATCACCTCGGTATGGGCGTGCACATCTTCCAAAGTGGCATTTTCAATGTCGATATCTGCCTCTGCGGTTCCGATCTTGGCACGCGCCGCTTCGATCCGTGAGGTCAAGCCTTCAATCTGCGACTGGCTTTCGCGGACTTTCTGTTGCGTCTCTTGAATCAATGCTTCGAATTGCTGGTTCGACATCTGCTATCCCTATTCTTCTTATCATCCAATGACATAGGGAATGTTATGGCAATTTACATCCCCTTGGGTCTCCAAATCACCAAGACTGTGACAAACTCGACGCTAAAAAGATAGACGCAGAGACAAGGCCGAGACACATTGCCTACTGGTTTTCAGAAGGGAAAATAGAAGCTCTTGGATTTCTTAAGTTGAAGTTGCCGAAGGGCAAGCTCAGTAGTTTGAGTAGCGGAAATTAACCACAGCATCATCTTGAATAGCGCAATGGGCTTTTATGTGGCTCCGCGCATCATTGCTGTCCTTTGAGCGCGCGACCTCCAAATCAATCAGATCGATGCCATCAGAATTCGTCGTATAGGAAAGCGTCCGCTCAAAATCGACGGCATAGTAGCCTTGATTGCTCATGGCGGTGTGGGTCCGATGCATACAAAGCCCGATCGCATTCTCCTCGGGCGAAACGTGCGGGTGCTTCTGGTATTTTGATCCGTGCTTGTGATGGTGTTTGGCGATCGACGCTCCCAGCACACCCAACGCGACCCCAGCGATAAGCGCTCCTGTATCGTTGGCACGGGTTGGTGTCGCGGTCAGTGTGGTCGATGCAACAACGGCACAGACTATAGCGGCAAAAACGGATTTCATTCGCATCTATTTCGTCTCCCTCTGTAGGCAGTGAACAAAATTCAGTTCATTGAAGTGTTCCAGAAGAGACTAGCCTGACGACCTAAACTATTGCCAGATTTTCGTGAAAACGTGTTGCCCACCATGTCCGTGTTGCGATGGATACAACTTCGCCCCGCGCCTGGAGGAACGCGGGGCGTGTGGTGCGACAATCCAGAGAGGCGGGACTGTCGCTAAGTGATCAACGGCCTCAGTTCACGGCTTTGGCGTCAACCACGTCCTTTTCAATGGCCTTGCCAGACGAAATTTCGATCCGGCGCGGCTTCAGGGCTTCTGGCACTTCGCGCTTCAGATCGATGTTCAGCATGCCGTTCTCATGGCTCGCGCCGGTAACGCGAACGTGGTCGGCCAGAGCAAAGCGGCGCTCGAACGCGCGGGTGGCGATGCCACGGTGCAGGTAGCTGCGCTCTTTTTCGTCCGAAGCTTTCTTGCCGGAAACCACCAGAGAATTTTCCTTTACCTCAACCGACAGATCGGCCTCGGAAAACCCTGCAACAGCGACCGAAATGCGGTAGGTATCAGCATCGGTCTTTTCGATGTTGTAAGGGGGATAGCTGGGCTGAGCCACGTCATTGGTCAAAACCCGGTCCATCATGTCTGCAATCTGGTCGAAACCGATGGTTGCGCGGTGAAGTGGTGCGAAGTCAAATGTACGCATGTCGTATCCTCATCTTTGAGCGATTCACGAAATTGCCCTCCGAAATGGACGGGCGGTGATTTATGCCGGACCCCAGCCTTGGCGATCCAGTAAAACTCAGATGGGAAGTAAAAGGACTGGGTTCAAGACCCGCCCGCGCTGAGGAATTTAGCACCCGAACTGGACTTGGCTGAACCCGGCTGCAATCTGCGGATTGTTGCCGTGGGTCGGGGCGCGTCACGACGCAATATCGCCTTGAGTTCCGAGACAATCCCCGACAGCTCCATCCCGTAGCCGATCTTGCGTTGACCATCCGATGCGCCCGCCGAAACAACCGACAGGATCTGCCAACGCGGGCCTTTTTTTGCTAAAATAGCGGAGCCCGACGAACCGAATGTAATATCGCAATCAAAGCTGATCAGCCCCTGCCCGCGTTGCAGGATGCGGCAAGAGCGTTGGCGCGTGATCGCCTCGGCCCGACCGCGACCATACGAGGCGACGCTGATTTCGCTGTCGCTGACGCGGCCGCTGTGCAGGGCGAACGGATCAGCAATCGAATAGGGAATCGGCTCTTCCAGCCGCATTAGAGCCACATCAATTCGAACACGTGACGCCGATACCGGCGCATTGGCAACAAAATCGGGATGGGTCGCAATCTGGATGACCTTGCGATCCGCAAGCGCCTGACCGTCGCTCAAACCGGCACGAAAGGTCAATTCACCGGGGGCATAGGGTTTTCCGGTGGCCTTGCTCACAGCGCAATGCGCCGCTGTCAGCACGATGTCCTTTGCTATCAAAGTACCGGTGCAAAAGCCCTGTTCGCCGATATCCAGACGTCCGACCGCCTCCCACCCATACAGATCATCGCGATCCGTCAGTCGGCGCTTGCTGCTGGTCTGGGCCTGCGCGGCAGTTACGAGAATAGAAACAAGCAAGGTGATACTTAGAAAAACACGCATCATGGCTTAAGGAACTTTGCTCCGAGGTTTTTGGTGTTGTTGTCCAATGTGGCGTTCATACCCCGCCCCTGCGAAAGCTCGGCCCGCAACAATTCCAGCGATTCATCCAAGGCGGTGCCCAGCGCAACGCGTTGACCCTGCAATTCGGCCTTCGCTGCAACGACCGACACAATGCGTGGCCGCTCGCCGTCAAACGAAAAGATCGGCGCGCCGGATGCCCCGAAATCCACGTTGCAGGACATAACCAGAATTCCAGCCTGTCGCCCAATGACGGAACAGACTTCCTGCAGTGCTGGCGCTTCGGCGCGGTCATGCGCGTACGAGACAACCCCCACCTCTTGACCGCGGGCAGGACGGCGTCCGGTTTCGAAAGGAATGACCGAGGTGTTGCGGATCGGCTGCCACAGCTCGATCAGCGCAATATCATGACGCACCCGCGTTGCAGAAACATTGCCTTCATAAACATAGTCGGGGTGAACCACTGTTCGACGCGCCGGACGATAAGCCGAGGCGGAACCAAGGCGCCAACCGGCCAGAAACTCGATCCGGGCCGGATTAATTCGCTGTTTCGTGGTCTTGTCGTACAGACAATGCGCAGCCGTCAGTACCAGAGTCGGAGATATCAGCGATCCGGTACAAAACCCAGTACCGTCGATATCCAGCCGACCAACCGCCATCCACTCGCGCCCGGCATCGGTGGTTTCCAGGCTCCTAAGCCCAGTATCCTGCGCCTGTCCTGCCAAGGGCAGCAAGCTGAAGACAATAGCCGTGATCCAGTTGCGCACGCGGGTCTCCGGTCATGGGGTCCGACCAAGATTCGTATGCCGTTGGTGCGGCGAAAATAGGGCAATTGCCCCTTGGATGAAATTCAACCGGACCTGATGCGCGGGTGCAGCAATCGATCAACGCAGTTGGGGTACCCCAGCCATGCCGCCGCGCAATGCGCGCGGTTCCGGCCCTCCGGTGGCCCAGTCCAGCAGCTCGACTGTGTGGACAACGGGCGTGTTAGTCCCAGAGCCGATCTGCATCATGCATCCGATGTTACCTGCCGCGATAACATCAGGGTTCCTAGCCTCAAGCGTGCGCACTTTTCGTTGTTTCAACTTACCCGAAATCTCAGGCTGCATCAGGTTGTAGGTTCCTGCACTGCCACAGCACAAATGACTATCTTTAGGCTCTAACACTGTGAATCCAGCAGATTTCAGCAGGTTCTTGGGATAAGAGGTAACCTTTTGCCCATGTTGCAATGAACACGCCGCGTGGTAGGCAACAACCAGTTCTTTCTTGTCGCTGTTCGGCATCTCCAGCTGCACCAAAAGCTCACTGATATCCATCGCCATGGCGGATACACGCCCCGCATCCACCGCCAGCGGATCACTGCGGAACATGTGCCCATAATCTTTAACCGTGGTCCCACACCCCGAGGTGTTGATCACGATCGCATCCAGACCATCACCATCCATTTCGCGTGTCCAGGCCCGGATATTGGCTGCAGCAGACGCATGGCTTTCACCGGTTTTACCCATGTGATGGGTTAATGCGCCACAACAGCTGGCACCTTCGGCGACAACGACCTCGCAGCCCAATCGGGTCAGCAGGCGAATCGTGGCGTCGTTGATGTCGGTGTTCAGCGCTTTTTGCGCACAGCCCGTCATTAGGGCGACGCGTTTCTTCTTAGCGCCTTTTGCTGCAAAGCTCTGAGGGTCATCATTGCGACTGACTGGTGGAATATATCTCGGCGCCATGTCCAGCATCGCCTTTAGCCGGGCATCCGGCATCAGAAACCGGAACGGACGACCCAGCTTTGCCCCGATTAGAGCCCAGCGAAAGCGTGTCGGATAAGGCAGGATTCTGGCCAATATCCAGCGCAGAGCCCGATCCGAGAACGGGCGCTTGTAGTTGTCTTCGATATATTCCCGTGCGTGGTCCACGAGGTGCATGTAATGCACGCCCGAGGGGCACGTGGTCATGCAGGCGAGGCAGGATAGGCAGCGATCGATATGCTTGACAGTCTTTTCGTCCGGAACACGCTCATTCTCCAACATGTCCTTGATCAGATAGATGCGCCCGCGAGGGCTGTCCAACTCATCGCCTAGCACCTGATAAGTCGGGCAGGTTGCTGTACAGAAACCACAGTGAACACAATTTCGGAGTATCTCGTTGGATCGCTGAATCGCTGGGTCTTGCAACTGCTTTTCGGTAAATTTCGTCTGCATCGCCTACCCCATCAGACCCGGATTGAACACGTTCCGAGGGTCAAATCTCTTCCGAATTGCCTTTGTTAGAGCCTCAATCTGCGTGCTCTCCGGTTGGAACCGCCCAAATTCAACGATGGTGTCAGCCTCTGCACGTACCAGCGTTGCATGTCCTTCAAAGTGACCCAGTCGTGCACGCAGATCAGTGCCCTTTGGCACCAATACCCAGATCAAGCCCCCGCCCCAGTCAAATAAGGTTCGATCCACGTCGATCCGTTCTGCAAGGCTGGCTGCATCGCCGGGTTTCACCGATAAGCGCCAGACATCACCTTCCAGATCCTGAAACGCACGCAGATCACGCAGATCGACCCAGCGGTTCCTCGAATTCTCTAACTCGGTGCATTCGCCCCCAAGGATTTCGCGCAATCGACCTACCCGATAGGCAACCGAGTCGGCAAATCCTTCGATCCGCAACAGCGCCTGCCCACCCAGTGGATCATAGGCTGCACTGCTCACCTCGAAGGGGGATTTCAGGGCAGTGGACATGAGATCAACTGCGGTTCCTACATCAGCGGCCCCGACTGCCAGAGTGGTCTCAATCTCAGGTCTAGGCAGCACTTTCAGTGAGACCTCGGACAGCACCCCTAGCGTGCCCCAGGAACCCGCCATGAGCTTGACCAGATCGTAACCGGTGACATTCTTCATCACCCGCCCGCCATTCTTGATCACCTGCCCCAACCCGTCGACATAACGTACGCCCAACAGGAAATCCCGGCACGCGCCCGCCTGAATTCGACGCGGCCCCGAGATGTTGGCCGCGACAACACCGCCGATTGTCGGTTCCCCCGTGGTGCCCAGCAAACCGCGATGATCCATCGGCTCGAACGCCAGTTGCTGGCCCTCGGCCTCCAAAGCCGCTTCGATCTCAGTCACTGGAGTCCCGGCATTCGCGACCAGAGTCAATGCGCCCGGCTCATACTGTGTAATTCCGTGCAGTCCTGACAGGTTCAGCACAGGCTCGGGCCCAACAAGGCCGCGCGTGCCGCCTCCGGCAATACGCACTGGGCCATCCAGGCCGGCAACGATGTCCGCAAGTTCAGCCTCGGTTTCAGGTGTCATGGCACTTCATCTTTTCGCAAATACTCTGGGTATTGATGGGGAAGGCTCATCTATTCTGCAGCCATCCTGCGCGTGGCAGACGCCTTTAGCGGAAACACCTTTGCTGGGTTCAACAGCCAATTCGGGTCAAACACATCTTTCACCGCCATCTGCGCCTCAAGATCCTGTGGTTCATATTGGTGTGTCATCAGATCACGCTTTTCGATGCCGACCCCATGCTCACCAGTCAGGCAGCCCCCCGCATCAACGCAAAGCTTCAGGATGTCCGCCCCGAACGCTTCACATTTCTCAAGATCGCCGGGTTTGTTGGCGTCAAACAGGATCAAGGGGTGCATGTTGCCGTCACCGGCATGGAACACATTGCCGACTGGCAGGCCATAATCTTTGCTCAGCTCCCCGATCCGGCGCAGGACGAAGGGTAGCGATGAGACCGGGATCGTCCCATCCAGACACATATAATCGTTGATTTGCCCCATCGCGCCGAAGGCCGATTTCCGCCCCAGCCAGATACGGGCGCTTTCATCAGCCGATTGGCTTTCTCGCAGCTCAACCGGATTATGCCGCTTGGCGATCTCGATAATCTTCGACAACTGGCTATCGATCTCTGCCTCTGATCCTTCAACTTCGACAATCAGCAACGCCTCGCAATCAGGATAACCCGCTTGGGCGAAATTCTCGCAGGCTCGAATACAAAGGCGGTCCATGAACTCGATCGCGACAGGCAATATGCCCGATTTGATTATGTCAGAGACGCATTGACCGGCCACTTCATTATCGTCAAAGCCCATCAGAACGGGCCGCGCACCCTCAGGTTTGCGCAGGATGCGCAACGTTGCTTCAGTTACGACACCCAATTGCCCTTCGGATCCGCAGATAACACCCAACAGGTCCAACCCGCCTGCATCCAGATAGGCACCTCCAATTTCGACCACGCTGCCATCCATCATGACCATAGTCACACCCATCAGATTGTTGGTCGTCACCCCGTATTTCAGGCAATGCGCGCCGCCGGAATTCATCGCGATATTTCCGGCAATGGCGCAGGCAAGCTGGGATGAGGGATCGGGGGCGTAAAAGAAATCCTCTTGTTCAACGGCACCGGTTACACTCAGGTTGGTTCGGCCGGATTGCACTTTGATAAATCTGTTGTCGTAATCGATTTCCAGAACTTCGTTCATCCGTGCAACGCCTAGAATCACACAATCTGCCGTCGGCAGGGCACCACCCGCCAATGACGTGCCCGCGCCGCGCGGTACAACCGGCACACCCAGTTCATGGCAAATGCGCAAGACATCGGAAACCTGCTGCGTGGTCGAAGGCAGTACAGCCAGCATTGGCGGGCATTTATAGGCGGTCAGCGCATCACATTCATAAGCCCTGGTCTCGGCCTCTTCATGGATAACAGCATCCTTCGGCAGCACTTGCTGTAGTCGCGCAACCAATGCCTGCTTGCGTGCTAAGACATCCGGATTTGGCTTGGGCATTTCCATCGCTGATCCTCCATTTGGTAAAATTATATTACCAATTTTATCGACTGGCAAGTTGCCGAATCCAACAATAGTGTCGCGGCATGACCTGGATCGACCGCACATTACTGTTTTCCTCGCTGGACTATGCAGCCGTTTTGCTATTGTTCGCGACATGGCTGGGGATTGGGTGGAGGATCGAAAATCCGTCCTCTCAGAAACCATCGGTTTCATTGATGATGGATGATTTCCGCAAGGTCTGGATGCGTGAAATGGTGACGCGCCAGCCGCGTGTGTTCGATGCACAAGTGATCTCGGCCATGCGCCAGGGCAGCACGTTCTTCGCTTCGACAATCATGATTGCAATAGGCGGCGGCTTGGCATTGCTTGGCAATACCGAACGCCTTGCTGGGGTTGCTGAAGATCTTGCCATCGGCCGTGCGCCTGCCATGGTTTGGGAAATCAAGATACTGATTATTCTGCTTTTTCTGTCGAACGCTTTTCTGAAATTTGTCTGGTCGCATCGCCTGTTTGGGTATTGCGCAATCCTGATGGCCGCTGTTCCAAATGATCCCGATGATCCACAGGCCTATCCACGCGCCACACAATCCGCTGATATCTGCATCACGGCGGCTCGTAGTTTCAATCGCGCGTTGCGGGCGACATATTTTGCGTTGGCTTCAATTGCATGGATACTTGGACCGGTAGCCCTGATCCTAAGCTCAATCGTCACATTCGGTGTGCTCTATCGTCGCGAATTCGCCTCGCATTCGCGCACCGTAATCATGACTGCGCCACCAAACACAGAGTCGTGATCGCAATGCCATGCGCGAGCGCATAGTTTGGCCCCATGCGATATCTGATTCTCAGCGCCTTACTGGCCAGCCCCGCATTCGCCGACCCTCCGACGGTCGAACAGGTTTCAGCCCAATCAAATGGGGATACCTGGCGGTTCGACGTCACGATCCGCCACTCCGACACCGGATGGGATGACTATGCCGACGGCTGGCGTGTTCTGGATATGCAGGGGGACGAGCTGGGGATGCGTGTGCTGCATCACCCTCATGTCGATGAGCAGCCCTTTACACGGTCACTTGGCGGGGTGGTGATTCCGGACGGGACCACGCAGGTGCAAATTCAGGCGCGCGACAATGTCGGTGGTTGGAGCGAAGACACGACCGTGGTCGATCTGAACTGACCCTCAGAACACCCCGAGGCTGAGACCTGCGGCCAAGGCCGCTCCAACCTCACGACAGTTTTCAAGTTGTTCTTCAGGAATGATCTTTTCGGCCAAGATCGCTTTGGGTGTTTGCGCATGAGTGCAGATGATCAGGGGCGGTTGCACCTCTTTCAACCGCCACCCCGTTGCGATCCGTGCCATCTGTCGCGCGGCATTCTCACCATCTGATCCGGCGCAGACCATCTGCGCATAGGGTCGACCTTCGATCCTCCCCAGCACAGGATAATAACAGCGGTCGAAAAAATCTTTCATCAGACCCGAAATCGCAGCCAGGTTCTCGGGTGCGCAGAAGATATAGCCATCGGCGGCCAGCAGGTCGTTTGGCCCGGCCTGATCGGCGGTTTTCAGGATGGTGTTCGCTTCATCCCGCGCTGCTTCGGCTGCGGCTTCAGCCATTTGCCGGGTGCCGCCGGTGCGCGAGTGGTAGACGATCAATAGCTGCGCCATGTCAGACCCGGTGATAAGGGCCGCCTGAAAGGATGGTCGCGGCCCGGTAAAGTTGCTCGGCCAGCATCACACGGATCAACATATGGGGCCAGACCATTGACCCAAAGGATAGGGAAAAATCAGCCTCCGCCCGCAGATTAGGGTCTATTCCGTCCGCTCCGCCGATGATCAGCGCCAGATCCTGTCGGCCCGCGTCGCGCCATCCACCCAGCTTTTTTGCAAATTCAGGCGAGGACAACACCCGTCCGCGCTCATCTAGCGTACAGATCACCACACCCTTGGGCAGCGCCTTGCGCAGCAGGGCCGCCTCGGCCCCCATGCCTGCGTTTTTCTTGTCTTCGACCTCGATCACCTTCGCAGGACCAAGGCCCAGCGCGCGGCCGGTCCTGTCAAATCGGGTCAGGTAGTCGTCAAGCAGGGATTTCTCCGGTCCGGCGCGCAATCGCCCGACCGCAACGATGCTGATACGCATGTCTCTCTCGCCTCCGACCCCTCAATACAGGCCGGGATAGCGCCTCAATTCGCCGAGGCGCTGCCGCCCTGAGGCAGCCACATCTTTTCCAGCTGATAGAATTCACGCACTTCGGGGCGGAAGATATGAACGACCACGTCGCCCGTATCGATCAGCACCCAGTCGCCGGCATCCTTGCCTTCGACCTTCGAGGTGAAACCGAATTCCTGCTTGATGCGATCCGTCAGCTTTTCCGCCATGGCCGAGACCTGGCGGGTCGACCGACCCGAGGCAATCACCATGTGATCCGCAACAGAAGACTTACCTTGCAGGTTGATCTGCACGACGTCTTCGGCCTTGTCATCGGAAAGTGAGGAAAGGATACGTTCAAGCAGCTTGTCGCTGATTGACTGAGAGTGGGCCATTACACCGGCCCCATCATCGGCGGGCAAACCCGCCTGTGTATGTAGAGACAGGACATAGTCCTCCTTTGCTGCGCGCCGTGAAACCCCGGCGCCGGGGTACTAATAAGGTAACAAGGGGATTGCAACATTTCAATGAAAGGGCCGACGCTGCGCCCCACATCCAGTCACTCTTTGGCGAGATGTTGCACCTCGGCGTCGGCCTCCAAGCCGCCCAATACACGGATTTCACGCTGCGGGAACGGAAGCGAGATGTCTTCGACCTTGAACGCATCCCACAGCGCCAGGAAGACATTGCCTCGAATGTTTGTCAGACCCTTGTTCGGATCACTGATCCAGAAGCGCAACACATAGTCCACGCTGCTGTCACCGAAACCAGTGATATGGCAGACAGGTTCATGTTTGCCTCCACTCAGCACTCGACCAACCGTCTTGACGGCACGGATCGCTGTCGCGCGGACTTTGTGCGGGTCGTCGTCGTAGCTGGTGCCGAAATCAAGATCCAACCGCACGAAACGGTCGGAATGCGACCAGTTTACAACCTGATTGGTAATCAGATCTTCGTTCGGAATCAGATATTCCCGACCATCCCGCGTAACCACCGAGACATAGCGCGCGCCCAGCGCGTTAATCCAACCAAATGTGTCCCCGAGTGAAATCACGTCGCCCGGTTTGATCGACCGGTCCATCAGGATGATGATGCCTGAGATCAGGTTCGAAACCACTTTTTGCAGGCCAAACCCGATCCCGACGCCAATGGCCCCGGACAGCAACGCTATGCCAGTCAGATCAAACCCGAGGGTGCGGATCGCCGCCATGAACACCGCCCCGTAGAGCAGCACCTGAATACCCTTGGCCAGAAGAACCTGCATCGATGGGGTTATGTCTTGATTGTTCGTAAGGCCGCGCTCAGCCGCGCGTGTGCCGACACGCGCCAAAGTCAGCAGGACGCCGATCAGCAGTACAGCCTTGATGATGCCCAGCGCCGAGATATGAAGATCACCGATAGAAATGGCGACGCCATCTAGGAAACCGGCTACATCATCCGTCAGGTTCAACGCAATCAGCGTGGCATAGACCCACATAGACCATTTAAATATTTGTCGCAGCGTTCGGTTTCTCACCAATCGCGAAACCAACGCGATGGCCAGCCATGCAACAGCCAGTGTTGCGAAGACACCAAGTATATAGCTCCGCGACGGCCATGTGACCTGTTGCATCACCAGATAAAGCCCACCAGACAGCAACACAAAATAGACCAACGTCAGACGGCGCATCAGTTGTATCAATATCCGCAGACGCCATTTTGGCCATCCCACCCGGGCCCTCGCCCAGGTTTCCCATCGGCCCTGCGTCAGCAGTTTCAGCAAGAATGAAATTGCCCAGAGAAACAGGATGATGATGAGTTGATACTGCCGCCATCCTGGGGTGACGATCAACTCGACCAGACCTTCAATTTGCGAGGAAAACGCCGCCGTCATGTTGGCGTAAAGCTCCGAGAGCGTCTCCGGTAGTAAATCCTGGTTCATTCACCTCTCCTGCAGGTCAGCTTGGACAGCGATGCTGGATGATGCAAGCCCGCAGTGAGACGGTTGGGATTGAACCTTGATTGACACGAATGCCCGTTATATCTGGTGCGTATGAGACTCAATGTGGCCCAAGAACAGAATCTGGAAGATCGCGCGCGTCTGCGTGAACGGTTCTTTGGGGCTGCCCGCACGGTCTTGGCCCGCCTATCGGCGGCCTAAGCCAACTCGCCAGCTATTTCTCATTTCATACGGGAGAGGACCGATGTCCCCCAAAACACTCTATGACAAGATCTGGGATGCCCATGTCGCCCACGAGGCCGATGATGGCACCTGCCTGCTGTATATCGACCGCCATCTGGTTCACGAAGTGACCAGCCCACAGGCGTTCGAAGGCCTGCGCATGGCGGGCCGCAAGGTGCGCGCGCCAGAAAAAACCATCGCCGTGCCGGATCACAACGTTCCGACCACGCCGGACCGTGTGAATGGTATCGAAAACCCGGAATCACGCATTCAGGTCGAGGCACTGGACAAGAACGCCAAAGATTTCGGCATTCACTATTACCCTGTGCACGACGTCCGTCAGGGCATTGTGCATATCGTCGGCCCCGAACAGGGCTGGACCCTGCCCGGCATGACCGTTGTTTGCGGCGACAGCCACACGGCGACTCATGGTGCATTCGGCGCTCTGGCCCACGGCATCGGCACGTCCGAGGTTGAACACGTTCTGGCCACCCAGACTCTGATCCAGAAGAAGTCCAAGAATATGAAGGTCGAAATCACCGGCAAACTGCAGCCGGGTGTGACCGCCAAAGATATCACTCTGGCTGTGATCGGCGAGACCGGTACTGCTGGCGGCACAGGTTATGTCATCGAGTATTGCGGCGAAGCGATCCGCGATCTTTCGATGGAAGGGCGCATGACCGTCTGTAACATGGCCATCGAAGGCGGTGCCCGCGCTGGCCTGATCGCGCCGGATGAGACCACCTTTGAATATGTCAAAGGCCGCCCGCATGCCCCCAAAGGCGCGCAGTGGGAAGCCGCGATGGACTGGTGGAAGACGCTTTACACCGACGAAGATGCGCATTTCGATAAAGTCATCACGCTGCGTGGTGAAGATATCGCGCCGGTCGTCACTTGGGGCACCAGTCCCGAAGATGTGCTGCCGATCACCGCATCCGTACCGCATCCCGAAGATTTCGAAGGCGGTAAAGTCGACGCGGCCCGCCGTTCGATCGAGTATATGGGCTTGGAAGCCGGTCAAAAGCTGAGCGATGTTGAAATCGACACTGTTTTCATCGGCTCTTGCACCAACGGTCGGATCGAAGACCTGCGCGCTGCGGCGGAAATCCTGAAAGGCAAGAAGATCAAGGACGGCATGCGCGCCATGGTCGTACCAGGCTCGGGCTTGGTGCGTGCACAGGCCGAAGAAGAAGGTTTGGCCGAGATCTTCAAAGATGCCGGTTTCGAGTGGCGTCTCGCGGGCTGTTCAATGTGTCTGGCGATGAACCCCGACCAGCTGCAACCGGGCGAGCGCTGTGCCGCGACTTCGAACCGCAACTTCGAAGGCCGTCAGGGTCGCGGTGGGCGTACCCATCTGCTGAGCCCCGCAATGGCTGCCGCTGCGGCAATCACAGGACGGCTGACAGACGTCCGTGAATTGATGTAAGAGTCTCTCATATCTAGATATTTGATGGAGAGACTAACATGAGTGATTGGGTCAAATGGCTACTGCTTGGACTTTTGTCCATAGCATTCGGGGTGTTCGTATTAGGCGCACCGGTCGTGGCGTCCGTTGCCGTAACAGTAGTAACCGGTGTGCTGCTATTGATTGCGGGCGGAATGCAGATCGTTGGTGGCTTCACGGTTGAAGGCACTGGCAACAAGATCCTGTCACTCATCATGGGTGCGGTCATGCTGTTTCTGGGCTGGTCCTTTCTGGATCACCCGCTGCAGGGCACGCTGACGCTGGCAACTGTGATGCTGATCCTGTTCATGGCAGGCGGCATCGCGCGGGTCATTCTGTCGTTCCAGATGAAAGGAACGCAGTTTTTCTGGCCCACGATGATCTCGGGCATCTTGTCGATCATCCTCGCCGGCATCATCTGGACCTATGTGGGCAAGGAACCGGCTGCTCTGCTGAGCATACTCGGGATCTTCCTGGGCATTGAGATGCTGTTCAACGGATTCGGATTGGTCTTCATGGCGTTCTTCGTCAAGAACGCACCCAAGGACGAAACAACAGAAGCGAAAGAAGCTTAAACGCGGAGCACGGGCGCGGCCCTACCCCGCAGGAGTGTAGAAATGGAAAAGTTCGAAAAAGTCCACGGGGTGGCCGCCCCAATGCCACTGATCAATATCGACACCGATATGATCATTCCCAAAGTGCACCTGAAAACCATCAAACGCTCTGGCCTGGGTGTCGTGCTGTTTGATGAGATGCGCTATCACGATCATGGCGGCGAGAACGAAGATTTCGTTCTGAACAAACCCGCTTATCGCAACACCGAGATTCTGGTGGCCGGCGACAATTTCGGTTGCGGCTCGTCGCGGGAACATGCGCCATGGGCGATCAAAGATTTCGGCATCAAGGTGGTGATCTCGACCAGCTTCGCCGACATCTTTTTCAACAACTGCTTCAAGAACGGCATCCTGCCCATCGTAGTCGAAGAAGAGCATCACGCGATTCTTATGGATGACGCGCACAAGGGTGAAAACGCCCGCATGACGGTGCATCTGGAAGATCAGCAGATTACCACTTCGGATGGCATGGTCATCGAGTTCGACATTGACCCACACCGCAAGCACTGCCTGCTGAACGGTCTGGACGATATTGGCCTGACGATGGAAAAAGACCATCACATCGACAAGTTCGAAGATCATGCGAGTCAGGCCCGCCCCTGGGTATGACTCTGGGGACGAATCTGTTGATACTCAACCTAACAGGGTCGCAAGCGCGGCCCTGTTCGCATTCTTGGGGCAAAAACCCAGAGCACCACAACATGTAGGTATCAATTTGAGATACACGTCGGATTTGCGTCGAAATTGATGCAATCCCGCACCAGTTGCGCCATCATTTTGCCCGAAATTGCGTGTTATTTGCTCATTGGCTTGAGCGAAATACCGCTTATCGGCAAAGTTGGCACCCATGAGGTAGCCGCCAACGAACGAGCGGTGAGCACAAGTTGGACGATAAGTCGGCACAGAATCGACTACGCCGGTTTGAAAAAGGGTTCGGATTGTGATTGCACGCACAACGGGGGCGGCGATACGTGGATTATTGGTAGCACTTATGGTGCTTACCCCTGCGTTGTACCTGCCTACATCGACGTCGAATGGGACTGAGATTGTCGTCTTTCTGGCGATCCTTGCGTTTATCCTGACTTTCTCGGAATACAACTCGGCCTTTCCAAGCTTTATCGAATTTCGTGACGCACCACCTGTGAACAGGCTGCGCTTTGTCGGTTTGATGTCGATGGTTACCTTCCTGACGCTGATCTGCAAGAACGCCTATGCCCCCTCGGAACTTACTGGCCTGTTTTATTCAGTTGGCCTGATGGTCGCGAATGTGGTGGATTTCCCCTACTCCCCCGTTCGTCTTGTGGTTCTGATGCTGCCCGCCGATGCCAGCCAGCCCCTCGTAGATTTGGTGCGTATCTCCGCCAGCGTCGCTTATGTCGCGGCCTTGGTTACCATCGCCAGCTTTGCCTATGCAGTGAAGCTTCGGGGATGGCCAACAGGCAACGGCGCGTTCAACGTCTGGACCAATCTACCGCTGTTTGACCCAACCAAGGGTGGTGATGTGGTCACCCGTCTGCAGCGTGACGGGCGGCTCAACATCGCAATTGGGGCTTTGCTGCCTTTCCTGATTCCCGCCCTGATCAAACTGATGGCTGCTTTCATCACGCCGATCGCGCTCAGCAATCCGCAGACATTGATCTGGACCCTTTGCGCATGGGCATTCCTGCCTGCCAGCATGATCATGCGAGGCATGGCGACACTACGCATTGCCGGCCTGATCGTTGAGAAGCGCCGCGCATACTCAACTTCCGAGTCAACTCAGATCGCATGATCCGACTGCTGGTTCTGTTGCTGTTGCCCTTTACGGCACAGGCAGAGACATTGCGCATCGCAAGTTTCAATACAGAACTCAGTCGCGAAGGTCCCGGCCTGTTGCTGCGTGATATTCGGCGGAACGACCCTCAGGTCGCTGCGGTGATCGAGGTGCTGATGACAACCCGTCCCGATATCGTCGCGCTGCAAGGCATCGATTGGGATTTAGACGGGCTTGCCCTTGCTGCGCTGGTCGAGGCGCTGAAAAGCAACGGCTTGGATTATCGATACAGTTACGCCGAGCAACCCAATTCCGGGATCGAAACCGCGTTGGATCTGGATGGGGACGGCGAGACGGGCGGCCCGGGCGATGCACAAGGCTGGGGGCGGTTCACCGGCCAGAATGGGCTGGCAGTGCTGTCCCGCTATCCTATCGCTACCGATCAAGTGCGGTCATTCACCCAGTTGCGGTGGCGCGACTTGCCGAATGCCCAGCTGCCAGCCGAGGATGGAGAGCCCTTCCCATCACCACAAGCGCAGGCTGTTCAGCGGCTGTCTTCTACATCGCATTGGGTCGTTCCAGTCGACACCCCGGGTGGTCGCCTAGACCTGATGACGTTTCACGCCAGCCCGCCTGTCTTTGATGGACCTGAAGATCGGAACGGACTGCGCAACAGGGATGAAATTCGGCTCTGGTCGCTTTTGCTGAACGGTGATCTGGGTGAGAAACCTGCGGGGCGTTTTGTCATCGCAGGTGATGCGAACCAGGATCCTTACAAAGGCGAGGGTCGCAAATCGGCAATCCGTGATCTTCTGGCCAATCCGCAACTGCAGGATCCGATGCCTGTTGACCCTGCGGGGTCAACTTCAACAGTTTTGTGGAAGGGCGTTGGCGAGATGAGAGTGGATTATGTCCTACCTTCGGCGGATTGGCGTGTGCACGATGCGGGCATTTACTGGCCGGAACCCACATCCCGTGACGCGGCCGTCGCCGCAAGCCGTCACCGGCTTGTCTGGGTCGATCTGTTCGACGAATAGGCTTCGATCATGACCGTATGACTGTGCCGAGTCGCTGGCGGGATTCATATTGCACAGGTTCAGACACGGCGTTCCTTAACGCATCATTTAGGTCGGTCTGCGCAAATTCCGGTAGCAGAGCATCAAAGAGGCGTCCGTCCAGCCGGTGAGAAGTATTCCATAGATACCTCATCTCAAACAAATGAGGCGCCATACGCCAGAACGGGCGGGCCAGATGCAAAGGCCACCATGCCATCTGTTTAAGGGTGAGTTTACGCCCCGCAACCTGCGAAAGCGCCAATGCCATTTCATTGCCAGTCAAGGTGTATCCAGCATAGGGGACATCGCAGAAACGCGGTAGCAGGCTGCGCATTTCTGCCAACTCCACAGCAGCGCGAGTTAAATCGGGCAGATAGGCCCAAGCATGCGCGATATCCGGATTGCCGGGATACACAAAGCGCCCGCGCCGCAAGTGTTTGATGAGAATCTGATCGAACCAATTGCCAGAGGCCGTGGTATCTATGAAATCACCTGCCCGCAACATGATGGTCCGAACCGACGAGGCGCGATAAGCCTCTTCCATCTCGATCCGAATGCGTCCCAACGGATTTCGCGCAAGATGCGGTGTCCTGGTAGACCAGGGGCCGGGCGTATCCGCACCGAAAACATAAACGTTCCCCGGGACAATGACCGTCAAGTCACGCTCTGATGCAGCGGCGATTACCTGACGATGCAACACTGGCACCTGCTCCGCCCAGTCGGGGTAAAGCGGATTCCAGGCGTTCACGATGACGTCTACTCCATGTACCGCCGCGCGCAATTCCTCCCTGCGTCGATCAAACTTTTGCACAATCCATCCCGCATCCGAAAAAGCTCTTGCAGCGTTGCGTCCAAATCGACCGGTGGCCCCGAGAATAAGTACCGTTTGTGGCATTGATCCCTCCGTTCCGGATCAATCTATTCATTCACGATGTTTTGGAAATTGCGAAAAATCGCAGATTATGTATTCGTTTTTGAATGGCTAAAACACTCCAACTATCCGACTGGTCCTTAGTTCAAAGCTTTCTGGCGGTTGCCGAAACCGGCTCACTATCCGCAGCCGCAAAGCAACTGGGTCGCAGCCAGCCGACGCTTGGTCGTCAGGTGCATGCGCTGGAAGAAGAATTGGGGGTCTCGCTGTTTGATCGTCACGCGCGTGGACTGACGCTCAGCGAGGTGGGGCAGCAAGTGCTGCCAATGGCGCAGCAGATGTACAGCGCAGTCAATGCCCTGGGGCTGACGGCAGCGGGTCAGGCGCAACAGCTGGAAGGGTCGGTCAGGATCACCGCTTCGGTATTTGTATCGCATCACCTGTTGCCGCCGATACTTGCCGCAATCCGTGAGGCAGAACCGGCGATTCAGCTTGATCTGGTCGCCTCGGATGCCAGCGAAAACTTGCTGTTCCGCGAGGCCGATATTGCCGTGCGCATGTATCGGCCCGAACAGGTCGACATCGTGGCAAAGCATATCGGCGAGGTGCCGTTATGTTTCTGCGCCGCCCAAAGCTATCTGGATCGTGCGGGGCGACCAACAACGCCGACAGAGCTGATGCAGCACGACCTTGTGGGATTTGACACCAATGAAGACATTATCACCGCTATGCGGAACAAGGGCTGGCCTGCCAGCCGGGACAGCTTTGCCACGCGATGCGACAACCAGACTGCCTATTGGGAATTGATCCGCGCAGGGTGTGGGGTGGGCTTCAGCCAACTCAGCATCGCACAGTCCGATCCTCTGGTCGAAGTGCTAGATATTGATGTCGAGATACCGGTGCTACCGGTCTGGCTGGCTGCCCCTCAGGCGATGCGACAGACCCCGCGCATTCGCAGAGTCTGGGATCTGCTGGCCGACGGGTTGAAGGCCCGGCTTTAAAACCGCCTACAGCGCGCCGGTATAGGTGCCGCGCGCAGGATAGTTATTGGCCAAGGTGAATTTCAAACCGCCGACGATGTCCGACATCGGCGGCCGCGCAAAAGGCGTTGTCTGCTGCCAGACGTAATAGAGGGTCTGATCAGGTTTGATATAGAAATGTCCTGGCTCAGCGAACAACGCTGGCTCGGCACTACCTTCACGAGCCACCGAGATGTTCAGGCCCCAGACATCCCGCGCGTCGGCCATGGACAGGCCGTATCCTACGCGCAGCTTCGACACTCCGGCCTTCTCAACCGTCTCGGCCGCACGTTCGTCGGTATCCGTGGTGATCATGATCACCTCAATCCCCAGCTCGGCGAATTCATCCAGCGCAGCCTCGACCTCACCCATTTGGCGAACGCAGATCGGGCAATGCAGGCCGCGATACTGAATCACCAGCGTTCCGTTTTCGCCCGTGTCGCGCTCAAGATCAAAGGTGCCATGGCTTACTGTTTCGATTTTTAGCGATGGGGCCGGATTTCCGGGTGTCAGCATGTGGTTTCCTCGTGATTTGATGGGTTCGTCTCATTGACCCGATGCGCCGCAAACGCTAGGGCCTGTGCGACAAAACGCAAGGAGACTGTCGATGTCCAACCCCTCGCTCCTCATCCTGCCCGGAGACGGAATTGGCCCGGAAGTTATGGCCGAAGTGCGCAAAATCATCGATTGGTTCGGCGCCAATCGCGGTCTTCAATTTGACGTGAGCGAGGATCTGGTCGGCGGCGCTGCCTATGATGCGCACGGGAAGCCCCTATCGGATGAGACCATGGCCAAGGCACAAGACGTCGACGCCGTGCTGCTGGGGGCTGTTGGCGGCCCTAAGTATGACGATCTGGATTTCAGCCTGAAACCCGAACGCGGACTGCTGCGTTTGCGCAAGGAAATGGACCTGTATTCCAACCTGCGCCCAGCTCAGTGCTTCGACGCGCTGGCGGATTTCTCTTCGCTGAAGAAGGATGTGGTCGCTGGCCTCGACATCATGATTGTGCGCGAGCTGACATCGGGTGTCTACTTCGGTGAGCCGCGCGGCATCTTTGAAGAAGGCAATGAGCGCGTTGGCATCAACACCCAGCGCTACACCGAATCCGAGATCGAACGCGCAGCACGTTCCGCGTTTGAGCTGGCGATGCGCCGGAACAAGAAACTGTGCTCGATGGAAAAAGCCAATGTGATGGAATCGGGCATCCTATGGCGCGAGGTCGTGACACGTGTCGGTCAGGAATACCCCGAGGTCGAGCTGTCACACATGTATGCAGACAACGGCGCGATGCAGCTTGTGCGCGCGCCCAAACAGTTTGACGTGATCGTCACCGACAACCTGTTTGGCGATGTACTATCCGATTGCGCAGCGATGCTGACCGGGTCTTTGGGCATGCTGCCGTCTGCCTCGCTGGGCGCACCGATGGCGAATGGCCGCCCTAAGGCCATGTATGAACCCGTTCATGGCTCGGCCCCGGACATTACAGGTCAAGGCAAGGCCAACCCAATTGCGTGTATCCTCAGCTTCGCCATGGCACTGCGCTACAGCTTTGACCAAGGCGACGAAGCGGATCGTCTGGAAACCGCGATCGAGAAGGTTCTGGCCGACGGCGTTCGCACAGCTGACCTGCTGGCCGAAGAAGGGGTTGAGCCGGTTTCGACCAGCGAAATGGGTGATGCAATTCTGGCAGCGCTAGACGAAAGCGTCTGATCTTACGATCATTCAGACATCAAAGGCGGTGCCCAGCGCACCGCCTTTTTTTGTTGGTCAGTTTCCGAAGATGTTGTTCAGCAGGTTGTTGATCGCACGGTCCAAACCGGTTTGATTCTTACGGCGCTGTTGCTGCGGCTGCGCGGTTCTAACCGGTGGGTCCGGCACCAACATGGGCAACGGCGTGGGCGTCATCCCTTCTGTCACGCGCAGCATGGTCTCTTTCCATATCTCCGCCGGCAAGCCTCCACCCGTGACACCTGACAACGGCGTATTGTCATCATACCCCATCCAAACGCCCGTAACGTAGTCCGCGGTAAATCCGATAAACCACGCATCACGTGCGGCCTGGGTCGTGCCGGTCTTGCCCGCCACCTGCCAGCCCGGCAGCTTTGCCCGTCCGCCTGTACCTTCAGAGACCACACGCTCCATCATCCAGGTCAGTTGTTTGGCGGCCTTGTCGTTGATGACGCGTTCACCGATACCGGTTGTCGTGATCATAACTGGATCGGTCTCACCAAGCAGCTTCAACTCGGTCAGACCATAGGGTTCCACCGCTGAACCGCCGTTCAGGATACCAGCGTAAGCGCCCGTCATCTCTATCAGCGTGCTTTCCGATGCGCCGAGCGCCAGCGCGAGTCCCTCGGCCAGATCACTTGAAAGGCCGAAACCACTGGCAACCGTGCGCACGTTGTCCAGCCCCGAGATATCCGCCACTTTGACTGCGGGAATATTCAACGAATTCTTCAACGCATCTGCTAATGTCACCCGGCCATAGAACTTATTGGTGTAGTTCTTCGGGCACCACTGACCTGAACCTGCGATGTTCCAGCACGTTGGTTCATCCATCACCGTGTCCAGCGGTGAATAACCCAACTCCAAGGCCGTCGCATAGACAAACGGTTTGAACGACGAACCCGTTTGACGCAGAGCCTGCGTAGCCCGGTTGAACGCCCCCGAAACACGGGTCTTGCGCCCACCGACCATACCTCGAACCGCGCCATCCGCTGACATCACCACAATAGCGGCCTGCGCTTTGGACCCTTCGCGCACCTTCTCCTGGAAGATGAATTTCAGCGCCTCTTCTGCCGACGTTTGAATGCGCTGATCCAGTGTGGTTCGGATCACCACGTCCTCGGTTGTGTTACGTGTGAAAAACTCGGGCCCGCTGGCCATGACCCAATCGGCAAAGTAACCACCAGCACGCGCGGCAGCGGCCTCGGACAACTGCGCCGGACGGCTGCGGGCCTCGCTGGCCTGCGCGCTGCTCAGATAGCCCTGAGCCTCCATTAACCCAACCACCAAACGTGCCCGATCTTGTGAACGTTGCAGGTTGTTCGTTGGCGCATAGCGTGTCGGGGCCACCAATAGACCTGCCAGCATTGCTGCCTCGGCCGGAGACACTTCGGCTGCTGAAATACCGAAATACCGCTGGCTGGCGGCCTCGAAGCCGCGGGCTCCCGCACCGAGGAAGGCGCGGTTCAGATAGATCGTCAGAATTTCATCCTTGGAGTATTTGACCTCCATCGCAATGGCATAAACTGCCTCTTTCGCCTTGCGCCATAGCGAACCCTGACGGCAATCGGCTTCATATGCAGCCTCAGACTCCCATTCGCTGGGCTCATAAGGCACACCCAGGCATAGAAGTTTCGCGGTTTGCTGGGTGATCGTTGAACCACCGTGACCAGACAGCGGTCCACGTCCTTCGCTCAGGTTGATGCGTACCGCGCTGGCGACACCGCGCGGGCTGACGCCGAAATGGCGGTAGAACCGCTTATCCTCGGTTGCAATCACGGCGTTCTTGAGATGCGGCGAAACTGTATCCGCCGTAATCACGCCGCCAAACTGATCGCCACGCCAGGCAAAGACCTTGCCGTCGCGATCCAGCAAGGTCACCGAACCGCGTGCCCGCCCATCAAGCAGGGCATCGACATCCGGCAATGAGGTGTAAACAACACCCACCGCCAGCGCCAACAGCAACCCCGCCACTGCGCCGACCCTCCAACTGATCCCCCAAATTATGCGCCAGAACCAGCGGAACAGCCGGCGGAAAATGCCACCGCCCTTCCCACCAGAACTGCGCCGCGTTTTCTTCCGCGCCGTTTTGCGCGGAGCGGCTTTTCGGGCCGTCGACTTCTTACCAGCGGGTTTTGCAGCCCGCTTGGTCGCCGCAGGCTTTCGGCCTTTGGTCGGGTACCTTTTATCCGCGACAAGGCGCGATTTGCGACGGTTGGACTCAGTCATGCTCAAACTCTGCCCGGTTATGCTTTTGGGGCACCATACCCCGCCGGAACGGCCATGTAGAGGTGTGAAATACCCGTATTTCCCCTCACAAGTTTGCCTATATTTTCACCAAGTAGCGTGTTTTGTGCAAAAATTGTGCATAATTGCTGATTTTTTACCCTCATTTACCCTCCGAAAACGTTCCATCTGAACCTCTGTCGCGCATTTTTCTGCAGGTGCAAAATGCCGGGCCGCCCGGAGTAGTAGAGGGGAAAGACGTGAAACTGATCATTGCGACAATCAAACCGTTCAAGCTTGAGGAGGTGCGCGAGGCACTGACCAATGCAGGCGTGCGCGGCATGATGGTGACTGAGATCAAAGGGTTTGGCTCGCAATCGGGTCACACCGAGATTTATCGCGGTGCCGAATACGCCGTGAATTTCGTTCCCAAGATCAAGCTTGAGATCGTGGTGCCCGCCACCATGGCCGACCAGATCGTCGAGACCATCACCACAACCGCCAAGACCGGCAAGATCGGTGACGGCAAGATTTTCGTCCTCGATGTCGAGCAAGCCCTGCGCGTGCGGACCGGGGAAACCAACGAAGAGGCGCTTTAAGCGCGCTCATTCACAATCACTCGAGGACTGACAATGAACCTGATGAAATCTCTCATCCCTGCCGCTGCGATCGTCGCACTGCCGCAGATGGGTCTTGCGCAAGAGGCCGCTACCGGCGAGCCCGCGCAACACACCCAATATATCTTCACCACGCTGCTGTTCCTGATGGGTGGCTTTCTGGTGTTCTTCATGGCTGCAGGCTTTGCCATGCTCGAAGGTGGGCTGGTGCGGTCCAAGAACGTCGCGATGCAGATGATCAAGAACATCGCGCTGTTTTCAATCGCCGCGATCATGTACTGGCTGATCGGCTTTAACCTGATGTATCCCGGCGACGGCTGGACTATTTCGGGCTGGCTGGGTCCGTTCTTCTCAACCACTGTGCTTGACCCGGTGGGCGTCGGTGCAGATGCCGCGGCACTCGACTACGCCTCGATCGGGTCGGATTTCTTCTTCCAGCTGGTCTTCGTCGCCGCAACCGCCTCGATCGTATCCGGCGCGGTGGCTGAACGGATCAAATTGTGGCCCTTCCTTGCCTTCGTTGTTGTCCTAACCGGCATCATGTACCCGATCTCGGGCTCGTGGCAGTGGGGTGGTGGTTGGCTGTCCGAAGCAGGCTTCTCGGACTTCGCTGGTTCAACCATCGTGCACTCGGTCGGTGGCTGGGCGGCTCTGGCAGGTGCTCTCATCCTTGGGCCGCGCATCGGTAAGTACAAGGACGGTAAAGTGCACCCGATGCCTGGTTCGAACCTGGCTCTGGCCACTCTGGGTACCTTTATCCTGTGGCTGGGTTGGTTCGGCTTCAACGGTGGTTCGCAGCTGGCGATGGGCACTGTAGGAGATGTCTCGGACGTATCGCGCATCTTTGCCAACACTAACATGGCCGCTGCATCCGGTGCCGTTGCCGCCCTTATCATGACACAGCTGCTGTACAAAAAGCCCGACCTGACCATGGTGCTGAACGGCGCGCTGGCGGGACTGGTGTCGATCACTGCTGAGCCGCTGGCCCCAACCCTGTTCGGCGCTCTGTGGATCGGTGCTGTGGGCGGCATCATTGTGGTCTTCGCGGTTCCGATGCTGGACAAGTTCAAGATCGACGACGTAGTCGGCGCCATCCCGGTCCACCTGTTCGCTGGCATCTGGGGCACCATCGCCGTGATCTTCTATGGCGAAGCCAGCCTGATCACTCAGCTGACCGGGATCATTGCTTATGGTGTCTTCACCTTTGGTGCTGCTCTTATCCTTTGGTCGATCCTGAAGGCCACCGTAGGTATCCGTGTTAGCGAAGAGGACGAGATCAACGGCCTCGACATGGCTGAACTGGGTATGGAAGCGTATCCGGAATTCTCCAAAGGCTAATAGCCAACCAAGTAAAAACAAAAAAACCCGGGCGTTCGCGCCCGGGTTTTCCTTCATTCAAAGATATCGCTCAGACGCCGACATCGACAATCGCCTGCGCCAAAATGGGCACAGTATTGGCGTTCAAACCAGCGATGTTCAGACGGCTGTCACCGACCATGTAAATGCCGTGATCGGCACGCAGCTTTTCAACCAGTTCTGGCGCGGCCCCCAGTCGCGAGAACATGCCGCGATGCTGGGCGATAAATCCAAATCGATCCGATCCACTAAGGCTCTGCAACTCATCAGCCAGTTGCTGACGCAGGCCCAGCATGGAAAGGCGGACATCTTCCAATTCGGTCGCCCAATCTGCCCGCAGAGCATCGTCATTCAGGATCGTCGTCACCACCCGCGCGCCGTGATCAGGCGGGAACGAGT
Organism: Ruegeria sp. C9; assembly: GCF_056537585.1. Classification (NCBI taxonomy): domain Bacteria; kingdom Pseudomonadati; phylum Pseudomonadota; class Alphaproteobacteria; order Rhodobacterales; family Roseobacteraceae; genus Ruegeria; species Ruegeria sp. C9. The sequence continues at coordinate 427,232 of NZ_JBQFRU010000005.1, forward strand.
AGTTCTGGCGGTTCAGAAATGCCAGCGTAGACTGGTTCAGTGCAGTCTGTGCCGGATCGTCACTGATCGCCATCAGCAGGCCGGTGCGTTCACGGTAGACGCCGAAGTTCTTCGAACAAGACGCCGCGATCAGACAGCGCTTCACTGACGATGCCACCAGACGGGTTGCCTGCGCATCTTCTTCCAGACCGTCGCCAAAGCCCTGATAGGCGATGTCGATCATTGCGACGAGGCCACGCGCGTTGATCAGGTTCACGACCTCTTGCCATTGCACCATATTTAAGTTGGCACCCGTTGGGTTGTGGCAACAGCCGTGCAGAAGAACCACGTCGCCTGCATTGGCAGTTTTCAGGTCCTCGATCATACCGTCGAAATCGACGCCACGCGATTCTCCGTCGAAATAACGGTATTGGACTGTCTCGATCCCTAGATAGTTCAGGATCGACAAATGGTTTGGCCATGTGGGGTTCGACACGAAAACACGCGCGGTGGGGTTGGCCATACGGATCATCTCAAACGCCTGACGACAGGCTCCGGTACCACCGGGGGTGGCTACGGCTGCAATGTTGCCACGCGGGACAGAATTTCCGAGGATCAAGTCGATCATCGCGTCCGCAAAGGCTGGATCACCAGCCAGACCGGTATAAGCCTTGCTCTCCTGCTCTTCGAGAATACGCTTTTCAGCTGCTTTCACCGCGCGCATCACCGGAGTGACCCCCTCGGCATTCTTGTAGACGCCAACGCCCAGATCGATCTTGTGATCACGTGGGTCGTCGCGGTACATCTGCATCAATGCCAGAATCTTGTCTGCTGGCTGCGGTTTAAGGTTCTCGAACATCAGTTCTCTCCGGTTGCGACGGGCAGGGTTGGGAAGGCACCCCATTCAGCCCAGGAGCCGTCATAAAGCGCGTGGTCTTTCTTGCCCATGCGTTCCAATGCAAGGCTGAGAATTGCGGCAGTCACACCAGAGCCACAGGATGTGATCGCGGGTTTCGATAAGTCGACGCCGGCATCTTCAAAAACCGCGCGGCAGTCTTCGGGCGACTTCATCGTGCCATTCTTGTTCAACAGCATTCCAAAAGGCACGTTGCGCGAGCCTGGGATATGACCCGAGCGCAACCCCTCGCGCGGTTCGGCTTCGGTCCCGAAGAAACGGGCCGCCGAACGGGCATCGATGATCTCGTGATCCGCAAGCTTCGCGGCTGAGGAAACTTGCGTCACATCGCGGACAAGGTGGTTCTGAACCCGCACCGTCATATGACGGTCGCGAATAATGGGGGGCAGGTCTTCGATCTCGCGCCCTTCGGACTGCCATTTGGGCAATCCACCATCCAGAACGGCAATATTGTCCTGTCCCATCAGACGGAACAACCACCAGACCCGCGCCGCCGACATCAGCCCCGCGCCGTCATAGACCACGACCTGATGGCCATCGCCAACGCCCATCGCGCGCAGGCGCGACATGAACTTCTCGACCGGAGGTGCCATATGCGGCAGGTCAGAACGATGGTCGGATATCTCATCAATATCAAAGAACCGCGCACCAGGGATGTGGGCAGCGTCATACTCTGCCTTGGCGTCTCGCGCTTGCTGCGGCAGGTACCACGACCCATCCAGAATCCTTAGATCCGGATCCTTGAGATGTGCGGCAAGCCATTCGGTAGAAACGAGGGTTTTTGGATCGTCCTGCATCTATGCCTCCCCTAAGCGAGCTTGGGTTTTCCCTATACTTGGCAGGATGCAGGTTCAAGGCTGGATAGCGCTAGCGTCCCGACCACACTGGATTTATCGCAATCGACGCAGGCGATAATACTGGATGATCCCAATAACGCTGATGATGATCCAGAAGCCTTCGATCAGCATCGACGCCAGATTGAAGTTCTGCAGCAGTGAGAACACGATCAGCACCGAACCGATAAGATTCACCAGCGGAAAGGCCAGATCCTCCGAGTTCATCACTCGCATCTGGGTCGCAAAATATGCCGCAACTACGATCAAAGCCCCGAATGAGCCGATGGCATCGACGACGGTCAAACTGTCCAGTAGTGCGGTCATTGTATGGGGCTTTCCTATTCTGAAACTTCCGCTGGTTGCGAATAGTGGTGCATATTTAGAAAAGCAGCTCCCTGATCACCAGCGCGGTATCCATGCGGCACATCCGCAGAAAATCGCAACCCTTGACCGGATTGCAGCGGAACCCAGTTTCCATTTCGCAGCACGTCCAAAGCTCCGCTCAGAACAAAAACCTCTTCGGTTACGCCTGCTGCATGGGCCGGAGATTCGTGGCTTTGATTGGGTGACAACTCGACATGAAATGTTTCGGCCCCCAATGCGGGATCAAAAGGAAAGACAATCTTGACTTCAATACTTCCCGGAAATCTCACGGTACTGAACACATCAGCGTCTGTCGTGTCACGCATTGCAGCAGTACCAATCAAAGCACTCAGCGGGAGCTGGAAACCCTTCGCGATCTTCCACAGGGTCGCGATGGTCGGGCTTGATTCGCCACGCTCGATCTGGCCCAGCATGGCTTTGCTGACCCCGGTGAGTTCCGCGACTTTTGACAGGCTCAGCCCGGATGCCGCCCGCACATCCCTTAGTTTCAGCGTTAGTTCGTCCGATTCCATACCCGCGCCCTGCGATTTGTCTTGTGCGTTATAACGTACATATGATACGTGCGCTATAACGTACACGCCCAATATCGCAGTTTGGGCAATAGGGATACAGCATCATGCCAATGTACCGATCCAGAACCTCCACCCATGGCCGCAACATGGCCGGTGCCCGCGGCCTGTGGCGCGCCACCGGTATGGGAGACGACGATTTCGGCAAACCGATCATCGCCATCGTCAACTCGTTCACCCAGTTTGTACCCGGTCACGTCCACCTGAAGGACCTGGGACAGATGGTTGCGCGCGAGGTTGAAGCCGCTGGCGGTGTCGCCAAAGAGTTCAACACCATCGCGGTCGATGACGGCATCGCCATGGGCCATGACGGGATGCTGTATTCGCTGCCCTCGCGTGAGGTGATTGCGGATTCTGTTGAATACATGGTTAACGCCCACTGCGCGGACGCTATGGTCTGTATCTCGAACTGCGACAAGATCACGCCCGGCATGTTGATGGCGGCCATGCGTCTGAACATCCCTGCGATCTTTGTCTCGGGTGGACCTATGGAAGCGGGCAAGATCGACATCGCCGATCTGGACGCCAAGAAGATCGACCTTGTCGACGCGATGGTTGCCGCAGCGGATGATCGATTTACCGATGAGCAGGTGCAACACATTGAAGAAAACGCCTGTCCAACCTGTGGTTCATGCTCGGGCATGTTCACCGCGAACTCGATGAATTGTCTGGCCGAAGCACTGGGTCTGGCGCTGCCGGGCAATGGCTCGACCCTGGCCACACATGCCGACCGTAAAGAGTTGTTCTTGGAAGCTGGTCGCCGCATCGTCGAGATCACCAAGCGCCACTATGATCTAGACGAGAAAGGCTTCCTGCCGCGTGAAATCGCCACGTTCGACGCGTTCGAAAATGCCATGAGCTTGGATATCGCAATGGGTGGATCGACCAATACGGTGCTTCATTTGCTGGCCATCGCGCACGAAGGTGAAGTGCATTTCACCATGTCCGACATGGACCGCCTGAGCCGCCAGGTGCCCTGTTTGTGCAAAGTCGCGCCCAACATCGAAAACGTGCACATGGAAGACGTCCACCGCGCTGGTGGCATCTTCTCGATCCTTGGTGAACTCAGCCGCGCAGGCTTGCTGCATGAGGATTGCCATACAGTGCATTCGGGCACCATGGGCGAAGCAATTGCCAACTGGGACATCAAAGTCGCCAACAACCCGAAGGCTCAGGACCTATTCAAAGCGGCGCCCGGCGGCGTGCGTACTACACAAGCCTTCAGCCAGTCGAACCGCTACAAGGAGCTCGACACTGACCGCGAAGGCGGCGTGATCCGCTCGAAAGAGCACGCATTCAGCCAGGATGGCGGTCTGGCGGTATTGTTCGGCAACATTGCGCGCGACGGCTGTATCGTGAAAACTGCGGGTGTGGATGAGAACATCCTGAAATTCACAGGCTCAGCTTATGTCTGCGAAAGCCAGGACCAGGCTGTCAATGACATCCTGACCGGCAAGGTCAAGGAAGGTGACGTGGTGGTGATCCGATACGAAGGCCCGCGTGGTGGGCCGGGAATGCAGGAAATGCTGTATCCGACTTCGTATCTGAAATCCAAGGGGCTGGGCAAAGCCTGCGCGCTGCTGACTGACGGTCGTTTCTCGGGTGGCACCTCGGGCTTATCAATCGGCCACGTCTCGCCCGAAGCAGCGGAAGGTGGTGAGATCGGTTTGGTGAAAACCGGCGACACGATCGAAATCGACATTCCCAACCGCAGCATCCATCTGGCGGTCTCCGACGAAGACCTGGCCGCGCGGCGCGAAGAGCAGGACGAGAAGGGCTGGCAGCCCGTTGCACCACGTAAGCGTAAAGTGTCCACCGCGCTAAAAGCCTATGCCAAATTGACGACCAGTGCCGCAAAAGGGGCCGTCCGTCAGGTCTAAGCACTGCGGGTGAGCGAACACTCCCGCACCCGATACATGGAATCGGCTGCGCCGATTCCATGTATCGGAATTTGGGCCCGGCGCCGCGCTTGGCGCGGCGCCGG